>NZ_BAAAUS010000040.1:0-32570 GCF_039534065.1 Pseudonocardia yunnanensis | reverse complement strand
CCTGCCCGGCAACCCACGTTCACATGTGGCGAGGCCCCAGCCCGACCTCCATACCGTCTAACGCGCGAAAGTCCCGTTCGTGCGAGCGGCGGCAGCCGGAAGCTTCCGCGCCTCGCCCGGCGCCAGCGTGACGGCGGGGCCCGACGCCACCGCACGAACGGCCCGCCAGTCCAGACCTATCAGGTGAACGCGCCGTTCGTCCGATCCGCGAGCGAGCCTGCGATGCGCGCTGAACCCAGGCCCCGCTGGACGAACGGCCCGCCCATCCAGACCTAACGCCCGAAAGCGCCGTTGGTACGAGCGGCGGCGGCCGAACAGCTCATGGAGGGACCCGACGCCGCCGCACGACCAGCCCGCCGATCCAGACCTATCAACGGCCAACGCGCCGTTGGTGCGATCCGTGGCGAGCCGGCAGTGCGCGCGGGACGCCGACCCTGCCGGACGAACGGGCCGCCCATCCAGACCTAACGCCCGAAAGTGCCGTTCGTGCGGACGTGCAGGGCCAAGCCCAGGACGGGCGGCCCGCCTGTCCAGACCTATCGGACCAAGGTGCCGTTCACACGGGTGGGCTGGGACGGGCAGGCCACGGCCAGTCCGCACGAGCCCACGGCCCGGCCGAACGAACGGCCCGCTGATCCGGACCTAACGGATGAACGCGCCGTTCGTCCGATCCGCGCGCGAGCCTGCGGTGCGCGCCGGACCCGGGCCCTGCTGGACGAGTGGCCCGCCCGTCTGGATCTATCGGATCAACGTGCCGTTCGTGCGAACCCAACCGGCCGGCGGCCCAGAGAGCTGGGCGCGCCGCCCGGTCGGCGAGCTGGATCAGTCGCGGCGGGCGCGGCTCCCGCCGGCGGCAGCCCCGGCGAACCCGCGGTCGCGACGGACATTGGCCCTGCGGCCCTTCAGCGTGGTGCTGCCGCGCAGGCTGCGGAGCACGTCGTCCGCGGCGTGCTCGGGGATCTCCACCAACGCGTGCCGCTCGTGGATCTGGATCGCGCCGATGTCGCGGCCCGACAGGTTGGACTCGTTGGCGAGCGCGCCCACGATGTCCTGCGGCCGGACGCCGCTGGCACGGCCCGCGTTGACGAACAGGCGGGTGGTGCCGGCCTTCGGCGGGCGGGTTCCCGCCGCGCCACCGCGACCGCGGGACTCCCGCGGTCCACCGGAGCGCGGCATGCTCACCACCGGGATGTCCTCGCCGTCCTCCGGCGAGCCGGCGGCCTCCTGCATGAGGCGGATCGCTGCGGCGGCGACGTCGACAGCGTCGAACTCGGCGGTGAGGCCTGCCAGCATCGCCCGCACCCCGTCCGGGTCGACGGGAGTGGCGTCGGGGTCGGCGGCGTCGGGGTCGAGGTCGGCGATCAGCCGCTCCCGCAGAGCCGCGGCCGTGCGGTCCAACCGGGCGGCCCGCAGGTCGGCGGCCGTGGGCACTGCGGCGAACGCAATGGGCTGGCCGGTGAGCCGCTCGACGGCACGCAGCGCGTGCACCTTCGACGGCGGCACCAGCGTGATCGCGACGCCCTCGCGTCCGGCCCGACCGACCCGGCCGATCCGGTGGACGTAGGCCTCCGACGACTGCGGCACGTCGTGGTTCACCACATGCGTGAGCAGGTCGATGTCCAAGCCGCGAGCGGCCACGTCGGTGGCGACCAGCAGCTCGGTGCGTCCGCTGCGCAGCCGCTCGACCACGCGGGTGCGGTGCTCCTGGTCCATGCCGCCGTGCAGGGCCTCGGCGCGCAGGCCGCGGGCGGTGAGCATCTCGGTGACGGCGTCGACGTCCAGGCGGGTGCGGCAGAAGACGATCGCGGCGGCGGGCCGCTCGGCCTCCAGGATGCGCCCGAGCGCGGCGGTGGTGTGCGTGCGCGGGACGAGGTACGCGGTCTGGCGCACCTTGGGCGCCTCGCCCTCGGCCACGGCCTCGCGACGGATGCGGACGGTGACCGGCTCACGCAGGTACTTCTGCGCGAGGATCTCGATGCGCCGCGGCATGGTGGCCGAGAACAGCACCGCCTGCCGGGTGTCCGGAGTGGCGTCGAGCAGCGTCTCGATGTCCTCGACGAAGCCCATGTCGAGCATCTCGTCGGCCTCGTCGAGCACGACGATCTCGAGGTCGTCGAGGCGCAGCGCGCCGCGGTTCATCAGGTCGATCGCGCGACCGGGGGTGGCCACGACGACGTCGACGCCGTTCTGCAGCGCCTTCCACTGCGGGCCGACGGGCGCGCCGCCGTACACGGTGAGGACGCGCGCGCCGAGCCGGGCGCCATAGCGGCTGACGGCCTCGGACACCTGCAGCGCCAGCTCACGCGTGGGAGCGAGGATCAGCCCGAACGGCGCCTCGCCGCGGGCCCGCTCGGGGCGCTGTTCGGCAAGCCGCTCGAGCATCGGGAGCGCGAACGCGGCGGTCTTGCCGGTGCCGGTGGCGGCCTGGCCCAGGAGGTCGCGGCCCTCGACGAGGGGCGCGATGGACTCGGCCTGGATGGGGCTGGGGTGGGTGTAGCCGAGCTCCTCCACCGCGGCCAGCAGTTCGGCGCGCAGAGGGAGGTCGGAGAATCGGGGGAGGTCGGGCTGGTTGTCTTGCAAGGTCCCGTCGAGGGGCAGGGTCACAGATCGTCTTCCGTCGCAGTGAAACGGGAGCGCGAACGGCACTCCCGCGGGCGAGCCCGCGGGGCCTGCGGCACGATAACTACCTGGCCGGTGCGGTCTCTGGTGGACTTCAACGCGCCACCGACTGAACATAGTCCCAGGTGCCAGATCAACTCGCGCACCCGCCCCGCTCTGCGCCCAGCGGAACGCCGGCAGCGCCTGGGAGCCCGCGTCCTCGGTGCGATGCGTGGACTCCTCGGGCGCGTGCCGGGCAGCTGGGGGTGTGGTGGTTGGATCCAAAGGTGCGGTTGCTGATGTGGGACGTGGACCGCACCCTGCTCGTCGGCGGCGGGGTGGGGGTCGAGGCCTATGCGGCCGCCTTCACAGCTGTCACCGGGCTGCCGTGGGCCGGCGCCCTGGTCGCGGCTGGGCGTACGGACCTCGAGATCACCCCGGAGCTGTTCGCACTGCACGGCATCCCCGACGCGGCTCCACACCTCGACGGGTTCTTCACGCGCTACGCGTCCGAGTTCGATGCACGCAGCCATCTCATGCGTGTGCAGGGGCGGCTGCTGCCCGGCGTTGCTGACGTCCTCGCCGCGCTGCACGCCCGTCCGGGCGTTGTGCAGACGCTCGTCACGGGCAACATCACCGCCATCGGGATCGCGAAGGTGGGGGTGTTCGGGCTGGAGCGGTATCTCGATACCACCATCGGGGCATACGGCGACGACCACGCGGTGCGGTCCGAGCTCGTGCTGCGCTGCAGGGAGCGGGCCGAGGCCGCGCACGGGCCGTTCGCCGACGAGGACGTCCTGGTGATCGGTGACACCGTGCACGACGTCGCCGCCGCCCTCACCGCCGGCGTGATAGCCGTGGGGGTGGCCACCGGGGCGACCCCGGCCGCGGCCCTCACCGCGTCGGGCGCCCACCACGTCCTCGACGACCTCGGGGACGTCGAGCAGGTCGTCGCCCTCCTGGCCGGCTGACCGTGGCCGCGACGCGGCCGGCCCGGCGCCACGAAGAGCGAGCGAACGTGGGGCGTCAGGGCGTCAGGACAATGCGTCCGCCGAGGCCCCCCTTTTCCAAGAGTTCGTGCGCCTCCCGGGCCTGGTCGAGAGGAAACGCTCTCGCGACGCGGAGGGTGAGCGCACCATCGTCGACGAGTTTCGACAGTTCGGTGAGCCGGTTCCCGTCGGCGAAGACCTCCTGCACGACGACGCGCGTGCCACGGATGGGCGGCGGGGCGAAGGGGGCGACGAGCGCAACGAAAGTGCCGGCGCCACGGAGTGCCTGATGGGCGGTGATGCCGAGAATCGCGGCGTCGATCACGGCGTCCACACCGCCGGGGACGATCCGGCGTACGGCGGCGCCGAGGTCGTCCGACGAGGTGACAACCTCCGACGCGCCCATGGCGCGTACGCGGTGGGCGTCGTGCGGGCGGGCCAGCGCGACCGTACGCAGCCCCCGGATCGCCGCGAGTTGGAGGGCGAATCCGCCGACGCCACCCGAGGCACCGGTGACCAGGAGCGTCTGTCCCGGTGCCAGCCCGGCGAGGTCGAGGGCGCGATCCGCCGTCAATCCGTTCAGCGGCAGCGTGGCCGCGTCGGTGAGCGGCACCGATGTCGGAACGGGAGCGACGGCGGACTCGTCCAGAACCACGTACTCGGCGTGGGCACCACCGGCGAAGAGCAGGTCGCGCAGCCCGATCACCGCGTCGCCGAGCCCGAACCGGAGGGTTCCCGGCCCGGTGGCGTCGACGTGTCCGGCAACGTCCCAGCCGAGTCCGTACTGCGGCATCGGCGGCATGAGCCCGGCGGCGGTGAGGCGACCGGCACGGGCGGACAGGTCGATGGGGTTGAGCGCGGAGGCCGCGACCTTGACCCGGATCTGCTGGGGTCCGGGTTCGGGGAGTGGCAGGTCAGTGATTTCGAGTACGTCCGGATCGCCTGGTTGGTGCACGATGATCGACTTCATAGGATCAACGCTAGGTAGCGGTCGCTGGACCGAGAAGACGGCACTCAGAAGTGCCCAGGGCACCCGGAGGACCCGTCGTGGCAACCATCAGCGCTGCGGAGAAGCGGGAGATCGCCAGGCGCGAGTACAACGCCAACTTGGCCGAATGCCCTGGCCACGAAGTGCTCGCGACGCTGAGCGACAAATGGGTCACTCTGGTCATCAGCGCCCTGGCCGACGGCCCGCTGCGACACAGCGAGGTCGCGCGCATCGTCGCCGGCGCGAGCCAGAAGATGCTCACCCAGACCCTTCGCAAGCTCGAACGTGACGGCCTGGTCGAACGCAGTGTCACCGCGTCGGTCCCGCCGCGCGTCGATTACGAGCTCACTGGCCTCGGTCACGATCTGCTTCCGCTACAGCGGGCGATCAAGGCCTGGGCGGAGAGCCACATCGACGCCGTCCACGCCGCCCGGGCGCGGTACGACACTGCCGAGTAGCCCGACACCGGCCTGAAGGCGCGGCCCAGGACCATGATCCCGAGCAGCGCCTTGGGCGATCTCGCCGACGAGATCCGGGCAGCGGCGCGGGCGGCGCGCCGGACTCGCGCCGGGTGCCGATGTCCTCGACACCCGGCGGGCGAATCAGGGGATGTCAGTCCTTGCGGTCGCCCGTGAGCCCCGCGCGGCGCAGGGCGTCGGCCATGGCGCTGTTGGCCAGGCCCCCACCGGAGCCGCTCGAACCACCCGAACCGCCGCCCTGTCGGCCTCCCCCGCCGCGCCGGTCGCCGCCGCGTCCGCGCTGGTCGCCCCGCTGTGCGCCCTTCTGGTCGCGCTGTGCGCCCTTCTGATCGCGCGGTCCGCCCTTCTGGTCGCGGGGCCCGCCCTTCTGGTCGCGAGGGCCGCGGTCGCCGCCCCGCTGGTCACCGGTGCGCGGCTGCTTGGGGCTCACCTCGTCGTCGAGGCGGAGGGTCAGCGAGATCCGCTTGCGCGCCTCGTCGACCTCCAGCACCTTGACACGCACGACGTCCCCGGACTTGACGACCTCGCGGGGGTCGCTCACGAAGTTCTTCGACATCGCCGACACGTGCACGAGCCCGTCCTGGTGCACGCCCACGTCGACGAACGCGCCGAACGCGGCGACGTTGGTGACCTGGCCCTCCAGCAGCATCCCCGGCCGGAGATCGGCGATCTTGTGGACGCCCTCGGCGAAGGTGGCGGTGCGGAACTCCGGGCGCGGGTCGCGGCCGGGCTTCTCCAACTCCGTGAGGATGTCGGTGACGGTCGGGAGGCCGAACGTCCCGTCCACGAAGTCGTGCGGGCGCAGCGACTTGATCTTCTGGGTGTTGCCGATCAGCGTCGCGATGTCGGTCTTCGCCCGCTGCAGGATGCGGTGCACGACCGGGTAGGACTCGGGGTGCACACCCGAGACGTCGAGGGGGTCCTCGCCGTCGCGGATCCGCAGGAAGCCCGCGCACTGCTCGAACGCCTTCGGGCCGAGCCGCGGCACGTCGGCCAGGGCGCGGCGGGTGCGGAAGGGACCGTTCGTGTCGCGGTGCTGCACGATCTGGGCTGCGAGACCCTCCGTGATCCCGGAGACCCGGCGCAGCAGCGGCGCCGAGGCGGTGTTCACGTCGACGCCGACCGCGTTCACACAGTCCTCGACCACGGCGTCGAGCGAGCGGGAGAGCGAGGACTCGGGAAGGTCGTGCTGGTACTGGCCGACGCCGATCGACTTCGGGTCGATCTTCACGAGCTCGGCGAGGGGGTCCTGCAGCCGCCGTGCGATCGACACGGCCCCGCGCAGCGAGACGTCGAGGCCGGGCAGCTCGGCCGAGGCGAAGGCCGACGCCGAGTACACGGAGGCGCCTGCCTCGCTGACAACGACAGGGGTCAGCTTGAGGCCCGGGTTCTTCGCCGCGAGCTCGCGGGCGAGCTGGTCGGTCTCCCGGGAGGCGGTGCCGTTGCCGATCGCGACGAGGTCGACGTCGTGTGCGGCGGCGAGCTTCGTGAGGGTGGCGAGCGCGCCGTTCCAGTCGCGCCGTGGCTCGTGCGGGTAGATCGTGTCGGTGGCGACGACCTTGCCCGTGGCGTCGACGACCGCCACCTTCACGCCGGTGCGCAGGCCCGGGTCCAGACCCATGGTCGCCCGGCTGCCCGCGGGCGCGGCGAGCAGGAGGTCGCGCAGGTTGGACGCGAAGACGCCGATGGCGCCCTCCTCGGCGACGGTGCGCAGCCGCACCCGGATGTCGATACCCAGGTGCAGCAGAATCCGCGTGCGCCAGGCCCAGCGCACGGCGTCGCCGAGCCACTTGTCGGCCGGCCTGCCCTGGTCGGAGACGCCGAACGCGACGGCGATCGTGCGCTCGTAGTCGGTGACGGCGCCCGGAACCGGCTCCTCGGAGCCGTCGTCGGGCTCCAGGGAGACGTCGAGCACCTCCTCCTTCTCACCGCGGAACGCGGCCAGGATGCGGTGCGACGGGAGCTTCGTGAACGGCTCGGAGAAGTCGAAGTAGTCGGCGAACTTCGCGCCCTCGGTCTCCTTGCCCTCGCGGACCTTCGTGACCAGACGCCCTCGCGTCCACATCCGCTCGCGGAGGCCACCGATCAGGTCGGCGTCCTCGGCGAAGCGCTCGACGAGGATCGACCTGGCGCCCTCCAGCGCGGCGGCCACGTCGGCGACCTGCTCGTTGACGAACCCGGCTGCGACGGCGGACGGGTCCTGCGAGGGGTCGGCGAGCAGGGTGTCGGCCAGCGGCTCCAGCCCGGCTTCGCGCGCGATCATCGCCTTGGTGCGGCGCTTGGGCTTGTAGGGCAGGTAGATGTCCTCGAGGCGGGCCTTCGACTCGGCCGCCATGATCCGCGCCTCGAGCGCCTCGTCCAGCTTGCCCTGCTTGCGGATCTCGTCGAGGACGACCGTGCGGCGTTCCTCCAGCTCGCGGAGGTAGCGCAGGCGCTCCTCGAGCGTGCGCAGCTGCGTGTCGTCGAGGGCCCCGGTGGCCTCCTTGCGGTACCGGGCGACGAACGGGACGGTGGCGCCGCCGTCGAGCAGGTCGACGGCCGCGGCCACTTGGTGGTTCCGCACGCCGAGCTCATCGGCGATGCGCTGCTGGATCGAGTGGACCGGGGTTGTCGACGGAGACTGCGTGCCTGTCACAGGAACATCGTCGCGGGCGCCCCCGCGCACGTCCGCGCGGGGGTCGCCCTTGTCACATCGACCGGTCACCACCGGTCACCACCGGTCACGGTCTACCGGTGTGCAGGCACGGGTGGCGGCGAGTCGTCGGTGTACCCGGTACCGACCACGAGGTCGTAGTTGGTCAGTTCAGCCCTCCCGTCCGGTTGCACCAGCCGGGTCTCCCGGGCAAGCGGTCTGCCGGAGTCGGGGTCGATGATCAGGCGCGACTCGAACGTCCCGTTGGAGTTCTCGTCGATCATCGCCACGGCCTGGCCGGCGCGCCCCTGGGCGTCCTGCACAGAGCCGAGGTCCCGCACCCCGGACAGGTCGTCGAGCATCCGGTAGGCCGCCGCCCGCACTCCGGGACTGACAGGCATGTCCGTGATGATGTTGCTGCCGACGGCGAAGAGCCAGCGGTCCTGGTCGGTGGGCATGTCACCGCCACCCCCGTGGAACCGGTCCAGCAGTGCGGACCGCAGCTGGGCGGGATCGGTGGGAAGCCCGTCGATCTCCTGCTGGGTGACGTTGCGGTCCCCGAGGGCGAACGACTCCGAGCCGGTACCGATGGGGTTGCCGAACGGCGGGCGTTCGGCACCCGAGACCTCCAGGGAGCCGCCCTTGCCGGACGGCGCCGTGACCGTCCAGCTGTCCGGCTCGCCGTCGCGCTGCCAGGCGGCTGTGTCGGCCGGGCCCAGGGGCCGCGCGCCGAGCGACTGGCTGATCCACCAGCTCGTCCCGTCGGGCGCCTGCGCGACCCAGGTCTCGGCCCGGCCGCGCTCGACCACCCGGTACCGGTTGTCCGCGGGCCCGACCTCGCTGATCACTCCCGACTCGGTCCGGTTGACCCAGTACCGGCCGGTTCCCGGCGCTGCGTCCTCCGCCCGCTCCGCGGCGACCAGCAGGATGTTCTGCCCACCGGGTTGGACGGCGCCGGGCGGCGCGTTCACGGTCGGGGCGGGCGGCGTGATGCCCCCGAGGACCAGAGTGGCCACGAGCCCGGCGGCGGCGAGGCCTCCCACACCCGCCAGGGGCCACACCCACCGCCGCGACGCCGGCTGCGGGCGTGGGTGTGCCACGGCCGGGTCGGCGGCACGCTGCAGCAGCCGTTGCCGGGCGCGTGCCAACGCCTCAGGGTCCTCCGGCGTCTCGGCCCGCATCCCGGCGAGAAGCTCGATCTCGTTCACGTTGTCTCCTTCTTCTCGCTGTGCGGGTCGGACTGCGCCGGTAGTGCCGAACGGAGCCGCGCGCGGCCCCTGCTCAGCCGGGAGCGGACGGTCCCGACGGGGATGCTCAGCGCGTCGGCGATCTCGGCGTAACCGAGGTCGGCCCACGCGAACAGCAGCAGGACGTCGCGCTCCGTGCCGGGCATCGCGGCGAGAGCGGCGGCCAGTTCGCGGGAGAACCGGCCGGCATCCACCCGTTCGGCGATGCGCTCGGCCATTCCCTCCATGACGGGGTCGCGCCCGGTGCGGGCGATGGCGCGGAAGCCGCGCTGTTCCTGGCGGTGGAAGCGGCGCAGCAGGTTGGTCGCTATCCCGAAGAGCCACGGCACGACGGCCCGAGCGGGATCGAACCGGCCGCGCTGCTCGAACGCGGTGAGGAAGACCTCTGCCACCAGGTCCTCCGCCGTGCTCGCGCCGACACGGCGGGCGCAGTAGGTGCGGATGGCGGCCGCGTGCCTGTCGAAGATCAGCGCGAACTCATCAGGCCGGGTCAGCGACGCGACGAGCACCGCGCTGTCGTCCGCGACAGCCGGGTTGCTGGTTGTGCGAGACGTCCTCCTCGGACGGGACGAGCCGGAGCGGGGGCGGCTGCGGTGGATCGTTTCCTACGTGCCGGGGTGCGGTCACACCCCTCCTTGCCCGATGTGCCGGATCCGGTTCCCGTCGTCCCGCTGTGCGTCGATACGCAGTGCGGGCATGTGGTCGACGGCTCTTGCGCTGATCGCGAATCCCGGGCGATGGTCATGTCATGCGGCTGTGACGCAGATGACACGAGCGCCACTCACGCTCTTTCGAGGACCACAGGCTCGACCCGCGACTGCACCCCAAGACCTCCGGGAGCCGCCATGACCGTCGCACCCACCACCGGCACAACAGCCGACGTCTCACCATCCGCACCAGCTGAGCCGGGCCGGCTCGCGGGCGGAGCGCTCGGCCTGCCCTCCGTCCTGTTCTGCATCGTCACCGGTGCCGCTCCACTGGCCGCGATGTTGTTCAACGTCCCCATCGCCACGCTCGGCGGCGGGTACGCCTCCCCCGCCGCGTTCATCGTCGCCACCGTCGCCCTCACGATCTTCTCGGTCGGCTACATCGCGATGTGCCGCCGCGTCACCTCTGCGGGCGGCTTCTACACGTTCGTCACCCGCGGCCTCGGCCGCGTCGTCGGTTTGGGATCGGGCCTGCTCATCGCGATCTGCTACATGGTCTTCGCGGCCGCGGTGACCGGGACCATGGGCTACTTCGCGTCCACCACTGTCGAGAGCCTCACCGGCGTGGCCATCCCGGCCTGGGCCTACATGATCGTCGGGCTCGCGCTGATGAGCCTCTTCGCCGTCTTCCACATCGAGCTGACGGCCAAGGTGCTCGGTGTGGCGCTCATCGCCGAGTTGCTGGTGCTGATCGTGCTGGCCGTCGGAGTGTTCGCCGCCGGTGGCGCCGAGGGATTCTCCGTCGCCCCGCTGAACCCGATGAACATCTTCGGCAACTCCGCGGCGATCCAGGTCTTCGGCACCGGCGCCGCCGGCGTCGCTCTGTTCGCGGCGTTCTGGTCGTGGGTCGGGTTCGAGATGGCGCCGAACTACGCCGAGGAGACCCGCAATCCGCACCGCATCGCGAAGACCGCAACGTACGGGTCGGTGATCGGGCTCGGCGTGTTCTACACGCTCATCTCCTACGTCTTCGTCACCGGCTGGGGCCTGAACGGCTCGGCCGAGGCCGTGAAGGCGCAGTACGCGGGCGAGACGGCCTCGGCGTTCTACCCGCTCACCGACCGCTTCGTCGGATCGTGGGCGACGGTGTTGATGGAGGTGCTCATCGTCACCGGCTCGTTCGCCTGCGCGATGGCCTTCTACAACACCAGCGCCCGGTACCTGTTCGCGCTCGGCCGTGAGGGGGTGCTGCCGAGCGCTCTCGCCCGTACGTCCTCGCGGCGCAGCCCCGTGATCGCCGCGATGACCGTGACCGGGCTCGTCGGGCTCTACTGCCTCGGATTCGTGATCTACGACCCCAGCAACGAGGGTGCGCTGCTCAAGCTGGGTACGTGGTCGCCGCTGCTCGGCGTGCTCGGAATCCTCGCGGTGCAGGCGCTCGTCTCGATCGCGATCATCCGCTACTTCCGCACCACGGCCCGCGCCGACTTCCGTTGGTGGTCCACTTTCATCGCCCCGGTACTCGGCTTCGCGGCGATGGTGGGGGCGTGCGTGCTGCTCGTCGTGAACCGCTATGACCTGGCCGGAGCGGGCGACGCCGCGTACATCACGCTGCTGCCGTGGGTGGTGCTCGCGGTATTCCTCGCAGGAATGGCGGTGGCGATGGTCTTGCGCAGCCGGTATCCCACGCGGTACTCCCGGATCGGCCAGTTCGAGGTCGCCGAAAGCGTGGACGCCCCATCCGACACACCGCAGGGAGCCACAGCATGACCGCCGTCGAGGACCATACCGTCGCCCCAACCAGCACAGGCCACCCGCTGGAACCGCTCACCGGAGACGAAGTCACTGCCGCCGTCCAGGTGCTGCGAAGCGCCCGGGGACTGACGGAGACGACCAGGTTCGTGTTCGTCACGCTGCACGAACCGTCGAAGGCCGCGGTGTTCGACTGGACTCACGGCGACGAGCCGCTACCACGGGAAGCGCACGTCGTGCTCTACGAGCGCGGCGAACGCATCACCTATGAGGCGGTCGTCTCGCTCACCGACGAGACGGTCGTGTCCTTCGAGGCCATCGAGGGCGTGCAGGCTCCGATGATGGCGGAGGAGTTCGAGTCCTGCGAGAAGATCGTGCAGGCCGACCCGCGCTGGCAGGAGGCCATGCGGCTGCGCGGCGTCGAGGACTTCTCGCTCACCATGATCGACCCGTGGGCCTCGAGTTGGACGGGCCCCGAGGACCACCCGTCGGTACGTCGGATCGCGCGCCCGCTGACCTGGGTGCGCTCGGCGCCGGGCGAGCACGGGTACGCCCGGCCCGTCGAGGGCCTGGTCGTGGTGGTGGACCTCGACGCAGGCGAGGTGATCGAGGTCAACGACCACGGCGTCGTCCCGATCCCCGAGGCACCGGGCAACTACGAGGAGCCGTGGATCTTCGAGCCGGACAACGTGCCCGCGGTCGGGGCCTACCGCGCCGACGTCAAGCCGATCGAGATCACCCAGCCGGATGGCCCGAGCTTCACGGTGGACGGGCACGCGGTGGCCTGGCAGAAATGGCAGCTGCGGATCGGCTTCACCCCGCGCGAGGGACTGGTGCTGCACCAGGTCGGCTATGACGGACGACCGATCGTCTACCGGGCCTCGCTCGCCGAGATGTACGTGCCCTACGGGGACCCGGCGCCGACGCACCGGTTCAAGAACGTGTTCGACCAGGGCGAGTACGGCGTGGGCTGGCTGGCGAACCAGCTGACCCTCGGCTGCGACTGCGTCGGCCACATCCAGTACTTCGACGCGGTCGTCAACGACAACGACGGCGCCCCCGTCACGATCAACAACGCCGTGTGCATGCACGAGGAGGACGCGGGCATCGCCTGGAAGCACACCGACTTCCGCACCGGCGCGGTGCAGGTGCGGCGCAGGCGGCGCCTGGTGATCTCCACGATCGTCACCGTCGGGAACTACGAGTACGGATACTTCTGGTACCTCTACAACGACGGCCTGATCGAGTACGAGATCAAGCTCAGTGGCGTCATCTCCACGGGGGCCATCGCGCCGGGCGACACACCCAAGCACGGCACCCTCGTCGCCCCGGGCCTCTACGGGCCGAACCACCAGCACTTCTTCTGCGTGCGGCTCGACATGAGCGTGGACGGGCGCGCCAACACCGTCGTCGAGGTCGACTCCGCGCCGAGCCCTCCGGGGCCGGACAACCCGCACGGCAACGCCTGGGAGGTGCACCGCACCGTGCTCGGCAGCGAGGCCGTCGCGAAACGCGACACCGATGCGGCGCGGGCGCGGCACTGGCGGATCGAGAGCGCCGAGAAGACTTCTGCGCTCGGCGCGCCCACCGCCTACTCACTGATGCCGGGCTCGAACGTGCCCCCGATGTACTCGGCCGACGCGCTCTACGCCCCGCGGTCCGGGTTCACGGAGCACCAGCTGTGGGTCACCGCCCACGACGACTCGCAGCGCTTCGCCGCGGGCGACTACCCCGCCCAGCACCCGGGCGGCCAGGGCCTTCCGGTGTACGGGGCGGGCGACCGTCCGCTGGAGGGCACGGACGTGGTGGTCTGGTACACGTTCGGCGCCCATCACGTCGTGCGGCCGGAGGACTGGCCGGTGATGCCGGTCAGCACGGTGGGCTTCATGCTCAAGCCCACCGGGTTCTTCGACGGCAACCCTGCCCTGGACCTCCCGCCGACCACAGCTGGCTGCCACAGCTGACCAGCCACCGCCGAGTGTCCCCGGGCGAGAGCGCGGGGGCACTCGGCGACGGCAGGGCCGCGATACGCCCTGACCCGGGATTGATGTGCGTGACCGTCGGCATGAAGGCGGACCGCAGCCAGTCACTCCCCATCGGCACGTGACCGCGGCGACTTCGCGGGTTCCCGGGGCCGAGGGCGGGGTTAGCGTCGCGGTCATGGCACAGGATGCGCCGGCAACGATCGAGATCAGGCACACCACGTCCGCCGACGGCACCAAGATCGGGTGGCGCCGGCTCGGCACCGGTCCTGCGATCGTCGTGACGCACGGCGCGATCGCCACCGGCGAGCAGTGGCTTCCCGTCGCCCGCGCCCTCGCCGACGAGCACACGATGCTGCTCCTCGACCGCCGGGGCCGCGGTCTGAGCGGTGACGCCGAGGGTTACGACCTGGGCACCGAGATGGCCGACCTCGAGGCCATCCTCGCCGTGGCCGGGCCCGGGGCCACGCTGCTCGGACACTCCTACGGCGCGATCACCGCGGCGGCGACCGTAGCGGCGGGGGCCGACGTCTCGGCGCTGATGCTGTACGAGCCCCCGCTGCCGGTGAACGGGCCGCTCGTCGGCACCACCATCGCTCCCCTCGCCGCGGCTGTCGCGGCCGGTGAGAACGAGCGGGCGCTGTCGATCATGCTGACCGACATCGTGCACACGCCGGAGGCCGACGTCGACGCCTTGCGGCAGACCTCGATGTGGGCCGAGATGGTCGCGCTCGCCCCGACGCTGGAACGTGAGATGCGGGTCGTCGACGGGCTGGCCGGCGACCTCGACCGGTTCACGACGATCCGGCAGCCCACCCTGCTGCTGCTCGGCTCGCAGACGGCACAGCACCACGTCGACGCCACGCGGTTCCTCATCGAGCATCTGCCCCACGCCACGCTCGTCGAGCTTCCCGGCCAGGAGCATTTCGCCCAGGCCACCGCGCCCACCCTGGTCGCCGACACGGTGCGCTCCTTCCTCCGCAGGGCCTGACCCGGAGACCCGCGGCCCGCCGGAGCCGGGACGGTCAGGCGAAGGTGACCGTGCCCGAGGCGGACGGCGACTGCCCCGCGACCCCGGCCGTCAGCTGCGTTCCGTCCGGCGTGCTGTCGGCGACGACGGGCGTGCCGGCGAACGCGGGCCGCTGCAGCCGGTAGGAGAACGTCGTGACCGGCCGTTCCGGGGCGAAGCGCCGGGGCAGTTCCAGCAGGAGAAGCGCGAGCAGGGGCCCGTGCACGACGAGGCCGGGATAGCCCTCGACCCCGGTGACGTACGGGTGGTCGTAGTGGATGCGGTGGGTGTTGTAGGTCAACGCGCTGAAGCGGAAGAGCATCGCCTCGTCCGGACGCACCCGCAGCTGCCAACCCTCCGGCGGGGCATCAGGGGCCTCGTTCGCGGCCGGGGCCTTCTCCGGCAGCCCGCGGGCCTCACCTGCCGGTTGGGAGCGGTAGGCGAAGTCCTGCTCCTCCACCAGTGCCGGCGCTCCGTCCCGCTCGAACTCGTGGCGCACCGTCACGAAGACCATCTCCCCGCTGCGCCCTCTCTTGGGAACGGCCGACACCAGGGACGACCGGCGGGTGACCACGTCGTCGACGCGCAGCGGCTCCCGCACCTCCAGCCGGCCACCTGCGAACA
Source organism: Pseudonocardia yunnanensis (assembly GCF_039534065.1). Classification (NCBI taxonomy): domain Bacteria; kingdom Bacillati; phylum Actinomycetota; class Actinomycetes; order Pseudonocardiales; family Pseudonocardiaceae; genus Pseudonocardia; species Pseudonocardia yunnanensis. Next base: position 17,623 of record NZ_BAAAUS010000040.1, on the reverse strand, counting down.
TGCGGCGGCGGTGCGGCAACGGCGGCAGGAACCGGCCGTGAGCGGGGTGACCGTCCTCCCCGAGGTCGGCCTGAGCGGGGTGGTCGAGCAGGTGGAACCCGTGCCACATCGGCGGCAGTGGGTCACCGGCCTTGCCCACGGGGCTCGGCTGGTCCAGCAGGGCGGCGAACGCCTCGGAGGGCCAGGCGTCGATCCGCGCCGTGGTCTCGACGGGCTCGGGTGCCCATCCGGTCAGGTGCTCAGCGAGGTCCACGTCCCGATCCTCGCCGATCGGCCGCCGGGCGGGCCACCCGCATGATCGCGACGATCCGGACACGACGGCCGAGGGAGACGCGGTAGGAGTTTCAGTCGCGAACCAGCAGCGCCACGCACTCGAAGTGGTGCGTCATCGGGAACGCGTCGAACGCGCGCAGCTCCGCGAGGCGGAAGCCGCGTTCGGCGAAGAGCGCCACGTCCCGGGCCAGCGCCGCGGGATCGCACGCCACGTGCACCACCCGGTCGGGAGCCCGGGCGCACAGCGCGTCGACCAGCTCACGGCCGAGCCCGCGGCGCGGCGGGTCGGCGACCACGACGTCCGGCCGCGGCCCGAGGCTGCCCAGGACCCGCTCGACCCGGCCCACCCGCCATCCCACCTGGGGCAGGTCGGCGAGGGCCGCCTTACCGTCGGCGACGGCCTGCCGGGAGGACTCCACCACCGTGACCATGCCGTCGGGTCCTACCTGATCGGCCAGCACGGAGGCGAAGAGCCCGACGCCACCGTAGAGATCCCAGGCGATGCCGCCCCGCGGCGCGTGCGCCCACTCGCCCACCACGGCGGCGAGGGTGTCGGGGAGCGCTGGATGGACCTGCCAGAACACGCCGGGCGAAAGCTCCCACTGCCGACCTGCGGCCCGCTGGATCACCGGACCGTCGTCCCCGACGTGGACCAGCCCGTCGGCGTCCACCGCGACCTCGATCTCCGTGGCCGCTTCGAAGCCGTGTTCGAGCACCGGCGGCAGGGTTCCCGGTGGTGTGAGTGGGCAGTCCGCGATGGGCAGCACGTCGTGGCTGCGGTGCGCGCGCAGCCCGGCCCGCCCCTGCTCGTCGACGGCGAGGCGGACCCGGTGCCGCCAGCCCAGCGGCCCCCCGGGCAGCTCCTCGACGGGGACCTGCCGCTCGATCCCGGCGAGCCGGCGCAGCTGCTCGGCCAGGACGTCGGCCTTGAGGGAGCGTTGCGCGGCGGGGTCGGCGTGCTGCAGGTCGCACCCGCCGCATCCGCCGGCACGGGCCCAGGAGCACGGGGCCTCGACGCGGAACGGCGACGCTTCCAGCACCTCCACGACGTCCGCGCGGCAGAACGAGCCGCCGCCGTCCTCGTTCACCACGGCCAGCACGCGCTCCCCCGGCAGGGCGTGCCGGACGAACACCACACGGCCGTCCGAACGTGCGACACAGTGCCCGCCGTGGGCGATCGGTCCCACCTCGAGTTCGAGGATGCGGTCGGTCCAGTCCGTCCCGAGCGCCGTCGCGCTGCTCATAGGCGTCGGCGCGCCGGCTCCGGGGGTGCGGAGGGCGGGGCGGGGGTGGGCGGCGTGGCAGGCGATGCGGCGGACGGTGTGTCATCGCGTGGCGGCACGGCCACGTAGCCGCGCCGGCTGGAGCCGGGCGGTGTCTCGGGGCGGCGCTTGACCCGCTCGGAGGACTCCAGCTGCCACGGCACGCTCGTCACCATCACCCCGGGCTGGAACAGCAGCCTGCCCTTGAGCCGCAGCGCGCTCTGGTTGTGCAGGATCTGCTCCCACCAGTGCCCCACCACGTACTCGGGGATGTAGACGGTGACGACGTCGCGCGGGTTGTCCGAGCGGATCCGCTTGACGTAGTCGAGCACCGGTTTGGTGATCTCGCGGTAGGGCGACTCGACCACCTTGAGCGGCACCGGCAACTTGCGTTTCTCCCAGTCGCGCATCAGCTTCTTCGTGTCGCTGTCGTCGACGTTGACGGTGACCGCCTCCAGCACGTCCGGCCGGGTGGCCCTGGCGTAGGCCACGGCCCGCAGCGTGGGCTTGTGCAGCGTGGAGACCAGCACGATGGCGTGGTTGCGGGAGGGCAGCACGGCGTCGGTGTCGCCGGCCTGGAGTTCCTCCGAGACCCGGTCGTAGTGGCGCCGGATGGCCTGCATCAGCACGAAGAAGACCGCCATGCCGGCGATCGCGATCCAGGCGCCACGGGTGAACTTCGTGATGAGCACGATCACCAGCACCGTGCCGGTCATCGCCGCGCCGAACCCGTTGATGGCCTGCGAGCGACGCATCTTGCGGCGCACGGCGGGCTCGGTCTCGGTGGCGAGCAGCCGGTTCCAGTGCCGCAGCATCCCGAACTGGCTGAGTGTGAACGAGGTGAAGACGCCGACCGTGTAGAGCGCGATCAGCCGGGTGACATCGGCCTGGAACCCCACGACCAGGACGATCGCGACGCCCGCCAGCACCAGGATGCCGTTGGAGAACGCGAGCCGGTCGCCGCGGGTGTGCAGTTGGCGCGGCAGGTAGCGGTCCTGCGACAGGATCGAGCCCAGCACGGGGAAGCCGTTGTAGGCGGTGTTGGCGGCCAGCACGAGGATCAGCGCGGTGACGAGCACCACGAAGAAGAAGCCGGGGGCGAAGTTGCTGAACACCACCTCGGCGAGCTGCGCCACCAGCGTCTCCTGGACGTAGCCGGGCGGCGCGTCAGCGAACTGGGTGGCGGGGAACTCGGCGATCTTCGCGTGGGTGAGCACCGCGAGCGCGATGATGCCGGAGAACATGGCCACCGAGATGCTGCCGAGAAGGAGCAGGGTGGTGGCGGCGTTGCGCGACTTCGGCTTGCGGAACGCGGGCACGCCGTTGCTGATCGCCTCCACGCCGGTGAGCGCCGCGGCGCCCTGGGTGAAGGAGCGCAACACCAGGAGCACGAGCGCGAGGCCGGTGAACGCATCGCCCTCCGCCACCAGGTGCAGGTTCGCGCTCGGGGCTTCCAGGTTCTCCCCGAGCAGCAGGATCCGCGTGAGCCCCCAGATGATCATCGCGCCGACGCCGAAGATGAAGGCGTAGGTGGGGATCGCGAAGGCCACCCCGGACTCCCGGACCCCTCTCAGGTTCACGGCCGTGAGGATCAGGATCGCCACCACGGCGAACTGCACCTTGTGCTCGCCCACGAACGGCACGAGTGCGCCGATGTTCGCCGCCGCCGACGAGATCGACACGGCCACCGTGAGGGTGTAGTCCACGAGCAGGGCGCTCGCCACCGTCAGCCCGGCCTTGGGCCCGAGGTTGACCGTGGCCACCTCGTAGTCGCCGCCGCCGGACGGGTAGGCGTGCACGTTCTGCCGGTAGCTCGTGACGACGGTGAGCAGGACGACCACGACGGCGAGGCCGACCCAGGGGGCGAAGGCGTACGCGGCGACACCCGCCGCGGACAGCGTCAGGAAGATCTCCTCCGGCGCGTACGCGACCGACGACATGGCGTCGGAGGCGAACACGGGCAGCGCGATGCGCTTCGGCAGGAGCGTATGGGCAAGGCGGTCGCTGCGCTGCGGCCTCCCGACAAGGACGCGCTTGACGGCGACGCCGAGCTTGGACACGGGCAAAGCCTATGCGGTGGACCACGCGAGCACGCGATAGCGTTCGTTCCGCGATCCGGGGAGGCTTGCGTTGTACGTCGTCATCATGGGGTGCGGTCGCGTCGGGTCCTCGCTGTCGAACGGGCTGGAACGCCTCGGGCACGAGGTCGCGGTCATCGACCACGACCGTCAGGCGTTCCGCCGGCTCAGCCCCGACTTCCGTGGCAAGCAGGTGGTCGGCGAGGGCTACCACCGCGACGTCCTCATCCAGGCAGGTGTGGAGCGGGCCGACGCGTTCGCGGCGGTGTCCAGCGGGGACAACTCCAACATCATCTCCGCGCGTGTGGCCCGCGAGACGTTCGGGATCGAGCGCGTGGTCGCCCGCATCTACGACGCCAAGCGGGCCGCCGTCTACGAGCGGCTGGGCATCCCCACCGTGGCCACGGTCCCGTGGAGCACCGACCGGCTGATGCGGATGCTGCTGCCCGACGGCGTGGCGTCGGCGTGGCGCGAGCCGACCGGCACCGTGGCGATCCTGCCCCTGCCCGTCCACGAGGACTGGGTCGGCAGGCCGGTGCGCGAGCTCGAAGCGGCCACCGGGTCCCGCGTGGCGTTCATCGTGCGCTTCGGCACAGGAGTGCTCCCGAAGGGGGACACGGCGGTGCAGGCTGAGGACACGGTCTATGTCGCCGCCGTCTCCGGCACGGTCAGCGATGTCACGGCGGCTGCGGCGGCTCCGCCGCAGGAGGTATGAGGACGATGCGCATCGCGATTGCTGGAGCCGGCGCCGTCGGCCGTTCGATCGCCCTGGAGCTCTTGGAGAGCAAGCACCAGGTGATGCTCATCGAGCGCGAGCTCGCCAACATCGAGCCCGAGTCCGTCGAAGGAGCCGAGTGGGTGCACGCCGATGCGTGCGAGCTCGCCTCTCTCGAAGAGGCGGGCCTGGAGAGCTGTGACGTCGTGATCGCCGCCACCGGTGATGACAAGGTCAACGTCGTGGTCTCGCTGCTCGCGAAGACCGAGTTCGCCGTGCGCCGGGTGGTCGCCAGGGTGAACGACCCGCGCAACGAGTGGTTGTTCAGCGACAACTGGGGCGTCGACGTCGCCGTGTCCACGCCGCGGCTGCTGGCCGCGCTGGTGGAGGAGGCGGTGGCGGTCGGCGACCTCGTGCGGTTGCTCACGTTCCGCCAGGGACAGGCCAACCTGGTGGAGGTCACGCTCACCCAGGACACGCCACTCGCAGGCCAGCCGGTGCGGTCGTTGAAGCTGCCGCCCGACTCGGCGCTGGTGGTGATCCTGCGCGGAGGCCGGGTGATCGTGCCGCAGGCCGACGATGCGCTGGAGGCGGGCGACGAACTGCTGTTCGTGGCCACGTCCGCGGTGGAGGAGGACATCCGCGCTGCGCTGGGCTACTAGCGCAACGGCGAGGGTCGGTCAGGGAGTAGAGGGTTCCGGGGCGCGACGGGCGCGGCGCACCGCCCAGAACGTGCCGAGCAGCGCCACCCCGACGAGCGGATAGCCCATCGCCAGCCGGGCGACGCCGAGCCAGGTCTCCTCGTCGGCGTTGTAGAGCAGGCCCTGCACCACCACCCGGGCGACGAAGACCAGGGTCCACAGCAGGCTCGCGAGCGTGTAGGCCCGCAGCAGGCGCCGGTCGCGGCGCCAACCCTGGCCGTCGCCGTTGATCCCGTGCCAGATCACACCCGCTAGCGGCCAGCGCACCAGCACCGACACCAGGAACGCGAGGCCGAGCGCCGCGCTGAAGAGCAGGCCCGGCAGGTAGAAGGCTCGCGCCTCCCCCGTGCGGTAGGCGATGAACGCGGCGACGCCCACAGCGAAGAGCCCCGACACCGCCGGCTGCAGCGCCTGCTTGCGGGCGACGCGCCAGATCGCGATGGCGACACCGGCCGCCAGCGCCGCGATCAGCGCAGCCTGCAAGGCGAACAGCAGGTTGACGACGACGAAGACGGCGACCGGGATCGTGGAGGCCACGATGCCCTGCACGCCCCCCATCTGCTCGAGCAGGGTGGGGAACTCGCGCTGCGGCCTGTCTGCGCCGGGCTCCTGCTCCGGCGGTGGACCTGCGGTCACTGCGCTTCCAGGGTCATCGGGCTCCTACGGTGTTTGGGCCTGACAGATCTCGTAGTACGGGTTGTAGAGCACCTTGTGCCCGTCGCGGACGGCGATCCGGCCCCGCACACGCATCGTGCGGCCCGGCTCGATGCCGGCGATGCGCCGGCGACCGAGCCAGATCAAGGTGACGCCCTCGGTGCCGTCGAAGAGCTCCGCCTGGAGGGACGCCTCCGCATCCTGGGGGCAGAACTCGACGCTTCGCAACCTACCCAACATGGTGACTTCCTGGCCGCGGGCGCACTCCGACGCCCTGTGCGCCCCGGACTTCTCCGCGTCCTCGGACAGGTCCACGGCGTCGAGAACCTCGACGTCGCTCGTCAACTTGCGCAGCATACGGCGGAACGCTCCACCATCGTTGCTGGCCATGTCTCCCCCAGCTCGGTCGGTACCCATCGTCGGGCGCCGCTAACGTCATCAGAGTAGCCCCCGAGAAACGTTCGCGACGTGTCCGAGCCCTGCGCTGAATCACCGTATCGGCCCCGGCGTCCCTGCCCGAGTCGTGGGGGCCCCGCGCGGGCCGTCGTGCTGCCCGGATCCGGCTCGGACGAGGTGTTCGTCCGGGCTGTTTTCGCCGCGCCCCTGCGCGCGCTCGGCATTGACCTGCAGACCGTGGCGCCACGTCCCGGGAGCGACGTGGTCGCCGGCTACCGGGCCGGGCTGGACGCCGCACTGGCCGGTCCCGGACCCGTCCTGGTGGGTGGCATCTCACTCGGCGCGCACGTGGCCGCGTCGTGGGCGAGCGAACAGCCCTCCGGTGCCGGACCCGCAGGCCTCCTGCTCGCGCTGCCGGCCTGGATCGGGCCACCACGCGACGCCCCGGCAGCGCTGACCGCCCGGGCCACCGCGGCATACGCCCGCTCCGGCGGGGTGGAGGCCGCGGTGGCTGCCGCCCGGGCGGGCTCGCCGCCGTGGCTGGCGGCCGAGCTGGCCAGGGCATGGCCGCGGTACGGCACGGGGCTCGCCGACGCGCTCGACGCGGCGGCCGACGAGCCCGCGCCCGACGCGGCCGCCCTGCGCTCGCTCACCGTCCCCGCCGGGATCGCGGCGCTCGTCGACGACCCGGTGCACCCGCTCTCGGTGGCCGAGCGCTGGTGCGCTCAGATGCCCCGCGCGGCTCTGGTGAGCGCGCCGCTTGCGGCGTTCGGCGCCGACCCCGCCGTGCTCGGCCGCGCCGCCGTGCTCGGTTATCTGCGCGCGGCCCGCGGCGGGGCCCGGGAGCGCGCTGATCCCGCCTAGTCGGGCCTGCGGTGCCGGCCCGTGGGCCGGTCCGGGGCGGCCGGCGGCACGAAGACCTTCAGCGGCGTGGTCGCCGGCGTGACGTCGCCCGCCTCCGGGGCGGCGTGCCTGCCCCGACCAGGACGAGCGAACTCGTCCGAGGCTGCCGGCGGATCGGCGTCCGTGACGAACGAGAACTCCCGGGTGAACGGAGCCTCGCGCACCTCCGTGTGCCACTCGCCGCCTGCCGCGCCGTCCACGACGTCGTCGGTGGGCTCGGAGGTCCGCCACCTGCCGGTGTTCGACGGCGCCGCGTACTCGGACTCCGCCGCGTAGCCGGGCGACCTGCCGTACTCCGGCTGCTCGCCGTACTCGGGCGACCCGACGTACTCCGACCGATCGCCGTACTCGGCTGCCCTGCCGTGGTCCGGCCGCTCGCCGTATCCGCGGGATGCGTCGTAGTCGGACCGCACCTCGGATCCCGGCGTCTCGTAGTAGCCGGACGAGGGCGGCGCGGCGTACTCACCGGTCTCGACGAGGCGGTCCTCACGCAGCGCCCGGCGCCCACCGCTCGACGGCGCCGGATCGACCGGCTCGGGGACAGCCCGCAGGTCGGGGCGGGACTGCTCGCTCTCCGCGGCCTGGCGCCGGGGCGTGGCCGCGTCGCCGTGGCCGTTCCTGCCGCGCGTCGGGGACCAGGGCGACTCCGCCGGCCCGTCGGCCACCGGACGCGCGTCGTAGCGGTCCGCGAGCGGCCAAGGGTCGGTCGGCGCGTCCATCCCGGGGTCGGGTGCATGGCCCCGCGCGAGTTCGGGCCGGTCGGCCCGGGCAGCCCACGACTCCTGTGCGTCGTCCAGGCGCGGGTCGAGCGCCCAGGGCTGGGTCGGGAAGCCGCCTGGCAGGGACCCGGACGCGCGCTGCTGGCCGCCCGACTCCTGCACCTGGTCGGGCCGGCCGGCCGGCCTCCAGGACCCGGTACCGGCCCGGTCCGCCACGGCCTGCTCGGCCGGGTCGGGGGGCAGCGGGCCCCAGATCTCGGTGGGGGCGTCGGCGAAGTCGTCCGGCTCGCGGCCGGCGACGACGCCGTCATCCACGTCGGCGATGCGCTGGACCGGATCCGCCCACAGCGGAGTGCCGGCTCCGGCGTCCGGCCGCGGTGCATGCCCGTTGCGATCGCGCCCCGGAGCCGGATCGATCTCCGCATCGGGCTGGGGGGCGTAACCGTTGCGGTTCCACGCGGCAGGCTGAGCGACCTCACGTGGAGCGGGACCGGGCCTGCCGGGCTGCCGCGGACGGGGAGCCGGCCGGACGGCACCGGACTGCTCGCCGAGTCGGACGGCGCCGGACTGCTCGGTGAGCGGCGGAGCCGGCACCTGCTCCTGCACCGGACGCTCCGGAGCGCCGGACGGTACGGATGCAGCGGTGGACGGCGCGGAGGCGACCGCCGGCGAGGACGCCGCAGCCGCAGCCTCCTCTTGCGCCTGCGCAGCTTCCGCCTCCGCCTTGGCCGCTGCCGCGGCGGCCATGGCCTCGGCCAGGTGCTCGGGCACCACCAGTGGCAGCACCGTGCGCACCGGATAAGGCGCCCTGCCACGCACCACGACCGTGGCACGCAGCATCCGGCGCAGCTCGAAGTCGAGCGTCTCGGCATGGTCGGCCGGCCCGGTGGCGACGCCGTAGAGCATCCAGCGCGGGCCGTCCACGCCGATGAACACCGACTTCGCCCCACCGGAGTTGGCGTGCAGCTCCCGGCCCCAGGGACCCGGGAACGACCGGACGGTGGCTCCGCCTTCACGCAGCGACGTGTCGATCTCACGGGCCAGTTCGGGCCACAGCTTGGACGACTTCGGCGCCGCCAGCGCACTGACCGACAGCCGGCCCTCGGGCAGCGCGACGTGCACGGCCTGCATGCGCCCGTTGGCCGTGGGCTCGACGGCCACGGTGCCGCGCTTCGGCACCGGCACCTGCACCGCGCCGAAGTCCACGACGCCACTCGCGTCGGTGGCCTCCGGGTCGAGGTCGTCGCCGTCGTACGGGCCGACGCCCGGCGACATGTCGTCGACGTCGTCCTCGCGCTGGTCGAGGGCGAGTGCGCCACCGCTGCGCGGCTCGTCGAGGGCCTGCTCCGTGGCGACGGCCAACCGGTTGCGGCGGGCCACTAGCGCGCCTCTCCGACGCCCAGCCGCTCGTGTCCTCCCGTGGACCCGTGCCCGCCCGTCCCGCGCTCGGAGCCGGGCAGCTCCTCCACCTCGACGAACCGCACGTGCTCGACCTTCTGCACGACGAGCTGTGCGATCCGGTCGCCGCGGCGCAGCCGCAGTTCCTCGCGGGGATCGTGGTTGATCACGCACACCAGGATCTCGCCCCGGTATCCGGCGTCGACAGTGCCCGGTGCATTGACGATCGACAGCCCTGTGCGTGCCGCGAGCCCGGACCTCGGATGCACGAACCCGGCGTAGCCCATCGGCAGCGCGATCGCGACGCCGGTGCCGACGACTGCACGCTCGCCGGGCGGGAGGACGACGTCGCTCGTGCACCTCAGGTCGACCCCCGCATCGCCCGCACGCGCGTAGGAGGGCACCGGGAGAGCAGGGTCCAGCCGGGTGAGCAGCACCTCGACCGGACACCCGGGCAGCGATGCTGCCGGCGATGCGGTGAGCGGTTCGTGCTGGGGAGCATCGACGGGGCCGGGCACGACGGGCGAGGCTACCCTCGGCTCCCGTGAGCGAGCATCCGTCGCCGGGCGCGCCTGCGACGTCCGGCAGTTTCCGGTTCGACGAGCGGTTGTCCGTGCCGTTGTGGTGGTACCTGCCGGCGATCGGAGTAGCGATCCTGCTGGGCGCCGAGATCCACATGGGCTACCCGGGCATCCGGTCGTGGATCGGCTACGCGATCTTCATTCCGCTGTTCGTGATCGCTCTGTTCTGGCTCGGCCGGATCCGGCTGCGGGTGACGGACACCGAGCTGCAGGTGGGCGATGCGCGGCTCCCGCTGCGTTCCATCGGCCGCGTCGAGATCGTCCCCAAGGACCGTAAGCAGATGGCGCTCGGACCGGAGCTGGATCCCGCCGCGTTCCTCATGCTCCGCGCCTGGGTGGCTCCCGTCGTGCGGGTCGAGGTCACCGATCCGGACGACGCCACCCCGTACTGGGTCTTCAGCGTCCGCGACCCGGAGGCCCTGGTCGCCGCGCTCCGGCGGTGAGATGAGGCGCGGACGCACCGCGTCCGGCCCCGGAAACCCCGTTCACGAAACGCCGAACGCCGCCCCGATACGACGCTGCCCCGGACCGGAATGCCGGTTCGGGGCCGTGTCGGTCGGGCGGCGCCGGTGTTGTGGCGCCGCCCGTTGAGCGCCGGGTTGTCCGGCGCCCCTACATCGGGCCGTCGAAGCCCGTCGAGGGGACGCTAAGCCCCGTCGTCACGCAGCCTGAGTCAACAGGTAGCCCGAATGGTCGGGCAGCCCGGATCGTCAGGCGGCGCAGTCGCGGCAGATGTACTGCGAGCCGTTGCTCTCGGCCAGCCTGCTGCGGTGGTGCACCAGGAAGCAGCTTGCGCAGGTGAACTCGTCCGCCTGCTTGGGCAGCACCTTGACCGTGAGCTCCTCGCCGGACAGGTCGGCGCCGGGCAGCTCGAAGCTCTCCGCCGTGTCCGACTCGTCGACATCGACCACGGACGACTGGGCCTCGTTGCGACGGGCCTTCAGCTCGTCGAGCGAATCCTCGGCCAGATCGTCGGTCTCGTTGCGCCTGGGCGCGTCATAGTCGGTCGCCATCGTTCCCACCCTCTTAACACACCTGTCGTCTTCGTGCGGCTGGACAACGCGGCAGCGCTGGGCTTTGTGCCCAGCATTGGAGTGACGCGCGTCTCAGCTGAACCCGGGCCATGACTGGATCGGATATAACGCCGTCAAGTGCTCGGACTGCCCCGGGGCGCAGAGGGTAGCCCAGGGTGTCGACACGCGCCCGCTGCCCCGCCGTGCACGCGCAGGGCCATTAGGGTGCCCGTCGTGGCACTCCCCTCCGACCGCGGCGTCACCGGCGGCACGCGGTCCGTCCCCGACGCCCATCCCGGAGCAGACACGGCCGTTGTCGGCGCCTGGCTGGCCGAACGCCTCGGCGACACCGCGTGGCTGCAGAGCAGCCTGCGCCCGATCGGTGCCGGCCGGTCGAACCTCACCTATCGTGTCGACAGCCCCGCGGGCGCGGTGGTGCTGCGCCGCCCGCCGGTCGGGGAAGTCGCTGCCACAGCCCACGACATGGGTCGTGAGCAGCGCGTGATCTCCGCGCTGGCCGGCACGCCCGTTCCCGTCCCCCGGGTGCTGGCGACGTCGGCGGGCGGCCCGCCGGTCGACGCGCCGTGCTTCGTGATGGAGCTCGTGGACGGCGTCGTCCCGCTCGGCGAGCTGCCGCCGGGCTGGGCCACCACCGAGGACGAGCGCAGGCGCGCGAGCGAGGCGCTGGTCGACGTGCTGGTCGCGCTGCACGCCGTGGACCCCGACGCGGTGGGGCTGGGTGACTTCGGCAGGCCGGAGGGCTTCATGGCCCGCCAGCTGCGGCGCTGGAACACCCAGTGGGAGCAGGCCCGGTCCGCCGGGATCCCGGTGACCGCGGAGACCGTGTCGGAGCTGACCAGGCTCGCCGACGCCCTGGCCGCCGCGCTGCCCGCCACACAACGTCACACGATCGTGCACGGCGACTACCGCATCGACAACTGCCTGTTCGATGCCGCCGACCCCGGTCGGATCCGGGCTGTGCTCGACTGGGAGCTGTCGACGCTCGGCGACCCCCTCGCCGACCTCGGGTTGCTCCTCGTCTACTGGCGCGACGCCGACGACCACCCGATCTGGCAGGCGTCGCGGCACATCCCGAGCCCGACGCAGCTGCCCGGGTTCCTGGATCGTGCCGACGTCGCGCGCGCATACGCCGCGGGATCGGGCCTCGACCTGGAACCGCTGCCCTGGTACGTGGCGTTCGGCGCGTTCAAGTTGGCGGTCGTGCTGGCCGGGATCCTGGCGCGCGTGCGCGCTGGGATGGTGCCGGCGTCCATGGGGGCCGGGCTCGAGGGCAGCGTCGACCCCCTGGTGGCGCTGGGGCACCACGTGCTCGCTGAGGGTCTGACGTGATGACGGGCGGAACGGTGCGCCGCCTGCGGCCCTACCAGCGACGCAGACGTGGTCCCGTCGTGATCGTGGTGTCCGTGCTCGCGGTCGCCGCGGTGGTCGTGTGGACCACGGTGCTGGTGAACGCCTCCGGTCCTGCGGGCACCGCGCAGTGCCCGGTGCCGGCGACCGGCCCGCTACCCGGCCAGGTCGTGTCGACCGACGAGATCATCGCCGTGCCTCCCGTCCCGCCGGCGTCCGTGCAGGTGCGGGTGCTGAACGCGGGCGGACAGCGCGGTCAGGCCAACCTGGTGGCCGCGCAGCTGGGCGACCTCGGTTTCAGCGAGGCCGCGCCGCCTGCCAACGACCCCTTCTACCCGGACGAGAACCTGGAGTGCACCGCGCAGCTGCGCTTCGGCTCGACCGGCGAGGCGGCTGCCAGCACGCTGGCTCTGGTGCTGCCCTGCGCCGAGATGGTGCGCGACGGTCGCACCGAGAGCACCGTCGACGTCGCGGTGGGCACGGCGTTCGGCGACATCCACCCCGGCACGCAGGTGCAGGACGTGTTGGACCAGTTGTCGGCGGCTCCGACCGGGGGCACGGACGGCTCGGCCAACGCCGACCCGAACGCCGACCCGAACGCGGCGGACGCGCCCCCGGCGCCGCAGGTCGACCCCACTCTGCTCGAGGAAGCCCGCAGCGCGAGCTGCTAGGCGGGGTTCGGGTGGCGTCAGACCGACGCCGCTCCGTGCTTGCGGACCAGTGCAGCGAGTTCCTCGGCGATCCCCGGGGTCGCGGCGAAGAGGGCATCGGCACCGAGCCCGTCGTCGGGCGGGACGCTGCCGGTCGGGCCGGGAGTGCGCACCACGGCGCCCGCCTCGGTGGCGATGAGCGCGCCCGCTGCCCAGTCCCACCAGTTGCACCCGTGCTCGAGATACGCGTCCGCCCAACCGGCTGCCACTGCGCACAGGTCGAGCGCCGCCGAGCCGGTGCGCCGGATGTCGCGAACGAGTGGCAGCAGCTCACCGATCATGCGCACCTGGCGCACCCTGCGCTCGGCGCGGTAGGAGAAGCCGGTGGCGAGCAACGAGAGCGACACGTCGGTTGCGGCGGAGACCCGCAGCGACTTTCCGTTGCAGGTGGCCCCGCCGCCGACCGCAGCGCTCCACAGGCGCCCCGACGCCGGCTCGATCACGGCCCCGGCGACGGACTCCCCGTCGCGCACCGCCGCAACCGACACCGCGTACCAGGGCATGCCGTAGAGGAAGTTGACGGTGCCGTCGATCGGGTCGACGACCCACAGCGTCCGTGAGCCGTCGGCGGTGCCGCCGTGCTCCTCCCCCATCACCGCGTCGCCGGGCCGCAGTTGCGCGACCCGGTCCCGGATCAGGGTCTCCAGGGCATGGTCGGACGCCGTGACCACGTCCGTGGGCGTGCTCTTCGTGGAAACGCTCCGCTCCGACCCCTCGGAACCGTCCTCGTCCCACGGACGGGGCAACTCATGTAGGTGTTCGGCCGCCTCCCGGACGAGGCGCTCGGCGATGCGGCGCAACTCTTCCGGGTCGTCGGCGGACGGCGTTCCGGGATCGATCGGTGCGGTCGGACGGGCCTCGTTCACGGACATCATCCGACCACACGGCACATCAGAGTGACGTGGGTTGTACCGGGGCAGACACGGATCGTTGACGATTCGCGTGGCGAGGCGCGGACGTCCGGAGCACACGCAGTTACAATGACGCGGTACCCCGATGCGGGATGGCCTCCATGAAGCACCAGGACGGCGATCCGGCGCGGTATCCGACAACATCTCGACCTGCAGCCGGATCTCATACGCGTCCCGGCGCACCGCAGAGCGCACCGTAGCGAGAGGGCCTAGTGGCAGCCGCAGACTCCGCAACCCGCATCGACTCGTCAGTAGAGACGACGAGTCCCGCACCCGCACGTACCCGTTCACGGACGGGCGCGTCCGCCAAGACCGCGACGAAGTCTCCGCGGTCGCGCACGGGTACCCCGGCGAAAAAGAACGGGGGCCCCGCCCGAAAGGCGGCAGGCGATCCCGCGGGCGAGGGCGAGCCCACCGATCTCGAGGGCGCCGACGTCGAACTCGACGGCGAGCCCACCGACCTCGAGGAGGTCGACGTCGAGCTCGACGCCGATCTGGTCGGCGACGTGGCCGAGGGCGGTGACGCCGCGGCGGACGACGACGATGACGACGACGATGACGACGACGAGGTCGCCAACACCGGCGCCAACCGTCGTAGTCCTGCTCAGCGGGAGCGCTCCTCCACACCCCAGAAGTCGGGCGACTTCGTCTGGGACGAGGAGGAGTCGGAGGCCCTGCGGCAGGCCCGCAAGGACGCCGAGCTCACCGCCTCCGCCGACTCGGTGCGCGCGTACCTGAAGCAGATCGGCAAGGTCGCGCTGCTCAACGCGGAGGAGGAGGTGGAGCTCGCCAAGCGCATCGAGGCCGGCCTCTACGCCGCCGAGCGCATGCGCCGCTCCATCGACGCCGGCGAGAAGGTCTCCCCCCAGCTGCGCCGCGATCTACGCTGGATCGTCCGCGACGGCGAGCGCGCCAAGAACCACCTGCTCGAGGCCAACCTGCGACTCGTGGTCTCGCTGGCCAAGCGCTACACCGGGCGTGGCATGGCGTTCCTGGACCTCATCCAGGAGGGCAACCTCGGTCTGATCCGCGCGGTGGAGAAGTTCGACTACACCAAGGGCTACAAGTTCTCCACGTACGCCACCTGGTGGATCCGGCAGGCCATCACACGCGCCATGGCCGACCAGGCCCGCACCATCCGCATCCCGGTGCACATGGTCGAGGTCATCAACAAGCTCGGCCGCATCCAGCGTGAGCTGCTCCAGGACCTGGGCCGCGAGCCCACCCCGGAGGAGCTGGCCAAGGAGATGGACATCACCCCGGAGAAGGTGCTGGAGATCCAGCAGTACGCCCGGGAGCCCATCTCGCTGGACCAAACCATCGGCGACGAGGGCGACAGCCAGCTCGGCGACTTCATCGAGGACTCCGAGGCGGTCGTCGCGGTCGACGCGGTGAGCTTCACACTGCTGCAGGACCAGCTCCAGTCGGTGCTCGCCACGCTCTCCGAGCGTGAGGCAGGCGTCGTCCGGCTGCGGTTCGGCCTCACCGACGGCCAGCCGCGCACTCTCGACGAGATCGGCCAGGTCTACGGGGTCACCCGCGAGCGGATCCGGCAGATCGAGTCGAAGACGATGTCGAAGCTGCGCCACCCCTCGCGGTCGCAGGTGCTGCGCGACTACCTGGACTGACACACTCGATCGAACCGCCGCCGACCTGCCATTTCGGTAGGTCGGCGGCGTTGTCTCGGCATGGACCGCGCTCTCGATCCGTGACGGGCCCGATGACCACACGGTCGTTCCATGAGTGCAGAAGGCCCCTGCCGGGGATGAACTCCCCGGGCAGGGGCCTTCTCGTCTGCGCGACGGCTACCGGCCGCGCCCACGTACGGCGCTGAGCCCTTCGGGCTGATCACCGCCGCACTTGCGGGTGCATGGCCTCAGGGGCAGCCGGTCACGTTGCTGCAGTTGTTGGGCTGGTTGGCCGCCACGGTGGTGCTGGTGAGTGTGACCGTGCCGCCGGTCCGGACGATGCCGCCGCCGTCGGCGCCGGTTCCCACTGCTTGGTTGGTGATCACCGCGACGCCCTGCAGGGTGGTGGTGCCCCCGGTGAGGATGCCACCGCCACGGGCGTTCGTTCCGGTTGCGGTATTACCCAGGACCTGGCTGTTGGTGATGTTCAGCGTGCCGCTGCTCCACACGCCGCCACCGCTCGCATCCGAGCCGTTGACGATGTTGTTGAGGACCGGACTGCCGGTCAGGTTCAGGGTGCCGGCGTTCGTGAGGGCCCCGCCGAACGCGTTCGGGCCTGTCGCGTCGTTGCCGGCGAGCCGCGTACCGTTCAGCGTGACCGACCCGTTGAGGACGACGATTCCGCCGCCCGCAGATGTGGCGACCCCGCCGGTCCCGTGATTGCCGGTCACCACGCTGTTGGTGAAGGTGGTTGCGCCATTTCCTTGGTTGTTGAAAGCACCCCCTTGGCCACCGGTGTTGTTGCTGAGCGTGCTGCTGTCGATCATGACGGTGCTGCCCTGATTGAGGATCGCGCCGCCGCCCACGGAGGTGGCGGTGTTGCCGGTGACGGTGCTGGCAGTGAGGGTCAGGCGGCCGCCGACGCTGACGAAGATCGCACCGCCGTTGCTGGCGCGGCCGCCGCTCAGTGTCAGAGCGTTCAGAGTGAGGTCGCCCGTTCCCGCGACGTTGAAGAACCGGAAGAGCGAGGCCGACGAGCGGGTGATCGTCGCCCTGTTGCCGTTGATGCGAATCGGCGTGGTGATGGCCGCCAAACCGTCTTCGCCCCCGACCGGTGTGGTGAGCGAGTAGGTGCAGGCAGGGCTGAGATTCAGCGTGCCACCGCCGGCCGTGTTGGCGGCGACGACCGCGCTTTGCAGCGCGGCCGCATTGCACGGCACCAGGGTCTGTGCGACCGCGGTCGCGGGCAGGCCCACCAACACGCCGCCCATCACCACCGTCCCAGCCAGGAATCGACGAGCGCGCATGAAGGACCGTCTTTCAGTTCCAGGGGGTCGTGCAGACGGTGCACGCCCGCGATCAGCTGTAGGACGAGCACGCTAACCACGGCCCTGCTGCATACGATCGAGCCTCGCCGCAGCAATCATTCGATAGAAACCCCAGTTCAACCCACCGGAGGACGACTGCCCGCCGCGCACCCGACGGCGGGCAGTCCGGCGGGGATGAGGCCACGTCGCGAAAGTGGTGCCGCTCGACGGCCTCCCGGCAGGTCGGCTCGGATAGATCGTTTGTCTCGCTGCGGCAAGAGGCGAGAACAGAGCGCGGACGAAAAAACTGAGGAATCTCGGCGAGCGTCGCGAATGAGCCCTCGGAACACAACCCGGGAAGGAGCGGCAGGGGAAACCTCGGCGCTCTCGAAACGCAGCCGAAATCGGGGGGATCCAGCGCATTTCAGCACATCGGATCCGGCGAGCTCTTTCCCGTGGATCGGTTGTGTCAGCCGAGAGCGTCCGCACACCTGCGATGCCGCACGCGGGGCTCGGTCCAGCAGAGATACGCCGCGCCGGCGCTCGTCGAGCCCGACCCGCACCGGCTGTGCGAGCGCCGAGATTCAAGCCATAACGAATGTCAGGAGGAGCCAGGGTTCAGATTTCTCCATACCCATCGGGGTGCGGACCTGACCTACACTTGCCGGCAGTCATTCTTGAGGAGGGATTTCGTGAAGGTCCGTGAGAATCGGACGAAACGGTCACGACGCACACTCACCCTGCTGGCCACGATCGGTGTAGGAAATGCGTTCGAATGGTATGACTGGAACATCTACGCCACGTTTTCGGTGTTCTTCGCATCCCAGTTCTTCACCAACACCACCCCCGGCAGCGCCCTACTGGCCACCCTCGCCGTCTTCGCCGTCGGATTCATCGCCCGCCCCTTCGGCGGCCTGCTCTTCGGCTGGCTCGCCGACCGCACCGGACGCCAACCCGCCATGACCCTCACCGTCGCCGTCGCCGCAGCAGGCAGCCTCATCATCGG
>NZ_BAAAUS010000039.1:63729-220370 GCF_039534065.1 Pseudonocardia yunnanensis | reverse complement strand
CCTGCCCGGCAACCCACGTTCACATGTGGCGAGGCCCCAGCCCGACCTCCATACCGTCTAACCGCGCCGGACGAGCGCGGTGTGCCGGGCGACGGCCTGCTGATCGGTGAGCACGGCGACCTGGTCGAGCACGACCCGCAGCCGAGCGGCGTCGTCGGGCGCCTCCGCCCAGTGCTCGGCGAAGAGCGGATCCAGCGCGTCCGGTGCCTTCGCCAGCAGCGCCGAGCCGAGTTCGGCGAGCAGTTCCCGTTGACGTGCCTGCATCGCGCGCCGGTCGGGATCACTCATCACGTACCGCAGCGCGACGGCCTTGAGCAGCGCGACCTCTGCCCCGGCATCCGGTGGAACCACCAGGTCGGCGGAGTAACGGCGCAGCGCCTCCGATCCGTACGCCGCACGGGTGCCGTCGCTCGCGGCCAGCGCGAACCGGCCGACCAGCTCACTCGTGAGCCGCTTGAGCGCCGCCTGCTCGGACGACGCAGCCGTCGCCGCCGAGAAACCCCGCACGGCCGCGACCACCGGTAGGGCGAGCAACGCGTCTGCCGCCTCCGCGAGCGCGTCCGCCGAGGCGCCGAAGTGGGTGGCGGCGAGCTCCACCACGGCCGCTCTCTCCACAGGGGACGCGAGGGCGGCGATGTCGATGCGACCGCTCACGATGCCGTCCTCCACGTCGTGCACGGAGTACGCGACATCGTCGGCCCAGTCCATGATCTGGGCCTCGATACACCTCCGGTCGCCGGGCGCGCTCTCCCTGACCCAGGCGAACAGCTCCGCGTCGACGAGGTAGGCGCCGTACTTGCGGTCGCCCGGCCGGTGCACCCACGGGTACTTGCACGACGCGTCGAGCGATGCCCTGGTCAGGTTCAGTCCGCTGTCGCCGATCTTCGGCTCCAGCCGCATGAGGATCCGCAGCGTCTGTGCGTTGCCCTCGAACCCGCCGCACGCCACGCCGAACTCGTCGAGCGCCCGCTCGCCGTTGTGGCCGAACGGCGGATGGCCGATGTCGTGCGCCAGGCCAGCCGTGTCGACGATGTCGGGGTCGCAGCCCAACTCCTCGGCGATTCCGCGCCCGATCTGCGCGACCTCCAGGGAGTGCGTCAGCCGGGTGCGCGGCACACCGGTGATCTCCGCGCCCTCCCCCGGGCCGACGACCTGCGTCTTCCCGGCCAGCCTGCGCAGTGCGGCCGAATGCAGCACCCGGGCCCGGTCGCGGGAGAACGGGCTGCGGCGTTCGGGCCGCCCGCTGCCTTTGGGCGGCTCGGGGTTCAGGCGGGCCGTGTCGTGCTCGCCGTAGCCGCCCCTTCCGAGGTCGGTCACGCCGTCAGCCGAGCCCGCTGGTCTCGGTGTCGACCGAGGAATGGGTGAGCCGGTAGTACAGCAACGCCGCGGTCTCGCGGACGATGTACCGGAACTGGGTCTCGCGGGTCTGCACCACGGGCCCGGTGCGGGTGGGCGACGTCCACGCGAGCAGCCCGCTGTCGCGGGCCATGGTGCGGGCGCGCAGGGAGTGCCACGGGTCGCTGACGATCTCCGCGCTCTGCCAGCCGTCCTGTTTCGCCCTGGCCGCCACGGCCTGCAGGCTGAGCAGCGTGTCCGAGCCCTCTCCCACCGCGATGACGGCCTGGGCCGGCACGCCACGGTCGATCAGGTAGCGCCGGCCGGCCTCGGCCTCGGTGTAGACGTCGCCGGGACGCCCGCCGCCGGTGGTGACGATCCGCGGGGCCAGCCCGTCCTTGTACAGCTCCTCGGCGTGGCGCAGCCGGGCGGCGAAGATGGAGCTGGGGTCACCGTCGTACTGCGCGGCGCCGAGCACCACCACTGCGTCGACCGGACGGCGGTCGTCGACCCGCGCCACCTGCCACACCCGGAACGCGGTGCCACCGACCACGGCAAGGGCGACCAGGAGGCCACCGACCAGCAGCCGGAACAACCAGCGGCCACGCCTGGGACGTTCGAGCACGGGCGCAGGAGCCCGCGTGCCGCGCAAGGGCTCGGTTGGTGCCTCCGAGGGGAGCTTCCGGCCGAACCGGGGGCCCGGCGGCGCCGTCATCCGCCGATCCGACCGTCCGTGGCGGCGAGGGCCGTGCCGGCGCGTCCGGAGCGGGCGGCGATCACCTGGGCGACGATGGACACTGCGGTCTCGGCGGGGGTGCGGGCACCCAGGTCGAGACCGACGGGACCGCGTAGCGCGGCCAGATCGGCGTCGGTGAGCCCGGCTTTCAGCAGCCGCTGCCTGCGTGCCGTCTGCGTGCGGCGGGAGCCGAGCGCGCCGATGAACCCACGCCCGCGGCGCAGCCCGTCGATGAGCACGGCGTCGAACGACGGGGCGTGGTCGAGCAGCACGAGGACGTCGGCGTCGGTGAAGGCGGCCACCGCGGCCTGCACGACGGAGAGCTCGGTTTCGGCGCGGGCGCTCCAGCCGAGGAGCCCGGCCTGCGCGATCAGGGCTTCACCGATCGCTCCCGCCCCGGCCACCAGCACGGAGGGCACCGGCACCCACAGGTCCAGCAGCAGCTCGTCGCCCTCGACCTGGATGCGCTCGGTGACCGTGGCCCCGCGCCGCATCAGCTGCCGGGCGGCGTCCACCGCAGCGGCGTCGAGCTCGGGAGAGCCGAGCCCGCCGTGGACGTCGGTGAGCTCCGGACCGCTGAGCACCAGCGCCCCGCCACCGCCCGTGGTGGAGACCAGCGCTGCGGGCACCTCGCGCTCCAGCGCCTCTCCGAGCGCGGACGCGGGTTCCGCAGGCAGCGGATGGCCGAGCAGCGTGGCGCCACCGGCGCAGGCGAGGCCGACGTCGAGCGCAACGGCCTCGGAGACATGGGCCTCCTGGGTACGCGGCCCACCCACGGCGGCGGCGGCCAGCGGGCCGACCGCATCGTCCAGAGCGCCGCGGTACAGGGCGCCGGCCACGGAGCCCGCGGCGGTGCCCGCCACGAGCTGGCCGCTCTCGACCGTGCCGAAGCCGTGGCGGTCCAGCACGCGGACGACCCCCACACCGGTGGTGGCCCATTCGCGCAGTGCGGCACCAAGGTCCCGTAGTGGCGAAGATCCCGGTGGCGTCGTTCCCGTCCCGGATGTGGTAGTCACGTCGCTCACGATCGCCAGAGTAGCGATCGATCGGCTCGTGCCGGTTGTGGCAGGCGGCAGCAGTCAGCAGTGCCCGGCATGCGGCCGGACGAGCACCTTGCCGACGTTCACCCGGCCCTCGACGATGCGGTGGGCGTCTGGCGACCGCTCCAGGGGAAGCACCCGGTGAACGAGCGGGCGGAGCCGGCCCTGGAGATGCAGGTCCCACAACTCCCGACGGTGCTCGGCGTAGACCTCGGGCCGACCGCCGGCGAAGTGGGCCATCGCGAACCCGATGATCGTCCTGGAGTGCATGCGCAGCTCGTTGACGTCGACGGTGGCGCCTGCGCCGCTGAAGGCGACGAGCCTGCCCAATGGGGCGAGGGCCTCGAGGCACGCCCTCTGGACCTCGCCACCGACGCCGTCGAGGACGACGTCGACCGGCTCCACCCCGCCTGCGGACAGCTCGTCATAGGTGATCACCTGGTCGGCGCCGACCGCCCGCAGCGCGTCGGTCTTCGCGGCACCGGCCGCAGGCCCGATCGCCGCGACCACACGGGCGGCTCCGATGGTCCGGGCCAGCTGCACCGACAGATGGCCGACGCCGCCTGCGGCCGCGGTGACCAGGACGCTCTCCCCGCCCTGCAGCCCGGCCGCACGCAACACGCCGAGCGCCACCTGGCCACCGCGCACCATCTGCACGGCTGCCTCGTCGTCGACCCCGCCGGGAACCGGCGCCGCGAGGGCAGCGGATACCGGTACGTACTCGGCGTAGGCACCAGTGGGGGCGAGTGCAGCCACCCGCCGACCCGGCTCCCACCCGGTCACGCCGGCGCCAACGGCCGCCACCCTCCCGACGACGTCACCGCCGGGCGCGTGCGGCAGCGGGACGCCGGCGCCGTCGGGGCCACCGCGGGTGAGCCGTACGACCGGGAGGTTGACGCCGACCGCCGCGACCTCGACCAGGAGCTCTCCCTCCGCAGGCCGTGGAACCGGCGTCTCCTCGACGGTGAGCACCTCCGGACCGCCGTAGGTGTGGAACCGGACCATACGCATGTGGCCTCCTCGTGATCGTCGGAACCGAACGGAACGGGCCGCGCCCGGGGAGGGCGCGGCCCGCAGATCTCACGGCGTGTTGCGGATGAGCACCCGTACTCCTTCTTCAACGGCGTTGAACTTCAACGCCGTTGAAGAATGCGTCATACTCACCGCTCCGCCAATCAGATTTCGGGAGGCCCCAGTGCGGCTCACCCGCGACCACGTGGTCGCCGTCGCCCTTGACCTCCTGGACGAGGTCGGCCTGGAGCACCTGACCATGCGCAAGCTCGCCGACGCACTGGACGTCCGGAACGGGGCTACCTACTGGCACTTCCGCAGCAAGCAGGCTCTGCTGGAGGCGATGGCCGACGCGCTGCTCGCGGGGCTCCCCGCAGGTCTCCCCGCAGGCCAGCCGTGGGACGAGCTCGCCGCCCACGTGGCGCGCCGGCTACGACAGGCGCTGCTGTCCCGCCGCGACGGCGCCCGCCTGTTCTCGGGCAGCTTCTTCCCCCTGCCCAACGCCCTTGCCTACGGCGAGACCATGGTGGGGCTGCTGGTGGGAGCGGGGCTCGACCACCGTGCAGCAACCTGGGCCACCGACACTCTCACGTACTACGTCGTCGCCCATGTCACCGAGGAGCAGCTCACCGCCGCCCTCCCCGACGGCGGGCAGGCCGCCCGCGTCCGGCTCGACGCGGCGCTCGATCCCGACCGGCATCCGCACCTGCTCGCCGCACGGGACGACCTCGCCGCCCCACACCCCACCGCGCACTTCGACCACGGGCTGGCGCTCGTCATCGCCGGGATCCGCAGCAGCCGGGACCGATCCACGAGCTGATCTACAACCAGCCGCGTTCGTCCGCCAGCCGCACAGCCTCCGCGCGGGTGCGGGCGGACGTCTTGCCGATCGCCGCGGAGAGATGGTTGCGCACCGTGCCCTCCGACAGGTGCAACCGCGCCGCCACGTCCGCCACCGTGGCACCGTCGGCCGCGGCGAGCAGAACGTCGCGCTCACGGTCGGTCAGGGGGCTCGTGCCGGTGGAGAGCGATTCCGCCGCGAGCACGGGATCCACCACCCGGAGCCCGGCGTGCACCCGGCGCACGGCGTCGACGAGCTGCTCGGGTGGGGCGTCCTTCACCACGAACCCCGCCGCACCGGCACGCATGGCACGGGCCAGGTAGCCGGGCCTGCCGAACGTCGTGAGCACGACGACACGGCACGTCGGAAGCGCGGCGCGCAACGCACCGGCGGCGTCGAGGCCGTCGCCACCAGGCATCTGGACGTCGAGCAGCGCGACGTCCGGCAGGGTTCGTAGCGCGGCGGGCACCACCTCGGCGCCTGATCCGACCTGGGCCACCACCTCGATGTCGGGCTCCAGGCCGAGCATCGCCGCCAGCGCGCCCCGGATCAGCGCCTGATCGTCGGCGAGCAGCACGGTGATCATCCGGCAGGCTCCGGCCGCCGCACGGGGGCGGTGCGCGGTAGGACCTCGGCGCGCAGGCTGTAGCCGCCGGTGGGCGTCGGACCGGCGTCGACCCAGCCCCCGATCGCCGCGAGCCGCTCGGTGAGGCCGCTGAGCCCGTGACCTGCCGGCGTTCCGTCCGGGCTGCCGACACCGTCGTCGACGACCTCCACCGAGGTCGGGGTGAGGCGCACCGTGCAGCTTCCCGCCCCGCTGTGCCGGATCGTGTTGGTGACGCCCTCCCGCACGACGTGCGCGAACGCCTGCTGCCGATCCGGCGGCACGTTGTCCACGGCGGCCGGCAGGTCCGCCTCGATGCCCGCCGCGCGCAGGGCCTCCCGAGCGCCCGCGAGCTCGCGCCCCAGTGAGGCCACATGGTTCGCCGCGACGGTCGAGCGCACCTCGGCCAGCGCCTGCCTGCCGAGCTGCTCGACGTCGGTCACCTCCTCGGCCGCTCGCCCCACATCGCCGCGCTCGAGCAGGCGCCGTGCCAGTCCGGCCTTGACCGTGATGGTCGTGAGGCTGTGCCCGAGCACGTCGTGCAGGTCGCGTGCCATCCGCTCGCGCTCGGCGGCGACCGCCAGCCGGGCCAGCTCCTCGCGGGCTTCTCGCAGCTGGGAGTTGGCCCTGACCAGCCAGAACTGCCCGCGCATCGCGATGCTGATCGCTGCCATCCCGAAGACGTCCGTTCCCGTCAGGCCGTCGCCGACGAACCAGTCGAACCCCGTCGCCCCGCAGAAGGCGACGACGGCCGCCGCGGTGGTCCACGGGGCGGGGACCAGCGCGATGACGGCGACAAGCAGGTAGCTGACCGTGTAGACCGCGCCGTCCTGCGCGCCGAAGCCTGCGGCCGTCACCAGCCACAGCACACACATCCCCACGAGGAGCGCAGCCGAGAACAGCGGCTGCTTGCGCTGCATCGCCTCGTACAGACCGAAGACGAAGCATGCGATGTAGGCCAGCACCGCGAGCACCAGCAGCACCCGGACGACGATCGGGTGGCCGGACGTCGCTCCGATGTAGAGCCACGGGGTGAGCAGCAGCGACCACCCGCCCGCCATCACGTACCACCGCCGGGGATGGAGCCGGGTGGGATCGCGGACCTCGCCCGCGTCCCCAGGTGGCGAGGACATGCCGATCACCGTAACTCCGCCCATGCCCCGCAGATCAGACCCGGAGCGCATCGCGCCGATACCGCACCGCGACCCCGGCTCCCACCACGAGCAGCCACGCCAGCAGGATGGCCACGCCCTCGACCGGCACGCCGTCACCGGTCGCCTGCCCGCGTGCGATGGTCGCGAGCCAGTAGCTGGGCAGCAGGTGGGCCACGGAGACCATCACCGGCGGCAGCACCCCCGCCGGGATCAGCACCCCACCCAGCAGGCTGAACACCAGCATCGTCACCGTCGACATGCCCTGCGCCGAGTCGGGCGACGCGACGAGTCCGAGCAACAGCCCGATCGCGGCGAACGGCAGCACCCCGAGCCACGCGGCGAGGAAGACCCGCGCCCAGGTGACCGCATCGAGGTCCACGCCCTTCAGCACGCCCGCCACCGCGAACACGAGCACGAGGGCGGGGAGCGCCACCAGCATCGAGACTGCCGCCTTGGTGGCGACGTACCCCCACGCGGGGAGCGGGGTCAGCCGAAGCTGGCGGTTCCAGCCGATGCTGCGCTCCACCGCCACCCGGCCGCCGGTGCTGATCGACGCCGAGATCGCCCCGAACGCGGCCATGTTGACCATCAGCAACACCGTGGCGGCCGCGGCGTCCGGCCCGGTCGCGAAGATCCCGGTGAAGACGACGAAGTAGACGACGGGAAAGCCGACCGTGAAGATCAGGAACCGCGGCGACCGGTAGATCCGGCGGATCTCGGCGAGCAGCAACGCGCCCATGGTCACTCACCCTCCGATGCGGTCAGCGCGACGAAGGCGTCCTCGAGGCCGTGTGCCGAGACCTCGATGTCGCGAGCCTGCGGATATCCGACGACCAGTGCCCGCAGCGCGGCGTCGGAGTCGGAGCACTCGAGCCGCACACGCGGCCCGTCGACGTGCACCTGCGTCACCCCGGGGAGCCGGCTCAGCACGGACGGGTCCGCGCCCGGCGCGGTCGCCGCCACCACCCGGCCCGAGGCGAGCGCGCGCACCTGCGCGACGCTCCCATCAGCCACCACCCGGCCCGCCCGCAGCATCACGACCCGGTCCGCGTACTCCTCGGCCTCCGCCAGGTAGTGCGTGGCGAACAGCACCGTGCGGCCGGTGCGCGTGTAGCCGCGCATCGCCGTCCAGAACTCGCGCCTGGCCTGCACGTCCATCGCGACGGTCGGCTCGTCCAGCACGAGCAGGTCCGGGTCGCAGACGAGCGCGGCGGCGAACCGCACACGCTGCTTCTGCCCGCCCGAGAGCCGCCCGTAGCGCCGACCGGCCACGTCGGCGACGCCTGCCCGGAGCAGCGCCTCCGGAACGGGCAACGGCTTCGGGAACAGCGCGCCCGTCAGCCGGACGACCTCTGCAACCGTGATGTCGTCCGGGATGCCGCCCGACTGCAGCATCGCCCCGACCAGCCCGTCCACCACGGCCTGCCGTGGCGTCCGCCCGAACAGCCGGACATCTCCGGAGTCGGGACGGGAGAGCCCGAGCATGATGTCGATGGTCGTCGACTTGCCGGCACCGTTGGGCCCGAGCAGGGCGACCACCTCGCCGGGGGCGATCACGAGGTCGACGCCGTCGACCGCGCGCACCCCGCCGTAGCTGCGATGCAGGCCCCGGACCGACACGGCCGCACCGGTGGCGACGGCGGGAGAAAAAGTGGATCTCGTCATGCGAACGACACTCCCGCCGCACCCCCATCCACCCCCGGATCGCCCGTCACGACCTCCCCGTGACGAATGTCAGGCCCACCCGGCGCTCCCGCCCAAGGCAACGAGCGGCACTCTCATCCCATAGATCTGAATGAACGCGCCGCTCGTCCGAGAATCAGCCGCGCCAGGTTCCCCACGCTCCTGACCTGTAGCCAAGCCCCAGCCCCGGCCAACGAGCGGCACTCTCGTCCGCTAGATCAAGACCAGCGCGCCACTCGTCCATGAGTCAGGGGCCCGGGCTCCCACGCCTTCACGACCCCAGCACCCAGCCCACCGCAACGAGCGGCACGCTCATCCCATAGACCTGGACGAACGCGCCGCTCGTCCGAGAATCAGCGCGCCGGCTCCGCCACGCCCCTGATCCGCAGCCGGGGCCCCAACCCCGCGCCGGGCAACGAGCGGCCCTCTCATCCATTAGGTCAGGACGGGCGCGCCGCTCGTCCGCAGCGTCGGGGCCCGCTCCCACGCTTCTCCGGCAGCGGAACCCCGGGCCCACAACGAACGGCGCGCCCGTCCGAAAGATCCGGACGGGCGCGCCGTTCGTGCAGGGGTCGGGTCAGCAGCCCAGCAAGCGGGCGGCCAGGTAGCTCTCGACCTGGTCCAGGGCCACCCGCTCCTGCGCCATCGAGTCGCGCTCGCGGATGGTCACGGCCTGGTCGGTGAGGGTGTCGAAGTCGACCGTGATGCAGAACGGTGTGCCGATCTCGTCCTGGCGGCGGTAGCGGCGACCGATCGCGCCGGCGTCGTCGAACTCGACGTTCCAGTGCTTGCGCAGCGCCGCGGCCAGGTCACGGGCCTTGGGCGACAGCTCGGCGTTGCGCGAGAGCGGCAGCACCGCGGCCTTGACGGGCGCGAGCCGCCGATCCAGCCGCAGCACCACCCGCTTGTCGACGCCACCCTTGGCGTTGGGGGCCTCGTCCTCGGTGTAGGCCTCGACGAGGAACGCCATCATCGAACGCCCGACGCCGGCCGCCGGCTCGATCACGTACGGCCGGTACCGCGTGCCCGACGCCTGGTCGTAGAACGACAGGTCGACGCCGGAGTGGTTGGAGTGCGTGGTGAGGTCGAAGTCGGTGCGGTTGGCGATGCCCTCGAGCTCGCCCCACTCCGAGCCGGTGAAGCCGAACCGGTACTCGATGTCGACGGTGCGCTTCGAGTAGTGGGAGAGCTTCTCCTTGGGGTGCTCGTACTGGCGCAGGTTCTCGGGCGAGATGCCGAGATCGACGTACCAGTTGGTGCGCTCGTCGATCCAGTACTGGTGCAGCTTCTCGTCGGTGCCCGGCTCGACGAAGTACTCCATCTCCATCTGCTCGAACTCGCGCGTGCGGAAGATGAAGTTGCCGGGTGTGATCTCGTTGCGGAAGCTCTTGCCCATCTGGCCGATGCCGAACGGCGGCTTCTTCCGCGACGTCGTCTGCACGTTGAGGAAGTTGACGAAGATGCCCTGCGCCGTTTCGGGGCGCAGGTAGTGGAGACCTTCCTCGGACTCCACCGGACCGAGGTAGGTCTTGAGCATCATGTTGAAGTCGCGCGGCTCGGTGTACTGGCCGCGCGTGCCGCAGTTGGGGCAGGGCACGTCGGACAGGTCGTCCTCGGAGACCTCCTTGCCCGTGCGCTCGGCGTACTCCTCGGCGAGCTGGTCGGCGCGGAACCGGCGGTGGCAGGACAGGCACTCCACCAGCGGATCGGTGAAGACCCCGACGTGGCCGGAGGCCACCCAGACCTCGCGCGGGAGGATCACGGAGCTGTCGAGGCCCACGACGTCGTCGCGGCCGGTGACCATGCTCTTCCACCACTGCCGCTTGATGTTCTCCTTGAGCTCGACGCCCAGGGGCCCGTAGTCCCAGGCCGACCGCGTACCGCCGTAGATCTCACCCGACGCGAAGACGAATCCGCGCCGTTTCGCGAGCGCGACGATGGTGTCGATCTTGGCGGAGCTCGGCTTGCTGGCCACGGGGCTGTACTCCTGGGCGGGGCGACGGAGGAACGAACCTCCAGGGTAGCGACCGAGCCCGAGCGGGTTTCCGGGCCGTCTTCGCAAAGGGCTGATCGTCTTCGCAGAGGCCTCGGCTGCTGCGCGGAAGGCAGAGACTCTGCGAGGACGCTCACCGGCGGACGAACGCGCGCCGGATGCGGTCCGACACCGGTCCGAACGCCTGCAGCTCGGGCCATGTCCAGCGGGCCATCCCCAGACCTTCGGCCCGCATCGCGTCCTCGCGCACCTTCTCCTCGAACACCGCGTCGCCGGGCTCCTGGCCCGGTCGCAGCAACCGGCCGTACTTGACCCGCCCGTCGAACTCGCCGACGGTCGTGAACTCCTCCCAGTAGAAGTCCGTGCGCCCCAACCGGCGGCCGCCCGCGCTCCGTACCTCGTGCTGCAGCGTGGGCGACGGCAGTCCGGCGCGGTGGATGGCCAGCCGGCTGCGGGTCTCCCCCACGCTCTCGGCCCGGCCGTCGGCGAACGCCACGACCCTGCGCGCCGCCGTGTTGCCCCGCCGGTGCGCGCCCCGCTCGGTGCCCTCGAGCAGCGCAGAAGGCGTCACAAGACCGCGGTGCAGGGCCCCGTCGGCCACTATCAGCGCGGATTCGAACGGCAGGGATCGGGCGACGTCGGTGACCGTGCGGGCCACCGACGTGACGAGGAGGCCATCGACCATCACGACCTCGTCGGGTTCGAGGGCGGCTGCATGGAGGTGGACCAGCGAGTTTCGACGTGCACCCGAGCGCCGGTCACGGGTGGCATGCACCCGGCCGAGAGGTGTCGGTTGGGTGCGAGGAAACCACAACGGCAGCCCGTGGAGGACCGCGGCGGAGATGTGGCTGACAACGGCCGCCGCCCCGAGCTGCGACGCCGTTGCGTGCACTGCAGGCCGATGCCGGGCGACCGCGTCGGTGGCGGCGTCGCCGTAGACGTACGCCCCGGGCCGCACGGTGGCCAGAGCGCCCGTCCGCCGCAGTCTTCGCAGCTCTCGGTCGGTGACGCCGTCGGCCAGCAGCCGGGATCGGAGGTTCAACCCGGGCACGAGCGCATCCACTAGCAGAGAATGAGCGACCCACAGCCCGCGCGGAGGCAAACGACCAACTCCGGTCGTCCTCGCAGACCCTCCACGCTCCTCGCAGGCCCCCGGGCATCTGCGACGAGCCCACTGCGTCTGCGAGGACTCTGACCGAGGGCTACGACAGGAGGCTCTCGTGCTCCTGCGTCTCGCCCCGGTGCGCTGTCAGCAGCGTCTCGAAGGTCGACGGGGTGTCCGTCAGTGCCTCCGCGAGCAGGGGAATCACGTGTTCCCGCACCTCGAACGGGGAGAGTGCTCGGCGGTAGGCGTCCACCGAGACGAACCGGACTACGAGCACCCAGTGGTGAGGCTCGTCGACCGAACGGCCCAGCTCCCCGCCGAGGCATCCGTCCGCCGATGTGAGCAGCTCCAACGCCCGGCGGGCACGCGCGAGGAACGCCGGTGCGGGAGAATCGGCGACGAATCGGCAGACGAGCAGCACGAACGGAGCATGCCACCACACGCCTACGATGGGGGTGCGGCCGCCGGAGAGCTGGACCACCGGGGGGCGTGGCCGCCGCTTCCGGGGATGGGGACCAATGTCGATCGTCGCTGGTGCCGGGCGGGCAAACGCGTCCACGGGGGAGGCCGCGTACGCCCAGGTCGACGACCAGACGGCAGCGAACACCACCACTCATACCACCGCACACCGCACCGCGGCCCCCGCGCCTGTCCGCACCCCCCGAACGCTCGCGGAGGCAGGTGATCTGCTGCGGGCGCTCGCCGCACCGGTGCGGATCGCGATCGTGCTCCAGCTGTTGGAGTCCAACCGGTGCGTGCACGATCTCGTGGACGCGCTCGGGGTCACGCAGCCGCTGATCAGCCAGCACCTGCGGGTTCTCAAGTCGGCGGGAGTGGTCCAGGGCGATCGGCAGGGCCGCGAGGTGGTCTACTCGCTGGTCGACGACCACCTCGCCCACATCGTCGTGGACGCGGTGGCTCACGTGGAGGAGGGGGTCCGATGAGTACGACGGGGCAGGCGCCCACAACACGGGCGCTACGGGCGACGCGGCAGCGAGCCGCTGTGTCCGCGCTGCTCGACCGGCTCGACGACTTCCGCTCGGCCCAGGAGATCCACGAGGAGCTCCGTAGGCTCGGCGAGGGCATCGGACTCACTACCGTCTACCGCACGCTCCAGACGCTCGCCGACGGTGGCGAGGTCGACGTCCTGCGCACCGGCACGGGCGAGGCCGTGTATCGCCGCTGCGACACCGCTGATCACCACCACCACCTGGTGTGCCGCCGCTGCGGCCACACGGTGGAGATCGAGGGCCCCGACGTGGAGAGCTGGGCGCAGCGGGTGGCCGAGACCCACGGGTTCGTCGAGCTCAGCCACACGGCGGAGATCTTCGGCCTCTGCAAGGACTGCGGCGCCGCCCGCTGACGTCCGTCTCAGAACGACACATCCGCCGCGCCCCGCGGCCGCTAGCGTCCGCAGCGGAACGCGAGGAGGCGCTCATGGCGGACGACGTGGCGGGGAACAACGGGGCGGCCACGGCCACCGCACCGAGCACTGTGCGCAAGCTGGAGGGTTCCGAGCCGGCGGAGCTGGCCGGCCTCGCGGCGGTGTTCGAGGATCTCCAGTACGTGCTGCGCTGCTGCGAGCACCTGGTCAATGCCTTGGCGCCCCCGCAGCCGGACCCCGCCCTCGTCGAGGCACTGTGGACGGGCGCGCTGATCGGCTACGTCCGCTGCTTCTCCGGTCGGGCGGGTGTCCTCACCGACGGCGATCTCGGCCGGCTCGAGCTCGACGGCGATGTCCGCGAGTTCCACGGCATGATCAAGAAGCTGCGGGACCACTACGCCTCACGCCACGTCAACCCGCGCGAGTCGTTCACGATCGGCGCCGCACAGGGCGACGACGGGAGGCCCACCGGTGTTGCGGTGGTCTCGGCGCCGCGCCCCCTCGTGGACGACACGACAGTGCGTCTGCTCGGCCGCGTGGCCTACGCCTTGAGTGCGCTGGTGGACAGCAGGATGCAGGAGACACAGAGCCGGGTGCTGGCAGCAGCCGGAAAGCTGTCGCCGGACAAGCTCGAGAAGCTCCCGCTCGTGCACCTCTCCACCTGAGGCCCACTGCTTCAGCGCAGTGCTACGAGTCCACGGTGCTGTCGGTGAGCTCCGCTCGCATGCTCGATGCGCTGCTCACCACCAGCATCAGCAGCGTGCCCATCGCCTTCTCGTCGAGTCCGCTCGCCGGGAAGGCGTAGCGCAAGGTCACATCCCAGCCGCTCTGGCCGCGGATCACGCGCGGGGTGCCGAAGAGCCCCTCGCCGGCGCCGAGCGCCACCCGCGTGGGCACGTCCGACTCCACCGGCAGGTCCCAGGCCACCACGCACGTGAGGTTGAGGACCGGAAGGCCCTCCTCCAGCTCCAGCCCCTGCAGCGCACAGACCACGCCCCCGTGGGCGAAGGTGAGCGCGCCGTCGTCGTCGGTGGTGACGTCGTGGAAGCGCTCCAGCGCCTGCCGCGCGATGCCGAGCATCTCGGGGATCGAACGACCGCTCACGACGCCGCCCCCGGCTTGTCGAGCGCCCCGCCGAAGCGGCGGTCACGGCGCGCGTAGATCTCGATCGCCTCCCAGAGATGGCGGCGGTCGAAGTCGGGGAAGAGGGTGTCGAGGAAGACCATCTCCGCGTAGGCCGACTGCCAGAGCAGGAAGTTCGACGTGCGCTGCTCGCCCGAGGAGCGCACGAACAGGTCGACGTCCGGCATGTCCGGCTCGTCGAGGTAACGGGCGATCGTGCGCTCGTCGATCTTGTCCGGCCGGATCCGGCCGTCGACGGCGAGCTGCGCGACCTTCCGCACGGCGTCGGCGATCTCGGCGCGCCCGCCGTAGTTGACGCACATGGTGAGGGTCAGGACGTCGTTGTGCCTCGTCTTCTCCTCGGCGATCTCCAGCTCCTTGATCACCGAACGCCACAGCCGGGGCCGCCGTCCCGCCCACCGGACCCGGACGCCCATCGCGTCCATCTCGTCGACGCGGCGCCGGATGACGTCGCGGTTGAAGCCCATGAGGAATCGCACCTCGTCGGGGCTGCGCTTCCAGTTCTCGGTGGAGAAGGCGTAGGCGGAGAGCCAGCGGACGCCGATGTCGATCGCTCCACGGGCGACGTCCATGAGCGAGGCCTCGCCGCGCCGATGCCCTTCGATGCGGGGCAGCCCCCGGGCGTTGGCCCAGCGGCCGTTGCCGTCCATGACGAGTGCGACGTGGTTCGGAACCAGCTCACGGGGGATGGCGGGGGGCCGTGCGCCCGACGGATGCGGCGGCGGGGGCTGGAAACGTGCCATGGCTGGCCACCCTACGGAGGGGGGTGAGGGCGACCGCAGGGTGCATCCGGCGAGCGCCCCAGTACCGGGCGGATCGGACTTTCCTACCATCATCGGCATGGTCTCCCCTCCTGAGCTCGATGGCGTGGTGGGCTGGGTCGTCGCCCTGATGGACGCCCTCGGCGCTCCCGGCGTCGGACTCGCCATCGCGCTAGAGAACGTGTTCCCCCCGCTCCCCAGCGAGGTCTTCCTCCCGCTCGCGGGCTTCGCCGCGGCCCGTGGCGAGATGAGCGTCGTCGCCGCGATCGTGTGGACCACGCTCGGATCGCTGGTCGGGGCGCTGGCGCTGTACGGGATCGGCGCCGCGCTCGGCCGTGATCGGCTGCGCGCGGTCGTCGATCGCATGCCGCTCGTGAACCTGCGTGACGTCGACAAGGCGGAGGAGTGGTTCGCCCGGCACGGCAACAAGGCCGTGTTCCTCGGCCGGATGGTGCCGCTGGTGCGCAGCCTCATCTCGGTGCCCGCGGGCGTCGAGCGGATGAACCCGCTCCTGTTCGCCGGCCTCACAACGGCAGGCAGCCTGATCTGGAACACCGCGTTCGTGATGGCCGGCTACACCCTCGGGGAGAACTGGCACATCGTCGAGCAGTACGCGGGGATCGCCTCGAAGGTTGTGCTCGTGGCGATCGTGGTGGCTGTGGTCGTGTTCGTCGCGAAGCGCCTGTCGCGGCGCAAGCAGGACGTGGACGAGGTTCCCCTCTCCGAGAGCCCCACCGAGCGGATCCCGGTGGTGATCAGCGATGCCGTCGCCGTCACCGAGCGGATCCCCGCGGTTCGTCCCGGACCGGTCGGGCCGCCGATGCGGCGCGGCCCCCACCAGTAGCCTCCCGATCATGGCGACGATCGGGCGGGCCGCCCGGATGGGCGCCGGGCTCGCCCTCGGTGCGGTGACGGCCGCCGCCCACGTACTTCTCCTGCTGCCGGCCGCGACCGCCCTGCTCGTCCCCGCCGCCCGGCCGTCCGTGGCCGCAGCGGCCAGCCGGCTGGCCGGCATCGAGCGCACCCGCGTGACGACGTTGCTGGGTGGTGTCGACACCGCGGCCGCCGCACCGTCGGCCCCACGGGCCCTGCGCTACCTGGGCGCCCGGTTGCCCGTGGCCGTCCTGGGCGGGATCGTGATCGCCCTGCTCCTCGTGGGCACGGGGTTCGCGATCACGCTCCTGTGGTCCTGGATCAGCGGCACACCGTGGGTCCTGGACGGCCCACCTGCCACCGTGGTCACCGGCGAGATCGTCCTCTACTACGCCGCGTCCGGGGTGGTGCTGCTCTACCTCGGCATAGCCGGGGCAGCGGTTGCCGTCCGGTGGGAGCGGGCGCTGCTCGCCCGGCTGCTCGCCCCGTCACTGGAGGAGCAGCTCACCCAGCGCGTCGTCGAGCTGGCAAGCACGCGCGATGCAGTCGTCGCCGCCGTCGACGATGAGCGCAGGCGCATCGAGCGCGACCTCCACGACGGTGTGCAGCAGCGGCTCGTCGCCCTCGGCATGCTGCTCGGCAGGGCGCGCCGCCACCCCGACCGCGCCGCCGAACTCGTCGCCCAGGCGCACGAGGAGGCGCAGCGGGCCCTCGTCGAACTGCGGGACGTCTCGTGGCGGGTCTACCCGGCGGCGCTGGACACCGAGGGCCTTGCCGCCGCCCTCGAGTCCGTGGCCGAGCGGGCGCCGCTCCCGGTGCGGATCGCCTGCACGCTCGCGACCGAGCCTCCCGCCGCCGTACGGGCCGCCGCATGGTTCGTCGCCTGCGAGGCCGTCACCAACGCGGCGAAGCACTCCGGAGCAACGGCCGTGACGATCGAGGTGGGGACGATGGCCTCCGCGCTACACGTCAGCATCCGCGACGACGGGTGCGGCGGCGCCGACCCTGCGGGCATCGGCCTGGCCGGCCTGGCGCGCCGGGTGGCCGCCGTCGACGGCGAGCTGACGGTGGAGAGCCCGTCCGGCGCCGGCACGCTGATCGCGGCGCACCTGCCCGTCGCCGAGCCCCTGCAGGCGCTGCTCCCCGGCAGGACCGCATGAGCCTGCGCGTCACCATCGCCGAGGACTCGGCCCTCCTGCGTGAGGGGCTCGTCCGGCTGCTCGCCGACGAAGGGCACCAGGTCGTGGCCGCGGTCGGCGACGCCCGTGCGCTGCTCGGCGCCGTCGAGAAGGACCCTCCCGACGTCGTGGTCGCCGACGTCCGGATGCCGCCGACGCACAGCGACGAGGGGATCGTCGCGGCGCTGGAGATCCGCCGCCGCTGGCCGGACGTCGGGGTGCTGGTGCTCTCCCAGTACGTGGAGAGGCGGCACGCCGCGCAGCTCGTCGGCGACGAGGGGGCGAAGGTCGGCTACCTGCTCAAGGACCGGGTGGCCCAGGTCGGCGAGTTCCTCGACGCGCTCGAACGGGTCGGCGCGGGCGGAGCGGCGTTCGACCCGGAGGTCGTGCGCCAACTACTCGCCCGCGGCACCCGTGCCGACCCTCTCGCCCGCCTCACCCCCCGCGAGCGTGACGTCCTCGACGCCATGGCCGAGGGGCTGACGAACGCCGGCACGGCGGAGCGGCTGCGCATGTCCGTGAGCGCTGTGGAGAAGCACGTCGCGTCGATCTTCGGGAAGCTCGGGATCGCCGAGGCGGCCGGGTACAGCAGGCGGGTGCTGGCGATCTTGCGCTACCTGGGCTCCTGAGATCTGGCGGGTCCGCCGCGGCACGGCGGCCAGGGGACGCGGCGGGCCGGAGGCCGGCGCGCCGCGTCCGTTTCACACGTCCGCGAGCGCAACACCGGCACCGCCGTCGGACACGCCGACGACGGCGACGGCGACGGCGACGAAACAGGCGATCAGCAGGCAGATGATCGCAAGCGCGCGGACGCTGGCGAACATCGTGCCGAGCAGGTCGGCGATCATCTCCCAGATTGCGGAGATGCTGGTCAGAAGGGCCTTCGCGGCGACCAGAAGGAGCAGGACGATCAGGAGCAGGAACACCGAACCAGTGCCGGGAACACCGGCGGCGGAAGCCAGGAGGGTTTCGGTCACGACGGGTGGTCTCCCCTCACGGAGATGGTGGAGTCGTGGGTACGGAGTGGCGAGATCAGTTCGCCTTCGCTGACGTTCGGAGCAACTTCACTGACAAGAACTGAAGTTAACTGAATGAAGTGAACATCGACACACTCTTCGGTGACGGCCCTGGACTTGCTTGACATCGTCCCGACGACACTTGATCCTTCGTGCGGCCCAACCCGCGACACGGAGGAGGGACCGGTGGAGACCGAGACGCTCCCCGTCCGGCTCCGGATCCTTCGGCAGCGCCACTGGGACGAGCCCATCACGCAGCCCGTCCTCGGCCGACTCCTCGGCGTCAAGGCTCCGACGATCTCGTCCTGGGAACGGGCCGACGGACCGGCCGTGCCTCCCCCGGAACGACTCGCCGCGTACGCCACCTTCTTCGCGAGCCGGCGATCGCTCGAAGCCGACCGGCTGCTCGACGACGCCGAGCTCACCGCGTCAGAGCGGACCGACCGCGATGCACTGCTCGCCGACCTCCTGCGCCTCCGGCAGCAGGCGCTGAGCAGTTCTCCGGCCGACGACCTCGACCCGTGGGTCTTCCCGGACGGCGCACCCGTGCGGATCATCTGCGGCCGGCTGGCGGATCCACCCCGTACAGCGCGCGGCCAGCGCTGGAACTACATGGCACTCAGCGCCTACGGCGACCTCGACGCGCTGGTGGAGCTGTACGGCCATATTCGGGCCCGCAACCCCGAGTCGGACGTGCAGTTCGAGCTGGCCGGCCGGCTCGAGGGCGATGACCTGCGAGCACACCTGATCCTGCTCGGTCACCTCGCCTGGAGGCAGACCGACCTGCGTCATCTGCTGCCCTCCGACTTCCCGGTGCGGCAGACCGGGGACGAGGGGATCGAGGACGGTGAGATCTTCGAGGTAGCCGGCACCGGCGAGCGGTTCGGCCCTGTCTTCGTGGTCGACGGCGACGATCGGCGGGTGGTCGAGGACGTCGGCTTCCTGGCCCGGACGCCCAGCCCCGTGGACAGCGCGCGCACCCTCACCGTGTGCAGCGGGGTGTACACCCGCGGGGTCTACGGCGCCGTCCGGTGCCTCACCGACCGCCGGCATCGCGCCGACAACGCGAGCTACCTCCACCGCCGCTTCGCACAGACACCGACGTACGGCGTGCTGATGCGGGTTCGCGGCACCGACCACGCCATCGGCACCCCCCGGCTCGGCGACGACGCCGTGCGACTCTACGAGTTCCCGACCGCCTGATCGCGTACAGCTAGATTGCATGCGTGACCGCGATCACCATCCGCAACGTCCCTGAGCACATCCGGGACGAGCTGGCCGCGCGTGCGGCACGCAGCGGGCAGTCGTTGCAGGCATACCTGCTCGCGGAACTCGCTGCGCTGGCCACCACACACCATCCGGACGACTGGTGGGCACAGGTCCGGGAACGTGCACAGACCTACCACGGCTCGGCATCGTCGGATGACATTGTCGAGGTTCTGCGCGAGGTCCGTGGCGAGTGAGGCATCCCCGAGGCCGTCTCGTCGTGAACGCCTCTGCCATCGTCGCGGCATTGGGCCCTCCCGATCCCGTTGCCGAGCGGGTCGTCGCCACGATGGCGGGCCACCGGACCGTCGCCACGCAGATGCTGCCATTCGAAGCCGCCGCCGCGCTTCGGAAGATGCAGCTCCGCGGGGCCATCGATGAGATGAGTGCGAACTCGGCCCATCGAGATGTCCAAGGCCTTCCCATCGACCTGTGGCCTCGGCGCCCGCTCGCCGAACGAGCGTGGGCACTTCGTGCGAGCGGCAGTTGCTACGACGCCTGTTATGTCGCCCTCGCCGAGCTGACCGACGCCCCGCTCATCACGCTCGACCGTCGGCTGGCACAGGCTCCAGGCCCGCGCTGCCGGTTCGTGACGCCGGAGGAGTAGACCGCCGCTCCGCAAGTGCGACGGTCGCACCGAGCGGTTCGTCTGCTGTCAGCCGGCCGACTTCATCAGCTGCGACACCCGCTGTGGGGACACACCGAGCACAGCGGCGACGTCTCCGCCGGTGAGGCCGACCCTCTCTTTGAGGTGATGGGCAAGCGCGCTCCAGCGCCGTGCCGCGTCCTTCTGCGCCTGCTCGGCCTCCCGTGTCGCCCTGCGCGCCTGCTCGACCTCGGCAGCCACGCCGGCGCCGAGATCAGGGCGGATGTCGAACTCGAAGCTGCCAGGATCGGCGTCGTAGAGCAGTGCGAGATAGTCACGCACCATGCGGTCGGCACCGGCGATGGTGTGTGACTGGGTAGCGCCGACCTCAGCGCCGTCTGCGTCGACGATGAGGAGCTCCCAGCCGCGCGCCCATCGCTTCGCCTGGACGGTGTAGGTGCTCACTGCAACCACCCTTCCGGCAGGCAGGCCAGCTGCTTGCCGATGCTCTGCACGACTCCCGGAGAGACGTGCTTGTGCCGTGGCACGAGCGTGATGTGCCTGCCGCACGGGCAGATCCACTTGGTGTGGTCTCCACGGTCGGACTTGACCGCGCAGCCCTGCTGCAGGAGTACTGCCTCGACGTCGCGGCGCTTCATCTCCTTGAACACCACAAGGCTAAATCTAGCCCCTCTAGATCACAAGGCTAAAGGGGGGATAGAGAACATCGTCACGCTCGACCGTCGGCCGGCACAGGCTCCGGGTCGGCGCTGGGGGTTCGTGACGACGCCGGAGGCGTGAACGAGCGTCGCTCCACCAGCGGCAACGACCGCAGCTGCCGCTCCATGTGCCACTGCAGGTGGGCGGCCACGAGCCCGCTGGTGTCGCGGCGGGTGGCCGGTGCGGCGGCATCGGCGGTGTCCCAGTCGCCGTGCAGCAGGGCGTCGAGCAGCGCGAACGTCTCTCGCGAGGGCATGACCGAGCCGGGCGGGCGGCAGCGCGGGCACACCGCCCCGCCGGCGGCGATGTTGAACGCCGGGTGCGGGCCGGGCTCGGCGCAGCGCGCGCAGTCGTTGATCGCAGGGGCCCAGCCGGCGTGCGTCATCGCGCGCAGCAGGAACGCGTCCAGCACGAGCGATGGGTCGCGCTCCCGGCCGGACAGAGCGCGGATCGCTCCCACCAGCAGCAGGTACACCCGCATCGCGGGCTCGCCCTCCTCCGCGACGAGACGGTCGGCCGTCTCGAGGATGGCGCAGCCCGCCGTGTAGCGGGAGTAGTCGCCGACGATGCCCACGCCGAACGCGTCGACGGTCTCGGCCTGCGTGATGATGTCGAGCGAGCGACCGGTGTAGCACTGCACGTCGACGTGGTTGAACGGCTCGAGCCGCGCACCCCAGCGCGACCTCGTGCGCCGAACCCCCTTGGCCACGGCGCGCACCTTGCCACGGCGGCGGGTGAGCAGCGTGACGATGCGGTCGGCCTCGCCGAGCTTCTGCACCCGCAGCACCAGGCCGGTGTCGCGGTAGAGGCTCACCGCGCAAGCCTACGGCTGTCAGGCGCGCGGCCGCGCGTACCGGGCCGTGCAGAGCGGCACGAACACCAGCAGGAGAAGTGCCGTCCAGCCCAGTGAGGCGACCACGGGATGCTCCAACGGCCAGGCCCCGTTCGTCGGTGCCGTGGGGTTGCCGCAGAGCTCGCGGACGGCCGCCGCCAGCGCGCTGACCGGGTTCCAGTCGGCGATCGTCCGCAGCCAGGCCGGCATCCCCGCCGTCGGGACGAAGACGTTCGACAGCATCACCACGGGGAGGACGAGCACCGACAGCTGCCCCGCCGTCTCCTCCTTCCCGATCAGCAACCCCAGGAACATGCCGATCCAGGCGGCCGCGAACTGGAACGCCACCAGCAGCCCCAACGCGCCGAGCGCCGGTGCGATCCCGGTCTGGATCCGCCAGCCGACCAGCATGCCGCAGACGGCCATCAGCAGCAGGCAGAGCAACCCGTAGACGGCGGTCGCCGCCGCCTGCCCGAACGGCACCGCGACCCGCGAGATCGGCATCGAGCGGAACCGGTCGACGACACCGCGCCCGCTGTCGCGCGCCATCGTGATCATCGACGGGATGATGTTGAACGCGGTGGTGGCGAACAGTCCGGGCACGAGGAACTCGCGGTAGTCACCCGAGCCGGGCACGGCGATGGCGCTGCCGAAGATGTAGCCGAACACGAGCACGAGCACGACCGGTGCGGAGAGGGTGAGGACGATCCCGGCCGGGTCGTGGCGCAGCTTCAAGAGCACACGCGCGGCAGCCGCGGCGCCGTCCACGGCCGGACGGGAGCGGGTGGGCGTCATCGGGATGGTGCTCATGCCGCTGCCTCCTCCTGCAGGGACCGGCGGCCGACGAGGTGCAGGAACACCTCGTCGAGCGTCGGACGGCGAATGCCGACGTCGAGCACTGCCACGCCTGCCGCGTCGAGCATGCGCACGACGCTGGGCACGGTGACGGCCGCGGCGGCGACCGGTGCGCTGATCCGCAGGGCCGCCTCGTCGATCTCCGGCTCACCACGGGTGTACGCAGCGAGCGCGGCCGCGGCGGCGGGCAGCTCGGCAGGAGTCTCGACCAGGACGTCGACGCGGACGCCGATCGAGTCCTTGAGGGCGTCCGGGCTGCCGGTGGCGACCGCGCGTCCGCCGTCGATGATCACGATGTCGTCGGCCAGCCGGTCGGCCTCCTCCAGGTACTGAGTGGTGAGCAGCACCGTGGTGCCGGCGGCCACCAGCTCGCGGACCGTCGTCCAGATCTCGGTGCGGCTGCGCGGGTCGAGACCGGTCGTCGGCTCGTCCAGGAACAGCACGGGTGGCGCGACGACCACGCTCGCGATCAGGTCGAGCCGTCGGGACATTCCGCCCGACCAGGTCTTGACCAGCCGGTCGGCGGCGTCGGCGAGGTCGAAACGGTCCAGCAGCTCACCGGCCCGTTTCCGGGCGCCGCGGCGGCCGAGGTGCTGCATCCTGCCGAGGATCTCCAGGTTCTCCCGGCCGGTGAGGTCGTCGTCGACGGCGGCGTGCTGCCCGGCGAGGCCGATCGAAGCGCGCACCCGCGCCGCGTCCCGCACGACGTCGTGGCCGAGCACGGAGGCTCGTCCGGCGTCGGGCACGGTGAGGGTGGCCAGCACGCGGATGGCCGTGGTCTTGCCTGCCCCGTTGGGCCCGAGCACGGCGCACACGCTGCCGCGAGCGACCTCGAGATCGAGCCCGTCGAGCGCCCGCACCGGGCCGTACGCCCGCACGAGGCCCTCTGCTACCACTGCACCTGTCATCGGTCCTCCCTTACTGCAATCAGTGTTCGCAGTAGAAGAGTAGCCGACTGGGTACACTGTTCGCAAAGGAGGCGCCATGGCCCGGAGCATCTGGCTGCGCCAAGAACGGTCAGGCCGAGGGCCCGCGCCCGAGCACAGCAGGACCCGGATCGCCGCGGCCGCGGTGGAGCTCGCCGACGAGGGCGGTCTCGACGCCGTCTCCATGAGGAAGGTCGCCGCCGCCATCGGTGCGGGCGCCGCATCGCTCTACCGCTACGTCGAGACGCGCGACGAACTGCTGGAGCTCATGGCCGACGCGGCCGCCGGGGAGATCGACATCTCCCGGCCGCCGTCGGGCGACTGGCGGGCCGACCTCGTCGCGCTGGCCCACGGTCTCCGGGACGTCTACCGGCGCCACCCGTGGATGCTCGACATCTCTCCAGGGCGCGTCGCCCTCGGCCCCAACACCGTGGACGTCCTGGAGTACGCGCTCACCACGATGCAGGATCTCGACGCGCCGACCACGGCCAAGATGGAGGCGTTCGCCCTGCTCAACGGCTTCGTTGCGCTACTCGTGCGCACCGAGAAGGACCTGGGCGG
The DNA here is from genome assembly GCF_039534065.1 of Pseudonocardia yunnanensis. NCBI lineage: Bacteria > Bacillati > Actinomycetota > Actinomycetes > Pseudonocardiales > Pseudonocardiaceae > Pseudonocardia > Pseudonocardia yunnanensis. Next base: position 196,767 of record NZ_BAAAUS010000039.1, on the reverse strand, counting down.
ACAGACGACGGAATGGCACGAGGCGCAGGCGGAGTTCCTCGCCTCGGTGGTGACCGCCGGGCGGCACCCGCACCTCGCGGCGGCGTTCGCCGACCCGTCCCCCGCGCCGCCCCGGGACACCGACATGCTCGAGGGCGTACTGCCCCGGGTGCTGACCGGGCTGCTCGACACGAGCGGCGACCGGCCATGAGGTGAGCGCGGGCGGACAGTCAGAACCCGAGCTTGCGCAGCTGACGCGGATCGCGCTGCCAGTCCTTCGCGATCTTGACGTGGAGGTCGAGGAACACCTTCGTGCCGAGCAGCGCCTCGATCTGGCGGCGGGAGTCGGTGCCCACCTGGCGGAGCCGCTCTCCGCCCTTGCCGATCATGATGCCCTTCTGGCTCTGGCGCTCCACGTAGATGCTGGCGTGGATGTTCAGCATGGGCGCGGCCTTCTCGTGCCTGCCCTCGCGCGGCACCATCTCCTCGATCACCACGGCGATCGAGTGCGGCATCTCGTCGCGCACGCCCTCCAGCGCCGCCTCCCGGATCAGCTCCGCGACCAGCGTCTCCTCCGGCTCGTCGGTGAGCTCCCCGTCCGGGTAGAGCGGTGGCCCCTCCGGCAGCCGCGCGACGAGGAGATCCGAGAGCAGGTCGACCTGGAACCCGTCGACCGCGGAACACGGCAGCACCTCGGCGAAATCCATGAGCCCGGAGAGCTGCGTGAGCCGCTCGGCGATCTGCTCGGGCCGCGCGATGTCGGTCTTGGTGACGATGCCGAGCACGGGCGTGCGACCGGCGACCGACCGCAACTCGTTCACGATGAACTCGTCGCCACGGCCCACCGGCGCATCGGCCGGCACGCAGAAACCGATCACGTCGACCTCGGCCCACGTCTCGCGGACGACGTCGTTGAGCCGGCTGCCCAGCAGCGTGCGCGGCTTGTGCAGGCCCGGGGTGTCGACCACCACGAGCTGCGCGTCGGGCCGGTGCAGGATGCCGCGGATGGCGTGGCGCGTGGTCTGTGGCCTGCTGGACGTGATGGCGATCTTCGAGCCGATCAGCGCGTTCGTCAGCGTCGACTTGCCGGCGTTGGGACGTCCGACGAAGCAGGCGAAGCCGGAGCGGAAGTCGTCGGGGACCGACGCGAACCCGTCGGTCACCGTGCGCCCCGCGCGGTCTGAGCCGTCATGCCGCGTTGAGCGGGGCGATCCGCTCACCCGTGAGGCGCTCGAGGATCTCCCGGCCGATCGGCATCGCCGCGGTGGCGGCAGGCGAGGGCGCGTTGAGCACGTAGAGGACGGAGCCCGCGCCGCGCTCACCGTCGGCGCCGCCCTGCGCGACGAACAGGAAGTCGTCGACGAGCGACCCGTCCGGCTTGACGGCCTGGGCGCGCACGCCCGCGCCCGAGGGCGTGAGGTCCTCGGCCTGCACGTCCGGCAACATCCGCTGGATCTGCTGAACCATGGCCTTCTTCGACAACGAGCGGTGCACCTCACCGAGCCCGTAGCGCCAGTGCTTGCGGGCCAGCCGCATCATGCCCGGGTAGGCCAGCGACTGGGCCAGCTCCTTCGGCTTGATCGTGCCCCACGAGTACCCCTCGCGAGCCAGCGCCAGCACGGCGTTCGGGCCGGCGTGGACGTGCCCGTCGATCCCGCGCGTGGCGTGCACGCCCAGGAACGGGAACGCAGGGTCGGGCACCGGGTAGATCAGGCCCTTGACCAGCTCTGCGGCCCGAGCGCTGAAGCCCGCGTACTCCCCGCGGAAGGGGATGATCCGAACACCTGGGTCGGCGCCGGAGGCCTTCGCCAGCTCGTCGCCGCGCAGCCCGGCACAGACCACCACCTGCTTGGCCAGCAGGTCGGTGCCGTCGGTGCGCACGACGACGTCCTCACGGCGGCGCACCAGCCGCAGCACCGAGCGGCCGAGCTGGATCTCGCCGCCCTCCTTCGCGACGAGCTCGCCGAGCTTCTCCGCGACGGCGCGGTAGTCGCAGATGCCGGTGGACGGCACGTAGAGGGCGGCGATCCCGCGGACGTGCGGCTCGTGCCGGCGCATCTCCGTCTGGTCGAGCTCGTGCGCCTCCACCCCGTTGGCGGCACCGCGCCGGGCGAGCTCCGCCATCCGCGGCAACTCCTCGGGCTCAGTGGCGACGACGAGCTTGCCGGTGACCTGGTGCGGCAGGTCGTGCTCGCGGCAGAACGCCACGGTCTCCGCGCAGCCGGCCACGGCGAGGCGTGCTTTCAGGCCGCCAGGGGCGTAGTAGAGCCCGGAGTGGATGACGTTGGAGTTGTTTCCGGTCTGGTGAGTGGCGAGGCGCGGCTCGCGCTCGAGCACGGCGACCGAGCGACCCGTGCGGGCCACGGCGTGGGCGGTGGCGAGGCCGACGATGCCGCCGCCGACCACGACGACGTCGAACCTCGGTGTGGCGGGGAAGGTCATGCGGGAGTCTCCGTGGAAGTCTGCGAGGCCGGAATCTGTGTGGTGGGGGCCTGCGGGCGATGGATGTGCCGGACGGCGCCAGTGGGGTCGGCGCGCAGGACGTGGGCGGCGGGAGCGAGATCGTGGACGGCGGCGAGTGAAGCGCCGTCGATCGAGTCGGACGCGGTGACGACCGCGGCGGCCTCCAGCCCGGGAGCGCCGCTCGACACGGCAGCGGCGACCGCGGCCTGCAGCGCGCTGAGCGACAGCGACGGGAGCGCGACCGAGGTGGCGGAGTACGTGCGGCCGTCGGTGTCACGCACGGCAGCGCCCTCAGCAGCTCCCGTGCGGGCACGCGCCGAGCGGGCAAGCGTCACGATCTTGGCGTCCTCAGGGTCGAGTACCTCCCCCGAATCACGCTGGTCGGACATCGCTCTCCTCCCGACGGCCGGCGCGTTCTGCGCCCGCATCGTCCCGTTCCTCGTCGTCCCCGCCCGCCTCCACCGGCTCAACGAGCACGGTGTTGATTCGGATCCGGCCGCGGGCGTCCTTTCCACCTTCGGCGAGCAGCCGCAGCCCGGGTACCTCGGCCTGTGCACCCGGAAGCGGCACCCGGCCGAGCTGCTGGGCGAGCAGGCCACCCACCGTGTCGACGTCGGCGGCTTCCAGCACGTCGCTGAGCAGGCTGTCGACGCCGTTGGCCCCGGGGAACAACTCCACGAGGTCCTCCACCGGCAGGCGCGCCGAGACCCGGAGCCTACGACCGTCGAGCTCCTGGACGTCGGGCACCTCCTCGGAGTCGTACTCGTCGGTGATCTCGCCGACGATCTCCTCCAGGATGTCCTCGATCGTGACCACACCCGCGGTGCCGCCGTACTCGTCGACGACGATCGCCATGTGGTTGCGCGTGCGCTGCATCTCCTTGAGCAGTTCGTCGATGCGTTTGCTGTCGGGGACGAACACCGCGGGCCGCATCACGCTCTCCAGCGGGTCGACCGCCTGGTCGGGCCCGGCGGAGCCTGCGCCCTGCACGGCCTGGACGAGGTCCTTCAGGTAGGCGACGCCCACGATGTCGTCGATGCTCTCGCCGAGCACCGGGATCCGCGAGTAGCCGCTCTTGAGTGCCAGCCGGAGCACCTTCTCGACCGGCGTGTCGCGCTCGGTCCACACCACGTCCGGACGCGGCACCATCACCTCACGCACGAGCGTGTCGCCCAGCTCGAACACCGAGTGGATCATCTGGCGCTCGTCCTCGTCGACCACGCCGCTGGTGCTCGCCATGTCGACGAGCTCGCGCAGCTCCACCTCGGAGGAGAACGGGCCCTGCCGGAACCCTTGACCGGGGGTGATGGCGTTACCGATGAGGATCAGCAGCTTCGTGAGGGGGCCGAGCAACGTGGCGAGCGCGCGGATCGGCGCCGCGACGATCATGCCGACGCGGTACGGGTGCTGACGACCGAGCGTGCGTGGGCCGACCCCGATCAGCACGTAACTCACCACGACCATGATCCCGCCGGCGATGAGCGCCGCCATCCACACGGGCTGCATGGTCTCCACCAGCGCCACGGTGAGCAGGACGGTGGCTGCGGCCTCGGCGGCGAGCCGCAACAGCAGCAGCAGGTTGACGTGGCGCGGGCGGTCGGCCACGACCGCGGCGAGGGCACGCGACCCGGGCCTGCCCGCACGGACGAGCGCGTCGACCCGGGCTCGGGAGACCGAGTTGAGCGCGGCGTCGGCTGCCGCGAACAAGCCCGCGAGCGGGACGAGCAGGACCGCGATGACGATCAGCGGGGTGCTCATGACGAGGCCGTCAGCTGTCTTCGAGCCCGACGGTGCCGAGCACTGCGTCGTCGCTGCGACGCTGGGCCTCGCGAGCGGCGGTCTCCGCGATGGCGGCGCGCCAGTCGGTGAGGAGCTTGTTCTGCAGGGCGAACATCTCGCGTTCCTCGTCGGGCTCGCCGTGGTCGTAGCCGAGCAGGTGAAGCACGCCGTGCACGGTGAGCAGGTGCAGCTCGTCGGAGAGCGTGTGGCCGGCCTGACGGGCCTGTGCCTTGGCGAACTCCGGGCAGAGCACGATGTCGCCGAGCAGCGCGGGCCCCATGTCCGGGGCGTCGGGCCTGCGGGACTCCTCGGTGAGCTCGTCCATCGGGAACGACATCACGTCGGTGGGACCCGGCTCGTCCATCCAGCGCTCGTGCAACTCGCTCATGACTTCCGTGGTGACGGCCAGGATGCTCAGCTCGGCTGCGGGGTTGACATGCATCGCGTCGAGGGCGTGCCGCGCCACCGAGGCGATGAGCGACTCGTCCACGGTGACGCCGGACTCGTTGCATACCTCGATCGACACCCGTTAACCCCTGATCCGGCCGCTGATGAACAGGGGCCCAGCCTAGCCCGTGGCCGTGGGTAGGTTCGGCTGCATGGGCACCACGGCATCCGTCACGAATTGGGCGGGCAACATCGTCTTCGGAGCCGGCAGCTTCCACAGGCCGGACTCCGTTCCTGCGCTGCAGGAGCTGGTGGCGGGGAGCGACAGGATCCGGGCCCTGGGCACCGGGCACTCGTTCAGCCCGATCGCCGACACGACGGGCGACCTGGTGTCGCTCGCGGCCCTGCCGAAGATCGCGCACATCGATCCCGACGCCGCCACCGTCACGGTCTCCGCCGGGACGCGCTACGGCGAGGTGACCGGGATGCTGACCGCGGCAGGCTTCGCCCTTCCCAACCTCGGCTCGCTGCCCCACATCTCCATCGCGGGTGCCTGCTCGACCGGCACCCACGGCTCAGGGAACGGGAACGGCGCCCTCGCGACGGCCGTGTCGGCCATCGAGCTGGTGGGGGCCGACGGCGAGCTGCGCACAGTGCGCCGGAGTGACGCCGAGTTCGCCGGCTCCCTGGTCGCCCTCGGCGCGCTGGGCATCGTCACCACACTCACCCTCGACCTGCACCCGGCCTTCGACATGCGGCAATGGATCTATGAGGGCCTGCGCGGGTTCGACGACGTCGAGGAGGTGCTGGCGGCCGCATACAGCGTCAGCCTCTTCACCTACTGGACGGGCGAGGGCTTCGAGCAGGTGTGGATCAAGCAGCGCGACACCGACCCCGAGCCCGCGTTGCGCTGGCTCGGCAGCACCCGCGCCGACGGCCCGCGGCACATGGTGCGTGGGGTCGACCCGCAGCACTGCACGCCGCAGCTGGGCGTGGTGGGCCCGTGGAACGAGCGGCTGCCGCATTTCCGGTTGGAGTTCACTCCGAGCAGCGGTGAGGAGTTGCAGTCGGAGTACCTGATTCCGCGCGGCTCGCTCGTCGACGCCTTGCGGGCCCTCGACCGGATACGCGACACGATCGCGCCCGTCCTGCAGGTGTGCGAGATCCGCTCGATCGCCGCCGACGACCTGTGGCTCTCCCTCGCCCACGAGCGTGACAGCGCCGCGGTGCATTTCACCTGGGTCGCCGACACGGCCGCCGTGCTCCCGGTGGTGGCCGCCGTGGAGGCCGTACTGGAGCCGTTCGGTGCGCGGCCGCACTGGGGCAAGGTCTTCGGCGTCGAGCCGGACGCGGTGCGGGCGCTGTGGCCGCGCCTGCCCGACGTGGAGCGGCTCCTGCGCCGGCACGACCCCGCAGGCAAGTTCCGCAACGCGATGGTGGATCGCTACCTGCCGGCCTGACGCACCTGGCCCGGCGCGGAAGTCCGCGCCGGGCCAGGAGAGCCACTCGTCCGTAGAGCCTGCGGCTCAGCCTCCTGCCTGAGGAGCCGGCTGACCGCCGGATGCGGTCTGCCGCGCGCAGGTCGTGTCCTGCGCCGGGAGCGTGAGATCCACGAGGTAGCGCGTGGCAGCCTCGTCCGCGCAGGCGTTGGCACCCTGGAGCGCCACCGTGTGCCCGTCGTTCTCCACGGTCAGCAGCCGGGCCTTCATCTGCTTGGCCAGCGACACACCGTCCTCGTACGGGGTGGCCGGGTCCCCGGTCGAGGAGACGACCAGCACGGTGGGCAGGCCTGGCGCCTCGACGGGCCCGGGCTGGCTGGTGGGTGGCACCGGCCAGAACGAGCACTGCTCCAGCGCGTCGGACGGCCCGACACCCGCGTCGTAGAACGGCGCGATCTCCAGCGACTCCTTGCTGATCTCGAGCGCGACGTTCCGGTCGGTGAGCCGGTCCGAGTCGACGCAGTTGATCACGGGGAAGGCTTCCAGCAGGTTGCTGTAGCTGCCGTCAGGTGCCCGTTCGTAGTAGGCGTCGGCCAGCCGCAGCAGGTTGGTGCCGTTGCCCTGCGTCACCTGCACGAGCCCTTCCTGCAGGAAGCCCCACAGCGACTCGGAGTACAGCGCGGTGAGCACGCCGGTCATGGCGTCGTTGTAGCCCAGCTTGCGCCCGCCCTCGGCCGTGACCGGCGTGTTGATCAGCGGCCGCAGGAGGTCCTGCAGCTTCTTCGACGCGCCGGGCGCGTCCGTGCCCAGCGGGCATCCGGCCTGCCCGACGCAGGCCTTGGCGAAGTTGTCGAAGGCCCGTTGGAAGCCACGGGCCTGCGTGAGCCGCGACTCCACAGGGTTCAGCGAGGGGTCGACCGCGCCGTCGAGCACCATCGCGCGCACCGACTGCGGGAACTGCTCGGCGAACTCGGAGCCGATGTGCGTGCCGTAGGAGTAGCCGACGTAGTTCAGCTTCTCGTCACCCACCACCTGGTGGGCGATCTGCAGGTCACGGGCCACGTCCCGGGTGCCCACGTTGGCGAGCACGTCGAGGCCGACGCGGTCGGCGCAGCGCTGCGCGAACTCCTTGTACTCCTTCTCGGTCTGCGCGACGCCCTCCGGCGAGGTGTCGAGATCGAGGTCCGCGCGTTCGGCATCGATCTCAGCGGTGTCGGAGCAGTCGATCGTGGGCTCGGAGACGCCGACACCGCGCGGATCGAACCCGATCAGGTCGAACTTCTGGGCCACCTCGCCGTTGCCGATCAGGCCGGCGATCGACGGCAGGAAGCTCACGCCGGAGCCACCAGGGCCGCCCGGGTCGGTGAACAGCGAGCCGATCCGGGCCGCCGGGTCGAGCGCCTTCTGCCGGAGCATGGCGATCTTGGCGGTCTTGCCCTCCGGGTTCGCGTAGTCGAGCGGCACCTCGAGATAGGTGCAGTCGAACTTGGGGTCGGCGAAGGTCTGCCGGTCGGCAGCCGTGCGCGCGAAGTCGGTGCAGGGGCCCCAGGACAGCTCCTGGGACAGGAAACGATCGAGCCCCGGCTGGGCGGGCGCCGGTGCAGGCGCCGCCGCGGCCACGGGCGGGACGGCTATGGACAGTCCAACCAGGAGCGTGAACGTGCTCGCGACGACCGCGCGACGGGACAACCTCACGAAGGGGAATCCTGTCGGTGTTACGTCCCCCGGGCAACCACCGGGATCGGCACGGCGGTGTCAGCGCCGGCGCGATCGCCTGTCCTGCGGCGGGCCCGTGCGCGGCGCCGCCGACCGCAGGTTCGGCCGCTCGTTGCCGGCGTCCCAGCGCGCGTAGGCGTCGACGATGTCGGCCACCAGCCGGTGGCGCACCACGTCGGTGCTGGTCAGCAGGGAGAAGTGCACGTCGTCGACGTCGCCGAGGATGTCGCGCACCACGTTGAGCCCCGATCGGGTGCCACCGGGCAGGTCGACCTGCGTGACGTCACCGGTGACCACGATCTTGGAACCGAACCCGAGCCGCGTCAGGAACATCTTCATCTGTTCGGGCGTGGTGTTCTGCGCCTCGTCCAGAATGATGAAGGCGTCGTTGAGCGTGCGGCCGCGCATGTACGCGAGTGGCGCCACCTCGATGGTGCCGGCCGCGATCAGCTTCGGGATCGACTCGGGGTCGATCATGTCGTGCAGCGCGTCGTAGAGCGGGCGCAGGTACGGGTCGATCTTCTCGTAGAGCGTGCCGGGCAGGTAGCCGAGCCGCTCCCCCGCCTCCACGGCCGGGCGGGTGAGGATGATCCGGTTGACCATCTTGGCCTGCAACGCCTGCACGGCCTTGGCCATCGCGAGGTAGGTCTTGCCCGTGCCGGCCGGGCCGATGCCGAAGACGATGGTGTGGGCGTCGATGGCGTCGACGTACCGCTTCTGGTTGAGCGTCTTGGGCCGGATCGTCTTGCCGCGGCGGGACAGGATGTCGAGGCTCAGCACCTCGGCAGGGGACTCCCCGATGCGGGCGCGCTCATCGGCCTCGCCGTCGGCGAGCATCTCGACGGTGCGCCGCACGGCGTCGGTGGAGACCTGCTGCCCCCGCTCGGCGAGCATGATCAGCTCGGTGAACACCCGCTCCGCGAAGGCCACGTCGGCCGGGGATCCGGTGAGGGTGAGCTCATTACCTCGGACGTGGACGTCGGCGTCGAGCAACTCCTCGGCGACGCGCAGGCTCTCGTCGCGCGAACCCAGCAGCGCGAGCAGAGCGGTGTCCGGAACGGCCATGCGGGACTGGACGGGATCCGGATGTGACAAGGGCTGTGCCGCCTGCTTTCCATCTGCTGGGACTCTGCTGCCTGAGGACCCTCCGATGTTACCGCCCCACCCCGACAGAACGCCCGGCCTTTCCGTCGCCGATGCATCCGCGTTCGGCCGAGTGAGGTCCGGCACCTACCGGAGCCCCGCACGTCATCCGGTGTTTACCTTGGGTGGCCGGTTTGCCGTGCCTGGGAGGCCAACAGACCGTCGGCCCCCGGATGTGAGGTCGCGGTGCAGAGCACCGGGAAGGTGTGAGAAATGGGCCGCGAGGCCACCCACCGTGTGCACGCGTCCTGCGCCGGGCAGGCTGCAGGAGGCATCGCGTGACCACTACTGCCGCTGTCCAGGTCGGCTCGGCTGCGCGGCCCGCGGTTTTCACCACGGATGTCGCACCGCCGCAGCGGACGCTGCTGGAGATCCTCGCGGTGACCGCTGCGCTGCACCCGAACGCCACCGCGCTCGACGCCGGCGGCGTGGCCCTCAGCTATCGACGGCTCGCCGCCGACGTGGAGGTCGTCCGCCGCAGGCTCGCCACCGCCGGCATCGGCCGCGGCGACCGGGTCGGGGTGCGGATCGCCTCCGGCACGGTCGAGCTCTACGTCGCGATCCTCGCCGTGCTCGCGGCGGGCGCAGCGTACGTCCCCGTGGACGCCGACGATCCCGACGAGCGCGCGGAACTGGTGTTCGGCGAGGCGGCGGTCTGCGCCGTGCTCGGCGACGGCTGCACGATCACGATGCGCCACGACCCGGTCGGCACGCCCGGACGCCCCCGTCCCGAGGACGACGCCTGGGTCATCTTCACGTCCGGATCCACAGGCACCCCGAAGGGTGTGGCGGTCCGGCACGCCAGCGCTGCCGCGTTCGTCGACGCGGAGGCGCGGATGTTCCTCGCCGACGAGCCGATCGGGCCGGGCGACAGGGTGCTTGCGGGCCTGTCCGTGGCCTTCGACGCGTCGTGCGAGGAGATGTGGCTGGCCTGGCGGCACGGTGCATGCCTGGTGCCGGCCCCGCGGTCGCTGGTGCGCACCGGTGTCGACCTCGGCCCCTGGCTCGCGGCGCAGCGGATCACGGTCGTCTCCACCGTGCCGACGCTCGCCGCGCTGTGGCCCGCCGACGCGCTCGAGGACGTCCGGCTGATGATCTTCGGGGGTGAGGCGTGCCCACCCGAGCTCGCGGAGCGGGTCGCCGTGGAGGGCCGCGAGGTGTGGAACACCTACGGTCCGACCGAGGCGACCGTGGTCGCCTGCGCCTCGCCGCTCACCGCCGACGGACCGGTGCGCATCGGGCTCCCGCTCGAGGGCTGGCAGCTCGCGGTCGTCGACGCCGACGGTGAGCCGGTCCCGATGGGCGGGACGGGTGAGCTGGTCATCGGTGGTGTCGGCCTCGCCCGCTACCTCGACGCGGCGAAGGACGCCCAGAAGTTCGCTCCGCTGCCGTCGCTCGGCTGGGCCCGCGCCTATCGCAGCGGCGACGTCGTCCGCGCGGAGGAGGCCGGTCTGCTGTTCCTCGGCCGGGCCGACGAGCAGGTCAAGCTGGGCGGCAGGAGGATCGAGCTCGGCGAGGTGGACGCCGCGCTGCAGGCGCTCCCCGGTGTGCGCGCCGCCGCGGCCGCGGTACGCCGGACGAGGGCGGGCAACCAGGTCCTGGTCGGCTACGTCGCCCCGGAGACCGGTGAGTTCGACACCGACAGCGCCGCGCACCGGCTTCGCGACCGCCTGCCCGCCTCGCTCGTCCCGCTGCTCGCGGTGGTGGAGGAGCTACCCACCCGCACGTCCGGGAAGGTCGACCGGGAAGCGCTGCCCTGGCCGCTGCCGTCGGGTTCCGGCGAGGATCTGGTCGCGGCGGGTGTACTGACCTCGACGGAGGGCTGGCTCGCGCAGGGCTGGGCCGAGATCCTCGGCGCTCCCGTCACGGATCCGCGCGCCGACTTCTTCACCCACGGCGGTGGCAGCCTGACCGCGGCCCAGCTGGTTGCACTGATCCGCGCCCGGCATCCGCAGGTGTCGGTCAACGACCTCTACCTGCGCCCGACGCTTCACGAGCTCGCCGCCTGGCTCGACGCGCAGAGCACCGCACCCACCGCCCGTCGCGAGGTCAGGCCCACTCCACGGCGCACCGGGATGGTGCAGGCGCTGCTCCTGGCGCCCATGATCGCGCTCGTCGGTCTCCGTTTCACCACGACCGCGGCCGCGCTGTCCACGCTGGCCGCGCTGTCGGGGGTGCTGCCGTGGGCGCCCGCGGTGCCGTGGTGGTGGCTCGTACTGGGGTGGCTGGTGCTGTTCAGCCCGCCGGGCCGGATCGGGATCGCCGCAGGCGGGGCCCGGCTCCTGCTGCGTGGGGTGCGACCGGGCAGCTACCCCCGTGGCGGCTCGGTGCACGTCCGGCTGTGGGCCGCCACCCGGCTCGCCGAGCTCTCCGGGGCAACCGGCGTCACCGCGGCCTCGTGGACGACGCAGTACGCACGCCTGCTCGGGGCGAAGATCGGCAAGGACGTCGACCTGCACTCCGCACCCCCGGTCACGGGGATGCTCAAGCTCGGCCGGGGCGCGGCGGTGGAGCCCGAGGTCGACCTGTCCGGCCACTGGGTCGACGGCGACGTCGTGCACGTCGGCAAGATCCGGGTCGGTGCGGGGGCACGGGTCGGCGCGCGCAGCACCCTGTTCCCCGGCGCACGGGTCGGCCGGAGCGCCGAGATCACCCCGGGGTCGACGGTGCAGGGTGCGGTGCCGGCAGGTCAGCGCTGGTCGGGCTCGCCTGCCCACCGCACCGGCAGGAGCGACCTGAGCCGGCCCGCGGACCGGCCGCCCCGCTCCCGGTTCTGGGTGGCGGCCTACGGCGTCACATCGGCCGTGCTCGGGGTGTTCCCGGTGCTCGCCGCGCTGCCCGCACTCGTGATCGTCGGCGTCGCGGCGTCCGGAGCCTCCACTCCGGCCGCCGTGACGCGTGCCGTGCTGCCGGCCGTCCCGCCGGCCGCGCTCGCCTACTTCGTCGGGTACGCCGTGCTGGTGCTCCTGGGCGTGCGGTTGCTCGGCGCGGGGATGGTGGCGGGTCTCCACCCCGTCCACAGCCGATCGGGCTGGCAAGTCTGGACCACCGAACGCCTGATGGCGATGGCCCGCATCGCGCTGTTCCCGCTGTACGCGAGCTTGTTCACGCCGGTCTGGCTGCGGCTGCTCGGAGCTCGTGTCGGCAAGGACGTGGAGGCGTCCACCGTGCTGGCGCTGCCCCGGATGACGACCGTCGCCGACGGGGCGTTCCTCGCCGACGACACGATGGTGGCGACCTACGAGCTGGACGGCGGCTGGATGCACGTCGGGCCCGCCCGGATCGGCAAGCACGCGTTCCTCGGGAACTCCGGCATGACCGGACCGGGCCGCTCGGTGCCCAACCGTGGCCTGATCGGAGTGCTCTCCTCGACGCCGCGGAAGGCGAAGAAGGGCTCGTCGTGGCTCGGGCTGCCGCCGATGCCGCTGCGCCGGGCCGTCGAGCAGGGTGACACGAGCCGGACGTTCCATCCCCCGCGCAGGCTGAAGGTGGCACGCGGGCTCGTCGAACTCTGCCGGGCCGTCCCCGTGATGTGCTCCGTGGCGCTCGCCACGGGCGTGCTCGCCGCGTTGCTGGCCGTGGACGCCGCCGGCGGGCTGCTGCTCGCCGCTGTGCTGGCAGGCCCGTTCCTGGTGGCCGCCGGGCTCGCCGCCGCCGCCACGGCGACCGCCGTGAAGTGGCTGCTGATCGGCCGGTTCCGCGCGGTGGAGCACCCGCTGTGGAGCTCGTTCGTGTGGCGCAACGAACTGGCCGACACCTTCGTCGAGGTGCTCGCGGTGCCCTGGCTCGTCGGCCCGGCGAGCGGCACCCCGGTGCTCACCGCCTGGCTGCGCACGATGGGTGCGAAGGTCGGCCGCGGTGTGTGGCTCGAGACCTACTGGCTGCCGGAGTCGGACCTCGTCCGGCTCGGTGACGGGGCCACCGTCAACCGCGGCTGTGTCGTGCAGACCCATCTGTTCCACGACCGGATCATGAGCATGGACGGGGTGCGGTTCGACGAGGGCGCGACGCTCGGTCCGCACGGGATCGTCCTGCCGGGCGCCGGGATCGGAGCACGCACCACCGTGGGTCCGGGATCGCTGATCACCCGCGGCGACACGGTGCCCGCAGACACCCGCTGGCTCGGAAACCCGATCACCTCGTGGCCCGCGGCCGCAGGACGGTAGGGATGGACCCCCAGGCCGGGCCACCGGCCGGTGCCTGCCGCTCGGCCGACTCCTACCTCCCCGAGCACGGCAACGGCGGCTACCGGGTCGAGCACTACGACCTCGACCTCGCCTACAAGGTCCGCTCGAACAGGCTCTCCGGGCGAGCCACGCTCACGGCCGTGGCCCGGCAGCCGCTCGGCCGGTTCAGCCTCGACCTCGGTGCGTTCACGGTCCCTCGCGTCACCGTGGACGGGAAGCAGGCACGGTTCATCCACCGCGGCGGGAAGCTCCACGTCACCCCGGCCCGGCCGGTGGCGTCCGGCGCCTCGTTCGTCGTCGAGGTGCGCTACGGCGGCAACCCGCGGCCCATCGACAGCCCGTGGGGTGACATCGGCTGGGACGAGCTGACCGACGGGGCGCTCGTCGCCGCTCAGCCCGTCGGAGCGCCGTCCTGGTTCCCGTGCAACGACCACCCTGCGGACAAGGCCGCGTACCGGATCGCCGTGACCGTCGAAGCGCCCTACACGGTGCTGGCGACCGGTGTGCCGACCGCTCGGCGGCGCTCCGCCGGCAGCCGTACGTGGGTCTTCGAACGGCCGGAGCCGACGGCGTCCTACCTGGTCAGCGTGCAGATCGGCCGCTACGAACAGCTGGTGCTGGCCCGCGGCGGTGTCCCCCAGGTGGCCGGAGTACCGGCGCGCCTGCGCAAGAACGCCGCCCGGGACCTCGGGCGGCACGGACAGATCATGACGACCTGCGAGGGGTTCTTCGGGCCGTACCCGTTCGGCGACTACGTGGTGGTGGTGACCGACGACGACCTGGACGACCCGATCGAAGCGCAGGGCATGTCGATCTTCGGTGCCAACCACGTCGACGGGAAGCGGACCCACGAGCGGCTGGTGGTGCACGAGCTGGCGCACCAGTGGTTCGGCAACAGCCTGACGATCGCCGACTGGCGTCACATCTGGCTCAACGAGGGCTTCGCGACGTACGCGGAGTGGCTGTGGTCCGAGGCGTCGGGCGGGCCTGCGGCCCAGGCGCACGCGCATGAGTGGCACGCGGCGGTGGCGCGCCTGCCCGCCGACCTGGTGCTCGCCGACCCCGGCGTCGAGCGGCTGTTCGACCAGCGCGTTTACAAGCGCGGCGCGCTGGCGCTGCACGCACTGCGCCTGCGGATCGGCGACGAGCGTTTCTTCGCTCTGCTGCGCACCTGGACCACGCAGCACCGGCACGGCTCGGTGACGACCGAGCAGTTCACCGCACTCGCCTGCGTGCACGCAGGCGCTGATCTGTCCCCGTTCTTCTCGGAGTGGCTGTACGGCCAGGCGCTTCCCGACCTGCCGCGCTGAGCCCGCGCCGTCCGAGGCTTCTGCGCGGATGCCGACGCGAGTCAGGATGGGACCGTGCACGATGACTCGGCTCTCGTCCTCCCGCGGATCGCGCGGTTCTTCCGCGAACGACTCCTCCCCGCTGTCTACCGCGACCGCGTCCCGGCCCAGCTGACGGCCTGGACGGCACCGGGCGAGCCGGTCCCGTTCGCCGAGGCCGTCCGCCGGGAGTTCACGCCGATCTCCCCCGGCACGGCGTGGGGCCGGCCGTGGGGCACCGTCTGGTTCCACGTCACCGGGTCCGTCCCGGCGGCCTGGACCGATCCCGCCACCCGGCCCGAACTCGTCGTCGACCTGGGTTTCTCCTCGGCCGTCCCCGGTTTCCAGGCCGAAGGCCTCGCCTACACGCCGAAGGGTGTGGTGGTGGCCGCGGTCGAGCCGATGAACATGCACGTGCCGCTCCCCGGCGGCGCCGGATCCGCCGTCGACCTCTATGTCGAGGGCGCCTCGAACCCGGACGTCGGGAGCGGCTGGACGTACTCCCCGAGCCCCCTCGGCGACCTCCTCACCGCGGGCTCGGACCCGATCTACCGCCTCGGCGGCGTGGACGTCGCGCTGGTCGACCTCCCCGTCTGGGAGCTGACCCAGGACGTCTGGACGCTCTCGGGGCTGGTCGGTGAGCTGCCCGCCGACCTGCCGCGGCGCGCCGAGGTGCTGCGCGCGCTCGAACGGGCCGTCGACGCCGTCGACCCGGACGACGTCTCCGGCACGGCAGAGCTCGGCCGGGCCGAGCTGGCCGGTGTGCTGGCGAGCCCGGCCTACCCCAGCGCGCACCGGGTGCACGCCGTCGGCCACGCGCACATCGACTCGGCGTGGCTGTGGCCGGTGCGGGAGACGGTCCGCAAGGTCGCCCGGACGTTCGCCAACGTCCTGTCCCTGATGGACACCGACGACGAGTTCGTGTTCGCCGCATCCTCCGCCCAGCAATACGCGTGGCTCAAGGAACACCAGCCCGAACTGTTCGAGCGGGTGAAGGCGCGCGTGGCAGAGGGCCGGTTCGTGCCGGTCGGCGGGATGTGGGTGGAGTCGGACACGAACATGCCCGGCGGTGAGGCGCTGGCGCGCCAGTTCGTGGCGGGCAAGCGGTTCTTCCGCGAGGAGCTGGGCGTGGATCCGCAGGAGGTCTGGCTGCCGGACTCCTTCGGCTACTCCGCCGCGCTGCCGCAGATCATCGCCGCGGCGGGAGCGCGCTGGTTCCTCACCCAGAAGATCTCCTGGAACGAGACGAACGTGATGCCGCACCACACGTTCCGCTGGGAGGGCATCGACGGCACTCAGATCTTCACCCACTTCCCGCCGGTCGACACGTACAACTCGCAGCTCTCGGCGCAGGAGCTCGCACGGGCGCAGCGTCAGTACGCCGAGAAGGGCAGGGCCAACACGTCGCTGGTGCCCTTCGGCTGGGGCGACGGCGGTGGCGGGCCGACCCGGGAGATGCTCGCCGCCGCGGCGCGCACCCGATCGCTGGAGGGTTCACCGGCCGTGCGGATGACCTCGCCCGCGGAGTTCTTCGCCACGGCCGAGGCCGAGTACCCCCTGCCGCCGGTGTGGTCGGGCGAGCTCTACCTGGAGTTCCACCGCGGCACCTACACATCGCAGGCACGGACCAAGCGGGGCAACCGGCGCAACGAGCACCTGCTGCGGGAGGCCGAGCTGTGGGCCGCCACGGCCGCCGTGCGCACCGGTGCGGCGTATCCCGCGGACGTGCTGGAGCGGTGCTGGCACACCGTGCTGCTGCAGCAGTTCCACGACATCCTGCCGGGCACGTCGATCGCGTGGGTGCACCAGGAGGCGGAGCGGAACCATGCCCGCGTCAGCGCGGAGCTCGAGGAGGTCATCGCGCGGTCGCTCACAGCGCTCGTGGGAGAGGGCGACGAGGAGATCACCGCGAACGCAGGCCCGTACGTCCGCGACGGTGTGCCCGCCCTGGGCGGTGCGACACCGTCGCGTCCCGGCGGGCGGGCGACGATCGAGGAGAGCGGTGACGGCCTCGTGCTCGCCAACGACGCGGTCCGGGTCGTCATCGACGAGCGCGGGCTGTTCACCTCGGTTCGCGACCTCGCCGCCGACCGCGAGGTCGTGGCACCGGGCTCCACCGCCAACCTCCTCCAGCTGCACCGCGACACCCCCGCGAAGTGGGACGCATGGGACATCGACGAGACCTACCGGCGCCACGGCCGCGATCTCGTCGACGTCGACGAGCTGACGGTGCTCGAGCGCGGGCCGGAGCGGGTGTCCGTGCGGATCGTCCGCAAGCCGGGGGCGTCCACGATCACGCAGGTCGTGAGCCTGGCCGCCGGCTCTCCGGCGATCGACGTCGTCATCGACGTCGACTGGCACGAGCGTCAGAAGCTGCTGAAGCTCGCGTTCCCGCTCGACGTGCACGCCGACCGCGCGACCTCGGAGATCCAGTTCGGGCACCTGCACCGCCCGATCCACACCAACACCTCGTGGGACGCGGCGCGGTTCGAGACCGTGGCCCACCGGTGGGTGCACGTCGGCGAGCCGGACTACGGGGTGGCCGTGGCCAACGACTCGACATACGGCCACGACGTGAACCGCAGCACCCGCCCGGACGGGGGCACCACCACAACCGTGCGGCTGTCTCTGCTGCGCGCGCCACTCTTCCCCGACCCCACCGCCGACCAGGGGGAGCACCGGCTCGCGGTCTCGCTACGCGTGGGCGCCACGATTGCCGACGCCGTGGTCGAGGGCTATCGGCGCAACCTGCCGCTGCGGACGGTGCGCGGCCGGGCCGGGATCGACCCGCTGGTGACGGTCGACCATCCCGCCGTGGTCGTCGAAGCCATGAAGCTCGCCGAGGACGGCAGCGGCGACGTGGTCGTGCGGCTCTACGAGGCGCACGGCGGCCGGGCCACGGCGTCGATCAGGGCGGACTTCGCACACTCCGGCGTGGTCGAGACCGACCTGCTGGAGACCCCGCTGGAGCAGCCGGTGGCCCTGTCCGCCGACGGCACCCGGCTGACCCTGCGCCCGTTCCGGATCGTCACGCTCCGCTTCGCACGGTCGTGAGCGTGGACGGGTCCCTTCGCCGCGTCACGCCATCGCGACCGTCAGCGGGCCACCGACCGGGTCCGCCGACTTCGCGTGCAGGGCGAGCAGTCCGTCGATGAGCTCGCGGGGGGTGCGCCCCATGCCGCACTCGGTGGCCACCCCGAACCGCGGTACCGCGGTGCGTGCGGCAGCGGCGCGACGCGCGGTCCCGAGCAGATCGCCGGCGTGGACGAGGCCGAGGTAGAGGTCGGTCTCCGGACGCAGGCGCAGCTCTCGTAGCGGAGCGAAGTACTCGGCGTCGTCCCGGTCGGCGGGGACGGGGAGGTGCAGGTGGGCGATCGGCCGGCGCACGGCGTCGACGATGGTGTTGGCCATCTCGACGAGCCTGCTCGTGTCGGCCGGCTCCTTCCAGTGCTGGTGGCCGAAGTCCCCGTAGCAGAGGTGAAAGCCCAGCGGCACTTCGGAGACGACCTCCGCCGAGATCCGGGCGAGCCTGTCCACCACACCGTCGAGCACCGGACCGAACCACGGGGTGAAGAGACCGCCGATCTCCTCCAGCATCGCCATCTCCACGCAGACGTCCCACTGGACGGCGAGGTCGCCGCTCGGCACGACGTCCTGGATCCGCCGGAGCTCGGCGAGGAGGGCCGCCTCGTACACCGGTTCGAGGGCGGGCTGGTCGCCCGCGTCGACGAACGTCGCCACCACGGCCGCGGGAGTCGGAAGCGAGACCTGGAACCGGACGTGCGACGGCAGGGCTCCCTCACCCCGCAACCGCCGGAACTCCGCGTACGACGACTCCGCCGCGTCCGCGTAGCCCAGCGGTCTGAGGTCGATACCGCGCGGGTCGGCGCCACGGCGCAACCGGTACGACGGCAGGACATGTCCGTACCCGTCGTCCGGACGCGGCGCGAGCTCGACGTCCGGGTGCCGGTCGAACACGCCGGACTGGAACACCAGCCAGTTGTCGCGCTCCCCCGGCTCCCCGTCGGGGACGTACCGCAGATGCTGGGCCAGATGCGTTCCCGCCGCGCGGAAGACGTCCGCTGCCGTGGCGAGGTTGACGCTCCCGACCAACAGTGCTCCCACCGGACGCTCGGCGGTCATCGGTGACTCACTTCCTCGGACGTTGCCGACCCCGGGGTCGGCGGGACTGACCTCGCGCAACGGCCACGGCCGCGCTGATGATCTTGGGGGCGGCTGATCATGGCGAGGCCTCCGCGCGGCGGTCAACGTGGTGGACGACACCACCACTGCGGAGGGCGTCACCCGACCGGCGGATGCGGATGCCAGACTGCGCCCCATGATCAACCCGCGGCCGGACGTGATCCGGATCGCCGTCGTTGCGGCGGTCGCATGGCTTCTCGTCACGATGCCGGCGGGCGTCGCGCACGCCCAGGACGGGACCGGCCCGGCCGAGCTCGCGCCGACGATGCTGGTGCTCGACGCGTCCGGCTCGATGACGGGCGCGGATCCCGCGGGCGGCACCAAGATGGACGCCGCCAAGAAGGCGGTGCACGCGCTGGTCGACGCCGCACCCGACGGTGCACCCGTCGGTCTCGCCGTCTACGGCACCGGCACCGGCAACTCCGACGCCGAACGCGCTCGGGGTTGCCAGGACGTCACGGTGCTGCGTCCGCCAGGCGCGATCGACAAGGCCGCCCTCGCCACGGCCGTCGACGGCGTCGTTCCCCGCGGCTACACCCCGATCGGGCGCTCCCTCCAGGTGGCCGCGGAGCAGCTGCCTCAGGAGGGCCCCCGCTCCGTCGTGCTCGTCTCCGACGGCGAGGACACCTGTGCCCCGCCCGAGCCCTGCGACGTGGTGCGCACGCTCGCCGGGCAGGGCGTCGACCTCGTCGTGCACGCGGTCGGCTTCGGCGTCGACGCCGTCGCCCGCGCCCAGCTCGCCTGCGTCGCCCAAGCCACCGGCGGCACCTACACCGACGCACCCGACGCCGGCGCCCTGCAACGCGTACTCCCCCGCGTCGCCGCCACGGCGCTGCGCAACTACCAGCCTGCGGGCACACCCATCACCGGCACGCCGACCTTCGACGCCGCGCCGGTGGCAGGCCCGGGACAGCACCTCGACACCGTCGGCCAGCACGAGCAGCGCTACTACGCGGTCGACGTGCCCGCCGGCGCCACGGCCTACTTCAGCGCAACGGTCTCCTTCCCGCGCCTGCGCGGGATCGACGTGGTCAACGACTTCAACACCCTCCAGCTGCGCACCTACGGCGAGGACGGCGCGGACTGCCACGAGTTCGAGTCGGAGCAGGCGAGCAGGTCGTCGGACGGAGCCGCGCTCACCGTGGCCACCACCTGGGACGGCGCTACCAAGGAGGACACCGGGAGCAGCCCGACCGGCGACGCGTGCAAGGGCGGCGGCCGCTACTGGTTCGCCCTCGAGTGGGACCGGGTGTCGGCGGGCGTGCCGGAGCGGCTTCCTGTCGAGCTGCTCATCGGCGTCGAGCCCGCGGTGACCGACCCGGGCCCCGTTGCCGTGCTGCCGCTAGGCGCGTTCGTCGAGCCGACGGGTGCACCCCGGCCCGTGGTGGGCGGCGGCTCCTTCAACGTCGCCGGCACGCTCGACCGCTCCGGCAGCTACACGGACGTTCTGCAGCGTGGCGAGTTCGTGTTCTACCGGGTGCGCCTGGACTGGGGGCAAGGACTCGCGTACCGCGTGCGGTACGCCGAGACGCCCGGCCGAGGACTCGAGCACCTCTCCACCGTCACCACGCGGGTGTACACGCCGACGCGCGAGGAGATCGACCAGGACTTCAACTCGTACAACGGCGAAGCTCGGCAGCTGCCGTCCAACGGTCCCGCGATCACCACCGTGCCGGTGCGCTACGGCAACCGGAACGCCGACGTGGTCGCGACCCGCACCCAGAGTGTGGCCGGCTGGTACTCGATCTCCGTGCAGGTGGGCGCCCCCCACACCGACACCGGCATCGCCGCCCCGGTGCCGATCCAGCTCGATCTCACCGTCACCGGCGACCCCGAGCCCGGCCCGGCGTACGCGTTCTCCTCGCCCGAGGCGCAGCGGATCGGGCCGTTCGGCGAGCCCGGCACACCCGCCGCCGCGCCGGTGCCCGCAGGCCCGGGTTCTGCCCGGGGCGAGGCCGCGAGCACCACGGTGGTCTCGCCTGCCGGCTGGGCCACGATCGCGGGCGGTGCCGCGCTGGTGGTGGCGATGGCCATCGGCCTCGTGCTGCGGGCTCGCCGCCGGACCAGGTAGCGCTAGTGGCCGCGGAACGCCTCCGCGAGCCACCATGAACCACCGTCCGAGGCGATCTTCGCGTCGACCAGCATCGGGGCGGTGCGTGGGCCGTGCACCCACTCCTCCACCGGCTTCAGATCGTCGGGGGTACGCACCGTCACGGCGTCGAAGCCGAACCCCCGCCCGATCGCGGCGATGTCGGTGTCGGGGAACGTGACGGTGGTGTGGTCGGCGCCGGTGAAATGGTGCACCTCGGCGCCGTAGCCACGGTCGTCGTAGATCACCACGACCATCGGGAGCCCGAGCCGCGCCACGGTCTCCAGCTCCGCGGCCGCCATCAGCGCCCCGCCGTCGCCCAGCGCGGCGACGGCGAGCCGGTCCGGGCGGGCGAGCGCTGCGCCCACCGCCGTGGCGAGGCCGAGCCCGATCGACTGGAACGCCTGCGTGAAGCAGAACCCGTGCTCGTCGGGAACGCGCAGGTAGGCGCTCGGGTAGCCCATGAAGTTCCCGGAGTCGACGGCCACCGTCCGATCGTCGGGCAGCAGCTCGTCGAGCGCGATCGACAGCGTGCGGGGGTCGATCCCGTCGGGCCCGGTGAGATCGTCGTAGGCGACGGTGTTCCAGCGGCCGCGCTCGGCGATCGCCGCCTGGACCTCGCCGGTGCGGTAACCCCTGCGGCGCTCCTGGTGGACCGCCAGCACGTCGGCAGCCGTCGCGCCCACGTCACCCAGCACGCCGAGGTCCACCGGCCGGTTCGCGCCGATCGCGTCGGCGTCGAGGTCCACCTGCACGACCCGGGCGCCCGGTCCGATCAGCGCGCCGTGGCGCATGGTCCACATGTTCAGCGTGCAGCCCCAGCCCACCACCAGATCGGCCTGCGTGATCAGCTCCGCGGCCAACGGCGAGGCGAACCCGCCGGAGATCCCCAGCGACCAGGGGTCGTCGTGGAACAGCCCGTTCGCCACGGCCGACGTGGCCAGCAGCGCGCCGCATGCCTCCGCCAGCGCGCGAAGCTGCTCCCGCGCGTCGCGCGCGCCCCGACCGGCCACGAACACCGGGCGCTGCGACGCCGTCAACAGCGTGACGAGCTCCGCCACCGACGCAGCGGACGGCCGCACCGGCGCCAGTGCGGGCAGCGCGGGCACCTGCATCGGCTGTGGAGCTGCGGCGGCCTGCACGTCGAGCGGCAGGTTGAGCACCACCGTGCGCCGCTGCTCGACGGCCGTCCGGAAGGCCCGGACGACGTCGTCGGCCGCCGACTCCGGCGAGTGGACGCGTTCCGCGACCGCACCGACCGCTTCGACGAGCGCGTCCTGGTCGATCCGGAAGTTCGACCGCACAGCGGCGCCGCCGGTGTCGGCGGCCAGCACCAGCATCGGCGTGCGGCTCTTCGCGGCTTCGGCGATCCCGGTCATCGCGTTGGTGAGCCCGCAGCCCTGGTGCACGGAGAGCACGCCGACGCGCCCGCTCGTGCGGGCATAGGCGTCGGCCATCGTCGCCGCGCCGCCTTCGTGGCGTGCCGCGACGAACGGGAGGCCGCCGGCGCGCAGTGCATTCGTGACGTGGAAGTTCCCGCTCCCCACCACCCCGAAGGCGTGCCCGACCCCCAGCTCGGTGAGCGCCCGGCCCACCAGCTCGGCGACGATCATGAGGTCACCTCCCGATCGCAGGCTCCGTTCGGCCGGTTCGGCCTGCTGCCATCGCCGTCCTGCATCACGGCTCCACCAGCGCCAGCACCCGGGCCGGGCTCCCCGACCCGCCGACGATCGGCAGCGGACCCGCGATCACCACCGCGCCGGTGGGCGGCAGCTGCGCAAGGTTCTGCAGCTGGGTCAGCCCGTACTTGCCCGCGCCCAGCATGTAGGAGTGGCACGGGAACGGCGGGTCGAACGAGTGCGCCGCACCCGCGTCGGTGCCCACGGTCTCCGCACCGAGCCCCATCACCGGGGCCTCCTCGGCGAGCCACTTCGCGCACTCGACGGAGATGCCGGGTGTGTGCGACCCCGTCTCGTCGGCGTTCAGGAACGCGGCGGCATCCTCGCTGCGGGAGTCCCAGCCCGTCCGGTAGAGCAACCAGCCGCCCTCCGGGAGCGGCCCGTGCTCGGACTCCCAGGCACGGACGTGGTCGATCTCGAGCAGGAAGTCCGGGTTCTTCTCGCACTCCGCCGAGAAGTCCAGCACCGCAGCGGGCGCAACCAGGCGAGCGGCCGGCACCTGCGCGATGTCCTCGCCGTCCTTGGCGGTCACCCAGTGCACCGGCGCATCGAAATGCGTGCCAGTGTGCTCCGAGGTCTGGATGTTGTTCCAGTACCAGGCGGGGCCACGGTCGTCGTAACGGCTTATCTCGGTGACCCCGAACGGCGAGGCGTTGGCGAACTGGGGAGGCAGCTGGAGAACCGGGGTTCCGCTGTGCAGCGGCGCGGTGAGGTCGATGACCTCGACCGTGCGCGTGCGTAGCGCGTCGAGCAGGTTCTGCAGCACCGGCATGGCGGGTTCCTCCGAGATCGGCGTGTGGTCGTGGATGTAGTCGCGATCCCCGATGATCCTTGCGCATGACTGCATATCCGCCCAGTGCGCGAGGTACTGGTCCTCGATGAAGTACTAGTCCTTGAGAAGGCGCTCCAGGGCGTCGCGGCAGGCGCGCCACGCGGCGCTCGACGGGTCGATCAGCGCCATGTGGTCCACCCCCGGCAGCGTGACGAGCTCGGCCGCGGCTCCGGCCGCAGCCACGAACCGCTCGCTCTGCCGGATCGGCACGTTCACGTCCGCGGTGCCGTGCACGCACACCGCCGGCACGCCGATCGGGAGGCGGGCGATGGGCGAGGCGAGTGCGTACCGGTCCGGGACGGCGGACGGGTCACCGCCGAGCAGCGCCTGCACCGCACCGCTGCCCACGCGGCGCTCCGCAGCGTCGACGAGGTCCAGCACACCGGCCTGACTGACGACGCCGCGCAGCTCGACGAGAGGAGCCGCGCCGGGCGCACCCGCGGGAAGCCCGGGACGGGTGGCGAGCCACGTGGCGAGATGTCCACCGGCGGAGTGCCCGACGGCGACGACGCGATCCAGGGGCAACCGGCCACCGACCGCGTCCTGCACCGGACCGGCCAGCGCATCCACCGCGGCCGCGACGTCGTCGAACGTGCGGGGCCAGCCGCCGCGGTTGCCGTCGGCGGAGCCGGTGCTGTCGGCCGGTACCCGCCGGTACTCGATGTTCCATGCGGCGAGCCCGGCGTCCGCGAGGTCGGCGGCCAGCGGGCGACCCAGCTCGAGCCCGTAGGCCTGCCGCCAGAAACCACCGTGCACCACGACGGCGACCGCTCGGACATCGCCTGCCGGAAGGGTCAGCTCGCCGAACTGGGCGGGGTGGATGCCGTATTCGAACCGGAGTGGGGCCTCTGGGCGACTCACGGACGGGATCATGGCACGGAAAACCGATTCGTCACGTCGCGGTGGACGTGGGGGGACACCCACCGCGACGTGACTCCGCCGGCTGAGGGGGACTCCACCGGCGGCCCCGTGGGCGAGCACGCTCACGGTGCAGGCCGGTCGTCTGCACGACCGGATTCCGACAGACGGTACCGTGAGGAACGAACCGCGAAAGCCGTCCTCACCCGGATGAACCCGCAGGTCCGACGTATCTGGACCCGGACGGGGGCGTCCTGGGCCGTCACAGCTGATGAGAGCGCCGGCGGCGAGCCGGGCGAACGGCACATCGGTACTGACCTATCGAACGGGTGTGCCGCTCATCCGGCACGGCGACCGACCGATCAGCTCCAGCGATCGGTCAGCACACCGAGCGCACCGAGAGCGACGGCGGCCGCGGTCGAGGCCCGCAGCACTTCCTGGCCCAGCCGCACGGGCCGGGCACCCGCCGCCACGAGCGTCTCGATCTCCTCGTCGGTGATCCCACCCTCCGGGCCGACCACGAGCAGGAGGTCACCGGTGCGCGGAAGCTCGTCGGCGATGTCGGCGAGCCGCTCGCCTGCCCCCTCGTGCAGCACCAGCGCACCGGCCGCGGCGCTCACGCGTCGCGCCAGCCCCCCGGTCGTCACGGGCTCCTCGACGTCCGGCAACCACGGACGCCGGGACTGCTTGGCCGCCTCGCGGACCGTGCTGCGCCAACGGCCCAGTGACTTCTCCCCGCGCGGTCCGTCGTCCCAGCGCGCGATGCACCGCGCCGCGCGCCACGGCAGGATCCCGTCGATCCCGGCCTCGGTGGCCATCTCGACGGCCAGCTCGCCGCGGTCACCCTTGACGAGGGCCTGGGCGAGCAGCACGCGGGGCGCGGGCGGTTCCAGCACGACCCGCGCGGTCACGGTCAGGTCGACGGTGTCGCGGCCGGCCGCGTCGACGACGGCATGGGCGAGCCCGCCGTGGCCGTCGGCGAGCTGCACGGCCTCGCCAGGACGCAGCCGCTTGACCGTGGCCGCGTGACGTCCCTCGGGCCCGTCGAGGACAGCGCGGTCGCCGGACGGCAGCGCGTCGACGAGGAACAGTGGTGCGGTACTCACGAGACGATCCTCCCGCGCCCGTCACCGGGGCGGGCGGCAGCCGGTTCAGGAATGCGCCCGGCCGGCGGACCGGCGCGATCGTGGTCACCGGATCCGCCGCCTCGAAGGTGAACGTCCCCGGGGCGACCGGCGTGCGCCCGTGCCCGCGGCGGTCGCCACCGACATCGACGAGTGGGTCCACCGCAGTGGGACCGGGCGCGGACCCGGCACTCATCGGTCGGGCAGGTCAGCGGAACGAGTCGCGCAGCCGGGAGAAGATGCCGTGGCCGTTGCGGTTGCCCGCGGCGAGGTCGGGCTGTTCCTCCCCGCGCAGCGCGGCGAGCTGGCGCAGCAACTCGGTCTGCTCCTTCGTGAGGCTGGTCGGCACCGCGACGTCGACGTGCACCATCAGGTCGCCGTGGCCGTCCACCCGTCCGCTGGAGCGCAGCCGCGGCATTCCCTTGCCGCGCAGCGTGCGCACCGTGCCCGCCTGCGTGCCCGGCTCGACGTGCAGTTCCTCCATCCCGTCGAGGGTGGGCAGCGGCAGTGTGGTGCCGAGGGCGGCCGCGGTCATCGGCAGCTCCACGGTGCAGTGCAGGTCGGCGCCGTCGCGGGTGAACAGCTCGTGGGGCTCCTCCTCGACCTCCACGTACAGGTCCCCCGCCGGGCCGCCACCGGGCCCGACCTCGCCCTGCCCGGCCAGCCGGACCCGCATGCCGTCGGCCACACCGGCGGGGATCCGCACGCCGACCGAACGCCGGGAGCGCACCCGCCCGTCGCCGCCACACTGCCGGCACGGCTCGGGGATGACCTCGCCGAACCCACGGCAGTTGGGGCACGGCCGGGACGTGACGACCTGGCCCAGGAACGAGCGCTGCACGCTCTGCACCTCGCCGCGGCCGTTGCAGATGTCGCACATGGTGGGCGCGCTGCCGGGAGCGCAGCCCGAGCCGGTGCACACCGAACAGAGCACGGCGGTGTCGACGGTGAGGTCACGCGTGACGCCGGTGGCGCACTCCTCGAGCGTGAGGTGCATCCGGATCAGCGCGTCGGCGCCCGGCTGCACACGGCTGCGCGGGCCACGGCCACGGCCACCGCCCTGGCCCCCGAAGAACGCGTCCATGATGTCGCCGAAGCCGAAGGCGCTGAACGGGTCGCCACCGCCACCGCGGGCGCCGGCTCCGTTGCCCAGGGGGTCGCCACCCAGGTCGACGATGCGGCGCTTCTCCGGGTCGGACAGCACCTCGTAGGCCGCACTCACCTCGCGGAACCGCTCCTGTGCCGCCGCGTCGGGGTTGACGTCGGGATGCAGCTCGCGCGCGAGCCTGCGGTAGGCCCGCTTGATCTCGTCAGGCCCGGCGTCGCTGTCGACGCCCAGGATCCCGTAGTAGTCCCGTGCCACCCTGGCGTTCCCCATGGTCCTTCTCGCTCAACCGTTCACAACTCGTGCCGGATCGATAATGCCCTGTCAGCGCCCTGCCAGGATCTCACCCACGTACCGTGCCACCGCACGGACCGCCGCGATCGAGCCCGGATAGTCCATCCGGGTGGGGCCGACAACACCCATGCCACCCAGAACGGTGCCGGGGCCGTATCCGATCGACAGCACGGATGTGTCGCGCATCTCCTCGGCCTCGTTCTCCTCGCCGATGCGCACCGTGACGGTGCCGGGATCCTGCGCGGAGGCGAGCAGCTTGAGGACCACCACCTGCTCCTCGAGGGCTTCGAGGACCTGCCGCAGCGATCCGGGGAAGTCGCCCGCGTTGCGGGTGAGATTGGCGGTGCCGCCGAGCAGCAGGCGCTCCTCGGGGTGCTCGACGAGGGTCTCGATGAGCACGGTGGAGAGAGTGACGATCACGTCACGCAGCTCGTGCGGGACGGACTCGGGTAGGTCGGCCACCGCGACGGACGCGGCCGCGAGCCTGCGGCCGGCGAGCGCTCCGTTGATCAGGCTGCGCAGCTGCGCGACCTGGTCGTCGGAGAGCACCTCGCCGAGATCCACCACCCGCTGGTCGACCCGTCCGCTGTCGGTGATCACCACCAGCATCAGCCGCGCCGGGGTGAGCGCCACGATCTCGCAGTGGCGCACGGTGGAGCGGGTGAGCGTGGGGTACTGCACCACAGCGACCTGGCGGGTGAGCTGCGCCAGCAGCCGCACGCTGCGCCGCAGCACGTCGTCGAGGTCGATCGCGCCGTCGAGGAACGCCTGCAGCGCTCTCCGCTCGGCCAGCGACAGGGGTTTGACCTGCGCCAGCCGGTCGACGAACAGGCGGTAGCCCTTGTCGGTGGGCACCCGCCCTGCGCTGGTGTGCGGCTGGGCGATCAGCCCGTCCTCCTCGAGGACGGCCATGTCGTTGCGTACGGTGGCGCTGGAGACGCCCAGGTTGTGGCGCTCGACGATCATCTTCGAGCCCACAGGCTCATGCGTGGCGACGTAGTCCGCCACGATCGCCCGCAGGACCGCGAAGCGACGCTCGTCGGCGTTCACGCGGCGTTCCTCCCCGGTTCGTGGTGTTCTCACCAGTCTAGGTGTTCTCCACGAGTTGAGCGCTCATCATCGCTCCGCCGGTGGCCGACCGCACGTTCCGGGGAGGGGGACAGCCGCGCGGGGGGCCTCAGGAACCTGCCGGCCCCGCATCCGCGAGTGCCGCCGGGGCGACGACCGGGGCGCCTCGACCAGCGGCGACCTCCCGTGCCACCTCCTCCACCGTCTTGCCCTTCGTCTCGAAGGTGGCAGCGAGGGCGATGATGCCGGCGACGATCGAGATGACGCCGAAGAGCACGAAGAACGCGTAGCGCGAGGTCTGCATGGCCAGCACGAAACCGACCAGCACGGGCATCACGAGGCCGCCCACCTTCTGCATCGCGGCGGCCCAGCCGATGCCGGTGGCCCGGCTCGCCGTGGGGTACAGCTCGCTGGCGTAGGCGAAGAGCGTGGCACCGCCCAGCCCGCTGCCGAAGAAGGTGGCGAGCGAGCCGAGCACCACCACCGCGACGGCTGCCGACGCGGTGCCCCACACGAAGCAGAGCAGCCCGCTGACCAGGAACGACACGCCGAGCACGACCCGGCGGCCGATCCGGTTGATCAGCTGGCCTGCCAGGATGCTGCCCACCACACCCACAGCGGTGATGATCGCGGTGTAGCCGAAGCTCTTGAGCAGGCCGACGCCCTGGCCCTCCAGCACGGAGGGCAGCCAGCCGGAGAGCCCGTACAGGAACGCCCCACCGCACACCTCCATGATCCAGAGCGCGACGGTGTAGCGGAGGTAGGAGCGTCCGAGCAGGGACCCGATCGATCCGGCGGGTTCGAACGGTGCGCCGTGCACGACGGTGAGGTCCCCCGTGGCGCCGCGCGACTCCGGACAGAGCCGGTCGACGATCCGGAGCGCATCCTGCGCCCGTCCGCTGCGCAGCAGGTAGCGCACCGACTCCGGGAGCCGGGCCAGCATGAACAGGGTGACGAGGACCGGCAGCGTCCCGATCACGAACATGGCGCGCCAGGAGAACGCGGGCACCACCAACGCACCGATCGCGGCGGCCACCGGCGTGCCGATGAGCCATGCCGAGGTGGCCATGGTGACCATCGGGCCGCGGTGGCGGGAGGGCGCGAACTCGGCGATGTAGGGCAGCACCACCGCGATCTCCGCGCCGAGGCCGACACCCTGCAGCCCGCGGAACACCAGCAGCGACGGATAGCTCCAGGCGAACACCGCGGCGAGGCAGAACACGGCGTAGATCGCGATGCTGGCGGCCAGCGGAACCCGGCGTCCGAACCTGTCGGAGACCGAACCCGCGAGCGCCGCGCCCACGAGCATTCCTGCGAACAGGACCGACGAGTAGAAGCCGGCCTGGTCTTTGGAGAGATGGAACGTAGCGATGATTCCGGGGAGGGTGACCCCGGTGACGTTGATGACGAAACCGCACAAGAAATGCCCGGTCAGTACCGTCAGGTAGAGCGTCAGATGCCGATTGGTGAATCCGGATTCGTCCAGCCGGGTGAGCAGGGAGCTGGAACCGGGGGCGGTCGCGGCGTGGTGGGACATGGAGATACCACCTCCTTGTGGCGCGAAGCTGAATGTGTGTCGCGGTGGCCTTCGGGTGGGCCGCGCGATCAGCGGTCGTCCAGGTGACCCTGGGTGTCGAAGTAGATCCGGCGCAGCGCCGGAAGGACTGGGGAGCACATCTCAGCGGGCAGCCCGGCGGTGAGCTCGGCGGCGAATTTCTCGAGAGCCCGCCGCGCCGCATCCCTGGCTTCCACGCCCAGCGGGGTGAGCGCGAGTCGCATCATGCGACGGCTGGTGTCGGACGTGCCGCGGATGAGGAATCCACGGGTGACCATCTTGTCCACGCTCTCGGACATCGTGGACGGATTACGGTGTGCAAGTTTGCACAAGGCGGTGAGCGAGGTGTGCCCACTCCCGACCCGGGACAGAATTCGGTACTGCCGAATAGTGAGGGACTGGTCGAGGCCGGCGAGAATCTCGGTCTGCAACCTGGTGAGTCGCCCTCCAAGGGCGAGCAGCACTTCTCCGATGCCGGCATCTGGGCCGACCTCGTCGAAAGTTTCAGTATCGTCGTTGATCACTTTGGTGTCCGCACTGTCCGGTGCCCGAAATGATGTCCGCCGTGACACTACTGGCGTGACGGCGTTCACGGAAGAGGCAATTTCGATCACCCGAAACAGCGCAGAACAGCCAGACTGGAATGAATAGGTGAGATTAGCCGAAATAGGATTATCGGGATGAGTGAGACCGTCCACGCAAGGCGTGCCGACACCGGCGCGCCACCCCGCCGCCACCGGCCGGCTACCCGCGCACGTTCCGCGGAACTCCCGGTCGGGTGTGATCGTTGGGTTGGCGTGGATCATCCGTTTCGCGAACTTCGCGAAGAACGACGCCAGGGAGCCGCGCGCTGATGGGCCTCTTCGACAAGCTGAGGGAACGGTTCGCTCAGCCGGCGCACACCGCGCACCCAGGGCACGATCATCATCGGTCGCCTGATCATCACCGCGCACACGATCATCACCGGCCGCAGTACGGCGACCAGGGTCGCGACCCTGACGAGGTCGCCGTCGAGCGGTACAGGTACATGCTGAAGACCGCACCCCCCGAGACCATCGAGCAGGCGCACACCGAGGCGTTCGCCAAGCTCACCCCGGAGCAGCGCTCGCGGGTTCTCGCCGAGATGAGCACCACCGTGCCCGAGGCGGAGCGGGCGCGCTCCACCGATCCGCGGGAGATGGCACGCATGGCCACCCGTGCCGAGATGCACCACCCCGGCACGATGGAGCGCACGCTCGGCGGCGGCCGTCAAGGGCCGGGCATGGGCAGCATGATCGCCGGCACGCTCCTGGCCAGCGTCGCCGGCGCGTTCATCGGCACCGCCATCGCCGACGCCTTCTTCGACGACGACGAGGACGACATGTCCGGCGGCGAGGAGGATCTCGCCGGCGGTGAGGAGTTCGCCGACACCGGCGCCGAGGACTTCGGCGGCGAGGAGTTCTGACCCCCGCCCCGTGCGCGGTGACGGGTGTTCGCGCTGGTCACCGCGCACGGGCTGCTGGGAGGATGCGCCGTGTGCTGATCCGGCGCATCACCCTGGACGCAATCGCGGCGGGCACCGTCACCGCCGTGTTCCGGCGCTGGGACCGGCCGCGGGTGCGCCCGGGCGGCACACAGCGCACCCCCGTCGGCGTGCTGGAGTTCACCGCGGTCGAACCGGTGGACCCCACTGCTCTCACCGAGCAGGACGCCCACGCCGCCGGTTTCGCCGACCTCCCGGCGCTGTTGGCGGCACAACCGGGTGACGGGCAGCTCTACCGCATCCGGCTGCGGGTCGCCGGTCCGGATCCGCGCGTGGAGCTGCGGTCGCGGGCGGGGCTGAACGCCGAGGAACGCGCGGAGCTGACCAAGCGGCTGGACCGTCTCGACCGCGCGTCCCGCTCCGGCCCGTGGACCGCGACGGTGCTCGACCTGATCGCCGGCAACCCCGGCACCCGCGCCCCCGACCTCGCCGCCCGGCTGGGCCGGGAGACGCTGCCGTTCAAGCGTGACGTGCGCAAACTCAAGGAGCTCGGCCTGACCGAGAGCCTCCCGGTCGGCTACCGGCTCTCCCCGCGCGGCGAGGCCTACCTCCGCGCCTGACCGGCCAATCACGGCCGCCGCACACACCGGTTGGCCGCCGCACACATGTCCGAACGTGTGCACGGTGGCAACGAGATGTGTGCCGCACCGAATGGCCGCGGTGCCCGAGAAGGTGGCCGGTGGCAGTGTGGGTGCCGTGGCTGGCCAACGCTTCAGCCGGCGGTGGCTCCTCGTCGCGGCCGGGGCCGCTGGTCTCGTCGCAGCGGGCGCGGTGCCGTGGCCCGCCGGTGCGGTCGAGGTCGAGCCCGCCGATCTGCGCCGACGGATCCTCGGCACCGTTCCGCCCCACGTCGGCTACGCGGAGAGCGTCGGACGGCTGGGCCTGCCGCAGATCCCGCAGCTCGGATCGGCGATCGCGCTGTTCACCTCCACCACCCGGATCCGTGCCTTCGTCGCGGGCGCGGACCGCTGGCGCGTCGCCGAGCTGACCCCCGCCGGGGAGCGCGACACGTACCACCTCGATGGGGCCGAGTACCTCTGGGACTTCGGGGGTGACCAGGTCACCCGGGTGGTCGGTCAGGCCCCGCTGCGACTGCCCCGCGCCGCCGACCTGCTCCCGCCCGCAATCGCGCGGCGGCTGCTGGGTCCTGACGCAGGCCCTGTCACGTCGCTACCGCCCCGGCGGGTTGCGGGACGGACGGCCGCCGGCCTGCGGCTGACGCCGTCCGATCCGGCGACCACGATCGGCACCGTGGACGTCTGGGCCGATCCCGCCACCGCGTTGCCGCTGCGTGTCGAGGTGGCGCCACGTGGTGGTCCGCCGCTGCTGACCAGCGAGCTGATCGACGTCGTGGACCGCGGGCCGGACCCTTCGGAGCTGATGCCGACCGTCCCGCCCGGGGCGGCATCGGTGGCGGCGTCGGCGGCCGATGTCAGCGGAGCCTTCCGCCAGCTCGACGCGCCACGGGCTCCCCGGCGGCTGGCGGGCCTCGCCCGGGCGCCGCGGTCGGGCACGCCGGACTCCCAGCTGCCCGGTGCGGGGATCTACGGATCGGGTCTGGCCAGGTTCGCGTTGGTACCCGCCACTCAGGATTTCGCCGAACGCGTGGTCGGCGACGCTACGGCGGCAGGCGCCACGGTGGTGCCTGTGCCGTCCGGGCAGGCGGTCCGGCTGGCCACCCCGCTGGTGTCGGTCGCCGCCATGGCGGCAGGGGGCAGCGGCGCCCTCCTCATCGGGCCGGTCGTGCCGGAGCTGCTGGACCAGGCGGTGCGGGAGCTCTCGGAGCGGAGGAGGGCGTGACGACCGGACTCGTGATCAGCACCGCCGGCCTCACCAAACGCTTCGGCCACGTCACCGCCGTGAACGCGGTGGACCTGCACGTTCCCGCGGGCAGCCGCTTCGGGCTGCTCGGACCCAACGGCTCGGGCAAGACAACGCTCGTGCGGATGCTGCTCGGCCTGGTGCATCCGACGTCCGGGTCGGTGGAGATGCTGGGGCGCGCGATGCCCCGGCACTCAGCGAGCGTGCTCCCCCGCGTCGGTGCAATCGTCGAAGGCCCCGCCGCCTGGCCGCACCTGTCCGGACGGGCCAACCTGCGCCTGCTCGACGCCGCAGGATCCGGCGGCAGGCGGCGCGACCGTCGCGCCAGAATCGAGGACGCGCTGCAGCGTGTGGGGCTCGGCGGCATCGACCGCCGTCCCGTACGGGCCTACTCCCTCGGTATGCGGCAGCGCCTCGCCATCGCGGCGGCACTGCTGCGCGGGCCGGAGCTGTTGCTGCTCGACGAGCCGACCAACGGCCTCGATCCCCGTGGCATCGGGGAGGTCCGAGACCTGTTGATCGCGCTCAACGAGCGTGGGACGACGGTGGTGCTGTCCAGCCATCTGCTCACGGAGGTGGAGGCGCTGTGCACCCGCATCGGTGTGATGGACGCCGGACGACTCGTGCTGACCGACGACCTCGAGACGCTGCGCACGCCGACCGGCCAGGTGCTGCTGCGGTCACCGCACCCGGCCGCGGTGGTCGGGCTGCTGGACGGGCAGGTGCTGGAACGCAGCGGAGACACCGTGGTCGTGCGGGAGGACGATCCGGCCGCGCTCAACGCCCGGCTGGTCGCCGCCGGCATCGCCGTGACGGAGCTGACCCCGCTGCGCCGGTCCCTGGAACAGGTGGTGCTGGCGGTCACCGGAGCCGGCTCGGACCGGATGGACAGGAGAGGACGTTGATCGCGCCTGCGAACGCCGGGGAGGCTCCGTGATCGGCGTCGAGCTGCGGCTGATGCTGCGCCGCCGGCGGGTATGGCTCTGCTGGGCACTGCTCTGCGCGCTCCCCGCGCTGGTCGCCGTGCTGCTCGCCACCACGCGGCTGGCTCCGGCGCCCGGGCAGGGCCCCGCGTTCCTCTCGGCCGTGCTCGACAACGGGCAGCTCTTCCCGGCGGCCGCGCTGGCCCTGGTGCTTCCGGTGTTCCTGCCGATCACGGTGGCCGTCGTGGCCGGGGACGCGATCGCGGGCGAGGCGAGCACCGGAATGCTGCGCTACCTGGTGGTCCGCCCGGTCGGACGGCTGCGGCTGCTGACGGCCAAGCTCGTGTCGGTGGCGGCGTACGTGCTGATCGCCGTCGCACTGGTGACGCTCACCAGCTACGTCGTGGGGGTCGCGGCGTTCGGTTTCGGCGCAGGCGCCGCAGCGGGCGGAGCCGGTGGCATCACGTCGCTGTCCGGTCCGGTGATCACCCCCATGGGGCTGGCCACCCGCACCGCGATCGTCGTCGGCTACCTCGCGCTGTGCATGCTCGCGCTGGGGGCGATAGGGCTGTTCTTCTCCACCGTCACCGACTCCCCCCTGGCCGCTGCGCTCGGGGTGCTCGCCGTGGTCGTCGTCAGCGCGTCGCTGCTGCCGCTGGACGCGGCCGCCGCCATCCGCTTCTACCTCCCGACCACGCACTGGCTGGCGTGGATCGACCTCTACCGCGTGCCGATCCTGTGGACGGCCGTCCGCCAGGGCGCGGAGGTCCAGCTGTCGTACGTGCTCGTCGCGTTCGGGGCAGCATGGGCCAACTTCGCGACCAAGGACGTCACCAGCTGACAGGCATAACCTCAGCGCCATGGCCGCGCTGGAGTTCGACGAGCAGGCCGCTCGCCACGTCGAGCGGACCTACGCCACTCCCGACGTCGTGGCACAGCGAGCGCAGGTACTGGCGTTGCTCGCGCCGAAGCCCGGCGAGCGAGTGCTCGACATCGGCTCCGGGCCCGGATACCTGGCCGTGTCGCTCGCCGACGCAGTCGGGCCGACGGGCACCGTGTGTGGGCTCGATGTCAGCGAGGCGATGAACACGATCGCCCGCTCCCGCTGCGCGAGCAGGGCCTGGATCCACATCGACGACGGAGACGCGGCGAACCTGCCCTACCCGGACGCCTCGTTCGACGCGGCCGTCTCCACACAGGTCTACGAGTACGTGCCCGATATGCCCCGGGCGCTCGCCGAGCTGCGCCGGGTGCTGCGCCCCGGCGGCCGCGCGCTGATCCTGGATACCGATTGGGACTCGGCGGTGTGGCACGCGGCGGACCGTGAGCTGCACGAGCGGGTCATCGCGGCGTGGGAGGAGCACCTCGTCCATCCGCACCTGCCGAGCACGCTGGCGGGGCTGCTGCGGCGCGCCGGCTTCACCGTGCCCGAGGAGCGGGTCGTGGTGCTGTTCAATCCGCGGCTGCACAGCGAGACGTTCAGCGCCAACATCATGGAGCTGATCGCGGAGTTCGTGGTGGGCCGCCGCGGCCTCACGGCAAAGGACGCGCAGGCCTGGCTCGACGACCTGCGCGCCCGCGCCGACGAGGGCGACTACCTGTTCAGTCTCAACCGGTACGTCTTCCTCGCGACCGTCACCTGATTCCAGCACCGGGACCCGATCAGGGCGTGGCCGAGACCGGCAGCCGGTGCTTGGCCGCGGGCCCGCCCCGAACGCCCCGCCGCGTGCGGGTGCGGTGCAGCCAGTACTCGGCGACGAGCAGGTTCACCACCCAGCTCAGCCACATCGACACGCCGGCGGCCTGGGCGAGTACGGCCGGGTCGACCGGACCGGTGCCCATCACCTCGGGGGCGAACACGGCGATGCAGAGCATGCTCCACGGCCGGTTCGCGACGATGGAGAACGTCAGGGCCACGTTGCGCACCATCCACTCGCGGTGCTCGCCGAATCGCCGGGCCCGGGCCGCCCGGTAGCCCGCCACCGCCGTGGCCAGCCAGAGCAGCGCCAGCATCGTGTTCGCGACCTGGCCGGTCGGTCCGCCCGTCTGCCCGAACGGTGCGACGGCCAGCACCGCAATGCCACCTGGGATGACGCCGAGCCCGAGGTAGATCCGGCCACTCCAGCGGTGCACGGCGGGATGGGTCCGTCGCAGCCACGGCCACACCTGCAGCACCGCCGTCAGCAGCGCGATCGAGCCGAACCCGATGTGCGCCACGAGCGCGGGGTAGAACCACGGGACGTCCTCGGGGACGGGCAGGCGGGCCTTCGCGGGATCGAGCCCGAGGTAGGGCGGCAGCGAGATCACGAGGAACACGACGGTCAGCACGGCCAGCGGGACGGCGAACGTCCGGAACCGGCGGACAGCGGATGGGGCGGGCACCGGGGGAACCTCCGAGCTCGGGAGCAGTGCGTTCACCCTCCGCTCCCACGGGCTCGCCGACATGCCGGTGCGCCACCGTCCGCTGGTGGGGAACACCCCACCGCGGTCACCGGCCAGGTCCGGGGCGCGACATGGTCACGTGTCGCTGTTTCGCGCCGGGTTCGTTCCGCGTCAGGTGTCCATGTCGCCGGCGATCGGCGCCTGACGCGACCGTCAGCCCGCTCCTGCGGCTCGCAGGGAAGCGCAGTCCCCGCCCGTCGGGAGGGCGGCCGGCGAGATCGCCTCCAGCACGAGGCCCGTGACGGCCGCGTCCGTCGGCAGGTCGCCGTGGCTCACCACGGCACCGGGGCAGATCGACTGCACCGGCACGTTCACCGCGCCGTCGAGCCGCGCCGAGTCCGGCGGGGTGACGACCCGGTCGTCGGTGGTCCAGATCGACAGCCACGGCACCGCCGTCCCGACCTTCGCATCGGCCAGCTCGACGAGGTCGGCGCTGCCCGGGGCCAGCTCCCGGCACGCGGCCGGGCAGGCGTCCGGCGCGCTCGCCGACGCGGCCGCCGCCACCGTCGTGCCGGCGAGGGGCGAACCCAACGTGATCACCCGACGGGCCTTGGTGGCGCCGTCGTCACGGGCGACCCAGAGCCCGGCGACCACCCCGCCCGCCGAGTACCCGATCACGTCGACCGAGGGCGCCCCCGCCGCCAGCGCGCTTCCCACGGCCCCGTCGAGCAGGTCGACCTGCGCGGACAGGTCCCCCGTGCCGTTGCCGGGCAACGTCAGCACCTCGGCGGTACGGCCGGTGGCCTCGATGCGCCGGGCGAGGGTGAGCAGGCTGTCGCGAGAACCGCCGTACCCGGGAACGAGCAGTACGGGCCCGGGCCGGTCCTGGGGTGGCAGTGGCAGCGCGGCGGGCCCGGCGCCCCGGCCGCCGCCCCCGACCAACCGAATCCCGACAACCACGACGAGTGCGACAACAAGCACCCCGACCAGCGCAACCAGCAACCGCCGGCGCGGGCTCACAGGTGAGCCACCCAAGCCCGCGAGCCGCCCGTATTCCGGGAGCCGAAGGGGCGACACGCAGGGGTTGTCACACGGGGGCTCCTGCCAGGAGGGCGTTGATCACCCCGTCGGCCAGGAGGCGGCCACGGCGGGTCAGCACCGCGCGGCCGGTGGGGAGTGCCGCGGGGTCGAGCAGTCCGTCCTCGGCCGCGCGGACGGCGGCGGCGCGGCCGTCGTCGTCGAGGAGGTCCAGCGGGAGGCCCGTCGCCAGGCGTAGCCGCAACATCACGCGCTCGGTGTGGCGTTCCGACTCGGTCAGCACTTCGCGCCCGGCCTCCGGGGACTCGCCCTCGGCCAAGAGCGAGGCGTACCGCGCCGGGTGCTTCACGTTCCACCACCGGACGCCGGACAGGTGCGAGTGCGCGCCCGGCCCGAGCCCCCACCAGTCCCCGTCGAGCCAGTACCCGAGGTTGTGCCGGCAGGCCGCAGGCTCGGAGGCGGCCCAGTTCGAGACCTCGTACCAGTGCAGTCCGGCTGCATCGAGGCGATCGTCGATCAGCTCGTAGCGGGCCGCGGCCACGTCGTCGTCAGGGGCGGGCAGTTCCCCCCGCGCCACGCGGCGGGCCAGCGCGGTGCCGTCCTCGACGATCAGGGCGTAGGCCGACACGTGGTCGACACCCGCATCGAGCACCGCGTCGAGCGAGGCACGCAGGTCGTCGTCGGTCTCGCCGGGTGTGGCGTAGATGAGGTCGAGGTTGACGTGCCCGATCCCCGCGGCCCGGGCCTCCCGTGCGGCGGCTACCGCCCGGCCCGGGGTGTGCCGGCGATCCAGCACGCGCAGCACGTGCGGCGCGGCGGACTGCATCCCCAGCGACACCCGCGTGAACCCCGCCTCGACGAGGCCTGCGAAGAACTCCGGTGACGTCGACTCGGGGTTGGACTCGGTGGTCACCTCGGCGCCCGGAGCGAGCCCGAAGCTCCCCCGGACGGCGTCGAGCACCTCGCCGAGCCGATCGGCCCCCAGGAGCGACGGGGTGCCGCCGCCGACGAACACGGTGTCGACGGCCCGCGGCCCCACGGTGTGCACAGCGAGATCGAGCTCGCGGCGGACGGCGTCGAGCCAACCGTCCGGTGACGCTCCTGAGCCGGCGAGCTCAACCGGTGTGTAGGTGTTGAAGTCGCAGTACCCACAGCGCGCCGCACAGAACGGCACGTGGACATAGACCCCGAAGGGCGAGCGGGTGGGCACGGCATCCCAGTCTGCCAGTCGGGCGGACAGCGCAGGGTTCACCGGTCCGTCCCCTTCGCCGCGGCTCGCCCCGTTCACGCCGGAGTCCTCGATCACATCACCCGAGCGGGTCGCGACGCCTCCGGTGATCGTGGCCTAACGTCCCGATCAAGCTCCGGTTGCCCGGGGCGCCGCCCCCGGGACAGGACCGCAGGAATGCCGATCTCCCGGCCGCTCAGCCCGGCCCGCATGTTCGCCGACCTCGTCGGGACGACGACTCCCGCCCCCGAACGGCCCCTGCTGAGGCGGGTCGTGGTGATGGGCGGCTCCATCGCCGGACTGTTCGCCGCGCGAGCACTCTCCGATGCGGCCGCCGAGGTGGTGATCGTCGAGCGCGACGAGCTCGACGAGAGTGCCGACGCCCGCCGCGGCGTGCCGCACGGACAGCAGGTGCATGCGCTGCTGGCGGCGGGGCGCATGCAGCTCGACCGGTGGTTCCCCGGGTTCTCCGCCGCGTGCGTGGCAGAGGGCGCCTTCGTGGCGCCCCCGGCGGATCTGCGTCTGGCGTTGACCGGTCGCAACCGGCGGCTCCGGAGCGTCCACCCAGGGATCATGTCGGCCAGCCGCCCGTTCCTGGAGGCGATGATCCGCCGTCGGGTGCTCGCGCTTCCCGCGGTCACCGTCCGCACCGGGCGGGCCACCGGGCTGGAGTTCGTGGGCGAGACCGTCACCGGCGTCCGTGTCGAGGTCGACGGCGACGAGCGCGTGGAGCGGGCGGACCTGGTCGTCGACGCGACCGGGCGCTCGAGCCGGCTGGGTGAGTGGCTGGAGAAGGCCGGATGGGAGCGCCCGGCGCTCGTCCGGCTACCGATCGCGCTGACGTACGCCACCGGGTACTTCGCACCGAGCGAACAACCGCCCGAGCCGCCGATCACCCTGCTCCGCGACCTCCCCGGCCGGACGAACGTCGCTGTCTACGGGCCGATCGAGGGCGAGCGGTTCATCGTGATGCTCTCCGGATACGACGAGAACCGGCCCGCCACCACGATCGACGACTTCCGCGCGCAGATCCGTGACGATCTTCCGGAGCGCTTCACCCGCGCGGCAGCCGGCGAGCCGCTGGGCCCCATCCGGCTCTATCACATGGGCGACAGCCGCCGCCGGGAGTTCGCCTCCGCCTACCGTCTTCCGGCGCGGCTCGTGGCGGTGGGCGACGCGGTGGCCTCATTCAACCCCACCTACGGCCAGGGCATCTCCTCCGCGGCACTGCACGCCGTGTGCCTGGAGTCGTTCCTGGCCACCCAACCGGACCTCGACGTCCCCGCGTACGGGTTCTTCGAGCGCCAGCACCTGGTGGTGGACGCGGCCTGGCGCATGTCGACGATCACGGACGAGCTCCGGGTCGGTACCCCGCTGCCCCACACCGTCGGGGAGCGGGTCGCTCGCCTGCTGACCCGTTTCGTCCTGACGGCCGCGCCGCTCGACACCACCGTGGAGGCGACGGCGACCGCCGCCGGTTTCATGCTCGTGCATCCCGATGCGCTGCTCTCGCCGCCCGTCATCACCCGGGCTGCGGTGGCGCACGGACGGGACGCGGCCTGCCGGGCTCAGGCGGCGGCCCGGCAGGGCCTGGGCCGGCTGGCCGAGCGGCTGAACGAGTTCCGTGGCCACGACCCCGTTCCGGACGAGGCGACCTGACGGCGAGACGCGCGTGCGGACCTCATCGAGGGTCCGCCAGCAGCGATGCCGAGTGCTCCCCTCGCCAGAGCTCCGGATGCCACCGCTGCACGAGCGCGCCGACCGGCGGCGGAGCCCCCGCGCCGCCCATGATCACGAACAGCCAGCATCGCTCGCCACCCAGCCGCCATGCACCGCGCAGCTCGGGGTGCCGGCGCACGGCCTCCTGATCGGCCGGGTAGAGCTCGAGGGCCGCAACGATCGGCGTCACTTCCGGCGGTAGATCGAGCCATCGGTGGTAGATCCGGGCGTGGATGCGCCGGCGTTTGTCGGAGAGGCGCAGGGAGACCGCGCCGATCTCCGTCCACGCCAGGCGGAACTGCGGTGTGCGCCGGCCGGTGTCGAGCCGGATTCCCTCGTGATCGATCAGCAGCCGGCGCGGCCGTCGAAGGTCGAACAACGCCAGCGTCACGACGAGCGCGAGGAGCCCGAAGCACCCTCCCAGCACGCCGACGACCACCCGGGCCACGAGCCCACCGTCCACGTCGCCACGGACCGCGGCGACGACGACAACCACACTCAGCGCCCACAGGATCGGCGCCCCGAGCAGCAGCCACCGTCCGTTGAGCCTGCGCAGGTCGATCACTCCGCTCTCCACGCGCGGGACGGTACGCAGGGAGCGTGACGCGGTGGGGCCGTTCGGCAAAGCGTGTGAGTCCGCTCCCAGCATGCGGACGTCGATGGATCGCGGACCGGACAAGTGGCACCCTGTCCGTTGTGACCGCGCTGACCCTGCGACTCGTGGCCCGGCGCCACGTGGACCTGCACCGGGTTAGCAGCGCGCTCTGTCGACAGCGCTGATCTCGCGCCCCGACCACCACACACAGTCGGCGCAGAGGCCTGTCGCGCACGCCCGCGGCCGTCCCGTGCCGCAATCCGGAGGCACCGTCTTGCCCCCCACCACGTCCGTTCCCGGCAAGCGCAAGCGCGGCGAAGGCCAGTGGAAGCTGGGCTACCGAGAGCCGCTCAACCCCAACGAGCGCACGAAGAA
Organism: Pseudonocardia yunnanensis; assembly: GCF_039534065.1. Taxonomy (NCBI): domain Bacteria; kingdom Bacillati; phylum Actinomycetota; class Actinomycetes; order Pseudonocardiales; family Pseudonocardiaceae; genus Pseudonocardia; species Pseudonocardia yunnanensis. Next base: position 155,936 of record NZ_BAAAUS010000039.1, on the reverse strand, counting down.
GGACGATGACGGGCTGAACGTCCGCGCCCGCATCGAGAACATCTACGCGAAGGGCGGGTTCGACTCGATCGACCCCGCCGACCTGCGTGGCCGCATGCGCTGGTGGGGTCTCTACACCCAGCGCCGGCCCGGGATCGACGGCGGCCGCACCGCGGTGCTGGAGCCCGAGGAGCTCGACGACCGCTACTTCATGCTCCGTGTGCGCATCGACGGCGGGGCGTTGACCACTGAGCAGCTCCGGGCGGTCGGCGAGATCTCGCAGGACCACGCCCGCGGCACAGCGGACGTCACCGACCGGCAGAACATCCAGTATCACTGGATCCAGATCGAGGACATGCCCGCGATCTGGAAGAAGCTCGAGGGCCTCGGGCTGCTCACCACCGAGGCGTGCGGCGACACCCCCCGCGTCATCCTCGGCTCGCCCGTCGCCGGGATCTCGGCGGACGACCGGATCGACCCGCGGCCGGCGATCGACACGATCATCGAGCGCTACATCGGCAGCCCTGAGTTCTCCAACCTGCCGCGCAAGTTCAAGACCGCGATCTCCTGGCAGCAGGACGTGGCGCACGAGGTCAACGACGTCTCCTTCATCGGCGTCGAGCACCCGGAGCACGGCCCGGGCTTCGACGTCTGGGTCGGGGGTGGGCTCTCGACGAACCCGAAGATCGCCCAGCGGCTCGGGGCGTGGGTGCCGCTCGACGAGGTTCCCGACGTCTGGGCCGGGATCGTCTCGGTGTTCCGCGACTACGGCTACCGCAGGCTGCGCACCCGCGCCCGGATCAAGTTCCTCGTCGCCGACTGGGGCGTGGCGGAGTTCCGCCGCGTGCTGGAGGAGGAGTACCTCGGGAAGAAGATGGTGGACGGTCCTGCGCCGGCCATCCCCGAGCGCCCGATCGACCACGTCGGCGTACACAAGCAGCTCGACGGCCGCAACTACATCGGCGTGGCCCCCTCGTCGGGGCGCGTCTCGGGCGCCACTCTGGTGGCGCTGGCCAAGGCCGCGGAGACGGCAGGCTCGCAGCGGGTGCGGCTCACCCCGCAGCAGAAGATCGTCGTGCTCGACGTGCCGGACGAGAACGTCGCCTCTCTCGTGGCAGAGCTCGCCACCCTGGGCCTGCAGGCCGAGCCGTCGCCGTGGCGGCGCGCGACCATGGCCTGCACCGGGATCGAGTTCTGCAAGCTCGCCATCGTCGAGACCAAGGAGCGGGCGATCCGGCTCGTCGAGGAGCTGGAGCTGCGCCTCGCCGACGTCAGCCCGGACGTCCCGATCTCGATCCACCTCAACGGCTGCCCGAACGCCTGCGCCCGCACGCAGGTGGCCGACATCGGCCTCAAGGGCCAGCTCGTGACCGACGCGAGCGGCAACCAGGTCGAGGGCTTCCAGGTGCACCTCGGCGGTGGCCTCGGTCTCGACGCCGGTTTCGGCCGCAAGCTGCGTGGCCTCAAGGTCACCAGCGCGGAGCTGGGCGAGTACGTCGAGCGGATCGTCAGGCGGTTTGTGGCCCAACGCGAGGACGGCGAGCGGTTTGCGCAGTGGGTCACACGCGCCGCCGAGGACGACCTCAAATGATCGCCGGTATAACCGAGCGGGGGGCGAGATGAGCGAGCGCGCGGTCCCCTTCTACTGCCCGTACTGCGGCGAGGAGGACCTACGGCCCGCAGAGCAGACCGAGCGGGTGCCGCACGGCGCCTGGTACTGCGCGGCCTGTCTGCGGACGTTCTCACTGAAGTTCGTCGGAATCGGAGTGCCGGAGGTGTCGCGGTGAGCGGAGCTTGCGGAGCGAACGATCAACACAGCGCCCCCGCGAAGCGGTCGGCCGAGCGCAGCGAGGACGAGCGATGAGTGTTGCGACGGAAACCGATCTTCGTGGTCTCGCGGAGCGGGGAGCGGTCGAGCTCGGGCCGGACGCGACCGCCGAGCAGGTGCTGGCCTGGGCCGCGGAGACGTTCGGCGAGCGGCTGATCGTCGCGTCGAACATGCAGGACGCGGTGCTCGTCGACCTGGCCGCCCGCGCGCGGCCGGGTGTGGACGTGCTGTTCCTTGAGACCGGCTACCACTTCGCCGAGACCATCGGCACGCGCGACGCCGTCGAGCTCACCTACGACGTGCGGATCGTGAACGCCACGCCGGAGCGCACCGTCGCGCAGCAGGACTCGCTGCTCGGCAAGGACCTCTTCGCACGCGACCCGAACCAGTGCTGCGCGTTGCGCAAGGTCGCTCCGCTGGAGCGCACCCTCGCCGGCTACGACGCCTGGGTCACGGGGGTGCGCCGCGTCGAGGCTCCGACCAGGGCGAACACACCCCTCGTCACCTACGACGAGAAGTTCGGGCTGGTGAAGGTCAACCCCATCGCCGCGTGGAGCGATGAGGAGATGGACGACTACATCGCCGAGCACGGGATCCTCGTGAACCCGCTCGTCGCGGAGGGCTACCCGTCGATCGGGTGCCTGCCCTGCACGGCGAAGCCGGCGCCCGGCGCCGACAAGCGCTCGGGCCGGTGGGCGGGCACGGGCAAGATCGAGTGCGGGCTGCACGTCTCATGATCCGCATCCACGCACTCTCGACCGTGGAGGCCCACAAGTGACCGCGACCCTGCCCCTCACGGCCGCTTCGGCGCTCGACGCGCTGGACGCCCTGGAGAGCGAGTCGATCCACATCTTCCGCGAGGTGGCAGGTGAGTTCGACCGTCCGGTGATCCTCTTCTCCGGCGGCAAGGACTCCACGCTGCTGGTGCATCTCGCCGTCAAGGCCTTCGCGCCGGCACCCGTGCCGTTCCCGCTGCTGCACGTCGACACCGGGCACAACTACCCCGAGGTCATCGACTTCCGCGACCGGCTGGTCGCGCGGCTCGGGCTCCGCCTGGAGGTGGCGCACGTCCAGGAGTGGATCGACGACGGTCGCCTGGTCGAGCGCGCGGACGGCACCCGCAACCCGCTGCAGACCACTCCGCTGCTCGACAGCATCACCGACCACCGGTTCGACGCGGTGTTCGGCGGCGGGCGGCGCGACGAGGAGCGGGCGCGGGCCAAGGAGCGGATCCTCTCGCTGCGCGACGCGTTCGGCCGGTGGGACCCCCGCAGCCAGCGTCCGGAGCTGTGGAACCTCTACAACGGCCGGCACGCACCGGGTGAGCACGTGCGGGTGTTCCCGATCTCGAACTGGACCGAGCTGGACGTCTGGCGCTACATCCAGCGCGAGGAGATCGAGCTGCCCTCGATCTACTTCGCCCACCAGCGCGAGGTCTTCCGGCGTGACGGGATGTGGCTCGCCGAGGGACCGTGGGGCGGACCGCGCGGAGCCGAGGCCCTGGAGCTCAGGTCGGTGCGCTACCGCACCGTCGGCGACGGCTCGTGCACCGGTGCCGTCGAGTCCACCGCCACCACGCTCGACGAGGTGATCGCCGAGGTCACCGCATCTCGGCTCACCGAACGCGGGGCCACCCGCGCCGACGACCGCCTGTCCGAGGCGGCGATGGAAGACCGGAAGCGCGAGGGGTACTTCTAGTGGCTCGGGATCTGCTCCGCTTCGCCACCGCAGGCAGTGTCGACGACGGGAAGTCGACGCTCGTCGGGCGCCTGCTCTACGACACCAAGTCGGTGCTGGCCGACCAGATCGAGGCCGTGCAGCGCGCGTCGGTCGACAAGGGGCTCTCCACCCCCGACCTGTCGCTGCTGGTGGACGGGCTGCGCGCGGAGCGCGAGCAGGGCATCACGATCGACGTGGCTTATCGCTACTTCGGCACCCCGACCCGTGAGTTCGTGCTTGCCGACACTCCGGGGCACGTGCAGTACACCCGGAACACGGTGACCGGCGCGTCCACCGCGGAGCTCGCGGTGCTGCTCGTCGACGCCCGCCACGGCGTGGTCGAGCAGACCCGCCGGCACGCCGCGGTGCTCGCTCTGCTGCGGGTGCCGCGCCTCGTGCTGGCCATCAACAAGATCGACATCGTCGACTACGACGAGGCGGTGCTCGCCGCGATCGCCAAGGACTTCGCCGGGCTCGCCCGCTCGCTGGGCTTCGCCGACGACGCCGTCGTGACGATCCCGGTGTCGGCGCTCGTCGGCGACAACGTCGTCGAACGCTCCGCGCGCACCCCCTGGTACGAGGGGCCGACCCTGCTCGGGCACCTGGAGTCGGTTCCCGTGTCCGGGCCGGAGGTGGCGGCGCCGTTCCGCATGCCGGTGCAGTACGTGATCCGGCCCAGAACCGAGGACCTGCACGACTACCGCGGCTACGCCGGTCAGGTGGCCGCCGGAACGGTGCGGCCGGGTGACGAGGTCGTGGTGCTGCCCGGCGGTGCCCGCACGAGGGTCGCGCGCGTCGACACGGCGGACGGGCCGCTCGACGCAGCCGGTGCCGGGCGCAGCGTCACGGTGCTGCTGGAGGACGACATCGACATCTCCCGCGGCGACCTCCTCGCCTCGGCCACCGCTCCGCCGCGGCTGACCAACGAGCTGGACGCCACGTTGTGCTGGCTGGCCGACAAGCCGCTGCGGCCGGGGGCCCGGCTGCTGCTCAAGCACGGGGCGCGCACCACCCAGGTGATCGTCGGCGCGCTCGGCGAGCGGTTGGACACCGAGACCGTCTCCTACGTGGACGCGCCCGACGAGCTGGGGATCAACGACATCGCGCGCGTCGCCCTGCGCACTGCCGACCCGCTCCCCGTCGACGAGTACGCCGACATCCGCGCCACCGGCAGCTTCCTGCTCATCGACCCGCCCACCGGCAACACGCTCGCGGCTGGCCTCGTCGGCCATCCGCTGTCGCTAGCGGGGTAGGTCGTGACGCTCCAACCCGTCCTCGTCCGCAGGCCCCGCGCCGCCCTGCGGCCCGAGTCGGCCGACGACGGGGGGTCGGCTCCCGTGCTGGTCGCGGTCGCGCACGGTAGCCGCGACCCGCGGTCGGCTGCCACGGTGGCAGCGCTCGCCGACGAGGTTCGCCGGCAGCGCCCGGGTCTCGACGTGCGCGTGAGCTTCCTCGACCTGTCCGCGCCGCGGCTGCCGGACGTGCTCGCCGGGGTCGCCGCCGAGGGCCACCGGGCCGCGGTGGTCGTCCCGCTGCTGCTCGCCCACGCGTTCCACGCCAGGGTCGACGTTCCCGGGGAGGTCGCTCGTGCCGCCCGGCGGCACCCGCAGCTCCACATCGCGACGGCCGGTGTGCTCGGCGGCAGCCCATTGCTGGAGGCGGCCGCGCTGGATCGCCTCACCGCCGTCGCAGGTCCGCTCGACGACCCCGGGCTGGGCGTCGTGCTCGCCGCGATCGGCTCCTCGCACGCCCCGGCCAACGCCGCGGTGGCGCAGGTGGCCGACGGCTGGCTCCGCAGGTTCGGCTGGGCAGGTGCCACGGCGGCGTTCGCGACCGCAACGGAACCAACGGTGCCGCAAGCCATCGCCGCCCTTCGCAGGCAGGGAGCACAACGGGTGGCGGTGGCGCAGTGGATCCTCGCCCCGGGCCTGCTCCCGGACGCGATCGCCCGCTCCGCCCACGCCGCCGGTCCAGACGTGCTGCTCGCGGGACCGCTGGCCGCACACCCAGCGGTGGCGACCCTGATAGCCGAGAGATACGCATCCACACTGGACACCCCCGTAGCGTCCCGTGCCGCAGGCTGACCCTCCGCACCATGGAGCCGTACTGCCGCCGAGGCGGGCGCATGACGGCACCACGGCTCCGAAACACCCGCGTCCAGCGATTCACGTGTACGGACATTTTGGTCTCTTCCCGCTGCTCGGACACCTTGTTGTCCTCCGCGGGGCGGCGACGCACGATGGTGGCGTGATGTCGACGCAGCAGTGCCCGCAGGGCGCCGCGTCTCGGCGTGCCCGCCTATCGGGCATGTCGAACTTTCTCGTCACCGATCTCGAGAGGTTCTGGCCGTCCCGCCGCGGCCACGCCTTCGACGAGTTCTGTCGCTGAACCCTCACGCCCCCCGCTGATCAGCCCGCCATCCCGCGCGCCGTCAGCACGCGTGTCCCCGCCCGCGCACCTGGCTCGGGCACCCCCATTCAGAACAGGACTCCATCCGATGCCCCGGCTCCGCGCCTCCGCCCTGCTATCGGCCGTGATCGTCATGGCCCTGCTCGCCGCCACCGGTTGCTCGAGGGCCGACCGCCCGGACTCCGGCACCGCGGCACCTGTCGACGGCGGGAAGGCGCAGGAGGTACGACTCGGTTACTTCCCCAACGTCACCCACGCCCCGGCGATCATCGGCGTGGAACAGGGCCTGTTCACCGCTGAGCTGGGCAGCACCAAGCTCACGACGCAGACCTTCAACGCCGGAGGCGACGCGGTCAACGCGCTGCTCGGCGGCTCGCTCGACGCCAGCTACATCGGCTCCGGCCCGGCGATCAACGCCTTCGCGAAGTCCGACGGCCAGGTGCGCATCATCGCCGGCGCCACCGAGGGCGGCGCCCAGCTCGTCGTGAAACCCGAGATCACCAGTCCCCAGCAGCTCAAGGGCCGCACGATCGCCACCCCGCAGCTCGGCAACACCCAGGACATCGCCCTGAAGGTGTGGCTGAAGAAGAACGGGCTCACCGCGGGTGATGGTCCCGACGACGTGAAGATCGCCAACCTGGACAACCCCCGCACCCTCGACGCGTTCCGCCAGGGCAGCGTGGACGGCGGCTGGCTGCCCGAGCCGTGGAGCTCGCGGCTCGTGCTCGACGCCGGGGCAACGGTGCTCGTCGACGAGAGCACGCTCTGGCCGAACGGGCGCTTCCCCACCACGGTGCTGCTCGTCCGTGCGGATTTCCTGCAGAAGTACCCCGAGACCGTGCGCGCGCTCCTGCGGGCCCATCTGAAGGCGATCGACCTCGAGAAGCGGGACCTCGCGCAGGCCAAGACGATCGTCAACCAGGGCCTGGAGAAGCTCGCCGGCAGCGCGCTCGCCGGGCCGGTGATCGACCGCGCCTTCGAGAACATCACGCTCGACCCCGACCCTCTGGCCTCGACGTTCCCGCAGCTCGCGCAGGACAGCGTGACAGCGGGGATCACCGAGCAACCCACTGATCTGGCCGGCTTCATCGACGTCGCGCCGCTGAACGCCGAACTGCAGGCCGCCGGCAAGCCCGCTGTGGACGCGGCCGGACTCGACAAGCCCGGAGGCAACTCATGACCGCCATCCTCGATCGCGCCGTCGGCGTCCAGCACGGGGCGGCCGTCGACCTGCAGGGCGTCGGGAAGGTCTTCGGTCGCGGAAGCGAGACGGTCACCGCGCTCACCGACGTGGACCTGCGAGTGCGTCCGGGTGAGTTCGTGGTGCTGCTCGGGGCGTCGGGCTGCGGCAAGAGCACCCTGCTCAACCTGGTCGCCGGGCTGGACCAGCCGACTTCCGGCACCGTGACGGTCGACAGCGGCCGGCCCGCGGTCATGTTCCAGGAGCCTGCCCTCCTGCCGTGGCTCGACGCGGGCCGCAACGTGGAGCTTCCACTGCGGCTCGCGGGGGTCGGGCGCACCGCGCGGCGCACCCGGGCGGCCGAACTACTGGACCTCGTCCGGCTGGGCGGTCAGGCACGCAAGCGCCCCCACGAGCTGTCGGGCGGCATGCGGCAGCGTGTCGCGCTGGCCCGCGCCCTTGCCGCCACCTCGAACGGCAAGGGCGCCCCCGAGGGCGGACTGCTGCTGATGGACGAGCCGTTCGCCGCACTCGACGCCATCACCCGCGACTTCCTGCAAGGTGAGCTGCAGCGGATCTGGCAGGCCACCGGCACTGCCGTGCTGTTCGTGACCCACGACGTCCGCGAGGCCGTCCGGCTCGGGCAGCGAGTTGTACTGCTGTCGTCCCGGCCGGGCACCGTCGTGCGCGAGTGGGACCTCGACGCCGACGGCGTCGACCGCGAGGAGCTCACCGACGAGATCACGGCCAGACTCCGGGAGGTGATCTCGACGCATGGCCGCGCCTGAGGTCGTCTCCCGCCCCGACACCGCCGCGGTCGGGGCGGGGCTCGACGCGCTCGACACCCCCACCGAGGCGCGCAAGCCGGTGCTCCGGCGGGTGCTGGCGACGGGGCTGCCGCCGCTGGTCGCGATCGCCCTGTTCTTCGCCGTGTGGCAGGTTGTCTGGGCCTCGGCGATCTACCCGGAGTACCAGCTGCCTGCCCCGCTCGCGGTCTGGCACGAGTTCGCCGGCACGGTCGCGGACGGCAGCATCTGGAGCATCGTGTGGGTCTCGCTGCACCGCGCGGTGCTCGGGTTCCTCGCCTCGGTGGTGATCGCCACGCCGCTCGGGCTCCTCGTCGCGAAGGTCCCCGTGGTGCGGGCGGCGATCGGTCCGCTGCTGGCCGGCATGCAGAGCCTGCCGTCCGTCGCGTGGGTGCCCGCGGCCATCCTCTGGTTCGGGCTGACCGACACCACCATCTACTTCGTGGTGCTGCTCGGCGCCGTCCCCTCGATCGCCAACGGCCTCGTCTCCGGCATCGACCAGGTCCCGCCGATCCTGCCGCGCGTGGGACAGGTGATGGGCGCCGGGCGGATCGACTCGGCGCGGCTGATCCTGCTGCCTGCGGCGCTGCCCGGCTACATCTCCGGCTGCAAGCAGGGCTGGGCGTTCTCGTGGCGCTCCCTGATGGCGGCCGAGATCATCGCGACGTCCCCGCAGCTGGGCATCGGGCTGGGCGCCTACCTCAAGGAGGGCAGCGACTTCAACAGCATGCCCGGGGTCATCGCGGCGATCTTCCTGATCCTGCTCGTCGGCATCGGCATCGAACTGCTGGCGTTCCGGCCGTTGGAGCGCCGCGTCCTGCGGGCCCGCGGCCTCGCCTCGGCGACGTGATGGCGCGGCGGTCGATCGGAGCGCCGACGCTCGCACGGCGCCGGCACATCGACTTCTGCCGCGTCCCCAGCACGTGTTGTCCGTCCTGATCAGCCCCCTCCGGTGGCGCGTGGCGCGCCGGGCTCCGATCGGGCGACAGGACGGACAACCGTGGGTAGGACCGAACCGCGCGACGACCAATCGCGGCCGCCCGGCGTGCGCCGAGGCCAGGCCGTCGGCGCAGCGTCGATCGATGGCAATATCGACACCAGGGCGGCGGTGAGCGCCGCCGGAGCGATCGTCGGCGAGGAGGACCTGCTGATCGCCACCATCGTGAAAACCGCCGCGTAGGGGTACTGGTGCCCCCCGCAACCCGGTCGTCGTCGCTCACGAGGCGACGCGATCGGGATCTGGCCCACCACGCGAGCGCGCTCTGTCGGACGGGCCGTCGATCCGTCCCGTCCGACTCCCATCTCCAGGAGGCAACGATGTCCCCTTCCGCGTCCGGGTCCGCGTCCCCACCCGCCGGCGAGTCCGTCCGCCCGAGCGTCGCCGACCGCCTGCTCGATTCGCTCGAAGACCTGGTCCGCAGGCACCGGGCGCTCGCGCTGCAGGAATCGTCAGACGGGCAGAAGGCCGCTCTGCACGCCGAGCTCATCGCCGCCGAGGTGGCACACGAGCTCGCCATGGCTCGCAGCGCACTGCACCGTCACCCCGCACTGGGCGCCACCTGATCGGTGCCGGCGGGGCCGCGTGGCCGTGGCCCCGCCGTGACGGACGACGGTCCTACGCCGCTGAGGCCTCCGCCGCGGCGTCCGGGAGGCTGCGCAGCACCGCGCGCGCCACGGCGTCGTTGTAGCGCAGGCTCTGCGAGTTCATTCCCGGCCGCGTGAACGCACCTGCCAGCTTCACGGCGGTGTGCGGGCCGACAGCGAAGCGGCGAGGGTGCACCACACCCGACGCGTCGATCAACGCACCGTCGGACGGACGCACGCGCAGCTGACCGGTGTTGCGCAGGACGGTGCCGTCGTCGTCGACGAGCTCGAGTTCGCTGGCGGCCCCGCTGCGCATCAGGCCGGCCACCAGCGGGTCGACGGTGCGTGCGGCACTGGCATTGGGCAGCCGGGCATCGACGAGCACGGTGGACGTGACGGGGGGCGCGCCCTGAAGCGTCGCGCTGCCCGCACGGAAGACGCCGTCGGCGACGTCCACCCACATCCCCGCGCCGAGGAACTGGACGAACCCCGCCCGGGCAAGGGCCAGCAGCTCGCGCACGCGGAACCCGGGCGGCCCGCTCGCGACGGAGTTGAAGAAGCCCTGCCACCAGCTCAGGTCGAATGCCTGCGAGCGTGCGGAGAGCGCGCCGGCGCCGACCAGGCGGCCGACCTGTCCGTATACGGAGAGCATCGCGACGAACGCGCCCAGGTGCGGGGTGTGGGCCGGATCGACGTGTTGGCGCAGGTCTTCGGCTATCCGCTCCCGTACCAGCGGCTGGAGGGTGGCGAGGTCGGGGGCGCGCAGCCCGTCGAGCGGGCGGTCGAGTGCGGCGAAGTCGATCCTGTCGACGGGGCCGGGCACGGCAGTGGCGAGCAGCTCGTCCATCTCCGGCGTGCCCCACTCCAGCTCGGCGTACCGGACGGCGAACTCGGCCCAGGAAAGCCGGACGCGGTCGGGGTGGCCGAGGAACAGCTCGTGGTACCAGCCCCAGGCGATCTCCTTGGCCATCAGCGGCCACACCTGCGTCAGCAGCTCGACGGGACCACGCTCGGCGATCAACCGGTCGATATCGGCCGGTCCGAGGAACCGCGGCAGCGGCGGACGTCCACCGCGCAGCTCGTAGTGGGTCTTGGAGTGGTAGGGCGCGCCGCGCGGCGAGCCGACCACCAGCCGCGGTTCGGCGCCCGACGGGATGTAGCGCAGGGTGTCCTCGCCGGGGCCCGTCGGCTCGAACCGGCCACCGCGGCCCTCGAAGAGCAGCACCATGAGATCGACGAACGCGAGCCCCATGCCGCGCACGATGACCCTCTCCCCCGGCTCGATCACCGACAGGTCGGAGTCGGTGGTCTGCTCCGGCGGCAGGTAACGCAGTCCGAGCCCGGCGGCCCTGGCCGACAGCGCGAGCTCCTCGTCGGTGGGAGTTGCGTCGAGATGCCCGGAGGCGAGCACGACCGCGTCGACATGCAGGGCCGAGCCGTCTTCCAGGTGCACGACCTGGGTCTCGCCCTCCTCGGTCAGCTCGACGGCCCGGGTGCGGTGGATGTGCACCCGAACACCCGGGGGCAACCCGGCGATCACCTCGTCCAGCACCCAGCTCAGGTACGCGCTCTGCAGCCGCCTGCTCGGAAAGGTCGAGGCCGTGACGGCGCGCAGCTCGGCGGCGAGTTCGGGGCCGAGCACGTCGGGGTCACCGCTCGCGCGCACCTCCTGCGCCCAGTCCCAGAACGAGGGGCCCGGCCGGATCGGCCCGTCACAGACGACGGTGTCGTCGGTGAACATGGTGACGTCGGCCGCCATCGAGTTCATGGCCAGCAACGGGGACTGCTCGTGGCGCCAGATCCGCCCGGCACCCGCCGGGTAGGGATCGATCAGGTGCACGTCGACACCTGTGTCACAGTTGGCGGCCGGGAGCAGATCGGGGATGCTCGCGCCGAGGCGCTCGAGCAGGCCGACGCCCCGCGGTCCCGCGCCGACGATCGCGATCGCGGACGTCACAAAGGGTTCCTCTCGGCAGGCGGACGGAAGACGGTCCGGGCTTGCCTGTCAGAGAGCTGCGCTGGTGCGGCACAGGTCCACGTGCCACCTACGCGACAGCTGGAACCCCATCCCTCGACTGTAGATCGGCGTATCCAGCACGGCCAGCAATCCGGTCTCGCGTCACGTTCCGGATTCCATGACCGCGTCGACGAGGTCCGCGAGAGCGCCGGCCACCCGAGCCGCGCCCGGAGTGGGGGCACCCCCCGGCTCGGCCATGTACCCGTCCCGGCGGATCTCGATCATGACCGACAGCACCCGCGGGTCGGTGCCGTAATGCGCGAGGGGGACGTAGGTGCCGGCGAACGGGGAGTTCACCGAGACCGACCCGATCGCGGCGAACGCCGACTCCGCCGCTGCGACGAGCCACGACGGCGTGTGCACGGGGTCGGCGCCCAGGCACACCGCAGGCCGCGGGCCGTCGGCGTGCAGCTCGTAGGGCAGCGGTGCCGTGGAGTAGGAGTGGACGTCCACGAGCACGGCGCGTCCGGTGGCGTCGATCCGGTCGTCCACCGCGGCCTGCACCGCGGCTGCCCACGGCGTGTAGTAGGCGGCGAGCAGCAGGTCGCGATGCGCCGCATCGTCCGCCCGGACGGGCTGGCCGCGGGTGCCCCGGGTGTAGACGGCGGCCATGCCGGCCGCGGCCATCTCCTCCCGCTCGTCCGGGAACCGCTCGGGGTCGACCACGAACCGCGACACCCGGTTCACGAGCACCCAGGGCCGCACCCGGGCCCGCTCCGCGGCGATGGTCGCGATCAGGTCGGTGTGGTGGTCGGTCAGCGCGGCCAGCTCGGCCGCGAGCTCGTCGTCGTCGAGCACGAGGTGCGGCCTGGTCCACGAGGGGATCTCGGTACTGGCATGCGGGACGTGCAGCAACACGGGGCTCCGGGCATCGCCCGCACGGGCGTCCGGAGGGCGGGGATCCGGCACGTGGCCATCCTGCCGGTCGGCGCCGCACACCAGCCGCGCTTTCTCCCGTGTGACCGCTTCGAGGTCTTGTTGACGGACCGACCCCGCGGTGCTGCAGTGGAGGACGTGACCATCCGGGTTCCCCTGGTGACTCGAGCACACATCGACCTCGGCCGGGTGTGGTCGGCGGCCTGTCCGGGCCTCTGAGCCCGCAGCCCGCAGCCCATTCACCCGGAAGGACCACCATGCCCGTCGAGTTCCTCGGCATCGGCGCCACCAACAACGGCACGGAGACGACACCGCGCTCCGGCCCCGCGTTCGACAAGGACTACACGCTCGCCCTCGCCCGCGGCCACGAGGAGAGCGGCTGGGACCGGGTGCTCACGGCGTACAGCTCCGGCAGCCCGGACCCCGCTCAGGCCGCCGCGCTCATCGCCACCCACACCGAGCGGCTGCAGCTGCTGCTCGCCCACCGGCCGAACGTCTCCTACCCCACCTTCGCCGCGAAGACCGTCGCCACGCTCGACCAGATCAGCGACGGGCGCCTCACCCTGCACGTGATCACCGGCGGCAACGACCACGAGCAGCAGCGCGAGGGCGACACCCTGCCCAAGGACCAGCGCTACGACCGCACCCGCGAGGCCATCCAGATCTTCAAGAAGGCCTGGACGTCACGCGAGCCGTTCGACTTCCACGGCGAGCACTACGACTTCAGCGACTTCGTGCTGGACGTCGAGCCCGCCCAGAAGCCCCGCCCGCGCATCTCCTTCGGCGGCTCCTCCCCCGCGGCCTACAAGGTGGGGGCGGAGGAGGCCGACATCTACGCGCTCTGGGGCGAGCCGCTCGCCGGCACCGCGCAACAGATCGCGACGATCAGCGACATCGCCCGCGCGGCCGGGCGCCCGGTCCCGACGTTCCAGGTGGCGTTCCGCCCGATCCTCGGCCGCACCGAGGAGGAGGCCTGGGAGAAGGCCTACGCCACCGTGGCCCGCATCCAGGACCGCACGAAGGGCGGCACGGCGCAGCTGACCCGCCGCCACAAGCTCTCCGACCCGGAGAACGCAGGCTCGCAGCGGCTGCTGGAGGTGGCCGCACAGGGCGAGCGCTTCGACCGCGCGCTGTGGACCGTCACGGCGAAGGCCACCGGTGGAGCCGGTAACTCCACCGCGCTGGTGGGCACGCCGGAGACGGTGGCCGCGGCGCTGCTGGACTACTACGACCTCGGCGTCCGGATCCTGTCCGCCCGCGGCTACGACCTGCTCGCCGACGCCGTGGAGTTCGGCCGCGAGGTGATCCCGCTCGTGCGCGCCGAGGTGGCCAGGCGCGACGCCGAGGAGGCCCGCACCGCCGTGCCCGCCTGACCCCGGCTCGCATCCAGGCGATGCGCTGGGCCCCCGCCCGTCACGCAGGGGCTCAGCGCAGCACCGCCTGAGTCTGTGTCACCCGCGCCGCGAGTTTCCCTGCCGCGTCGCGCACCTCCGTGTCGACGATGATCGTGCTGCGGCCTCCGTGCAGCACCCGGGCCACGGCCTCGACATGCCCCGGACGTCACGGGGCGCAGGAAGTTCGTCGCCGACGTGACCGTGGCGGTGCCCGTCGCGCCGTCGGGCAGGTTGAGGAAGGCGCACCAGCCCCCTGCGGCATCGGCCAGGGCCATCAGGGCCCCACCGTGGAGCAGCCCGGCGGTCGTGCACCGGGACTCGTCCCAGTCCAGCCGCAGGGCCACCTCGTGCGGCTCGGCGCGCAGCGCGGTGGCCCCGAGCAGGGCGGTGAAGGGCATCAAGCGGTGCATCAGCGTGGTGGGGTCATCGGTCTCGAGTGATCCGGTCACGCGCTGAGACTGTCGCGATCGCGGCCGCCGGTCCATTACCCGGGACGTTATCGATCAGCCCCATCGGCGCCGCTAGCGTGCTCGCCATGACCGCCGCGACAACCACCGGCACCGCGTTCGGCGCGCTGCTGCGCGACTGGCGACAGCGCCGCCGGCTGACCCAGCTCGACCTCGGCATCCAGGCCGACGTGTCCGCCCGGCACCTGAGCTTCCTGGAGACCGGCCGGTCGAAGCCGAGCCGGGACATGGTGCTGCACCTCTCGGAGGAGCTGGACGTGCCACTGCGCGGACGGAACGAGCTGATGATCGCGGCCGGCTTCGCCCCGGCCTACTCCCAGCACGGCCTCGACGACGCCGAAATGGGTGAGGTGCAGCGCTCGCTGCGCCGGATCCTCGACGGTCAGGAGCCCTACCCGGCCGTCCTCGTCGACGGCTCGTGGAACCTGGTCGCGGCCAACCGAGGGATCGCAATCCTCACCGACCTCGTCGACCCCGAACTGCTGATCCCGCCCGTCAACGTCCTGCGGGTGAGCCTGCATCCGCGCGGGCTCGCCCCGCATGTCGCCGACCTGGAGGAGTACGCCGCGCACGTCGTGTCGCGGGTGCGCAGGCAGGCCGAGCGGGCGGCCTCCACGGGGCTGCGTGCGCTGCTCGGTGAGCTCGTCGGGTACTGCCGGGACGCCGGGCTCGACCCCACGGCGCAGCCGCGCGACCGGATCGTGCTGCCACTGCGGCTGCGCCACCCCGACCAAGAGCTCACGCTCTTCAGCACCGTCTCGGTGCTCGGCGCGCCGCTCGACGTGACGCTGGAAGAGGTGGCCATCGAGAGCTTCTTCCCCGCGGACGACGCCACCGCCGCATACCTCCGGGACCGATTCGCCTGATCTCTCCCTCTTGCCTGCACTGTCATGGATCATGGAGATCCGTGACGGGGGAGCGCGTGGGTGACAAGCCGGGGCCTGCCCCGCTGATCGGGGTCGACGACATCGGTACGCCCTCGTGGGCGCAGGGCTACGAGTCCGTGGCGAAAGCCGGGCTGCCGGCCGTGGCGCGCGCCGCACCGCGCACGGCGGTGCTGGCCGCACGCTGGGCGTGGCAGACGTCGCGGCCGCTCACGATCGCCACGGCGGTGCTGGAGCTGCTCGCGGGTGTGATCACGGCATTCGGGCTGCTGGCCACGGCCAACGTCTTCAGTCGGCTCCTGGAGCAAGGCCCCACCCCGGAGCGCGTGCTGGCCGCGCTTCCCGCGCTCGCCGTGGTGGTGGCGGCGGCCGCGGCCCGTGGACTGCTGGACGCCGCCGTGGCCGGAGTTTCGGGCGCGCTCGTGCCGCGCGTGGAGCAGCGGGCACAGGACATGCTGCACACCGCGGTGATCGGGGTGGAGCTCGCGGCGTTCGACGACCCAGACTTCGCCGAGCTCGTCGAGCGAGCCACCACCCAAGGCCCGGACCGCGTGCGGGCCGTCGTCCGGGACACCGGCGATCTGCTCGCCTCGCTGGTGTCGGTGACGGCTGCCGTCGTCACAGCAGGGCTGCTGCATCCGCTGCTGGCACCGGTCGTGCTGCTCGCTGCGCTGCCGCGCGGCTGGGCATCGATCCGGACCGCGCGGCTGATGTTCAGCAACTTCGTGCGCACGAATTCGCATCGCAGGCGCCTCGGGGTGACCAGCGGCCTGATCACCGGGAGGGACGAAGCCGCCGAGGTACGCGCGTTCACCACCCAGGAGGTGCTGCTCCGCGAGCACCGCCGCATCTCCGACGAGATCACCCGCGACGCCGTCAGCCTCGAGCGCGACCGGACCCTTGTCCAGCTCGTCGGGCGCACGCTCGCGGGCGTCGGCACGGCCGCGGCCTACCTGGTGCTCGCGTTCCTGATCTATGCCGGAAGCCTGGAGCTGGCCCTGGCCGGCGCAGCCGCGCTGGCCATGCGCACTGCAGCGCAAGCGGCCACCACCACGATCTTCCAGGCCAACCGCCTCTACGAGGCCACCTTCTACCTCGACCTCTACCGCAGCGCGCTCACCGACGCAGCCTCCCGCCGCCGCCTCCCGCCGGTTGCCGAGCTGCACGGTGACCCGGAGGTGATCACGCTGGCCGGGGCGTCGTTCCGCTATCCCGGTCAGGACGAGTACGCCCTGGCCGACGTCGATGTCACGATGCGCCGTGGCGAGGTCATCGCGTTGGTGGGCGAGAACGGGTCCGGCAAGTCCACCTTGGCGAAACTGATCACCGGGCTGTACCTGCCCACCACCGGCAGCGTCACGTGGGACGGCGTCGACACAGCAACGGTCGACGCCCGCGCGCTGCACGCCCGGGTGGCGGTCGTCCTGCAGGATCCGGTGCACTGGCCGATGACGGCCGAGAACAACGTGCGGATCGGGCGGCTGGAGCGGGCCGATCCCGGCTCGGAACAGCTCGGCGCCGCGGCCCGGCTGTCGGGCACCGACACCGTCGTCGCCGACCTCCCCAACGGCTGGGCCACCGTGCTCTCCCGGATGTTCCAGACCGGGAGGGACCTCTCGGGTGGACAGTGGCAGCGGTTGTCGGTGGCCCGCGGTCTGTACCGCGACGCGCCCGTGGTGGTGGCTGACGAGCCGACCGCCGCCCTCGACGCCCGCGCCGAGCACGCCGTCTTCGGCACGCTGCACGGACGCTCCGGGGCGGGTGCGCAGCGCATCACCGTGCTCGTCACGCATCGGCTGGCCAACGTCCGCCACGCCGACCAGATCCTGGTGCTGGAACAGGGCAGGCTGATCGAGCACGGCCGCCACGAGCAGCTGATGGCGCACGGCGGCACCTACCACGAGCTGTTCACGTTGCAAGCCCGCGCGTACACCGAGTCGGCGGGCGAGCCGGATACCGTCCCAGCATGACCGACGAGCTGGTGCACCTCGATGTCGCCGCGGGCGTTGCGACGATCACGCTGGACTCCCCCGCCAACCGCAACGCGCTCTCCGCACAGGTGCGCCGGGAACTACTGGCTCACCTCGGCACGGCCATCGCGGACGACGGGGTGCGGGTGATCGTGCTCGCCCACACCGGCCGGGTGTTCTGCTCGGGGATGGACCTCAAGGAGTCGCGCGGGGCGGGAGCGCAGAACCAGGGCATCAACGAGTTCCCGGCGATCCTGGAGCGGATCTGGAACTCGCCGACCCCGGTGCTCGCGCGGGTGGCCGGCCCCGCGCGGGCCGGCGGGGTCGGGCTGGTAGCGGCGTGCGACATCGCGGTGGCCGCCCAGAACGCCACGTTCGCGTTCAGCGAGGTGCGCATCGGAGTCGTCCCGGCGGTCATCTCGGTCACCGTGCTCCCGCGTCTGCTGCCCCGCGCCGCGCACGAGCTGTTCCTCACCGGCGAGACCTTCGACGCCACCCGCGCCGCGCAGATCGGCCTGATCAACACCGCTGTGCCCGGCGCGGCGCTCGACGCGGAGGTGCACCGCTACACCGAGGCCCTGCGGATGGGGGCCCCGGGCGCGCTGGCGGCCACCAAGGAGATGCTGCGCCGCGAGCGGCCTGCCGCGATGACCGACCAGCTCGCCGAGATGCAGCAGCTCTCGGCCCGCTTCTTCGCGGGCGAGGAGGGCCAGGAGGGAATGCGGGCTTTCGCCGAGAAGCGCGCGCCGTCCTGGGCGCTCTAGCACTACCGCGTGATCAGCAGCCGCGCTGCGTTCGCGACGATCACCCGGGCCATCGACGGCGGTATCACCGCGCCCGGTGACACCGGCCGCCGCGACGAGCGTCGTCAGGAGCGGCAGACCGCACCCCTCATCGTCCTATCGGGCTCGCCAGGCCTGGCAGGGCACTGCCCCTCACCGGCCGGCAGGGGCCCAGCGCGGGTCCCGGCCCGACGCTGCGAGCGCCCGCTCGAACACCGGCGCGTCGGCGGCCACCGTGACCTCGGCGCCCATCCAGCCGCCCTCACGTCCCATCGGGGCCATCGACTCGACGCCCTCGAGCACCACCTGGTCGAGGCCGGACGGCACGTGGAACGGCTGCCCGGTGGCGACGGCCAGGTCCCAGCCGTGCACCACGAACTCCGACGTCATGATCGAGCCGATCATCGCCGCGGGCATCTGCGAGCCCCCCATGTGCGACTCGCCCTCCCAGGCGGACGGGACGGCCCACGCCTGCGCGGCCGCGGCGGCCTCCTCCGCGCAGGCCTGCGCCCACTCGCTCTCCGGACGTCCCTGGAGGTACGGCGTGCGGTCCGCGGCCGTCCAGGACGGGTCCCAGGCCTGCCTGGTGGCCGAGCGGTGGGCCAGCAGGAACCCGAAGGCGAGGTGGTTGACCACCTCGCGGACGCTGTAGTCGGAGCACGGGGAGGGATCGTCGTACCGGGCGAGGCTTGCGCCCTTGATCGCGGCGACCGCGAGATCGATGCTCCGGCTGAGGTGATCGGCACTGTCCATGTCGTCAATCTCCCGCGATGCCCGCATCCCGTATTGCACGAACGCGACAGCAAGGGCCGCTGCAGCCGACGGTTAGCCTGGTCACGTGGACGTGCTGGAGGGGGCCCCGGACACCCCCGGCAAGGCTCTGGACGAGGCGCTGGACCGGGCGCTGGGTGTGCTCGCCAGTAGGCCGGTGGTGGCGCTCACCGGCGCGGGGCTCTCCACCGACTCCGGCATCCCCGACTACCGCGGCCCTGGCTCCCCCCGCCGCACCCCCATGACCTACCAGGAGTTCGTCTCCGGGCACCACGCGCAGCGCCGCTACTGGGCCCGCAGCCACGTCGGCTGGGCCCGGATGGCCCGCGCCGAACCCAACCCTGGCCACCACGCGCTCGCCGACCTGGAACGCGCTGGGGCCCTGCACGGGCTCATCACGCAGAACGTCGACGGGCTCCACACCGCCGCCGGCAGCCGCACACTGATCGACCTGCACGGCCGGATCGCCGACGTCGTGTGCCTCGGGTGCGATCGGCGCAGCCCGCGTGACGAGCTGCAGCGCCGGCTCGCCGCCCTGAACCCGGGTTTCGTCGAGGCAGCAGGCGAGAGCGTCGAGACCGCCCCCGACGGCGACGCGGCACTCGAGGCCACCGACGGGTTCCGGCTCGCCGAATGCGCGGGCTGCGGCGGCGCGCTCAAGCCCGACGTCGTCTTCTTCGGCGAGAACGTCCCGCGGGATCGGGTGGCCCGGGCCTACGCGATGGTCGACGCGGCGGGCTCACTGCTCGTCGCGGGCAGCTCGCTCGCGGTGATGTCCGGGCTGCGTTTCGTGCGGCACGCGCGCAAGATCGGAACGCCCGTGGTGATCGTCAACCGCGGTCAGACGAGGGGTGACGACCTCGCCGACGTGCTGGTGGACGGCGGCTGCTCGGAGGTGCTCCCCGCGATCGCCGCGGTGGCGCGGCTCAGCTGGACCGACGACGGCCGGACGAACGGCACTGTCGTGCGTTCCTAGCGTGCCGACGGGCCGTTCGTACGGTCGCGCCCCAGCTGGGCGGCCGCCAGATCGACCAGGCGGTCCACACCGGCCGCTGTGCCCCAGCAGAGCGGCAGCACCACCAGGATGGCCAGCGCCACCTGCATCGGGAACGGGAGCTGGGTGATCCACAGCTCGACGGCGTCCCACCAGTCGGCCACTGCGCGCAACATCAGCTCACCTTCTCCCTGTCTCCGCGTCCACACGGTAGCGGCTCATCGATGCGACTAGTTTCCGTGGCATGTTCGCCGTCTACGCCGCAGAGCCCAACGCCGATGCTCCTCTTGACTCCCTGACCGTGGGCGAGCGCCCCGAGCCCGAGGTTCCCGACGGCTGGGTGGCCGTCCGGGTCTCCGCCGCGAGCCTCAACATGCACGACCTCTGGACGCTGCGCGGCGTCGGAATCAAGCCCGAACAGTTCCCGATGATCCTCGGCTGCGACGGGGCCGGGACGCTCGAGGACGGCACGGAGGTCGTGCTGCACTCGGTGATCGGGGACGCCTCGCTGTTCGGCGACGAGACCCTCGACCCGAAACGCACACTGCTCACCGAGAAGCACCAGGGCACGTTCGCCGACACCGTGGTCGTCCCGAAGCGCAACGTCCTGCCGAAGCCCGAGAATCTGACGGCGGCGCAGGCGGCGGTGATGGGCACGGCCTGGCTCACCGCCTACCGGATGCTGTTCGTGAAGTCGGGACTGCGGCCGGGCCAGACGATGCTCGTGCAGGGGGCCTCCGGTGGCGTCTCCACGGCCCTGGTTCAGCTCGGCAGCGCGGCCGGGATGCGGGTCTGGGTCACCGGTCGCACGGAGGAGAAGCGGGCGGTGGCGGAGAAGCTGGGGGCGCACGCCACGTTCCCGTCGGGCGAGCGGCTGCCCGAGCGCGTCGACGCCGTGTTCGAGACTGTCGGTGACGCCACGTGGTCACACTCGATGCGGGCACTCAAGCCCGGTGGGGTGGTCGTGGTCAGCGGATCGACGAGCGGTCCCAACCCCGGTGCGGATCTCCAGCGGCTCTTCTTCCTCCAGCTGCGCGTCATCGGCTCGACCATGGGCACCCGGGAAGAGCTCTCCGACCTGCTTACTTTCGTCTCCAACGCCGGAATCAGCCCTGAAATCGGGCTCGAACTGCCCATGGAACGGGCAGAGGAGGGGTTCCGGGCAATGCTCGAAGGCGACACTTCCGGCAAGATCGTCTTCCGTCGATGACGCCATCCGTCGCGCTAGATCAGCCGCTCGTCTACGGCAAGTGGTTCCTGAGAGACCCGCTTGGCCCTCTCAGGACGTACAGTAAGTAACCGTGTCTGAGCCACCAAGTCGAATGGCGCCGGGGTCCGTGTACATCCCGGTGCCACGAGTGACAGGTCTGGTCGAGCTACTCGACCGGTTGGACCGTGCGGTTGCTGCCGCGCTGTCACCGGTCACCTCGGCGGAGGGCGTCAGCCGTGATGGCTGGCGAGTGCTGCTGATGCTGGCCCGTGGCGGCGGCCGGAGCATGGGCGAGATTGCCTCGCACACTGCTCTGCCGGCGCCCACGGCAACCCGCGTCGTGGACCGGTTGGTCGCTGCCAAGCTGGCCTACCGGCGCACTGATCCGGTAGACCGCCGCCGCGTCCTGGTCCACCTCGCGGGGGACGGACGGGCAGTGGTCGAGCGGGTCTGCGGGCGAGTGGAACGCCGCGCAGGTGAAGCACTCGGCTCCCCCCACACGCCCGAACGCGCACAGCTCGCCGAACTCCTCGAGGCCCTGGCAAGCCAGGGCGTCACAGCCTGACCAGACCCCTCGCCCCCGCAAGCCTCCCCACATCGACCCCCTCCCCCGCCCCACAGCTTCCCCACCAGACCCCGATCAGGTCCGCGTCACTCCGAGCGTCCTGTCCAGCCAAGCTCGTCCGCGAACACCGAGGTGCTCACGGGCGGTTGCCACCTGAGGCAGGAGACTTCGCTCGCCGGTGCGTGCTGCCAGGACGTGGGCCACGGTGACGCCGTGGGCGGGGCGGTCGACCACACGCACGGTGTCGCCCGCCTTCACCGCTGCGGGCTGCAGGACGGCCAGGTACGCGCCCGGCCGTCCTGCGGCGACGAAGCGCTTCACCAGGTCGGGCACGCCGCGGAACCCGGCGAACACCCGGCACGGGATGCGTGGGCCGCGCACCTGGAGCACGGCGGCGCCGATCTGCCAGCGCTCGCCCACCACGGCTCCGGAGCAGTCCACCCCGGAGATGGTGAGGTTCTCCCCCACCCCGCCCGGTGACAGCGGCTGTCCGAGTTCGGCCGTCCAGAACTCCAGGTCGTCGCGCGAGTAGGCGTAGACGGCCTGGTCGGGGCCGCCGTGGTGATCGAGATCACAGATGGTGTCGCCTTCGACACCGTCGGCGGCGAGCAGCACCGGGTGATCCACGGGGCGCTTGTCGATGCCGGAGCGCCCCTTCTGCATCGTCCACTCGCCGGTGCGCACGACGGCCACGTTCACGGACTCGACACGGCCTGCCACCCCCGGCCCGGTCGATGTCGTCATCACGGTCCCCCCTGTTCTCCCCCCGGCACTCCGACGGGCGCACCGGGCAGCGTGTCGGCCGTGACCCGGCCCGCTGCGGCATACGGGAACGCCGCGATGACCAGAGCCGCCACTCCGACCACGACCACGCGCTGGATCCAGCCGGCCCTCCCGCACGACCATCCAGCCGCAAACGCCACGAGGAGCGGCACCACCACGGTGTAGAACGCCGTCATCTCGGCAGCGCGGTCACCCGCAACCGCCGGATCGGGAGCCCCGGCCACCGCGATGACGAGGACGCCGAACACGAGCACCCCGAGCAGCCCGGTGAGCAACAGCGCCCACCGCCGTTTCGTGCGCCCGGCGACCACCCCGACAAGCAGGACGAGCACCAGCACGAGCCCCGCGACGCCCGGTGATCCCCCGCCGGGGAGCACCGGCGCATCCGTCATGGCGCCCATCGTAGGCTGATCGTTGATCAGCGACGATCGGTATTCGGCACCCCGAACTCGGGGATAGGTGCTATTTCTTCCCGGACTTCGCGTCGGCCGCGGAGTCGGTGGACAGCGCCGCCACGAAGGCTTCCTGCGGCACCTCGACCCTTCCGATGGTCTTCATCCGCTTCTTGCCCTCCTTCTGCTTCTCCAGCAGCTTGCGCTTGCGGGTGATGTCGCCGCCGTAGCACTTGGCGAGCACGTCCTTGCGGATCGCCCGGATGTTCTCCCGCGCGATGATCCGCGACCCGATCGCCGCCTGGATCGGCACTTCGAACTGCTGGCGCGGGATCAGTTCGCGCAGCTTCGTGGTCATGGCCGTGCCGTAGGAGTAGGCGTCGTCTTTGTGGCGGATCGCCGAGAACGCGTCGACCGGCTCTCCCTGGAGCATGATGTCGACCTTGACCAGATCGGCCTCCTGCTCGCCCGCCTCCTCGTAGTCGAGGCTCGCGTAGCCGCGCGTACGCGACTTCAGGGCGTCGAAGAAGTCGAAGATGATCTCCGCGAGCGGCATCGTGTAGCGCAGCTCGACCCGGCTCTCCGACAGGTAGTCCATCCCGCCGAGCTGGCCACGCCTGCCCTGGCACAGCTCCATGATCGTGCCGATGAACTCCGACGGGGCTAGGACCGTCACCTTGACGACCGGCTCGAAGACCTGCGCGACCTTGCCCGTCGGCCAGTCCGACGGGTTGGTCACCGTCATCTCGGTGCCGTCGTCCTTGATCACCCGGTACACCACGTTCGGCGCGGTGGAGATGAGGTCCAGGCCGGCCTCGCGCTCCAGCCGGTCGCGGGTGATCTCCAGGTGCAGCAGCCCGAGGAAGCCACACCGGAAGCCGAAGCCCAGCGCGGCCGACGTCTCCGGCTCGTAGGTGAGCGCGGCGTCGTTGAGCTGCAGCTTGTCCAGCGCCTCGCGCAGGTCCGGGTACTCCGAGCCGTCCACCGGGTAGAGCCCGGAGTAGACCATCGGCCGGGGCTCGCGGTAGCCGGTGAGCGGTTCGGTGGCGCCGCCCCGCTGGCTCGTGACGGTGTCGCCCACCTTCGACTGACGGACGTCCTTCACACCGGTGATCAGGTAGCCCACCTCGCCGACCCCGAGCCCGACGCTCGGCTTGGGGTCCGGCGAGACGATGCCCACCTCGAGCAGCTCGTGGGTGGTGCCGGTGGACATCATCTTGATGCGCTCGCGCGGGGTGATCTTCCCGTCGACCACACGGATGTAGGTGACGACGCCGCGGTAGGTGTCGTAGACCGAGTCGAAGATCATCGCCCTGGCCGGGGCGTCGGCGTCGCCGACCGGTGCCGGAACCAGCCGGACCACCTCGTCGAGCAACTCACGCACGCCGAGCCCGGTCTTGGCGCTCACCCGCAGCACATCGCCGGGCTCGCAGCCCACGATGTGGGCGATCTCCGCCGCATAACGGTCGGGATCGGCGGCGGGCAGGTCGATCTTGTTCAGGACCGGGATGATCGTGAGGTCCTTCTCCAGCGCCAGGTAGAGGTTGGCGAGGGTCTGGGCCTCGATGCCCTGTGCGGCGTCGACGAGCAGGATCGCCCCCTCGCACGCCTCCAGGGCCCGGCTCACCTCATACGTGAAGTCGACGTGGCCAGGGGTGTCGATGAGGTGCAGGACGTGGTTCTGCCCATCGACCTGCCACGGCAGCCGCACGTTCTGCGCCTTGATCGTGATGCCGCGCTCGCGCTCGATGTCCATCCGGTCGAGGTACTGGGCGCGCATAGCCCGCTCCTCGACCACACCGGTGAGCTGCAGCATGCGGTCGGCCAGGGTGGACTTGCCGTGGTCGATGTGGGCGATGATGCAGAAGTTCCGGATCAGCTCCGGAGGCGTGAAGGTCTGGTCGGCGAACGAGCTCACTCACGGATCCATTCAGTACGGGTCCCTCTATCGTCCCATGCGGCGCGGCGGGCGCGGCGCTGCCGGTCAACGCGACGGTGCCGCCGTCGCCGACCCTCGCGCCGCAGCCGCTCGCGGCACCGACCAGTCCCGGTCTCGCCGAGCACGGCGGAGCAGACCGGCGCTGCCTGCCACAGGTCCGTCACATCCACGACCGGGACGAATCCGCTATATCGATCGGGCCGATCATCACCACCTGTTTCACCTGCACCAGGAGTACCGCCGGATTACGACGATCGGTTGTTTTTCGATCACTCTCCGCAAACGGTGCAGCAAGGCCGAAGCCTGAACTCCCCGCTCGAGCGGATCACGTGCCACCATGACGAGATCGTGCGGTCGCGGAGCGACGGAGGAGCTCCTGCGCCTCACGCGCGTCGGAACCCCAGCTCCGGCGTTCACCCGAGCAACCCGATGGCCCTCAAGGGGAGCGATCCGTGACATCGCGCTCGTCCGTGGCGATCACTGTCCCGAGCGAGTGTGTCCTCGTGGCAGGTGAGCCCAATTGCCGGTGCCCGCAGGACGCCCACCGGATCACCGACGAACAGCTCATCGTCCGAGCCACCGACAAGTTCCGCTGGCAGCAGCGGGCGGCAGCCGAAGGGCGCACCGCCGCTCGTGCCGGGCTGGACGCGCTGCTCGTCGACGCGCGTCACGACCGCCCGTCCACGGTGGTGTCCGAGCTGCTCCGGATGTGCATCATGATCCGGATCTACGACCCCGACCTCACGACGCACGTCGAGGCGGACACCGTGCGGACAGAGGTCGAGGCGCTGCTGCAGGAGTACACGGAGCTCGCCGAGCTCGACAACGACCCCCGCAGGCTCGGCGAGGCGGCCACCCTGCGCGCACTTCGCACCGTCACCTTCTGCCAGGGGGAGAACGCCCTCGCCGACACCGCAGCGGCGCACGCCATCCTCACCGACCTCACCTCCCCGATGCCGGGCGAGGATCCGAAGGAATGGTCGCGCCTGCTGTCGCGGAGCCTCAACGGGCTGGTGCTCGTGCTCCTCAAGCTCGGCTCGCACGAGCTGGCCGACGAGGTCTCTCAACGGGGGATCGCGGTGGCCGAGAGCGGCGGGGCTCCGACGATGGACCGCCTCATCCACCAGCTCAACCGCGTGCGGCTGCAGTTGTCCTGGGCGTTGCGCCTCGAGCGCGGAGGACGGGACGCGGCCGCATCCACCCGTTTCGTCGGGGCCGCACAGGCCGCTCACGCCGCTGCGTTGCTCTGGGGCCCCGCGCACGGAATTCACGACGACGGGTCGGCGGCCATCGCTGGATGCTCGATCCTCAGCACCGCCTACGCCCTGAAGCAGCCGACCCCCGACCAGATCGACCTGCTCGTCTCGCTGGAGCGGACCACCCACTTCACCGAGGACCGCATGATGCTCGCCATCGCCACGGCGCGCTGTCTGCTGGCCGCCGGCAGGCCCGCCGCCGCGGCCGCGGCGCTCGCGCCGCTGCAGACGGAGCTGCGCATCTCCACCCCGGATGCGGTGCTCTCCCTCGCCCTGCACCGCGAGTTCGCGAAGATGGACGGCCTCGCCCACGGTGCGCCCCGGCGGCCCGACGCCCTCGCCCGCTACGCCGAGGCCCTGGAGTCCGAGCTCTGGGCGCTGCGCGAGGCGCGGCTCACGGCCCTGCGCAGCCACTCCGAGCACCACCGGCTCGCACTCGAACACGGCGCAGTGGCCGCGCAGGCGCTGCAAGATCCGCTCACCGGGCTGCCCAACCGACGTGCGCTGGACCTGCGGCTCGCCGAGGCCGTGACCACGCCGTCCGCCCAACCGTGCGCCGTCGCCCTGATCGACCTCGACCGGTTCAAGGACGTCAACGACGACCGCTCGCACGCCGCGGGTGACGCCGTTCTGCGCGAGGTGGCGACGTGCCTGCGCACGATCCTGCGCTCCCACGACCTGGTGGCCCGCTACGGCGGCGACGAGTTCGTCGTCGTCATGCCGGCCACCCCACCCGCGGAGGCTCGAGCGGCGCTGCAGCGTGCCGCCGACGCCGTGGCGGCGCTGCCGGTCGAGGTCGCCGCCGGCGTCACGATGTCGGTCGGCGTGGTGCGCGCCCCGCTGGACGGCGACCCCGCTGCGGCGCTCGCGGCCGCGGACGCCGCGATGTACCGGGCCAAGCACGCAGGCGGCAACACCGTCGTGTCCGGTGCGGTCGCCCCGGCCGCAGCCACCGCGGCGGAGTCCGGGCCCGTCCACTCCAAGCGCGTCATGTCCACCCTGACGTCAACGTCCGTGTCGTCGAACTCGGCGACACCGGCGACGGTCACCTCGCGAGTGGGAAGGCCGAGCGCAGCTTCCGTCCCGTCCGACTAGCCGACACGCGCCCACGGGTCACAGGGACTCCCAGAACTCGGTGAGCACGGCCGCGCCCCGGTCGGGATCCTGGGTCATCCACCAGTGTCCGAGCCCGTCGAGCATCCCCACGCGAGCCCCCGCCCGAGCAGCGGCGCGTCGGCGTTGCTCGTCGGTACCCACGAAGTGATCTTCGGTGGCGATCAGAGCGAGCCCCGGGCGCGCTGCTGCATCCGGCAGCCGCGCGCCGAGGTCGCGGAGCACCGGCTGGGCGGCCGAGCGGTAGAGCGCCAGGATGCACCGCCCCATCACGGCGTCGAAGCCGGGAGCGACGCGCTGCGCCACCCCCGCGTCCATGCCGAGGGCGACCAGGCCTTCCGCGGCCTGCTCGTCGGAAATGGCGAGGCGAGCCTCGATCGCCTCCTCGCCCTTGCCGGGCGCCTGCCAGATCTGCGCGAGGTCGTGCCACACGTAGTCGGGGTCATAGATGCCGACGACGTCCGAGCACCAGCTGCGCAGCAGGTCGGGACGGCTCATCGCGACGTTGAGCACGTGGCCGCCGCCCCAGTCGTGACCGACCAGGTCGACCGGTTCCCCGATCCTCTCCAGCTCGGCCACCAGCCAGTCGCGGTACTCGTCGACGCTCGCCGTCCACCCGTCCGGCACCGGAGCGCCGAAGCCTGGCGGCGACAACCGCACCTGGTCTGTCCGACCGCGGGCGGCGAGCCGCTCGCTCAGCAGGTCCCAGATTGCCTCGGTCTCGGGGTTGCCATGCACCAGAACCACAGTCACGCACGTAGCCTAGGCGTCACTCTCGGTGCGGGGACCCGGGCCGATTTCCGCCTGGTCGTCGCCGGGCTGTAGCATGGATCGCTGAGCGCCCGGCGTGAACGCACGATCCCCGCCGCCGGTGCGGACCGGAACAAGGCGAAGAAGAACTCGAGGCATTCGCGTGGCCAACATCAAGTCCCAGATCAAGCGGGTCAAGACCAACGAGAAGCGCCGCCAGCGCAACAAGTCGGTCAAGTCCTCCGTGCGCACCGCGGTGCGGCGCTTCCGTGAGGCTGTGGAGGCCGGCGAGAACGAGAAGGCCACCGAGCTGCAGCGCGCGGCGGCCCGGGCCCTGGACAAGGCAGCCAGCAAGGGCGTCATCCACAAGAACCAGGCGGCCAACCGCAAGTCGGCGCTGTCGAAGCGCGTCGCCGCGCTCTGATCAGGCTCTCCCAACGGCGCTGCCCCCTCCGGGGCGGCGCCGTTGTGGCGTGTCCGGCGCGACTCGGACGCGCATCCCCGAGGGATGCGCTCAGCGGCTCTCGCGAGCCGCGCAGATCCGCAGCACTGCCCGTTCAAGGGCATAGCCGGCATCGGCAGCCGCGCCCTTGACGTCGGCGTTCACCTCGGCGGCGGCCTCGAAGGCCACTGCGAGCGCCTCCGGCTGCCACGCTCGAACCTGCGACTGGGCCTTGCGTATCTTCCACGGCGGCATTCCGAGCGTGCCCGCGAGCCGGTTCGGATCGCCGCGGCCTGCCGCGCCCACCTTGGCCAGCGTGCGCAGGCCGTCGGCCAGCGCGTCGGCCACCAGCACCGGCGCCACACCGAGCACCATCGCCCAACGCAGGGCCTCCAGCGCCCCGGCCCGGTCGCCCGCCATCACCTTGTCGGCCACCGTGAACCCCGACGCCTCGGCCCGCCCCCGGTGGTAGCGGCGCACCGCGTGCTCGTCCACCTTGCCGCCCGTGTCGGCCACGAGCTGGCCCACCGCGGCGGCGAGCTCCCGTAGGTCGGACCCCACCGCCTCGATGAGGACGCCCACGGCGTCGGGCGCGATCCGACCGCCGGCCCGCCGCGCCTCGGCCCGCACGAAGTCGGCCCGTTCCTCGAAGCGTGTGATCTTGTTGCACGTGGTGACGACGGCGCCGCCCTTGCGCAGCGCGTCGGCGAGCGGCTTGTTGCGCGCGCCCCCCGCATGGACCACGACCAGCACGATGCCCTCGGCCGGATCGGCGGACTGCTGGACGATCGCCGCCGCCAGATCCTTGCCCACCTCGTGGGCCGACTGCAGAACGATCACCCGGCCCTCGGCGAAGAGCGACGGGCTGAGATTGTCGGCCAGGTCGGCGGGTGTGAGATCGGCCGCCCGATACCGGCGCAGTTCGGCGCCGGGCTCGCCGATCCTGACCTCGGCCACCACCTGCTCGACGGCGCGCTCGACCAGCAGCTCCTCCTCGCCGAGGACGAGGTGCAGCGGCGCAGGTGCGGATGGCGCGGGCACGGCGTCCATGCTCGCGCACGGCACCGACAGCGCGTGAGCCGCCTCCCAGATCGTGGGCCACGGTTGGGATTCGAGTCGATCGTGTCGTAACGTGTCGGACATCCGGCGGTCCGAACCTCCGGGCACAACTTCAGATGGCTCATCCAGAGGGGCAGAGGGAACGGCCCGGCGAAGCCCCGGCAACCGGCGATGCGCGTTCACGCGTTCGATCACGGTGCCAATTCCGACCCGCACGATGCGGGAAAGATGAGGAGACTTCTCATGACCTTGACTGCCGACGCCTCGGCCACCACCTCGTACGACCTCGGGCCCGCTCGCGCCCTCTCCTGCCGCGAGTGCGGCCACCAGATCCCGCTCGCCGCGGAGTTCGCCTGCCCGCAGTGCTTCGGGCCGCTCGAGGTCGCCTACGACTTCGGCACCGTCACCCGCGAGTCCATCGAGGCCGGCCCGAAGTCGATCTGGCGCTACCGCCAGCTCCTTCCCGTGCCCTCCACCGTGCAGGAGCACCCCAACACCGAGCCCGGCCTCACCCGCCTGATCAAGGCTGACCGCCTGGGCGCCGCTCTGGGCCTGCGCAACCTGTGGGTCAAGGACGACACCGGCAACCCGACCCACTCCTTCAAGGACCGCGTGGTGGCCGTGGCGCTCGCCGCCGCACGCGAGCTGGGCTTCTCGGTGCTCGCGTGCCCGTCCACGGGCAACCTCGCCAACGCAGTGGCCGCCGCGGCGGCACGTGCCGGGTGGGACTCGGTCGTGCTCATCCCGTCGTCGCTGGAGCAGGCGAAGGTGCTCACCACCGCCGTGTACGACGGCACGCTGCTCGCGGTGGACGGCAACTACGACGACGTGAACCGGCTGGCCACCGAGCTCGCCGCCGAGCACGAGGACTGGGCGTTCGTCAACGTCAACGTGCGGCCGTACTACGCCGAGGGCTCCAAGACCCTCGGCTACGAGGTGGCCGAGCAGCTCGGATGGCGCCTGCCGCAGCAGATCGTGGTGCCCGTGGCATCGGGGTCGCAGCTGACCAAGGTGGACAAGGGCTTCACCGAGCTCGGAAAGCTGGGCCTTGTGGACGCCACGCCCTACCGCGTGTTCGGTGCGCAGGCCACGGGCTGCTCGCCGGTGGCCAAGGCGTTCGAGGACGGCCACGACGTGGTGCAGCCCGTACGCCCCGACACGATCGCCCGCTCACTCGCGATCGGCAACCCCGCCGACGGCCCCTACGTCCTCGACGCGGTGCGCCGCACCGGTGGCGCGATCGCGCACGTCAGCGACGCCGAGGTGGTGGACGCCATCCGGTTGCTCGCACGCACCGAGGGTGTCTTCGCCGAGACCGCTGGTGGAGTCACCGTGGCCACCACGAAGAAGCTGGTGGAGTCGGGCGCGCTCGACCCCGACGCCGAGACGGTACTGCTGATCACCGGCGACGGTCTCAAGACCCTCGACGCGGTGGCCGGCCAGATCGGCCCGTCGGCCACGGTGCCATCGACCAGCAAGGCCGTGCGCGAGGCCCTCGCCGAGCGCGGTCTCTGAGTCCACCGGCCGGGCCTTGGCCCCGGCCTGGTGGGACGCAGCCCCGGGGGGGGACGCATGACCCGGGGCCTGCACCCAGACAGCGCTGCGGGCCGGGAACACGGCGGAGGGATGCACGTCATGACGGGCTGCGGCGTCGAGTCGGCAACGGGCTGCTCCTGCTGAGGACCTGCAGGGGTGAGCGCACCGAGCCGCCTGCAGCCAGGCGAAGTGGAGCAGCGTCGGCCTCGGCGGGCCCGGAACGGAGAACGGTGGCTCGTCGGGCAGCAGGGTGGAGTTGGGCGTAACGCCTGGCTCAGGTGCAGGGTCGCCCACGCGAGCAGCACCGCGACCACACCGTACGCCCGCACGAAGTTCTGGACGTCGTCGTCGGCCACCGCTGGTCACCTTGCCGTGCCCGGCGCACCCGCGACACCCGGATCTCACGGCGACAGCCCCGCAGGCTGCACGGCCACCGGTTGTTCAGTGGCTTCGGTTCGGCCTCGGCCACGGACGTGGTGTGCTCGTTCACGTGCTGTTCCCGTCCAGTTCCGGCGCAGCGAATTCCATGGAGATCACGACTCTGGCCAAGAACAGCAGCGATCCACTCACGAGTGCCCGCATTCCGCTGCGCCAGGTCACCTCGCGATCCCGTTGCACGCGGCGGATCCGCAGTTCGAAATAACGGCGGACGGACTGTTCCAACTGAGCGGCCGCCTTTCATCTTCCCCGCTGAAGATCCGTCCGGCTTCGACCGACTCTTGCCGATCACAGCGCCGGTCACCACCGCGGTTCAGGCCAGAGACGCTGCCACAGAAGCACGCGTTCGGCGCGTAGCCAATGGACGACGAAGGATCCGGCCGGTCGGCCGGCTCCGCAGACGGACGGCACGACGGCACGTCCCCAGGCGTCACAAAGCAGAGCAAATCGTCCGGTTCGGCCACGGCGGACGACCGGGACACCTTCCCGAGTGTGATCCAGAACATTCAATCGCAACATTCCCGCGTCGGTAGCGTGTGTTCGCCGCAACGATTTTCATCCGACCGATCGGATTCACCCGGATCACCGAAGCCGACCGGCACAGAGGTCGATTCCGGCGCCCGGCAGAGCGTCATCCCAGCAGCGCAACACCGACGACAGAAGGGTTCGCCGTGGCCGACGGGAGTGATAAATGTGCCTGCAGTTCCGGATCCGACAGCGGAACTCCGCGCTTTCCGGATAGACACTCGCGCTCCGCGCATCAGGCCCGTCGCGCCGCCGCCGCAAGTCTCATCGGCACGACGATCGATTTCTACGACTTCTTCATCTACGGGCTGGCCGCCAGCCTGGTCTTCGCCAGCAGGTTCTTTCCGTCCTTCTCGCCCGCCGCCAGGACACTGGCATCGCTGAGCACGTTTCTCGTGGGCTTTCTGGTGCGCCCGGTCGGAGCCGTCCTGTTCGGCCACTTCGGTGACCGCATCGGGCGCAAGCGCCTGCTTGTGGTCTCCTTGGTCACTGCGGGCGGCGCGACGTTCGTGACCGGCCTGCTGCCCACCTATTCCGGCATCGGCGCGGCGGCACCCGCGTTGCTCGTGCTCTGCCGAATCATCCAGGGCGTCGGCCTCGGCGGCGAGTGGGGCGGCGCGGTGCTCATGGCCGTCGAGCACGCACCGCCGAGCCGCCGGATCGTCTACGGCTCACTCCCTCAGTTGGGCAACCCGGCGGGCCTGGTTCTGGCAACCGCGATCACGTTGCTCTGCAGCACGCTGATATCGAGGGAGCAGTTCCAGACGTGGGGATGGAGAATTCCTTTCCTCCTGAGCATCACACTGGTCGTCGCGGGGGTGATCGTGCGCCTGTGTCTGCGTGAAAGCCCGGCGTTCGATCGCGTGCGCGAGTCACGACAGCTCGTGCGGTTCCCCCTCGGGACACTCGTCCGCGAGCACCCGAGAGCACTCGTTGCGGGCACCCTCGCCGTCACCGCGTCCCCCGCGGTAGGGCTGCTGCTCTCGGTCTATCTCATCCCGTACGGACAGCAGGTCCTGCGCTTCTCCCCCACCGCGATGCTCCTGCTCTCCGGGATGTACGGAATAACGTTCTTCCTGGGGATCCTCGTGTCCGCCAGGGTCTCCGAACACCTGGGTGTGAGACCGCTGACCGTGCTCGGGCTGGTGTCCATGGTGGTCTGGGCGATCCCGTTCTTCCTCCTCCTCGACAGCCGTTCGTACCCGGCGGCGCTCATCGCGTATGCGGTCTCCGGTCTCACCGTCGGAACGGTGAACGGGCCGCAGGCCACCTTGCTCGCCGAGTTGTTTCCCGCGCAGGTGCGCTACAGCGGAGCGTCCGTCGCCTTCCAGATCTCGTCCGTGGTGGGTGGCGCGCTCACCCCGATCGTCTCGACCGCTCTCCTGGCCGTCGGCGGTGGCAACGGCCTCGCCGTCGCGGTCTGGGTCGTCGGGATCTCCCTGACGAGCTTGGTCTCGCTCGCCTACCTCCGTCTCGGCGTCGGCCTCGAGCCCGGAGAGGAACGCGCCGCCGAACTCAGAGGCCTCACCTGACCTTCCCACCCGACTCGGCGAGTCGACCGCCCGCGGGGCTTGACTCGTCCCTCCCGGGCAGGGAGGACGGCCACGACTGGTGCAGCCCCGTGTGCCCCGGCACGATCGTCCGGCAGCCGTGGTCAGCGCGGTCTCTGAGCCCACTGGCCGAGCCTTGGGCCCTGGCCTGGTGGACGCAGCCCCGGGGGATCACGCTGACCGGGGCCTACATCCCGACGACGCCGCCGCACGCCCGCCCGACGCAACAGCGGCCCAGCCGGCCGGTGTCCGCTACAGCGCCGGTGGCACAGCGCTGCGGGCGGGGGACGGGGCGGAGCGGCGGACGCCATGACGGGCCGCGGCGCGGAGCCGGCAACGGGCTGCCTCTGCTGACGACCTGCAGGGGTGTGCTCTGCGGGGCGCCGCCGGTCGCTGCCACGTCGGCGACGACTGCGATGTCGCCATGGATGTCGGTGCGCCGCACCACCGCTCCCCGCTGCTCGAGCCCGCCGAGCAGGCCGGGATCGGGGTGCCGGTACCGGTTTCCCGCACCGACGCTCACCAACACCGTGCGCGGGGTGACGGCGGTGAGGAAGCTGTCCGACGTGTAGCGAGAGCCGTGGTGCGGCAGCTTGAGCACGTCGGCGCGCAGGTCGGCTCCGGACGCCAGCAGGTCGGCCTGAGCTGCGAGTTCGACGTCGCCGGTGAGCAACGCGGTGGCCGCCGGCATGGTGGCCCGCAGCACCAGCGAGCCGTCGTTGACCGCCGTGCCGTCGTCGGGATCCACACCGGAAGCCGGATGCCGGGGAGCGAGCACGTCCACGGTGAGCCCTGGCCACCGGAGACGCTGCCCTGCCGTCAGTGCCACCAAAGGTGCGCCGACCTCCGCGGCCCGGCGCGCCACGGTTCGCAACGCCCAGTGCGGCTCGTGCACCGGGCCGACAGCGATTGCTCCTACCGGCCGCCCGCGCACTGCTCCCGCCAGGCCGCCGACATGGTCGGCATGCAGATGGCTGAGCACGACCATGGCGATGCCCTGCACACCGAGCCGATCGAGGCACGCATCAACCGGTCCGTCACCAGGGCCGGCGTCGACCAGCACCACCCAGCCCGGACGGCCGGTGGCGAGCACCACCGCGTCGCCCTGTCCGACGTCGCATGCCACCACGGCCCACCCGGCAGGTGGCCATCCCGGCGGAACGAGCCGCGTAGGCACGAGGACCAGCCCCAGCCCGACGAGCACCGCGAGCAGCATCGGCCGCCACCGCCGCGACCGGCCGAGCACGAGCAGCACCAGCACCAGTCCGCCGAGCAGGAGGGCACCGGTGAGCCCGTCGGGCCACGGAAGCACCGCACCCGGCACGGCCGCCGTTCGGTCGGCGACCTGGACGAGCCATCCCACCGCCGGCCCGGCCAGCCAGGCGCACGCCTGAGCCGGTGCGGAACCGAGCGGAGACAACACCGCGGCGAGCACTCCGAGCACGGTCGCCGGGGCGACCGCAGGCACGGCGAGCAGGTTGGCGACCACCGCGATCGGGCTCACCTCTCCGCTGAGCCCGGCCACCAGGGGCGCCGTGACGAGGAACGCCGCGGCGGGGACCGCGAGAGCCTCCGCCGCCCATGTGGGCACGCCCTTCCGACGCATGGCGTCGGTCCACCCGGGGGCGAGGAGCACCAGAGCGGCAGTGGCCAGCACGGACAGCGCGAACCCGGGGTCGACGGCCAGCGCCGGATCCATCAGCAACAGCACCAGCACGGCCACGGCCAGCGCCGGGAGCGCGGAGCGGCCCCGCCCGAGCGCCAGCGCGAGCAGCACCACTGCGCCCATCGCGGCGGCCCGCACCACGCTCGGCGACGGGCGGGCGAGCACCACGAACCCGGCGATCGCCGCGGCACTCAGCGCTGCTGCGAGCCGAGGGTCGGCTCGCAGCAGCCGCAGCAGGGCCAGCACCGTGCCCCCGACGATGGCGAGGTTCGCGCCGGACACGGCCAGCAGGTGGGTGAGACCCGCGGCCTTGAAGTCGGCCTCCACCTCGGAGGTGAGACCGGCGGTGTCGCCGACCGCCAACCCGGGGAGCAGTCCGGCCGGTGCGGGCGGCAGCACAGCGGCGGCGGCCTCACGTAAGCCGCTGCGCAGCCCACCGGCCGCGTGCTGCCACCACGGCGCCGGCGTGACCTCGTGGGGCGGCCCGCGCACCCGCAACACGGCGATCGTGAGATCCAGTCGACCGGCGGGGGCCAGCAGGCCCTCGGCAGTGGCGCTCTGTCCCGGCAGCAACCCGACCCACCCGTCGGCCGGCGCGATGAGCAGCACCCTCCCGCCCGCGCTCCAGTGGCCGGCATCGACCTGCGCTCCGGCCAGCACGGACGGAATCAGGACCTGCCCGGCGGTGCCAGGGCTGGAACCGTAGGCCTCGGTGCGGATCGGCCGCGGGTCGTCGCGGAGCATCACACGCAGCGTCGCCGCCGCTCCCCGCTCGGCCGGTTCCCGCAGAGGATGCTGGACGAGGAGCAGGGTGTGCGCGGTGGCCACCACGGCTGCGGCTGCCGCACAGCCCGCGGCTGCCAGCACGGCGGGTGCGCCGCGCCTCGGTCGCAGCGCCGGCATCGTGAAGACGGCGAGTATCACCGTGGCGGCTGCACCGGCGCCGAGAGCGCCGACGGGCCCGAACCCGATACCGATCAGCATGACGGCCCACACCGCCAGAGCAGCGGGCACGAGCCGTAGATCGGGCGGGCGCCGGGGCTCGCCGGGATCGCGGGCGCGCATCAGACCTTGACCAGCTCGCGCAACTGGGCGAACCGACGCTCGCCGATTCCCTCGATCTCGCGTAGCTGTTCCACGCGGGCGAACCGGCCGTGGCGCGTGCGCCACTCGAGGATGCGCTGGGCGGTGACGGGCCCGACTCCCGGCAGCACGTCGAGCTGCTCCACCGTGGCGGTGTTGAGATCCACCCGGCCGGGAGGGGCACCGGGACGCGCCGGGCCGAGCGGTACCGGACCGCCGGCACCTGCGGCGGGCACGGCATCCGGCGCAGGCGGTACCCCGACCGCAACCTGCTCGCCGTCGACCACCCGCCGAGCGAGGTTGACCGCGGCCAGGTCGGTGCCCGGGAGCGCGCCACCCGCCGCGTGCACGACGTCGGCGACCCTGGCACCCGCGGGAACCTCGACGAGCCCGGGCCGCTGGACCCGGCCCGAGACGCTGACGACGAGCGGCACGGACGGCTGCGGTGGGCTCGCACCGGCGGCCGGGGTCGGACCAGCCGGAGCGCCCGGCTCGGCCCCGGCCGGCGGCCCGGCGGCGATCGGCCTGGCGTCAATCGGCTCGGTGGCCTGCTCACCGGGCGGCTCACCGGCGGCCTCGTCGCTGACCACGGCCAGCCCCGGCGGCGCGCCGACGGGCTCCGCGCGCGGCCGTTCCACCCAGACGCCGACGGCGGCCACGACCGCCGCCGCTGCCGCGATGAGCGCCAACGCGGTGGCGCCGGGCCGACCCGGATCGATCCGCGCGCCCTGCCAGGCGGCAGGCAACAGGCGGCGCAGAGCTCCACCGACTTGCCGGTCGTTCGGCGGGGGATGCGGCCCGACCGGCCCGGCCGACGGGACCGGCACCGTGGGCGGCTCACCGTCCTGTCCCGCTTCCCACGCCCAACCAACATCACCCGGCCCGTGGGCCCCGGCCGCCTGGCGGGGCATCCCGGACGGAGCCGCGAGCACGGCCGCCAACCGTGCGGGTGGGGAGGGAGGGTCGGGTCGGGCCACGGCTCGACGCTAGGTCCGGAACGGCGCCCGGCCCGGACGACTTCCTAACCTGTGGACGGCCGACCGATGATGGGGACAACTCGCCCCCACCACAACCTCCCCTGCTGTGATCTGTCGGCCCAGCCCTCCTTGCTTGAGGTCAGCTGCGGCCCAGCCCAGAAGAAGGGCCGCAGCCAGGAGGCCATCACACCCGAAACATCACCGGAACGAGTACCGCTAGTCAATATTGCCGATGTTGTTGAAGGTGTTGCCATTGAAAAAGTTTTCGAAATTGAACAGACCCCCGACCGGCGGGGGAGGCGGCGGCGGTGCGTCCGAAATCTCCACCGTCGTGGTGTCATTCGAGGCCCCGCAGTTGTCGTTGCCGTTGTAGGCAGCCGTGATCTCGTGGGTGCCGGTAGTGTCAAAAGAGGTCGCCAGCGATGCACTCCCGTTGGCGTCGACCGGCACCGTGTCCAGCAGATTCGCACCGTCGAAGAAGGTTACGCCGAGACCGCCGCCGGGCGGTGCTGAACAGGTGACTGTTGCCATCAGGACGACCTCCTCCCCGACAGTCGCCGACGCAGGCGATGCCTGCGCCGTCGTTGACGACTGTGCGGGCTGAGCCGAAGCTTGCGGCGCGAACGCCAGCAACGCGGCAAGCGCTATGAACGCCAGCGCGATGCGACGGCGCCCCCACCCGTGGCCGAATCTGGTGCTCATACTTGTCATGCACAGATAACGAGCGGGTTCAAAGGCCGGGAATCATTGTTCACCTGACAGGGGTGGTTCACTCGGCTGCCGGGTCAAGCCGACCGATCCGAATACCGTGAGTAAGAACGGATCGCGACGCGAGGTCGACCGGCCCGTGCTGCGTCAACCGATCTGGTTGCACACGACCGTCACCGATCGCGCTTCGGCACCACCACCACGCCGAGCAGCCCCAGCCCGACGTGCGCCCCGATCACCGCCCCCACCTCCGATACGAGCAGCCGTGTGGCCTGGGGCAGCCGTTCGCGCAACAGCGCGGCCACCTCCTCCGCGCGGGCGGCTGCGCCGAGGTGGTGCACCGCAAGGTCCACCGGTCCGTCGCCCGCGGCCCGCACCGCGAGCTCCACGAGCCGCTGGACCGCACGGGCGGTGGTCCGCACCTTCTCCAGCGGGACGATGCGGCCCTGCGCCACGTGCAGCAACGGCTTGACCGCGAGGGCCGTACCGAAGAGCGCCGCCGCCGGCCCGATCCGTCCACCACGGCGCAGCCGATCGAGGGTGTCGACGGAGAAGAAGACGCGGCACCGGTCGGCGACGTCGGTTGCCGCCTCCTCCACGACCTCGATGTCGCCACCGGCATCCGCAGCGTCCGCGGCGGCCAGCACTGCATAACCGAGTCCCATCGCAGCCGCCCGAGAGTCGACGATCCGGATGCGCCGCCGGCAGACCTGCTCCGCTGCCAGCCGCGCCGCATCCCACGTGCCGGAGAGCTCTCGGGACAGATGTACCGACACGACTCCGTCCGCGCCGGCAGCGAGCGCTCCGCTGTAGCAGTCCGCGAAGTCGGCGGGGGCCGGTCGGGAGGTCTGCACGTCGAGGTGCCGGTCGGCGAGCGCGACGCACAGCTCCGCGGTGTCGATGTCGGAACCCTCCCGCCCCACCCGCTGCCCCAGCCGTACCTCCAGCGGCACCACCCGGATCCCGCGTTCCTCCGCAACTCCCGAAGGCAGGTACGCGGTGGAGTCGGTCACGACAGCGACGGGCACAACGATGAACTTTATGGTCACGCTCGCGCGCGGCCCAGCGCGGGACGCAGCGCGTCGGCGCAGGCCGCGCCGACCGCCGCGTGCGCCTGCCATCCCCAGTGCATGCCGTCGGGATTGCCGCGGCCGCCGAGGACGTGCTCGCCGACCAGGGCCGCCAGGTCCACGAGCGCGACCCCGCACTCGCTCGCCCATCCGCGGGTGGCGCGCTCGGCCGCGGCCCGACCGGCGTGCACCTCCCCGTAGGCCGCGGCACGGTGGACCGACGGCAGCATCGCGACGACGGGAATCCCGGGCCGGATCGTGAGCACAGCCTGCCGGCATCGCTCCAGGTGGCGGACGGTCAATCGGGGCGGGAGCGCGACCGGGCCGCCGCCGGGGATCGTCGCCGCGAACGCGCGGGCGAGACCCGGCTGGGCCGAGCGGTACCCGGCCCGCACCGCCCGGCGCAGCCCGTCAGGGCGCAGCACCGGGATCAGCTCGCGCAGCGCGGTGGGCAGTGGCGACGGCAGGCTGTCCATCCCGCCGACGGCCAGCACGAGCGCGTCGACCCTCGGCATGACCGCCCACACGCGGGGGTCGGTGGTGAGCGCGTGCCAGGCGTGGCGGGCCGTCCATCCGATCCCGGCGACGAGCTCCGCGCGACCACCGAGCGCGGTCGCCGCGACGTTGGGCCACAGTCCGGGCTCATCGGCGGGCTCGGCGCGTTGCGGGCCGTGGAAAGTGAGCGAGTCACCGAGGATCAGGAGGACCGGGCCGGACCCGGAACCTGCTCCGGTCATTCCTGGTCGTCGGGACCGGTCACGACGTGCCGACGTTGTAACCGGCGAGCCGCCAGCGTGGGTGGTCGGCACGGCGGGCCAGCACGGCCCAGTGGCAGTTGCCGATCCCCCCGATCGCGGGCCACGACGACGTCGGCAGTGCCAGCAGCCCGCTGACCAGGCCTCCGATCAGGCCTCCGTGCGCGACGAGCACCACGGTGGCGTCGGGCGCCGAGGCGTACTCCTCGTCCAGCTCGTCGACCACCGGCTGCGCGCGGCGAACCACGTCGATCCGCGACTCGCCTCCGGGCGGGCGCCACGCGGGATCAGAGCGCCAGGCGGCAATGGCGCCCGGCCAGCCCTCCTCGATCTCCGGCACCGTGCGGCCCTGCCACTCACCGAGGTGCGTCTCGCGCAGCCGGGAGTCGAACTTGACAGGCAGGCCACACGCGGCGCCGACGACATCGGCGGTGTCCACCGCCCGCCGCAGGTCCGAGCTGATCAGACGATCCGGGGCGATGCGGGCGATCTCCGGAGCGACGGCGGCGGCCTGGGCCACGCCCGTCTCGGTGAGCATCGAGTCGATGTGGCCCTGCATCCGGCCCGCGACGTTGTAGTCCGTCTGGCCGTGCCGCAGCAGAACCAGTCGCCGCAGGCTCACCCGATGCCGTCCCCGTCGAGGGTGCCCGGCCCTGAGCCGTCCGCACCGACCTCGGCCTCGGGGAACGCGATCCGCGGGCAGTCCTTCCAGAGCCGGTCGAGCCCGTAGAACCCGCGCTCCTCGGTGTGCTGCACGTGGACCACGACGTCGACGAAGTCCAGCAGCACCCAGCGCCCTTCGCGGGTGCCCTCGCGGCGAGTGGGCTTCGCTCCGTGTTCGCGGAGCTTCTCCTCGACCTCGTCGACGATGGCCTGCACCTGCCGTTCGTTGGGCGCAGAGGCGATCACGAAGCAGTCGGTGATCACCAGCTGGTCGGACACGTCGAGCACGACGATGTCCTGCGCCTTCTTGTCGGCTGCAGCGGCTACCGCCACACGGGCCATGTCGAGCGCCTCGTCGGTCGCCGTCACCGTTCCCCTCTCCCGGCGGACCTGGGCCCACCTCGTCACGCACATTGTCCCAGCCGCCGCAGCGACGCGAGGACTCGGCCACCTCGGCCGGCACTACCGAGGTTTGAATTCCGCCACCGAACGGGTACCGGCATGATCAATGGATGTGGGGACGAGGGCAGCCGGGGGGCCGATGGGGCAGGAATCGACGGTGCGAGAGCCGACGATGGCCGAGCTCGACGAGGTCGCCCAGGCAGCGGCCCGCGATGTCGCGCGCCTGCTCGACCGCCGCGGCCTCAAGGACATCGTCGCCCTGGCCAAACGGGTGCTGTGCGACACGCAGTGGCGAACGAACACCATTGCGGTACCTCACGGAG
The DNA here is from genome assembly GCF_039534065.1 of Pseudonocardia yunnanensis. Lineage (NCBI taxonomy): Bacteria > Bacillati > Actinomycetota > Actinomycetes > Pseudonocardiales > Pseudonocardiaceae > Pseudonocardia > Pseudonocardia yunnanensis. The sequence goes on along the minus strand of NZ_BAAAUS010000039.1, from coordinate 115,071 downwards.
GTGACCCGTGACAGACCATCTGTACGCTGCGCCAGCATGAACGGCTTCCTGGGCGGGATGCCGCCGGCCGAGCAGCTGATGACGCTCAACCGTGACGACCGGGACGGTTGCCTGGTGCTCATGGTCCAGGGGGAAGTGGACCTGAGCACCGGTGGTCGGCTGCTGGAGGCGGGCAGCGAGGCCCTCCAGCAGGCGGCGGGACGCCCTGTGGTGCTCGACCTCTCCGGCGTCGACTTCCTGTCGTCGTCCGGCATGGGGCTCCTCGTCGCGCTGCACGACGAGGGCCGCGCTACACGTACCCCGCTGCGGGTGGTCGTCGACGAGACGCGATCGGTGATCAGACCCATCAGAACAATGGGGCTGGACGAGGTGCTCTCGCTGTTCGGCTCCCTCGACGAGGCCCTCACGGCCTGATCGGCGCACGGGCGATGGTGTACTCCGAAGACCTCGACGCCGTGATCTCCATGGTCCTCATGGCGGATCCGGTGTCGCTGTCGGTCGTACGCCAACGGTTCCGTCGATGGCTGGGGAACCTGCGCTGGCCCGATGAGGAGATCGACGACGTGGTGATGGCCGTCAACGAGGCGGTGTCGAACGCCATCGAGCAGATCCACCCGTCGGAGATGGGCGCGGAGGTGCGTGTCGCGGCCCGGCAGTACGCCGAGCCGGACGGCGGCAGACGCGTGCTCGTCGCCGTGGCGGGCGGCAAGCTGTGGCGTCCCGAGCCTGCGGGTTTCCGCGGGCAGGGCCTGTTGATGATCCACTCGTGCATGGACGACGTCGGGGTGAGCCGCGAACACGACGGCATCACGATGATGATGACGAGCGCGAAGGTGCCCCCGCTGCCCCGCGAGGCGTAGCTCCGGGCACCGCACACCCCACGGAATCCGCGCCGCGAGGTGTGCGGTGGGCGTTTGCTCTCAGAGGCGGCCGTACTTGTTGTAGACGTCGATCACCGGAACGCCCGCCTGGACCTCTTCGCGCACCTTGTCCTCGATGTCCTTGGCTTCCTCGGACTTCGCGAGCACCTCGTCCAGCGCGTCCTTCGGGATCACCAGCACGCCGTCCTCGTCCCCGAAGATCCAGTCGCCGGGGTCGACCCGAACCTGGCTGCTGATCGTGCCGGTCATCGAGATCGGCACCTCGAGATCGCGGATCCGCGAGCGGCGCAGCGACTCGATCGGCGACGTGTACCGCGCGAAGACGGACAGTCCGTCGATCTCACGCACCAGCCGGCCGTCACGGATACCGCCGTCGATGACGACGCCCGTGGCTCCGCGGGCTCGGCTCGCGTTGCTCATCAGCTCGCCCCAGATGCCGCTCTGGCGCTCGCCCGCTGCTGCGACCACGACGACGCATCCGTCGTACATCTGCGTGAAGACGCCGAAGTCGGCCAGCTTCGTGTTCGGCGGCATCTCGGCGCGCTCTCGCATGTCGGGGCCGGCCGCCACGGTGTAGGCGGGGCCTGCCACCTGCATCGAGCGGTCGAGCGGCGCAATGGCGAGGTCGAGGCACTGATGGGGCAGGCCCATCTCGTCCATGATGTCGTAGACGACAGCCGAGTACAGCGCCTTCAGCCGCTTCGCGGTCTGCGCCACCCAGGCGGGGTCGGGACGTGCGGTTCCGTTCGTCATGTCGTGCGTTCCCCCTCTTACTCGAAGATCCCGTAGCCGGGTACGGCGTGCGCGCGGACGCCGTCCATGTCGAGCTCGACGCCGATGCCAGGGCTGTCGGGGAGGGTGATGTACCCGTCCTTGACGATCGAGCCGCTGCCGTCGGGCGCCGTGACGTAGCTGTCCCAGACCTCGCGCTCCTCGAGCGCGTGCCATTCCTGCACCAGGAAGTTGGGGATCGCGCCGCACTGGTGGGCCGTGGCCATCGTGCCGAGCGGTGTGGAGACGAGGTGCGGGGCGAACGGCACGTAGTGCATCTCGGCGAGGTTGGCGATCTTCTTGGCCTCGGCCAGGCCGCCGCACTTCGGCACGTCGGGCTCGATCACGTCGACCGCCCCGCGTTCGAGCAGCTCACGGAAGCCCCAGCGCAGGTAGAGGTTCTCGCCTGCGCAGATCGGCGTGCGGGTCTGGGCGCGTACCCGGACGAGCGCGTCGATGTTCTCGGCCGGGATCGGCTCCTCCAGCCACATCAGGTGGAACGGCTCCAGCTCCCAGGCGATCCGGCAGGCACTCGGAACGTCGTAGCGGGCGTGCAGGTCGATGGCCAGGTCGACGTCCGGGCCGATCGCCTCGCGGACGGCCGCCACCCGCTCCACCATCGAGCGCAGCTCTGCGGCGTTGACGGTGTGGTTGAACTCGTCGAACTTCGCCGGGTGCGCCATGTCGTCGATGTCGAACTTGATCGCGGTGAAGCCCTCCTCGACCATCCGCTGGGCCCGGTCGACGCAGCCGGACACGGAACCGTCGGGGTCGTCGCCGTCGCCGCAGTCGGCGTAGAGCCGGATCCGGTCACGGAACTTCCCACCGAGTAGTCGGTACACGGGCTGGCCTGCGGCTTTGCCTGCGATGTCCCAGAGCGCCAGCTCGATGCCGCTCAGGGCGATCACGAACACGCCCGCCTGCGGACCGGCGAAGACCTTCCGGCGCCGGAGCTTCTCCCAGCATCGCTCGACGTTGCGCGGGTCCTCTCCGACCAGTAGATCCTTCAGAAAGTTGATCATTCCGACGACGCCTCCCGCACCGGCGTCGGGATTGGCCTCGCCGAAACCGCTGATGCCCTCGTCGGTGTCGATCCGCACCAGCGTCGCCTCGCCGTGATAGCGGACGACGGCCGTCGTGACGTTGACGATCCTCATGTGTCTCCTTCCGGCCCACCGGCCCGGTGACGGGATTCCTGCAGGTCAGGCGATCAGCTGGCCGCCGGACACGGTGATCTCGATGCCGACGGCGTGCTGCGCGATCGGACGCCAGGAAGCCCACACCGTGGCGACGTCGAAACGTGCGCGCTCGGACCGCTTTGCGCAGCGACCAGCCGTGGTCTTCGGATTCGGTCGGAGGATCGAAACTTGTCCTATAAGCTGCTGACATGGCTAGGAGACAAGAGCTCGCGGACGTTGTCAAGGTCCGCACGCTCCCGGTGCAGGTGGCCGCCCACCTGACCCGCCGGATCGTCAACGGGGAGTTCGAGGAGGAGCGTGCCCCGTCGGAGCTCGACATCTCGCAGGAGTTCGGGGTCTCCCGCGTGGTCGCGCGCGAGACGCTCAAGATCCTCGCGTCGCTCGACATCGTGGAGATCGCGCAGGGCCGTCGGGTCGTCGTCCGGCCGCAGGCCGAGTGGGACTACCTGAATCCGCTCCTGGCCGAGTGGCTGCCGGAGGAGCACGTCGTCGAGTTGCTGCAGGAGCTGCACCAGATGCGGCTGCTGCTCGAGCCAGAGCTCGCCGCGATGGCTGCGGTGAACATCAGCGAGGAGACGCTCGCCGGGCTCCGGGAGGAGCTCGACCGGATGGCGAGCCTCGAGCACGAGCCGGACGACTACCTCGAGGTCGACCACGAGTTCCACATGGCGATCTGTCGCGCGGCCGACAACCGGATCCTCGACCGGATCATGTACTCGGCCCGCTGGCTCGGCACCGCGAGCCGCCGGGTGACGAATGAGGTGCCCGGCGGCCTGCACCGCGCCACCGACGCCCACAGCCGGATCTTCGCGGCGCTCGAGGCGAGGGATCCCGACGCCGCACGCGAGGCGATGCGCTCGCACCTCCAGCGGAACGTCCCGATCCTCGCCGAGAAAGAGCAGAAGACGAAGGCCCGGACGGCCAAGCGGTAAGAGACGACGACTCGACCGCAAGGCCGCGGCGAGTCCCCTTTCGATGCCCCGGCGTCGGGGCGGAGGGACCGGTGCGAGTTGGGAGCGAGCGAGGCAGGGCCGATCCGGCTCGGGCTGATCGGCACCGGGCTGGCCGTCGAGAAGTTGCACTGGCCGGCGTTACGCCGGCTCCCCGACCGATTCGTCGTCACGGCGTTCGCCGACCGGTCCACCGCCCAGGGCGAGCGCTTCTCGTCCTACAGCGGCGTCGACATGGCCGGCTTCACCCCCGATCACCACCAGCTGCTCGCCCGCGACGACGTGGACGCGGTGCTGATCTCGGTGCCGATCCCCTCCCTGTACGAGGTGGCGGAACACTCGCTCGCCGCCGGCAAGGACGTTCTCTGCGAGAAACCGACCGGCACCGACGAGGAGCAGGCGCGGGCGTTCCTGGCACTGGAGGACCGGCATCCGGACCGCACGATCCTGATCGGGGAGAACTACCTCTACCGCGACGACATCCGCCACGCACGTGCCCTGCTGGACGATGGCGCGATCGGCAAGCTGCATCTGATGGCCTGGCGCCGCGCCGGGCATCTCGTGCCGCGGGAGGGCTCGTTCACCAGCACGCCCTGGCGGCACCGGCCGCAGTACCGGGGCGGTGTGTACCTGGATGCAGGTGTGCACGACATCGCCCAGATCCGGATGCTCTGCGGTGAGGTCACCCGGGTCCACGCGGCCGTCCAGTGGGTCAACAGCACGATCGACTCGCCGTCGGACCTGACGTTGAACCTGGCGTTCGCCGGCGGCGCCATCGGCAACTACACGTCCACGTACTCGGAGATCGCCGTTCCCGAGGAGCCGAACGACATGCGGCTCTACGGGACGGAGGGCGTGCTCGTCCTGTCCGGGCCGGAGGCGGAGCGGCGGGTGACGCTGAGCCGTCCGGACGGGACGTCGCAGACCGACGTGTTCCGCGGGATCGACAACGGCTACTACGCCGAGCTCTGCAATTTCTCGGACGCCGTGCGGCACGGCGAGCCGGTGGTGGGCACCGTCCGGCAGAGCGTCGCGAACATGCTGGTGGTCCTACGGGCGCTGGACTCGGCCGAGCAGGACGCGGTCATGCCGCTCGACGACCTGCATGAGACCGCGTCGGTCCCGCTGTGGCGTCCGCGCAGCGCGTCGGGGCTGTTCGACGGCCTTCCCGGTGATCGCTCACGGAGCGCGGCCACACCGGCCGCGATCGATCATCCGCTGATCTCGACCGTTGACAGTCTCTGATCACCCTCCTACTGTGATCCGCGTCGCATTACGCGATACGACGTTCCGCTACATGAAACCCAAGACGGCACAGCGCTCTCTCCGGCAAGGGGGCCGGAGATCGCTGCGCTCCGCGCCGGCCCGGTGTCCGTTTCTCGGGGAAAGCGCGGTGGGCCCTGCATGCGGGCCCGTTCCACCGGGGAGGTGAAGCGCCTCCCGGCCCCCGTCGGTTGCACCGTCGCCCCGTCGGCACGCGTCCCCTTCGGCAGGACGCGGGAGGAGTGGTCATGGCCCAGCGGTCGGAATGGTCTCGAAGGAAGTTCCTCGGAACGAGCGCGCTCGGAATCCTGAGTCTCACCGCGTGCGGCGGCCAGCCGGCTGCCCCTCAGGTTCAGGTCCAGGTCCCGCAGGAGGTGATCGACGCGGCGGCCCAGTTCCGGGGCAGCTCGATGGGGTCGCTCTCCCAGAAGCTCTACTCCGAGGCCGCCAACGCGGCCTTCGACCGGTCGCTCCAGGCGTTTGCGCAGGCCACCGGCACCACGATCCAGAACGACCTGGTGCAGGGCGACTCCGGCGACATGGTCGCCAAGATGGACGCCGAGGTGAAGGCGGGCAACGCCCGTGACCTCGCATTCATGAGCGACTCGCGGTTCGTCGGCCAGCTCCAGAACCTCGGCGACCTCACCGACCTCACCGACGTGGTGGAGGAGATGCGCGGGCTCTACGGCGAGCCGGCCACGGAGGCCACCAACTACTGCGTTTTCAACGGACGCTGGTACGCGATCCCCTACCACTTCATCGCGGCCGGGATGTACCTGCGCAAGGACTGGTACCAGGAGAAGGGGATCGAGCTCAAGCCCACCTATTCCTGGGAGGAACTGCGGGACAACGCGCTGGAGGTGTCCGATCCGGCGAAGCGGCGCTTCGGATGGGGCATCACCGTGAACCGCTCCGGCGACGCCAACGGGTTCATCGAGAACGTCATCAACGCCTACGGCGGGGCGATCGCGGACAACACCGGGCAGAAGGTGGTGTTCAATTCGCCGGAGACCGTTGAAGGCGTCTCATTCATGGGCGACATCTACACGAACCCGAAGTACAAGCCCATGCTCCCGCCCGGGATCGAGAGCTGGACCGACTCCAGCAACAACGAGAACTGGCTCGCCGGCATCCTCGGACTGACCAACAACCAGTACAGCGTCTACGCCGACTCGAAAACCAAGGGCAACCCGGTCTACGAGCACACCCACCCGTTCAACGGCGCCTACGGTCCGGCGATCGACAAGCCGCTCGCGTACGGCCAGTCGAACTCCTTCGTCGTGTTCAAGGGCGCGAAGAATCCCGACCTCGCCAAGCAGGTGGCGAAGTACATGGTCAGCGGTTCCGCATTGCTCGGCGTCGCGAAGGAGGCGCCCTGCCTGGTGAACCCGGCGTGGGACAAGGTGTGGGACTCCGACCCGTACTACACCAGCGGTGACCCGGCCTTCGCCGCGATCCGCGAGCAGACCCGGACGCCGCTCCCGCTGACCACCTCGACCGGCTACTCGTTCCCGCAGCCTCCGAGCCCCGGCCAGCAGGCCGTGGTGGCCGCATACCTGCTGACCGACATGATGCAGTCGGTCATCCAGGGCGCCCAACCGGCCGAGGCGGTGGCCACCACCCACGAGCGCATGGTCCAGATCTTCGAGCAGCAGGGCTATCGGCAGTGACCGTCCTGCGCCCGCGGCCCGCACCCGTCCGCCCGGCGTCCCGTGCGTCGTCCTCGCTCACCGGCACGCAGCGGGTGCTCGGGCGCGACTGGCGGCTGGCCGCGGTGTTCATCGGACCGACCCTGATCCTGATCGCCGGGCTGATCCTCTTCCCGATCGTCAGCTCGATCGTCACCAGCACCACCGAGCGGCACGGGGCGGAGTCCGTCTTCGTCGGCCTGGACAACTACACCGCCCTCGTCAACGACCCGGTGTTCCACAAGGGCGTGCTCAACTCGTTCGTGTTCACGGCGTACGCCGAGATCTTCAAGGTCACCCTCGGCCTCATCGCGGCGCTGATGCTGCACCACATGCGCCGCGGCAAGGCGATCGTCGCCGGGGTGATCCTGCTGCCGTGGGTGGTCCCGACGGTCGTCACGGCCTTCACGTGGCGGTCGCTGTTCGACCCGATCTTCGGCAGCGTCAACGTCCTGCTCACCGACTCCGGCATCGGCCCGGTGCTCGCCGCGATCGGGCTCGTCGACAGCTGGCCGGCGGGGTGGCTGTCCGATCCGGAGCTCGCGATGCCCGCGGTGATCCTGGTGAACGTCTGGAAGGGCATCCCGTTCTTCGCGGTGACCTTCCTCGCCGGGCTCAAGGCGATCGACAACGGCCTCCACGAGGCGGCGATGGTGGACGGGGCGACGCCGTGGCAGCGGTTCGTGCACGTGACGCTGCCCGGACTGCGCCACGTCATGATCGTGACGGTGCTGCTGTCGTCCATCTGGACGTTCAACAACTTCGATCTCATCTGGCTCATGACGCAGGGCGGGCCCGGCGATGCCACCGCCCCGTACGTGATGGTGGCCTACTCCAAGGCCATCCAGCAGCTCCAGCTGGGCGCGGGCGCCGCCGTGACCCTGGTGATGGTGCCGATCGTCGGCATCCTGGTGCTGATCCTCGTGCGGATGATGCGGCGCAGCGACCTGCCCGGCACCGGCGACCTCGGGCGCAGCCGACTCAGCCCGGCGCAGCGCAAGGCGATGCCGTGGGTGATCGTCGCCGTCGCCACCGTGGTGCTCGCCTGGATCTCCCCGCACATCATCTGGAAGGCCGCGCTCGTGCTCGGCGTGTGCGTGCTGCTCGCCGCCGCCGTCGGACGGGTCGTCTCCACGCTCGCCGCCCGCGGCAACCGGGCAGCGTCCCGGCTGGTCAACGGTGTCGGCTCGGGCGTCGCGCTCGTCGCATTGCTGGCGTTCGTGCTCGCCCCGCTCTACTGGATGACGGTCACGGCGTTCAAGTCCGACGACCAGATCGTCATGCGCACCAACGACCTGTGGCCGACCCCATGGAGCACCGAGCAGTTCACCAACCTGTTCACGGGCCGGGAGTTCGGCACCTGGTACATCAACACGATCCTGGTGTCGGTGGCATCCACGGTGATCGCGCTCGTCTGCGCCGCGCTCGCGGGCTACGCGCTGGCGCGGCTCAAGTTCCGCGGGTCGGAGAGCTTCACGGTGACGATCCTGCTCACCTACGTGATGCCCGGCGCGCTGCTGTTCATCCCCCTCTACCAGCTGATGAGCGGCATCCAGCTGAACGACTCGCTGTGGGCGCTGGTGATCACGTATCCGACGTTCACGCTGCCGTTCGCGACGTGGCTGCTCGTCGGCTACTTCAAGTCGATCCCGGCCGATCTGGAGGAGGCGGCGCTGGTCGACGGCTGCACGCGGTTCGGGGCGTTCGTGCGGATCGTGCTGCCATTGGCGAAGCCCGGGCTCCTGGCGGTCGCGCTGTTCACGCTCACCAACGCGTGGAACGAGTTCCTCTTCGCGTTCGTGTTCATCACGCGCAACGACTACATGACCCTGCCGGTCGGGATGCAGTCGATGATCTTCGGCGACGTCGTGCCGCAGGGCCAGCTCGCCGCGGCATCACTGCTGATCAGTATCCCGGTGGTGCTCATGTACGCGTTCGGGCAGCGGTTCCTCACCGAGGGTCTGACGGCGGGGGCGGTCAAGGGATGAGTTCCGGGCTGGACGAGGCGGCGACGCCGCGACGGGGGCGGTCCAGCCCGGCGGGAACCTCGGTGGAGAAGGCGATGCGGATCCTCGAGGCGCTCGCCGTCGAGGACGGGCCGCACCGGCTGATGGACGTGGCGGAGCGGGCGGGGGTTCCCCGCTCCACCGCGTACCGCGTGCTCGCCACGCTCGGTGCGGAGGGCTTCGCCCAGAACTGTGGCGACGGGCGCTACGGGATCGGCACCCGCCTCGGCGGACTCGGGGCGAGGATCGTCCGGATGCTGTCGGCCGGGGTCGGACCGACGCTGCAGGAGCTGCAGCGGGGGGCGGGCGGCAACACCGTCCACCTCGCCGTCCGGGTCGGCGACCACGCGGTCTACCTGCACAAGGTCGACAGCGACAAGCCCTACGAGATGCGTTCGCGGGTGGGCAACCAGCTGCGCCTGCACTGCACGGCGATCGGCAAGGCGATCCTCGCCCATCTCCAGCGCCGCGAGGTGGAGGCCATCGTCATGTCGGCCGGGATGGAGTCCCGTACCCCGGCCACGATCACCGACATGGCCGCGCTGCACGCGGAACTGGCCGTCGTGCGCGAGCGCGGTTACGCCATGGACGACGAGGAGAACGAGCCGACGGTGCGGTGCATCGGGGCCGTCGTGCTCGATCGCGCCGGCAGGCCGCGCGGCGGCGTCAGCGTCTCCACGGTCACCTTCGTGGTGGAGCGCGCAGAACTGCTCGGCTACGTCCCGCTGTTGCGGGCCACCGCCCGGCGGGTGGCCGACCTGATCTGACCCGTAGGACCCGACGAGAGAGAAGGCGAAGAGGACGTGCGCATCCAACCCGGCAAGGACGACCTCGAAGAGCTCACCGCGGCCTGGACAGGTGAGCGCTTCGGCTCCGGCCGGCCCCGAGTGCCCGACGAGGTGCTGGACAGCCTGCGCCTCGCCACCACCGAGGAGGCGTGGGGATTCCTGTTCAAGGCCGGATACGTGCGGCAGTTCGCGGGTGAGTGGCGCGAGACCCATCCCGGCACGGTGATCGTCGGCCGGGCCGTCACGGCACAGTTCCTGCCGCACCGACCCGACCTCGACGCAGTGGTGGTGGAAGCCGGCAGACGCGAGGGTCACCTGGAGGGCGACCGGCAGAACTCCTGGGTCATCGAGACGCTGGAGAGCGGCGACATCATGGTCGTCGACATCTTCGGCAAGATCGTCGAGGGCACGGTGGTGGGCGACAACCTCGGCACCGCCGTGGCCACCCGCACCGGCGTCGGCGCCGTGATCGACGGAGGCATCCGCGACCTGCAGGGGCTGCAGCAGTTGGAGGGCCGGGTCAACATCTTCCACCGGGCCGTCGACCCCACGCCGATCCGTGGCGTCACGCTCGCCGGCATCAACGTCCCGATCCGTATCGGCGGCATCACCGTGCTGCCCGGGGACGTCGTGCTCGGCACACCGACGGGCGTGGCGGTGATCCCCGCGCACCTCGCGGCGGACGTGGCCGCGGCGAGCGAGGACACCCGCGTGCGGGACGTGTTCGGCAAGCAACGCCTGTCGGAGCGCCGCTGGACGAGTGCGCAGATCGACGTCGCCACGTGGAGCGAGGAGATCGAGGCGGACTTCCAGCAGTGGCGCGCGGCCCGCGCCGGAGAGGAGCGCTGACGTGACCACCACGAGCAACGAAGCATCCGTCGTCACCGAGGAGCACGTCAGCACGGCCTCGCGCCCGAGCGCGTTGCGCATCACCGACCTGCGGGTGGCCAACCTGCACGGCGTGCCGTTCCGGTCGTCGATCATCAGGATCGACACCAACCAGGGCCTCGTGGGCTACGGCGAGGTGCGCGACCAGGCGAGCGCCACCTACGCGCTGATGCTCAAGAGCCGCCTCGTCGGCGAGAACCCGTGCAACGTCGACAAGATCTTCCGCAAGATCAAACAGTTCGGGTTCCACGCCCGGCAGGGCGGCGGGGTCTCCGGCGTCGAGATGGCGCTGATGGACCTGGCGGGCAAGGCCTACGGTGTGCCCGCGTACGCGCTGGTCGGTGGTCAGTTCCGGGACTCGATCCGCTGCTACGCCGACACCCCGTCGGTGTCCGACCCGCACGAGATGGGGCAGCGGCTGCTGGAGCGCAAGCAGCGCGGGTTCACGATGCTCAAGATGGACCTCGGCGTGAACCTGCTCTGGGACGTGCCGGGCACGGTGATCGCGCCGCCGGGGGCCCGCGAGACCACCACGGTGATGCATCCGTTCTCCGGCATCCAGGTCACGGCGAAGGGCGTGGAGCACCTGGCGAGCTACGTGGAGACCGTGCGCGGGGTCGTCGGGTACGACGTCGCGCTCGCCACCGACCACTTCGGACACATCGCGGTCGACTCCTGCATCCGGATCGGACGTGCGCTGGAGCCGTTCACGCTGGCGTGGATCGAGGACCTGATCCCCTGGCAGTTCACCGACCAGTGGCGCCAGCTCACCGAGGCCGTCGCCGTACCGACGTGCACCGGTGAGGACATCTACCTGACCGAGGGGTTCAAGCCGCTGCTCGACGCGGGCGCGGTCCGGGTGATCCATCCGGACCCCGCCACGTCCGGCGGCATCACCGAGACCAAGAGGCTCGGTGACTACGCGCAGGAGCGCGGCGTCGCGATGGCCCTGCACCTGGCGGCGTCGCCGATCGCGACGATGGCGTGCGTGCACCTCGCGGCGGCCACGGAGAACTTCCTCGCGCTGGAGCACCATGCCGCCGACGTGCCGTTCTGGAGCGATCTCGTCACCGACCTGCCCCGGCCGCTCATCCAGGACGGCCACATCGCCGTGCCGGATACGCCGGGGCTCGGGTTCGGCGACATCAACGAGGAGCTGTTCATGGCGCAGCTCGACCCGCGCGATCCCGTGTTCTTCGCCGAGTCGGCGCACTGGGACGGCGAGTCGAGCCACGACCGGCTCTGGAGCTGAGCGGTGCGAATTGCGGTCACCGGCGCGGCGGGCAGGCTCGGCCGCTATGTCGTCGCGCGGGCACTCGAGGCAGGCCACGGCGTGATCGCCGTGGATCTGCCCTCGGTGCTCCCGGCGGCGCCCGCGGACGTGGAGTGGCGGGCGGCGGATCTCACCGAGCTCGACCAGGTGCGGGCCGCGCTTTCCGGCGCGGACGCCGTGGTCCACCTGGGCGCGCTCACCAGCCCTCGCTACCCGGAGCCGGAGGTGCACTGCACGAACGCCGGCGGCACGTACAACGTGCTGGTGGCGGCCGAGGAGCACGGGTTCCGTGCCGTCTGCGTCGCGTCGAGCGTCAACGCGATCGGCGGGATCTACAGCGCCGACCCGCGTTATGACTACTTCCCGGTCGACGAGGAGCACCCCTCGTACTGCGAGGACTCCTACAGCCTCTCGAAATGGCTGGTCGAGCAGCAGATGGCGGCGTTCGCACGACGACGGCCGCACGTGCCGTTCTCCGCGTTGCGGCTGCACGCACTGCGCGAGGACATCACGGCCGCGCGGAAGGCAGGCGATGGCGACGACCAGCACGAACGGCTCCACCTGTGGGGCTGGACGTCGTTCGACTCCGCGGCCGCGGCATGCCTGCTGGCCCTGCACCGCCCGGCACCCGGCCACGGCGTCTACAACATCGTCGGGACGCGCACCGCCAGCACCACGGCGTCCGAGAGCCTGGCCTGGCGCTGGTACCCGCAGGTGCCACTGCGTGCCCCGCTGCCGGGCGACACGGGCTTCTACTCCACCGCGAAAGCCCTCGCGGAGCTCGGCTGGGACGCCCGCGACGAGCACCCCGCGGTGTCGGCCGGTGAGCAACCACCGCCCTCGGACTGAGCGGCTACGTCGTCCGCTGCGCTGCCGCCAGGCCGTCGGTGATGAACCGGCGGGCGTGCACGGCCAGGTCCATCCCGTCCGACCACATGTTGCGCCAGACCGCGAGACGGTCGGAGAGATCGGCGGAGACCACCGCCCGGGAGAACGACTCGAACGCGACGGGACCGGCGTAGCCCGCTGCCGCGAGCGCGGCGAAGAACGCCGGGAAGTCGATCGTGCCGGTACCGAGATACCCGCGGTGCGACTCGCCGATGTGGACGTATCCGAGCCGGTCCCCCGCCTCCACGACCGGAGCAGTGAAGTCCCGCTCCTCGATGTTGGCGTGGTAGACGTCCAGGTGCACCACGACGTTGGGCTCGCCGACGTCGGTGATCACGGCGAGGGCGTCGGACACCGTGTTGATCGCGTTCGACTCGTACCGGTTCACCGGCTCCAGCCCGACCGTCACACCGTGGTCGGCTGCGGCGCGGGCGAGGCGGCGCAGGCTCGCGATCATGTTGTCGCGGCCGCGGGGGTGAAGCGGGCGGTCGTACTTGGCGAGGGCCGAGTAGACGGCGCCGCCGAGGTAGTCGCCTCCGATGCCGGTCACCACGGCCAGCGCGTCCGCGAGCTTCGCCTCGCCGCGGGCCACCACCTCCGGGTCGGGCGAGGAGATGTCGGCGTCGAGGTCGAGCCCCAGTGAGCACACGGCACGCACACCGTGGTCGGCGAGCACCGCCTTCGTGTGGCTCGGATCGATGGTGGCCGGGTCGAGCGCCGGGATCTCGATCAGGTCGTACCCGGCCTCTCGGGTGCTGCGCACGGCGTGCTCGCACTCGGCGTGGGACCACCCACCGGCCCAGACGAGCGCGTGGATGCCGAGCGGGTTCATGGAACCTCCGGGGGTGTTCACGAGAGCCGGCCGTACCGGCGCAGCGCCAGCGTGTTGAGCAGGGCGGACAGCACGAGCACCAGACCGAGCGCCAGCAACTGGTACCGGCTGCCGTCCGAGCCCTCGAACGCGAGCAGCATCCCGGCGTTGAGCCAGGTGACGAGCAGCGCCGCCACGAGTACCCCGCCGATGCGCCCGACCCCGCCCTGGATGGCGACGCCGCCGAGCACGGCGATCGTGATCGCGGGCAGCGCCATCCCGTTGCCGACCGTGCCCGCGTCCGGCCGGGCCGAGGCGAACTGTGCCACCGTCACCAGCGCGACCACGCCCGAGAGCAGGCCGGAGACGACGTACGCGGTGAACCGGGTGCGCGTCACGGGCTGCGCGGCGTACCCGGCGGCGACGTCGTTGGTACCCACGGCGTAGAGCGAGCGGCCGTAGGTCGACCGGGCGAGCACCACCCACGCCAGCACGGCGCACGGCAGCAGGATCGTGAAAACGTGCAACGGCACGGGCGGCAGCAGCGGCAACTCCACGTTCCGGGTGAGGTCGTGCAGCGCCACGATCGGCGGTGTGGAGATCGGGGCGTTCGCGTTGACGACCAGCGCGAGCGAGCTGAACGCGTAGTACGTGGCGAGCGTCGCGATGAGGGCCGGGAACCGCAGGTGGGCCACGAGCGTGCCGTTGACCGCGCCGAGCAGGGCGCCCACGACGAGGCAGCCGACGATCGACGGCAGCAGCGGCCAGCCCCACTCCCCGACCATCAACCCGAACACCATCCCGGCGAGCGACACGATCGCGCCGACGGAGAGGTCGATGCCGCCCCGGCCGGAGACGATCACGAAGAGCTCGGCGAGTGCGAGCAGAGCGAACGGCACCATCGACTCGAGCGCGTTGCCGAGATAGCGCAGGTCGTAAGGCGCGACGAGATAGCCACCGCTGCCCAGCAGCCGGAACCACGCGACCACGACGACGAGCAGCACCGCGAGCAGCACGACCCGCTCGGTGAGGGCCACCCGAAGCACCCGCTGCACGAGGCTCTCGCTGTGTCCGACGGCCGGCGCCGATGGGGTGCGGGTGTCGGTCATGTGCCACTCCTGCGCCGCTCGCGCAGCAGGTCGACACCGACCGCCACGAGGATGAACAGCCCGATGAAGAGCTGGGTCAGCTCGGTCGGCCAGGTCAGCAGCGTGACGGCGCTGGTGACGGTGCCGACGAGCAGTGCGCCGAGGAGAGTCCCGAGAACGGTGCCGCGACCGCCGATGATGCTGGTACCGCCGATGACCACCGCTGCGATCACCCGAAGCTCGAGACCGGTGCCGACGTTCTGCTGCACGAGCCCGCCGCTGCCGATGAGCACGCAGGCCGCCAGTCCCACGCATGCGCCGGTGAGGACGTAGGCGCTGATCTGCCGCCGCCGCACGCGCACGCCGGCCAGCCGCGCGGCGAACGCGTCGCCCCCCACCGCGTAGAGGTGCCGCCCGGTGGCCCAGAACCGCATGTAGCACCACATCCCGGCGGCCAGCACGACCGTGAGCCACCACGCCACCGGCACCCCGAACAGCCGGCCCTCGGCGCCGCCCCCGATCGGGCCGAACGTCCCGGGCACGCCCGCGACCTGCTCGTTCCCGAAGATCTGCAGGGCGACGAACCGGTAGATGTTCAGGGTGCCGAACGTGACGATGATCGGGTGGATCCCGCCGTAGGCCACGAGCAGCCCGTTGATCGCCCCTAGGGCCAGCCCCGTGACGACGGCGACCGCGAGCGCCGGCAGGAACGGCAGCCCCGCGTCCCGTACGAGCAGCGCGATCACGACCATCACGACCGCGGCCTGGCTGCCGACGGAGACGTCGATTCCGGCGGTGACGATCACCGCCGTCATGCCGATGCCGATCAGCGCGATCGGCGCCACGGTGAACAGGATGTTCTGCACGTTGCCCGCGGTGAGGAACGTGTCGGTGGTCAACGCGAGGACGAGCCACAACAGCCCGGTCACTCCGAGGAGCGCGATCTCCTGCCCCTCGATCGCCCGCACGCGCGGCCGCCTGCGGGTCACCGGCACGGCCGTGGTCTGCGGCGGAGCGGGGGCCGTCACGTGTGCGCCTCCTCGTCGGCGCCCAGCGCGGCCGTGGCGTCGCCGTTGTCGCCCGCCGCAGCTGCCAGCACCTCGGCCTGGCTCGCACCGCGCCCGAACTCGCGCACCACCCGGCCCCGCCGCACCACGAGGACGCGGTCGGCGAGTTCCAGCACCTCCGGCAGGTCCGTCGAGATGACGAGAACCGCGCTGCCCCCGTCGGCGAGCTCCAGCACCAGCCGGTGGATCTCCTCCTTCGCCCCCACGTCGACGCCCTGCGTCGGCTCCTCGAGCACGAGCACGCGGGGCGCCCGGACGAGCTGGCGCGCGAGCACGACCTTCTGCTGGTTGCCACCGGACAGCGCCGCGACGGCCGTGTTGATGCCGGGGGCCTTGATCGCGATACGGGACAGGAAGCCCTGGGCGAGGCTGCGCTCGCGGGCGCGGTCGAACCAGAACCCGAAGCGGGCGAGGTAGCGCAGGTGGGCGCTGGAGATGTTGAAGGCGATCGACTTGTCGGCGAACACGCCCTGTTGCTTGCGGTTGCCCGGGAGCATCGCGACGCCCGCGGCCGTAGCGTCCCGCGGGTTCTGCAGCCGTACGGACCGGCCGTCGACCCGCATCGTGCCGCTGTCGGCGGGCGTGATGCCGTAGAGCGCCCTGGCGATCGCGTCGGTGCCCGAGCCGACCAGTCCGTAGAGCGCCACCACCTCGGCAGGCCGCACCTGCAGGTCGAGCGCCTCGAACGCGCCTGCACGGCCGAGTCCGGCGACGTCCAGCACCGGCTCACCTGCGGGTGCCGGCCGGTCCGCGGTGGTCGCACCCAGTTCGTGCCCGACCATCAGCTCCGCGACCTGGCGGACGGACAGCTCCGCCGTGGGCCGCGTGGCCACCACCTCGCCGTCGCGCAGCACGGTGACGCGGTCGCTGATCTGTGCCAGCTCGTCGAGGCGGTGGCTGATGTAGACGATCCCGACGCCCGCCGCGCGAAGGCTGCGGACCACGCCGAAGAGCACCTCGATCTCGCGATCGGTGAGGATCGCCGAGGGCTCGTCCAGGATCAGCACCTTCGCGGAGTGCGCGAACGCCTTCGCGATCGAGACGAGCTGCTGCTCGGCCACCGGCAGGTCGGCGACACGGACGTCGCCGATTCCCGGGTCCAGCCCGATCTGTGCCAGCAGCTCCGCGACCCGCGTCCGTTGAGCGGCCCAGTCGATCCGCCCGCCCGTGCGCAGCTCGCGACCGAGGAACACGTTCTCGGCCACCGTGAGCTCGCCGAACAGGTGCGGCTCCTGGTAGACGGTGGCGATCCCCGCCTCCATCGCCGCCTGCGTGCTGCCGCCGGCGAGCGACTCCCCGCCGACCTCGACGGTGCCCTCGTCGGCCACCTCGGCGCCGGACACGATCTTGATCAGCGTCGACTTGCCCGCGCCGTTCTCGCCGACGAGGGCGTGCACCTCGCCCGCCCGTACCTCGAAGTCCACTCCGCGTAGCGCCCGCACCCCGCCGTAGTGCTTCCGGACCTCCTGCAGTCGGAGCAGTACGACGTGCTCCGCGATGGGCTCGCCCATCGGGTCAGTAGTTGTAGCGGTCGACGTTGTCCTTCGTGATCTGCAACGGGTCACCCAGCAGGAGCGTCTTGTCGCTCTCGGTCCACTGCACGGCGGTCAGCGAGTCGTTGACCTTGTTGGTGGCCTGGAACGGCGTGCCCGAAGCGAGCTGCTTGCCCGCCCACGCGGTGAGGTAGCCGAGCTGCTCGACGTCCCACAGGATCGCCGCGGAGGACGAGCCGTTGTCGAGGTACTGCTTCATCGACTGCGGCGTGCCGAGACCGACCGTGAAGACCTGCCCGACCTTGCCCGCCTCCGTCACGGCCTTGGCGACGCCCGGCGCGGACGCCGTGCACTCCCCGACAAGACCGGTGAGGTCGGGGTGGGCGTTCATCAGGTCCTTCGCCATCGCCACCGACTGCGCCTCGTCCTCACCCGCGTAGACGACGTCGACGATCTGCGCGCCGGGGTACTTCTCCGCGGTCACCTTGCGCTGCACCTCGATCCAGGAGTTGAGGTTCGCAGCGGTCTGGCCGCAGGAGACGATCGCGTACTTCCCCGATCCGCCCATGGCCGTCATCAGCGAGTCGGTGAGCGCGGTGCCGACTCCCTCCGCGGTGGCCTGGTTGACGAACGCCTCGCGGACGGAGCCGGGGGCGTCGGTGTCGCTGGTCATCACGTGGATGCCGGCGTCCTTGGCCTCCTGCAGCACCGGAGCCATCGAGTCCGGGTCGTTGGGTGCGACCACCAGGACGTCCACGCGCTGCTGGATCAGCGAGTTCACGATGTCGGTCTGCGCGCCCGGGTCGGCGGTGGTGCCGCCCCGGTAGATCCACTCGATGCCGAGGTCCTGCGCCGCCTGCCGGCCACCGGTGTTCATCGCCTCGAAGTACGGGATGCCCTGCAGCTTGGGCACGAACGCCACGGTGACCCGGTCCTCGCCGCCTCCCCCGCCCGCAGCCGCGTCGGGGTTCTTCTGGGTGCATCCGGCGAGAGCAACGATCCCCGCCAGTGCCACGGCCAGGGCCGTCCCCAGTGCGCGCCTACCGCCCGTGATCGTTCGCATGATCGCTCCCTCTCCACGTCCGCCGCACTGGACCCCCTGGAACGGGTGACCCCGATCACCCCGCGCCGGACACTAGGAAACCTGCCCGCACGCGTCAACGAGGGGACGGAACGCGCCGAGGCGTTCCCGGACAGTTCGACGGCCACCGTTCGCGGGAAGTCGGCGGGCGTCATCGCGGATACCATCCGAAGATGCGCGCCTCACGCCACCGCGTGCCCTGGCCCCCGGGGTGAGCAGCGAGGAGACCTTGGCCGTCACCACCGGACGACGCGCCCGGGTCAGTCCGCACGACCAGGTCGACGCTCTGACCGGAGCCGTCGAAGACCTCGCGGGCCAGTTCAGCTTGCAGCCGCTGCTGCAGCGCATCCTGCGGCGCGCAGTCGTCCTCCTCGGCGGCGACGCCGGCTCCATCTCCACCGTCGACGAGCGGGCCGGGACCTACCGCAAGGAGGTCGACCTCGGCGTCGGCTGCCAGGAGGGCAAGGTCTTCCCGCTGGAGGAGGGCGCGACCGGCGCGGTCGTCGCCAACCGGGCGCCGGTGGTGTTCGACAACTACGCGCAGGTCCGCGGGGGCCACGTCGCCCCGCCCGATCGGGCCCGGCTGCACGCGACCGTCGCGGTGCCCATCGAGTGGGGCGGTCAGATCATCGGGGCCTGCGTCGTGTTCAGCACCGACCCGCAGGTCCGGTTCCGCGACGAGGACATCGAACTGCTGGGTTTGTTCGCCACCCACGCCGCCATCGCCATCGTCAACGCGAGGCTGCACGCCGAAGCCGCTGAACGGGCCCGGCGACTGGCCGTGAGCTCCGAGCGGGAGCGGGTCGTGCGCGACGTCCACGACACCGTGGCCCGCGCCCTCGGGTCGATCCTCCTGCACCTCGACGCCTGCGAGGAACCGGGCTCGGAGCACATCTCCGCCGCGCGGGAGGCGGCCCGTGCCGCGCTCGCCGAGACCAGGCGCACCGTCCTCGGGCTCGGGCCGGCCCTTCTCGAGCTGCACTCGCTGGAGGACGCCATCGCCGTCGAGCTCGCATGGGCCCGCTCGACGACGAGCATCCGCACCGACCTCGTCGTCACCGGCGAGCCGCCTGCGTTGCAGCCCGAGATCGGCCAGCAGGCGCTGCGCCTGGTCCAGGAGGCGCTCACCAACGTCATCACGCACGCCAGGGCGGCGTCGGTACGGGTCGGCATGATGTACGGCGTCGAGGACGTCGCGGTCGTCGTCGAGGACGACGGCGTCGGGTTCGACCCCGCTGTTCTCACCGATCGCCGCCGATCCGGCCTCGGGCTGCACGGGATCGTCGCGCGGGCGCATCGGCTCGGCGCCGAGCTGGAGATCGAGTCGACCCCGGGGTGGGGCACGCGGATCCGGGCGCGGATCCCCTACGAGCCACGCGACACGGGCAGCGCGGCCCGCGCGGACGTGCCATGGCGGGTGCTCGTCGTCGACGCGCGGCCCGTCGTGCGGGCAGGCCTCGTGCGGCTCCTGGGCCAGGCGGAGCCCGACATCCTCGTCGTGGGCGAGATCGGCGACGCTCGTGACGTGGTCGACGCGGTGCGGGTGCTCGACCCTCACGTCGTACTGCTCGACCTGCGGATGCCGGTTCTCGACGGCGCCCGGCTGACCTCCTACATCCGTGCCGCGGGCCCGGGGGTCTCGGTGCTCGTGATGACCGACGATCTCTCCGACGAACTGCTGCGCGACGCCGTGCATGCCGGGGCCTGCGGCTGCATCGGGACCGACCTGGACGGCGCGGCGCTCGCCCGCGCTGTCCTGGCTGCGGCCCGCCGGGACGCGCTGCTCACCGAGAGCGTTATCGGTGCGGTTCGGGGGCGCGACCGCAACGACCGGCTCACCAGCCGCGAGCGCGAGGTCCGCACGCTGGTGGAGCTCGGAATGCGCGACAAGCAGATCGCCGACCGGCTCGGGATCTCGGCGAAGACCGTCGAGAAACACGTCGGAGCGCTCCTGCGCAAGACCGGTGCGCCCAACCGGACGGCCCTCGCCCGCTGGACGGACCTGTCCGAAGCACCGCGGTAGGGGATTTCCCCCACACGAAGATGGGGAGAACCACGCCTGGAAACGCAATACCGGCTGGCTAGCATCGAACCGTGCCTGTCGTCTCGCTCAACGACATCCTGTCCGACGCCTTCGACAAACGGTACGGCGTGCCGGCCATCAACGTGTTCAATGATCTGACTCTCGAGGCCGTTCTTGCGGCGGCCGTCGAGAAGTCGTCGCCGTTGATCGTGCAGACGTCGGTGAAGACCGTGAAGTCGATCGGCGTCGACGTGCTGTATTCCATGTGGACTTCCATGACCGCGGGTATCGAGGTGCCGGTCACGCTGCACCTCGACCACTGCCCGGAGCGCGAGGTCGTCACCATGTGCCTCGACCGCGGCTGGAACTCGGTGCTGTTCGACGCCTCCCACCTGTCCGTCGAGGAGAACACCCGGCAGACCATCGAGGTCGTCGCGGAGGCCCGCAGGCACGGCGCGCACGTCGAAGGGGAGATCGAGTCCATCACCGGTGTCGAGGACGGGATCGGCTCCGACACCGAGGCGAGGAGGCAGGATCTGCAGGTCGCACTCGACTTCCTCGACGCCACCCAGGTCGATGTCTTCGCACCGTCGATCGGCAATGCGCACGGCACGTACAAGGCAGCGCCGACGCTTGATTTCCAGCGCGTCTCCGACATCGTCGCCGCCCATCCGATCCCCATCGCGTTGCACGGTGGAAGCGGCCTTTCCGACGAGCAGTTCCGCGATCTCATCGACCGCGGCTGCGCGAAGGTGAACATCTCCACCGCTCTCAAGGAGACCTTCATGAAGTCGAGCCTCGCGTTCCTACAGGAGACGGCGGCCAAGGACAAATGGGACCCGCCGTCACTGTTCCGGGCGGTGCGCCAACAGGCCGTCGACATGACAGGGTCACTGATGGATCTGTTCGGCAGCGCCGGCCGAGTCGGCTGACCCGTGCCCGCCCTCGTCTTCGACTGCGACGGTGTCCTCGCCGACACCGAGCGCTACGGCCATCTGCCCGCGTTCAACGCGATGTTCGAGGAGTTCGGTCTGCCCGTCCGTTGGAGCGAGGCCGAGTACGGCCGGAAGCTCCTGGTCGGTGGCGGCAAGGAACGAATGGCGACGATGCTGACGCCTGAGTTCATCAGCTCGGCAGGGCTCCCCTCCGACCCTGCCGAGCTGGCCGAACACGTGGCGCGCTGGCACCGCCGCAAGACCGAGATCTACACCGGGATCATCGCGAGCGGGACGATCCCGCCGCGGCCGGGAGTGCGGCGCATCGCGGAGGAGGCCGCCGACGCCGGCTGGTCGCTCGCCGTCGCGTCCACCTCCGCCGAGGCATCGGTGCGCAGCGTGCTCCAGCACGTGATGGGCGACGCGCTGACCCCTCGGTTCGCGGTCTTCGCAGGCGACGTCGTCGCACACAAGAAGCCCGCGCCGGACATCTACCTCCTCGCCGTGTCGGAGATCGGGACCCCACCCGGCTCCGTCGTGGTCGTGGAGGACAGCCGCAACGGGATGCTCTCGGCGCTCGATGCCGGGCTCTCCTGCGTGGTCACCCCGAGCAGCTACACCGGCGGCGAGGACTTCACCGGCGCCACGCTCGTGGTGTCGTCGCTGGGCGATCCGCAGGAGACCACGCGCGTGCTCGACGACCCGTTGGCGCTACACCCCACACCCTTCGTCCGCCTCGACCATCTCCGGAAGCTCCTCACCGAAGCTGCGCCGCATCCGGCCCGACCGTCCAGCAGGGAGTGAGCATGACGTCGCCGTCATCAGCGAGTCTCGAGTTCGTCGTTCGCACGATCGCGCAGACCGCGGTCGACAACGAGCGTGAGTTCGGTGAGCTCGACGCCGTCGTGGGCGACGGAGACTTCGGCTACTCCCTCGCTCGCGGGTTCGAGATCGTGCTGGCCGAGTGGGACGCCTACGACCGCAGCGAGCCATCGGTCTTCCTCCAGAAGATCGCCCTGACGATCTCCAAGCGGGTGGGAGGTACGTCCGGCCCGCTCTGGGGCACGGCGTTCCTGCGTGCGGCTGCGGCCGTCAAGGGAAAGTCGGAGCTGACCGGCCAGGACGCCGTCGCGATGCTCCGGGGCGCCGCCGAGGGGATCAGGAAGCGAGGCAACTCCGACGTCGGCGACAAGACGTTGCTGGACGCACTGGTGCCGATGACGGACGCGATCGCCGTGCAGCTCGCCGCCGACTCCTCGACCCCGGCCCCCGAGGTCGCGAAGGTCGCCGCGAGCGCCGCGCGGGCCGCCGCCGACGCGACGACATCGATGCAGGCGATGCGTGGCCGTGCGAGCTACACGGGTGAGCGCAGCATCGGGTCACCCGACGCGGGTGCTGTCGCCGTCGCGGTGATGGCCGAACGTGTCGCGCAGACCTGGACGGGATCGGCGAGCTCCTGAGAGCCCGACCACGGGACGGCGTAGTCAGACGAGACCCAGGGAGAACCGGATGAAGAAGTTCGTCAACGACCCGAAGAACTACGTTCCGGAGATGCTGGAGGGCCTGGCGCTGGCCAATCCGGACACCCTCCGGTACGTCCCGGACTACAACCTGATCATGCGGACGGACGCCCCGCGCGAGGACAAGGTCTCGATCATCCAGGGGTCCGGATCCGGCCACGAGCCCGCCCACGTCATGACGGTCGGCAAGGGCATGCTCGACGCCGCCTGTCCGGGTGACGTGTTCGCCGCCCCGCCCACCGACTACGTCTACGAGACGATCAAGCTGCTCGCCTCGCCCAAGGGCGTGCTGCTGCTGGTGAACAACTACACCGGCGACCGGATGGCCTTCGACATGGCCCAGGAGCTCGCCGAGGCCGAGGACATCACCGTCCGCACGCTGTTCATCGACGACGACGTCTCGGTCCAGGATTCGACCTACACCGTCGGCCGCCGGGGTGTGGCGGGCAACTTCTTCGTGATGAAGGCCGTCGGGGCGGCGGCCGAGCGCGGTGCCGACCTCGACGAGATCTGCCGGATCGGCGAGAAGGTCAACAGCGTCACCCGCACGATGGGCATGGCCCTCACTGCATGCACGCCGCCCGCGAAGGGAACGCCGCTGTTCGACCTGCCGGCCGACGAGATCGAGATGGGTGTCGGCATCCACGGCGAGCCCGGGCGCCGGCGGGTGAAGCTGATGCCGGCCGACGCGATCGTCGACGAGCTTCTCGACGCGGTGGTGAGCGACCTGCCGTTCGAGTCCGGCGACCGGGTCGCCCTGATGGTCAACGGCCTCGGCGGCACCCCGATCAGCGAGCTGTACCTCGTCTACCGGCGGGCGCACAACCAGCTCGCCGACCGGGGCATCACCGTGGGCCGCAACTACGTCGGCGAGTACTGCACGTCGCTGGACATGGCAGGCGTGTCGATCACGCTCGTCCGGCTCGACGACGAGATCGAGTCCCTGCTCGGCGACCCGGCGGAGATCGCAATCCGCGTGTTCTGAACGACGACGGCCCCTTCGCACGTCGCGGAAAAGCGAAGATCGTCACCGTGATCACGATTGACGCGTTGCGCAGTAGGATCTGCCCGCAACAGACGGTCTGCGACTGTGAAGAGGACGAGCGCCAGTGAGCGATCCAGCGACGTTGTCAGGAGACGCCGGGAGCACGCCCCACGAGCTGCCGCCCGAGATCGACATCAGTGTGCCGTCGGTGGCACGGGGCTACGACTACGCGCTGGGTGGCAAGAACAACTTCGAGATCGACCGGGTGGCCGCCGACGCCTACACCGCTGTGTTCCCCGGTGCGGTCGTCCTCGCCAAGCACAACCGGGGCCTTCTCCAGCGTGTCGTGCGCTACCTGGTGGGTGAGGCCGGGATCAGCCAGATCATCGACGTCGGATCGGGCCTGCCCACCGTAGGCAACGTCCACGAGGTCGCACACGAGATCGACCCCGCGGTGCGCGTCGTCTACGTCGACATCGATCCGATCGTGCTCGCACACGCCCGAGCACTGCTCGCCCAGAACGACACCACGATCGTCATCCAGGCCGACGCGGCGGACCCGAGGTCGATCCTCGACGACCCGAAGACCCGCGAGCTCATCGACTTCGACAAGCCGCTCGCCGTCCTCATGTCCGGGATCCTGCACCACCTTCCCGACGAGAAGAACCCACTCGGTGTGGCGCGCGCGTTCAAGGAGGTGCTGCCCTCCGGCGGCTACCTGTTCGCGAGCAACTTCCTCGACGACGACGACGACCCACGTGCGAAGGAGGCGGAGCGCTCGATCTCCGGGAACTTCGGCACCGGCCGGTTCCGCACCTGGCAGGAGCAGCGGCCGTTCTTCGACGGGTTGGAACTGGTGGAGCCGGGTCTGGTCTACGCGAACGACTGGCGCCCGGACGAGGACACCGAGACCGACAGCCCCTGGCACACGTTCTACTGCGGAGGCGTCGGCCGTAAGCCGTGACCGCGCGGGCCGCCCTGCCTGCCGAGCCGGGCGGCCGAGCGCGACGACGGCCGTGCGCCGTGCTCGACGAGGCGCCGGATCACGGTGGCCATCCCTCACCTCAACGGCGGGCGGGCGGGAGTGCTGACGGCGGGGCCGGACCGCGGCGCGGGGCGGGCGCCGGCGCGCCCGTGCCGACCCGGTGGATCACGGCGGTGTCGATCAGTGCGAGCGTGGGCTCCCACTCGACAGGTACGCCTTGTGTGGGCGGCAGGCCCCCGAGGCCTGACGACGGGATCCAGGGACCCGTCGTCAGGCAGGCATCGGGGAGCTCACGCAGGCGCCTGCGCATCCGTCTGACGATCCTCGATGAGCCGGTGACGACGACCGCGAGAGCCAGCCGTCCGCCGAACGGGTCGGTGACGCAGCGGACCAGATGGTGACGGTGGCGGTCCTCGGAGAGGACCAGCTCACGCATAGGGTGGCCGGCGACAGCGAGCAGCGCCCGCACGACGTCCGCGTGCCCGGCACCGAGCGCCTCCGCATCATCGAGGCCCCCGCGAACCCACGCGTCGAGCACCATCCCGCTGTCGACATCGAGGACGACGGCCACATCGACCCCACCGGCCGTGACGAGCGGGCCGATGACGGCAGGAAGACCGTCGTCCCGGATGTTGACCGGGCGCCGGTGGCGCACCACGACCTGTCGCCGACCTCGATCAGCGGTGGCCGGCGTTGGCCTGGAAGTACGCCGAACCGTCCTGCTGGCTCGGCACCGGCCGCCCCGGCGTCGGGTTGGTCATGTAGAACTGCTGCTCGATCATCCGCAGGTCACGACGGGCCATGGCCAGGTTGGCCTGCGCCCGGTTCAGCACCAGGTAGAAGAACAGCTTCTCGTCGGCGTTTCCGCGGATCGGCCGGATGAGGTGGTACTGCGTGTCGAGGGTGATCAGGATGTCTTCGATCGACTCCCGCAAGCCCAGCTTCTGCATGACCTCGAGCTTCGTGCGCACGACGTCGCTGTTGCCGGGCGCGGCGACGTCCAGGTCGAACTCGGGGCTTCCGCCGCGGGAGCCGAGGGTCATCCCGCTGTCGTAGTCGACGATCGCGACGGCGAAGGCGCCCTTGATGTTGGCAGCCAAGTCCAGCGTGTATTCGATACTGCTCATTGCCAGAGCCTCCAGGACAGGCCGCCACACGGTCGGGGCGATGTGGGCCAGCCTTTTCTCATCGGGTACGGAAGACCGTAACGTACAGGTCGCAGGGCCCCATTCAGCGGGGTTGTAACAATGTTTTATCAGGGCGATTCAGCATCGTCGCCCCATGCGCGCAGCGCCGTCAACAGCCGGCTCATCGTTGCGACGTCATTGGCCCATTGTCGACCGAGGACCGGGTCTGACGACCACTGCTGCTGAGGTGGCGGAGCAACGCCCGGAATTGCTCGTGGGCCGGCCCTGCGGGGCAGCGGAACCGAGATGGCCGTTGGGACGACCGGCTGCCGGGCGGGCTTGGCCGACGCGGGCGGCATTGCGGAAGCGGCGTGTGAAATCGCAGGTGAGAAACCCTGCAACGACTCCGGCGGCGGCCTGGGAGCCGCCACTGTGACGGCCCGATCCTCGAACCGGACGGCGGCCAGCTCCCGCCGGGCCGACGCCAGGTTGGCCCGCGCCCGATCCACGCAGAGATAAACCAGCAACGAGCGCGACACACCGAGCGGACGAACGAGGTGATAAAGGTAGTCCGAGGTCAGGATGACGTCTTCCAAACCCCCGTCGGTCGCCGCCTCGAGAACGGTCGCAGCCTCCGTTCCCCAGCGCAGCACAACGGCCGGGTTGACCGTCGCCACGCCGGACTCGACCAGTATCTGACCGCTTTCCCGCTCGGCCACACAGGAGTACCTGGAGCCCGGCAGATCGAGCAGGCCCAACACCATGTCGCGAATCGTCACCAGCAGAAATCCTTCCGCTCTGCGGAGTTTGCCCCATCACTCGGGTTGAATGATCTTCAACCCTTTCGGCCGCAGCGATCAGACTGTTCGGCGGTCCGATGAATGGGCCGGTTGGCGTACGTCTGCGCGTCGCGTGTCACCGACCAACCGCGATCCGGCCATGCCCACTGACTTCTCAGCCGTCCGCGAGCGCCTCGGCGATCATCCTGTGCCCCTGCTGCTCGAAGAGCTCGTCGCCCACCTGGCAGGCCCACACCGCGGTGCCGATCGCCTCTCGAACCCGGTTGCGACGCCACCCGGCCGCTTCACGCGGATCGCTGCCGTACCCGTCGAGGAACGCCGACTCGAGCGCCGGATCGGTCCGGAACTGCTGGACTGCGAGCCGCGCGAAGTCCGTCAAGGCCGGTCGCAGGCCGGCCCGTCCGAAGTCGATCACGCTCACCACGCCCTCGTGCACGAGCCAGTTCCGAGGCTGCCAGTCACCGTGCGTCGGCACGAGAGTCACCGGCGGCGTCGGCCACGACTCGACCACCTCACGGAGCCGTGCCACCACGTCCGGGGCGATGCGGTGTGGCCTGTCGAGCCACGCGAGCGACTTCGCCTTCTCCCTGGCCTCGAACTCCTCACCCTCGATCGCGACCTGCTCGTGCGACCGTGCCAGCAACTCGCCGGCTTGCCGGTAGATGTCCGGGCGAAACTCGTACTCGCTGCCTTCCACCAGCTCGCCCGGCAGGTAACGCGTCACGAGCAGCTTGGCCTCGCTGTCTGCGTGCACGAGTTGCGGTGCGCGCCCGCGTGACGTCCACGGGCCGAGCCAGTCGCGGTGCGCCCGCAATTCACGCGCCAGGTGATGGTCCTTCCCGTCGCCTGCCTTGGCGACGTAGCGGGCGCCGCGATGGACCAGCTCCAGCACGGTGGTCCCGACGAGTCCCCAGCTGTGGTCCTGCACGACCGCGGCGCCAGGCAACCACTCGTGCAGGAGCTCCCGTTGGCGTTGAGTGAGCTGATCGCCCCCCGGATCCACGGGGGGATGGTAGGGCTACCGCGGTGGGCGCTGGTCACTCGTCCTTTTCGCGGTAGAGACCGCGCTTCGAGATGTACTGCACCACCCCGTCCGGCACCAGGTACCAGACCGGATGGCCCTCGGCTACACGGCGCCGGCAGTCGGTGGACGAGATGGCCAACGCCGGTACCTCGACGAGCGTGACCGAGCCGTCCGGCAGGTGGTGGCCGTCCAGCTCGTAACCCGGGCGGGTGACCCCGACGAAGTGCGCCAGACTGAACAGCTCGTCCAGCTTCTGCCAGGACAGAATCTGGGCCAGCGCGTCGGCGCCGGTGATGAAGTAGAGGTCGGCACCGGGCCGCTGCTCATGCAGGTCCCGGAGAGTGTCCGAGGTGTAGGTGAGCCCTCCGCGGTCGATGTCGACGCGGCTGACCGTGAACCGGGGGTTCGACGCCGTGGCCACCACTGTCATCAGGTAGCGGTCCTCGGCGGCGCTCACATCGCGCTCCGTCTTCTGCCATGGCTGACCGGTGGGCACGAAGACCACCTCGTCGAGACCGAAGCGGTCGGCGACCTCACTGGCCGCAACGAGGTGTCCGTGATGGATGGGATCGAACGTCCCGCCCATCACCCCGATCTTGGGACTCATCACGAGAACAGTAGTGCGCGTGCCGATGGTCAGGGGCGATCCAGCATCCGTAACGTGCTGTGAACCACACGGTTCCCCGCACGTCAGGGCGCCGCCATGTCCTCAGCTCGCTCCGAACCCGGGTTCGCCACGGGCGGACAGGCTACCGTTGAACCACTGCCGTGGCCTCTGGGCGCCGTCGCCGCGACACGGCAGCGACTGTCGCTTCCCAGCGTGCGTGATGCGCGATTCACCGGAGCCCGACATGCGAGCAGCACACGGCGTCACCCCTGTGCCCACCGAGAGCTCCACCGGCGCGGCCATCGCCCTGCACGGGATCGTGAAGGATTTCCCGCTCCGGCGCGGCAAGGCGGTGCGTGCGCTGGAACGTCTCGACCTGGAGATCGCCCGCGCGGAATTCGTGGCGATCCTGGGTCCGTCCGGATGTGGGAAGTCCACCCTCCTACGGCTGGCCGCCGGCCTCGAGATTCCCACCGAGGGTGAGGTGCTCGTCGAGGGCCGCAGCCCCGCCGAACTGATCACGACCCATCGGCTCGGCGTGGCCCTCCAGGAGCACGCACTGCTGCCGTGGGCCACTGCACGCAACAACGTGGCCCTGCCGTTCCGAGTGGCCGGTCGCGCGGTCGACCGCGAGCGGGTCGACGCGCTGCTCGAACTGGTGGGCCTGGCCGGCTTCGAGAACGCCCGGCCCCGCCAGCTCTCGGGCGGGATGCGGCAGCGCGTCGCGATCGCCCGTGCGCTCGCTCTGGAACCCGACGTGCTCCTGCTCGACGAACCGTTCGGCGCGCTGGATGCCGTCACGCGGCGGCGGATGAACCTCGAACTGGTGCGGATCTGGATGGAGCAGCAGATCACCACCCTGCTGGTCACCCACGACGTCGACGAGGCCGTGCTGCTGGCCGACCGGGTCGTCGTCATGACCGGCCGGCCGGGCCGGGTGCGCCACGTGCAGCAGGTGGACATCCCGCACCCGCGCGGCAGCGAGGTCACCCGCGACCCCGAGTTCCACGCCCTCGTCGACCGGCTCACCGGGATGCTCGACGACGCCGAGCCCGCCGCGGCGACCACGTGAGCCGCAGCGAAGAAATCGGGGCGGCCGCGCTTCCCCGGAGCCCGTGGCTCGCCGCCTGTGGGGTCGTCGCTTTGCTTGTGCTGGTCGAGGTCGTCGGCCGGCTCGGGCTGGCAGGGACCGGCTGGCCGCCGCTCACCGCCGTGCTCGGGTACGTCGCCGAGCCCGGCGCGCAGCAACTGCTCGGACGCGCGCTCCTCGCCACCGGCACGGCCGCGCTGGCCGGGTTCCTGCTCGGCGGCGTCGTCGCTCTGCTGGTCGCTGTGCTCAGCGCGCTGGTGCCCGCCGCCGGCCCGGGCTTCGACCGGCTCGCCGCCGTCGTGAACGCGGTGCCGCTCATCGCCCTGGGCCCGCTGCTGATCACCACTGCCGGGCGGGAGGCCACGCCCACCCTGGTCGCCGCGCTGGCGGCCGGCTTCGCTCTCTTCGTGGCCGCGACGTCGGCACTCGGGGCGGCGAGCGACGCCCAGCGCGACGTGTTCGCGGTGCTCGGCGCGGGCCGGGTCGCCACCCTGCTGCGGCTGCAGCTACCGGCCGGGCTTCCGCTGATCGTCGACGGCCTCACCCTCGCCGCACCGGCCGCGGTGCTCGGCGCCGTCGTCGGTGAGTGGTTCGGCGCGCGCCGCGGACTCGGCGTGCTGCTCGTCAGCTCCATGCAGAACGTCCGGATCGACCAGCTCTGGGCCGCGGCCCTCACCGCGGCCGCCATGTCCCTGCTCGCGTACGTGCTGCTGGTGGCCCTGCGCGCCGCGGTGACCCGGAGATTCCAGTGAGCGAGCGATGAGCACCGACGTGGCGCACGGCTCTGCGCCGGCGCGACTGATCACCCGCCGGCTCGGCCGGCTCGTCTCCCGCTACTGGACGATCGCCGCATTCGTCGTGGCGTGGCAGCTGTGGTCCTGGTTGAGCGGCTTCAACCAGATCGTCGTGCCCCCACCGGCCCTGGTGTTCACCGACGTCGCAGGCAACATCGGCGCCTACCTGCCCGACCTGGGGTGGACGCTCGCGATGTCGGCGGGCGGTCTCGTTGCGGGGATGGCCGTGGGCACGGGGATGGCGGTCGCGGTGTGGGCGTCCCGGATCCTCTCCGGGCTGGTGACGCCCCTCGCGCTGGTCATGCGGTCTGTGCCGGTGGTCGCGATGATCCCGGTGTTCGCCACGGTGGTCGGCTACGGCTGGGTGACGGTCCTGGTGATCACGTCGGTCGCCTCGTTCTTCCCGGCCTTCGTGTTCGTCGGCTCCCGGTTGCGAGCCGCGCCGAGGGCCGCCTCCGACCTGATGGCGGTGCTCGGCGCGTCCCGCTCCACGGTCCTTCGCCTGCTGCTGCTCCCGCACGCCGTGCCCGGGCTCCTGGTGGCCTTCCGGATCACCGCCCCCACGGCCGTGCTCGCCGCGATGCTCGCCGAGTACCTGATGGGTGGACACGGCCTGGGCACGCTGTTCGCGCAGTCGGTCAGCTTCTACCAGGTCGATCGCGCCTGGGGCACCGCGCTCGTCGCCACCGTCGTGTCGGTCGCCTGCTTCGTGGGCGCGCGCGGCGTCGAACGCTGGGGCATCGCCCGGTTCACCTGAGCCATCCTGCACGGCTCCCGACCCGCTCCGAGGAGACCCATGTCCAGCGTCCCCACCCTCTGGTCCCGCCGCCGGCTGTTACGCACCGCCGGCATCTCCGGCCTGGGCCTCGCAGCGCTCGCCGCCTGTGGCACCGGCGGCGATACTCCCGGCGGGGACGGTGCACGCGCCCCCGTCCGCGTGGCGCTGGGCTGGATCACCAACGTCGAGTTCGCCGGCTTCTGGATCGCCGACGACCGCGGCTACTACAAGCAGGAGGGCCTCGACGTCGATTTCCTCCCCGGCGGCCCGAACGCACCCGACCCGACCCAGACCCTCGCCGGGCACGGAGCCGAGATCGCGATCCCCGTGGGGCTGCAGGCCTTCCTGTCGGCCGTCAACGCGGGCAACGACTTCGTCACCTACGGCACGACGTACGAGAATACGCCCGCAGGACTGCTGTCGTTGGCGCGCCGCCCCGTGCGCACCGCGAAGGACATCGTCGGCGCTCGGGTGCTCGGCCAGCAGGGCCTGCAGCCCTACATCGATGCCGCGATGCGGTTGGCAGGCGTGCCCGTCGAGTACCAGTTCATCCCCGTCGGCTACGAACCCAGCCCGCTCCTGGACGGCCAGGGCGACGTCTACACCTGCTTCGCGACCAACCAGCCCATCATCCTCGAGCAACAGGGGCTCGTGCAGGACCGCGACTTCATCGTCACCACCTATCAGCAGCTCGGGCTCGAGCAGTACTCCAGCGTCGTGTGCAGCGAACGCTCCTGGCTGCAGGCCAACCGCCCGACCGTCGAGAAGTTCATGCGCGCCACCATCCGCGGTTGGCAGGACAACGCCGCCGACCCCTCCGTCGCCGCCCACCTCGCGGTGGAGAAGTACGGCACCGACCTCGGCCTCGACCTCGCCCAGCAGACCCGGGAGAACCAGCTGCAGATCCCCTACACCCAGAACGAGCTCACGGCCTCGCGCGGACTGTTCCGGATCGACCCGGCGCGCCTGGCCGGTCCGATGTACAGGGCATACACGGCTGCCGGAGTGACCCCGCTGCCCGACGTGGCAATGATCGTCGATACGACCGTGCTCGACAACGTATTCCAGGGAAAGGCCACCGTCTGATGGTGCGGGATCTCGCACAGCTGCCGAAAGCCCACCTGCACCTTCATCTCGAAGGAGCGATGCGGCCCTCGACGCTGGCCGACCTGGCCGCTGCCGCCGGCGTGGCCGTCCCGCCCGTGCGGGGCTACACCTCGTTCGGCGAGTTCGGGTTGCAGTACCGGGCCGCGTCCGCGTTGATCGTCACGGAGGATGACCTTCGGCGCGTGGTGCGCGAGGTCGTCGACGACGCCGCCGACGACGGGGCGGTGTGGGTCGAGCCGCATTTCTACCCGCCCCGGTACGTGGGCGAGCTCGGCACCGCCGACGAGGTGCTGGAGATCGTCCTCGACGAAGGTCGGCGCGCCGCAGACCGCCGCGGGATCGGGTGCGGCTGGATCGTCTCGGCGTTGCGCGACTTCGATCCCGCGCAGGCCATGGAGCTGGCGAAACTCGCCGCCCGCTACGCGGACTCCGGTGTGGTGTCGTTCGGGTTGGCGGCCGATGAGGCGCTGTTCCCGCCGGAGCCGTTCGCGGAGGCGTTCGGGATCGCCCGCGACGCCGGTCTGATCTCCGCTCCGCACGCCGGCGAGCTGGCCGGGCCCGCCAGCGTCTACGGCGCGCTCGACGCGCTGGGCGCCCGGCGGATCTGCCACGGTGTCCGCGCGATCGAGGACCCTGCGCTGGTGGAGCGGCTCGCCACCGAGGAGGTCGTGCTCGACATCTGCCCGACGTCCAACGTGATGCTCGCCGTGGTGCCGTCCTTCGAGGAGCACCCGCTGGTCCGGCTGCTCGACGCGGGAGTCCGCTGCACGTTGAACGGCGACGACCCGCTGCTCTTCGGCCCCGGCCTGCTCGGGGAGTACGAGCTGGCCCGCACGACGATGGGCCTGTCCGACGAGCGGCTGGCGCAGCTCGCGCGCTCGTCGCTGGTGGGTTCGGGCGCGCCGCCGGAGTTCGTCGACGACGGCGTGGAGCGCATCGAGGAATGGCTGACGAGCGCACCGTGACAACGGCCTGCGCCGCCGTGGAGTAGCCCTGCTGAAACCAGGCCGCGAGGTGTGGATCTACGCCGTGGACACCGCGCCGGCACCTGCCGCCAGCGCGTCGGCCAGGAAGCACAGTTCCCGGCGCATGGTCGCGCGTCCGTCCTCGGCGTGCCGGGCCACCGAATGCCGATAGCTGACGGCCGAGGCCAGCAGGTGCGCGGCACTGTCCACGTCGGCCGCGGCGCAGCCGTCCGGCCGGGCGGCCGCGATGACGGCGCGGACCTGCTCGACGAGCAGGTTGAAGCGCGTGCGGAGCGCGTCGAGGACGGCGGGGTGGGTGTCCGCCTCCCGCCAGAGCAGGTGCGAGAGCACAGCCGACGAGGCCTGGGTGCGGTCGAGCGCGTCGACGAGCCGGTGCAGGCTCGCCGCAACGTCTCCGGGCACCACCACATGCGCGGGATCGAGACGGTCCTCGGGTAGCCGTTCGACGAGCGCCGTCAGCAGGTCGGGCTTGCGCTTGAAGTAGTAGTGCACCAAGCCCTTCGGCACGCCGGCCCGCTCGGCGATCTGCGAGGTCGGCGTGGCGTCGAACCCGCGGTCGGCGAACAGCTCCTCCGCGGCGGCCAGGATCCGGTCGCGCGCAGCCCGCTCGTTCATCTGCCTCTCACCACCAATACATCCTGACGCGCGGCACGGCCGCGGCCAACCGGGCCGCGGCCGTGCTGTCGATCGGTTTTGCCAGAGATTCAGTGCTGCGGTTCAGTGCCGATTTCAGTGCTGCCCGGCGAGCCCCCGGTGCTCCGCGTTCGCTGCCGGGAGGGCGGCGACGCCCACCGCGACCGTCAGCACGCCCGCGACCCAGGACGTCCAGGACGACCCGGTGAGGGCGGTGTAGGCCAGTACCCAGGGCGAGATGAACAGCAGCACACCGAGCACCGCGTGCACGTACTCGCTGGCCACCGATCCCGGCCGCCCCAGCGACCAGAGCGCCGTGGCTGCGATCAGCACACCGAAGATGATGAGCGTCCACAACGCGGTGGCGTCGGTGCTCACCACGATCGGCGACAGGGCCGTCAGCACACCGATCACCAGCGCTGCCCAGTCCTGCCACCGGTGCCATGACCTCGCGGTCATCGCGATCACTTCCCTCGTGAGGAGTTGATATCCAATGAACCGAGCATGCGCCTTGACTGACCACCCGGTCAAGTCATCTCCTCGAACCGGACTGCGATCTACGCCATAGGCGTCAGCGCTGGTAGGCGTGGCGGAACTGAATGCTGGCGCGCGGGCCCACCGAACGGGTCTTGGGCACGGAGTGCTGCCACGTGCGCTGGCAGGACCCACCCATCACGAGGAGGTCACCCGGCCCCGGCAGGTAGCCGATCGAGGCGCCGCCGCCGGTGGGACGCAGCCGGAACGGCCGGACCGCACCGAGCGACACCAGCGCGACGATCGCCTCCGGGAGATCGCGCGCCACGCGGTCGCCGTGCCACGCGACGCTGTCGGAACCGTCGCGGTACAGGTTGGCGCCCACCTGCGTGAACTCCACGCCGTAGCGATCACTCAGCACCCGGGCCATCTCCTGCAGCTCGGCAGGCGGAGCGGGGCCGTCGTCGAGACGCCAGCGGTGGGTGAGCCGCGGCTCGGGCAGCACCCGGTCGTACATCCGCACCTCCCGGCCCGCCCACGGAGTGGCGGCGAGGAGGCGGGCGAACAGATCATCGGCACCACGGCACCAGCCGGGACCGTGGTCGACCCACGCCCCGTCGCCCAGGTCGCGGCGCTGCACACCACCGAAGCCCGCGTCGAGTTCGACGCCGTCGGCGGTGGCGTCGAGCAGCGACGCCTGCCAGGCGAGATCGACGTGCGACACGCCGGCGACGCTACACGGAATCGAACATCAGTTCGATGCCGATCACACCACGCGCGACCCATCTGGCCGTCGAACGCTGCCATTAGCGTGTGGACCTTCGGCGGACCCGCTACGTGACCGGGAGGTCCTCACATGGCCAGTAAGTTCACCGAGCTTGCGATCGACTGTGCCGATCCCCACGGTCTCGCACGGTTCTGGTGCTCAGTGCTCGACTACGAGGTTCAAGACGAAGACGACGAAACTGTCACGATCGGCTCCTCGACGGTGCCTGAAGGCAGGAACCACCCCGGCCCCGTGCCACCGACGTTGACATTCGCGCGCGTGCCCGAGGGCAAGACCGTCAAGAACAGGCTCCACATCGACGTCAACCCGACCGACAGGGAGCAGGACGACGAGGTCCGTCGCCTGCTCGACCTCGGTGCCCGACACACCGACGTCGGCCAGGGCGATGAGAGCTGGGTCGTACTCGCCGACCCGGAGGGGAACGAGTTCTGCGTCCTTGCGGGCCGCCACCCCTGATCCGGTCGCCTGCCCCCCGCTATCGGCGGATCTCGTTGAGGTAGTTGTAGATCGTGTACCTGGTGACGGCCAGCTCGGCAGCAAGCCGGTCAACCGAGTCCTTGATCAGGAAGTAGCCGGCCTCGTCCAGCTCCTGCACCACGGCAGCCTTGTGGCTCTTCTTCATCAGGTCCACCGGCACCCCGGTGCGGTCGATCGCATGGTCCACCAGGAACCGCTGCAGGCTGTCGACGTCCGGTGGGAAGGTCTCGCGTTGCTTTCCCTCGCCGCGAGAACCGGTCGCGGCAGCCGGACGTTCGCTGTTGATGCACAGGCAGCCGATCGCCACCCCCGCCTCGTCCCGCAGGAAGATCGTGGACGAGCGGATGGGGCGCCCGTTCGGCCCGTGTGTCTCGTAGTCGGTGAGGTCGTGCGTGGTGCCGCGGCGCACCAGCCCGAGCAACAGGTCGGTCATCGGGCCACCCGTGGTGCGGCCGGTGACGTCGCCCGCCGTCGCGATGATCGAGTCGGGTAGTCGCGACAGGTCGTGCAGCACCACCTCGTTGCCCGGACCGAGCATCGTGGCGAGGCCCGACACCGCAGGGATCAGCGCGGTGAGCACACCGTGCGACGCCTCGCCGGACAACCCGATCGTGGGCCGTGACGAGGAGTGCAGAGCCCGTTCGAGCCGGGACAGCGTCGACCGGACGTGCTCCGCGGCCGAGGCCGGGGTGGAGGCGTGGGGCGATAGTCGGACGTGCTCGGTGCGCACCGTCGCGGCGATCCCCTCGGCGGCCAGCGCGGCGCCGACCCGCTCGGCCGGCTGCCCCGGCAGCTCGAAGGCCAGGATGCCGCCACGTCTGCCGGTGGCCGACACGATCCGCGCCCCCAGCGACCGCAGCGCCTCCTCCAGCTCCCCGACACGCTCCTGGATGCGGCCCTCCACCGCGGCGATGCCGGCGTCCTCGACCAGTTCGAGCGCGGCGGCGAAGGCACCCGAGGTGACCGGGCTGAGGTTGCTGATCGACCAGGCCGCCGCGGTGTCGGCAGGCGGGTGGATCTCGTCGTCGAAGAGCCCTGGGTCACGGGCGCCGGTCCAGCCGGAGAGCACCGGCTGCATCCGCTCGAACGCGCGGTCCGACAGAACCACGAAGCCCGTGCCCCAGCCCGCTCGCAACCACTTCTGGCCACCGACCACGAGGACGTCGGCAGCGTCCCACGGCGCGTCGACCGCACCGAACCCCTGGATGCCGTCCACCACCAGGAGCCGGTCGCCCACCACCTCACGGAGTGCGGCGAGATCCGCCCGATAGCCGGTGCGGAAGTCGACCGCGCTCACCGAGACCACGGTGGTGTCGCCGGTCAGGGCGCCGGCGACCGCATCGGCGGTGACGTACCCGTCGGGCGGGGACAACCAGCGGACCCTGCTGCGGCCCACCGCCTCCGCGCGGGCCCACGGGTAGGTGTTGGCCGGGAACTCCGCAGCCGCGACGAGCACCTCGCCACCCGGCGCGTTGAACGCCGCCTGGAAGAGGCCCGTGCTGGTGTTCGGCACGAGCACGACGTGGTCGGTGTCGCTGCCACACAGCCGCGCGATGGCCGCCTTCGCGCGCACCTCCTGCCGCATCAGCTCGTCGACCGTGGCGGGACCGGCCTTCGTCGACAGCTCCAGCAGCTGCGCGGTGGTGTCCAGCACCGCATGCGACGGTGGACCGAACCGCGCGAAGTCGAGGTACCCGGCCGGTTCGTCGAACTGGGCGAGGTAGCGGGGCGAGAGCCGGGCCTCGCGGACGTCGCCGCTCACAGGACCCTGGCCAGGAACTGGCGGGTGCGCTCGTGGCGCGGCGCGCCGAGCACCTGATCCGGCGGCCCGGTCTCGACCACCGCGCCGTCGACCATGAACACTACCTCGTCGGCGGCCTCCTTGGCGAAACCCATCTCGTGGGTCACGACCACCATCGTCATGTTCTCGGCTGCCAGCGCCCGCATCACCTCCAGCACCTCACCCACCAGCTCGGGGTCCAGCGCCGAGGTCGGCTCGTCGAAGAGCATCAGCTTCGGCTTCATCGCGAGCGCGCGGGCGATGGCCACCCGCTGTTGCTGCCCGCCGGAGAGCTGACCGGGATACGCATCCGCCCGGTGGGCGAGACCCACCCGGTCGAGCAGATCGAGCGCATCCCGGCGAGCGGCAGCGGCCGCCATACCGAGCACCCTGGTCGGGCCTTCCACCACGTTCTCCAGGACGGTGCGGTGCGCGAACAGGTTGAACCGCTGGAACACCATGCCTATGTGGCGGCGCTGGCGGGCCACGTCGCGTTCCGGCAGCTCGTACAGCTTCCCGTTGCGCAGCCGGAAGCCGATGGGTTCCCCGTCCACCCAGACCTGGCCGCCGTCGATCGTCTCGAGGTGGTTGATGCACCGCAAGAACGTGCTCTTGCCCGCGCCCGACGGGCCGAGCAGGCACACCACCTTCCCTCTCGACACGGTCAGGTCGACGCCGTGCAGCACCTCCGTGTCGCCGAACCGCTTGCGCACACCCACGGCGCGCAGCACGGGCGCCTGGTCGTTGATCGGGTCAGACATCCCGGCTCCTCACCGTGGGGGCGGTGCGAAGAGCGCGGGCCGCACGAGACCAGGCACCGCCGGCCGAACCCACGCGGTCGGCCGCGCCGAACGCCCGCTCCAGGTAGTGCTGGCCGATGCCAGCGATCGTGACCACGACCATGTACCAGATCGCAGCGGCGAGGAGCGTCTCCATCACCAGCAGGTTGTTGGACGAGATGTTGTTGGCGGCGTGGATCAGCTCGGTGACGCCGATGACGGAGGCGATCGAGGTGCCCTTGAGCATGTTGATGAAGTCGTTGCCGGTGGGCGGGATGATCACCCGCATCGCCTGGGGCAGCACCACTCGGCGCAGCGTCAGCAGCGGGCCCATCCCGATCGACTTCGCCGCCTCGGCCTGCCCGCCGTCCACGCTGTTCAGCCCGGCCCGGACGATCTCGGCCATATAGGCGCTCTCGTTCAGCGCCAGCCCGAGCAGCGCCGCCACGAACGCTGTGACCAGCACGTTGGTCTGCTCGTGCAGCAGATAGCCGCCGAACGGCAGCGGGATCGAGATGTAGGTGAAGACCAGCGCCAGGTTGTACCAGATCAGGATCTGGAGCAGCACCGGAAGACCGCGGAACAGCCAGATGTAGGCCGCGGCGAACCACCGCGCGACGGGGTTGACCGAGCGGCGCATCAGGGCGATCACGACCCCGATCACGATCGCCGACCCCTGTGCGATCACGGCGAGCAGCACCGTGTTCAGCAGGCCGACCAGCACCACCCGGTACCAGAGGAACTCGGGAACGGAACCGTAGTCGATCTGTGCCTGCGCCAGGGCGACCCCGAGCAGAGCGAGCAGGCCGAGCACGACGGCGCCGCTGATCCAGCGGCCCCAGTGCCGGAGCCGGACGATCGGCAGCTCCTCGCCCACGACGAGCGAGCGACCCTGCTCCACGTCAGCTTCCGGCATTGGTGCCTGCCTGCTGGACGGCCCCCTGCTGGACGCCCCAGGCCTCGAGGATCTTGCCGTAGGTGCCGTCCGTGATCAGCGACTGCAGAGCCCCGCGCACCGCCTCGGTGAGCTGCGTGTTGGTCTTGTTGACGCCGATCCCGTACGGGCCTCCGTTGATCGGCTCGCCGGGGACGACCTCGAAGAAGTTGCCGTCGCCCGCGGTGCGGGCGATGTAGACGGCGCTCGGCAGGTCGTTCAGGATGGCGGCCACCCGGCCGGTGCGCAGCTGGTTCTGGTTCTGCGTGTCGCTGTCGGTGGCGGTGATCGTGATCGCTGCCTGACCGGACTGGACGCACTTCGCGCTCTGCTCGGTGGCGAACTCCTGGTGGCTCGTGCCCTGCACGAGCGCCACGGTCTTCCCGCACAGGGTGTCGGGGCCTGTGATGCCGTCCGGGTTGCCCTTGCGGACCATGATCGTGATGCCGGACGTGAAGTAGTCGACGAAGTCGATCTGCTTCTGACGCTCGGCGGTGTCGTTCATCGCGGCCATCGTGAGATCCACCCGGGCGGACTGGAGGCTCGTGATGAGCGAGCCGAACGCCATGTCCTGGTACTTCACCGTGACGCCGAGCTTCGCCGCGATCGCCTTCGCCAGGTCGACCTCGTAGCCGACAGGTGTGGTGCCGTCGGCCGCGTAGAAGTTGTTGGGCGCCGACTGGAGGTTCGAGCCGAGAGCCAGGGCGCCCGCCTGCGCGATCGTCGGCGGCAGCATGGCGGCGAGTTGCGGATCCTTCTGAACTCCGGCCAGCACCGCAGTGACGTCGGGGATCGCGCCGCCCCCACCGGCGGCCTGTGGCGCGGCGGCCTCTCCGCCGTCCCCGCCGCCACCGCACCCGGCGAGCACCACGGCAAGCAGCCCGGCAAGCACGGCGGTGCACAAACTGCTCGATCGGGACCGGCCCGTCGGTTTCTGCGGCAGGACAGGCACGGATACCTCCAGGTGCGGGGAGCAGCAGGATGGGCGCAAACGCTACAACCCCGTGTTGAAGCTATCAACACGGGGTTGAAAGCATCAGCGCGCGGTCCGGTTCCTGTCGGTCGCTCCCGCTAGCGTTCCCCGCCGTGATTGATCACCGCAGCGCCTACGGGCTCGTCACCCACTTCGATCCGTTCCGGCGCATCGAGACCGACACCCTGGCCCTCGCCGATGCGGCGGAGGGCCATCTCGCCGCGCCCGTGCCGAGTTGCCCGGGGTGGTCGGTGGCCGACTTGGTGTGGCACCTGCTCGAGGTGCAGCAGTTCTGGGGCACCGTCGTGGCCGAGCGCGTGCAGAATCCGGCCACGGTCGCCGAGGCCGTGCGGCCCGCGGAGGAGCGGCTCGTGCCCGAGCTACGCGCCGGCGCCGCCCGGCTGGTGAAGTCGCTGCAGGAGGCGGCGCCCGATGAGCCCGTCTACACGTGGGCCGCCCGGAGCGACGCCGGCTTCGTGGTGCGCCATCAGGTCCAGGAGGCTGCCGTCCACCGTTGGGACGCCGAGCAGGCCGTCGGGCGGCCACAGGCTCTCGACGCTGCGGCCGCCACTGATGCCGTCGAGGAGTTCCTCGAGGTCAGCACCCCGTTCCGCACGAAGGAAGCCGCTGCGGTCGGGGGCACGCTGGAGCTCGCCGCCGTCGACACCGGCATCCGATGGGCCGTCGGCGAGGACGAGCACGGCACCGCTCGGTGGCACCGGCTGACCGACCGATCCGATCAGCGGCCGGATGCGCTGATCGAGGGATCCGCGTCCGACCTGCTGCTCTACCTCTACCGCCGCCGCCCCGCCGGCGAGCTGCCGGTCACGGGCGACGTCGCGGTGGCCGAACGGTTCGCCCTGCGTACCGGCACCGACTGAGCGCCGTCGTCAGGAGCGGAGGCCCCCATGATCGTGCGCGAGCCCGCCGCCACCCGCGGGAGGTGCGGCCGGCTCGGACGGTGCCGCAGAGGCCGGGCCCGTGATCAGCGTCGGATCGGATGCGAGTGTGAGGGTCGCGAAGGCGATCCCGTCGGCGTTCTGGTCGAGCGCCGTGTCACTGATGTTGGTGACGGTGTCGCAGGCCTGGTGGTAGCAGGGGTCGAAGGGAGCTCCCGCCGTGCCGCCGAACATCGAAGCCTGTTCCGGGGTCTTCACGCCCTCCGCACCGGTGAACAACCCGCCGGCGGGGATCCCCGCCGCGATGAACGGCCCGTAGTCGGAACGCCCGTCGAAGTCGGTGCCCTGGAAGGCCAGGCCACGGTCGGCGTAGAACTTCTCGAACACGTCCTCGATGGCAGCCGAGCCCTCGGGGCCGGGGCCCGCGCCGGCGGCGTCGGAGTTGTCGCCGTCGTAGACGAACCGCCCGAAGTTGGGCGAGCCGACCATGTCGAAGTTCAGGTAGCCCGCGATCCGGGAGCGCTCGTCCTGCGGCAGCGTCGCCACGTAGTGCTGCGAGCCGAGCAGCCCGAGCTCCTCCGCGCCCCACCAGGCGAATCGCACCGTGGCATCCGTCTGCACCCCGGCCATCTGCCGCGCCACCTCGAGGATCGACGCGCTTCCGCTGCCGTTGTCGTTGATGCCGGGACCCTCCGGCACCGAGTCGAGGTGGGCCCCCACCATCAGCACGGTGTCGCCACCGTTCGGCGTCTCGGCGATGACGTTGGTGGTGGTGCGGTTCTCGCTCACGGCGTCCACCTGCAACTGCACGGTGGCGTTCTGCAGCGCCTCGCCGATGGCGAAGGTGGTGCCCACCACCGGGATGCCGATCGGCGCGCCGAGCGTGCCCTGCAGCAGTTCGGTGCGATCAGGTGCGTCGCCCTCGTTGAAGATCACCGCGCCCACGGCGCCTGCAGCCTCGGCGTTGCGTGCCTTCACTCCGAACTCGCAGGTGCCGCGCTGCAGCAGGGCGATACCCCCGTCGGGGAAGTCGGCGAAGTCCTCGGCCTCGCACCCACTGGTGGAGCCGCCGGTCGATGGCAGCCGAAGGTCGACCGGCACGGCCGTGCCGGTCACGTCACCGCTGCCCGAGAACGTCGTCGCGACGAAGTCGGTGCCCGCCGTATAGGTCACGGAGGTGGGCTCGGTCTGCGCCAAGGCCTGGCTGTTCAGTTGGAAGAACGCGAACTCGAAGTCCTGCGTGCTGACGTCGAGCCCGGCGTCGCGGGCCTGCTCGGCCACGTACTCCGCCGACGCTGTGTAGCCCGGGGTGCCCGAGGCACGCGTGCCGTCGTTGGCGTCGGCGATCGACTGGAACTCCGCCAGGTGCGCGCGCACCCCCTCCGCGGAGACGCAGTCCAGGATCTGCTCCACCGTGTCGCATTTCTGCGCCCCCGGAGCGTTGGCAGACGACGCCGCGGCCGGGGTGGCGCCCAGCAGCGACGCGGCGAGGGCAACGGCTGCCACGGCAACCACTCGTGATCGACGGGACACCGTAGCTGCGGTCATGAGGCACTCCACCGTTGTCAACGATGACCCGTTTACGTGGATCACTCTGACGGAGGAGAATGCCGAGTTCCGTCACGCAGGGTCAAGTACTGGACTCGCTGGGTACGCGTGTGCTAGCGACTCGAGGTCAGACCGGAAGCAACCCCTCCACCACGTCGGCGAGCTGCCCAGCCGTGCGGCACTCGTGCATCGGTAGTACCTCGCCATACCGGAGCGCAGCGGAGTCGCCAGTACCCCACTGCCGGCGCGGTTCCGGGTTGAGCCAATGCGCGTGCCGCGCCTGCCCGACGAGCCGGCTCAGCACGACGAGGTTCGGGTCGCGGTAGTTCGTGCGTGCATCACCCAGCACCAGCAAGGAGGTCTTCGGCGTCACCACCTCACCCCAGTGCTCCGCGAAGGTGCCGAAGGAACCGCCGTAGTCACTGTGGCCGTCGAAGGCCACGAGGTCGGCCTCCCGCAACACCCGCTGCATCACACCGGAGAGCTCCGCTCCGGGGTCGAAGAGGTGTGTCACCTCGTCGGCACGTTCGACGAAGGCGAACACCCGCACCTTGCTGAACTGCTCGCGCAGGGCCTGCACCAGCAGCAGCGTGAAGTGGCTGAACCCGGCCACCGAGCCGGAGACGTCACAGAGCACCACCAGCTCCGGGCGCCCGGGGCGTCGCTTGCGGTACGCCGGGCGCATCGGCACGCCGCCGGTGGACATCGACCGGCGCAGCGTCCGGCGCATGTCCAGCGTCCCGCGCTTGGCGTGCTTACGGCGCACCGCCAACC
Organism: Pseudonocardia yunnanensis; assembly: GCF_039534065.1. Lineage (NCBI taxonomy): Bacteria > Bacillati > Actinomycetota > Actinomycetes > Pseudonocardiales > Pseudonocardiaceae > Pseudonocardia > Pseudonocardia yunnanensis. The sequence continues at coordinate 72,117 of NZ_BAAAUS010000039.1, read as the reverse complement.
GGGACGCGAGGCGGCGGGCCAGCGGATGCACGGTGCGGCGCAGCAGGGCGAGCTGCTCGGCGTGCGCGGAGAGGAACTCGACCTGCTCGGCCTGCTTGGGCACGGCCGTCTTGGCCACGTGATCGCGTCCGCGGTGCTCGGCGGTGCGCCGGCGCACCTCGTCGGTGACCATCTTGCGGAACGCCGCGATGCGATCACGGATCTCGCGGCGGCGCACCTCGTCGGTGAAGGCGTCCTCGTCGCTGCCGCTCGCCCTGAGGTCGCTGAGGATCCGGGCCAGCAGCGTCTCGGGCGAGAGCACCCGCAGCGCCTGGTAGGCCGACCAGCTGGGCTGCCCACCGGCCCCCCGCACGCCCGTGCCGGAGGCGCCCGAGTGCCCGAGCGCGTCCACCACCGCGCGGGCGAGCTCGGCGAGGGCTTCGGTGTCGCCGTCGCGCAGCAGGTCGGCCAGGATGTCGCGGAGCGCGTCGACGTCCACGGGCCCGTCGGGCACGTCGTCCACGCGGGGCACCTCGACCTCCGCGGAACCGGAGCCCAGGGCGGCCGGGAAGTACAGCTCGAAGAGGGTGTCGAACACCTGCCGCTGACCGGACCGGCGCAGCAGGGCCGCGGCGAGTCCCTCGCGAACGTGCTCGCGATGGATCAGGTCGAGGGCACCGAACACGCGCGCGGCGTCCACCGTCTCCCCCGGCCCGACCGACACTCCATGACGCCGCAGGGCCGCCACGAAATCGACGAGATGTCCGGGCAGGCCGTGCTCCGACCTCTGGCCGGCCACTGTGGTCACCGTCTCATCATGAGCCATCGTCGGGCCGCTGGGCCAGCTTCTCGCCGACCCATGAGCCTGACGCGCCCGGTCAGTTCAGGCGCAGCTCGGCTGCCGCTTTCACCGCGTCGGACTGATGTTTGAGCACCACGCCGAGGGTGGCGCGCACCGTCTCGTCGTCCAGCGTGTCGAGCCCGAGCGCCAGCAGGGTGCGGCCCCAGTCGATCGTCTCGGCCACCGAGGGCGCCTTGCGCAGCTCGAGGCCACGCAGGACGCGGACCGTGCGGACGAGGGCGTCCACCAGCGACTCGGCCAGTTCCGGCACACGGCTCTGCACGATGCGCCGTTCCAGGTCTGCGTCCGGAAAGTCGAGGTGCAGGAAGAGGCAGCGACGCTTGAGCGCCTCGGAGAGCTCGCGCGTGGAGTTCGACGTGAGCAGCGCGAACGGACGGCGGGACGCGGTGATGGTGCCCATCTCCGGGACGGTGACCTGGTAGTCCGAGAGCACCTCCAGCAGCAGGCCCTCTACTTCAACGTCCGCTTTGTCCATCTCGTCGACCAGCAACACCGTCGGCTCGGTGCGGCGGATCGCGGTGAGCAGCGGGCGCGCGAGCAGGAACTCCTCCGAGAACACGTCGTCGCGTGTGTCGTCCCAGGACTCTCGGCCCTGGCCCGCGGTGATCCGCAACAGCTGCTTGGCGTGGTTCCACTCGTAGAGCGCGCGGGCCTCGTCGATGCCCTCGTAGCACTGCAGCCGTACCAGTCCCGAGCCCGTCGACTCCGCGACGGCCTTGGCCAGCTCGGTCTTGCCGACCCCGGCCGGTCCCTCGACGAGCAGCGGCTTTCCCAGCCGATCGGCCAGGTACACGGTGGTGGCCACGGCGGTGGAGGCCAGGTAGCCGACGCCGGCCAGCCGCTCGGCCACGTCAGCGACCGAGCCGAACAACGGGGACTGGGGAGCACTCACCCGCCCCATCCTGCCTCCCGGCCGCCCGTGAGCGAAGTGGTTGCCCGAACCGGACAGGAAGGCACACTGCTCATGGTCGCGGCTTCCCCTCGACATCGGTGCTCGACACGATCCGCAGGTTCGCGGAGGCAGACGTCACGCGGGTTGTCCACAGCCGGACTCCCCTGCCCGCCCGGCTGTCGGTGTCCTCGTCCACCATGGGTTGCGTGACGACAGGTACCTCCACGCACGAAGATCTGACACAGCAGGATCTCCGGCAGCGCGCCGAGGCCGTGCTCGCCACCCTGGCCGGTCCATCGGCCCGCTTGCGCGACGACCAGTGGACGGCGATCCACGCGCTCGTCGCAGATCGACGGCGGGCGCTGGTGGTGCAGCGCACGGGGTGGGGCAAGTCGGCGGTGTACTTCGTCGCCACGGCGCTGCTCCGGGCCGCGGGCGCTGGCCCCACCGTCATCGTCTCGCCGCTGCTGGCGCTCATGCGCAACCAGATCGACGCCGCCGCGCGCGCAGGCATCCACGCCGCCACGGTCAACTCGGCCAACACAGCCGACTGGGAGCGCACCTATGCCTCGGTCGACGCCGGTGAGGTCGATGTCCTGCTGGTGAGCCCGGAGCGGCTCAACAATCCGGATTTCCGTGATCGCGTGCTGCCCCGGCTCACCGCGAGCGCCGGGATGCTCGTGGTCGACGAGGCCCACTGCGTGTCCGACTGGGGCCACGACTTCCGTCCCGACTACCGGCGGCTGCGCGCGCTCATCGCCGACCTGCCCGCCGGCATTCCGGTGCTCGCCACCACCGCCACGGCCAACGACCGGGTGGTCGTCGACGTCACCGAGCAGTTGGGGCTCGCCTCCGGGGAGCCGCTGGTGCTGCGCGGCACGCTCGACCGCGAGAGCCTGCGGCTGTCCGTCGTGCGGCTGCCCACGCCTGCGCAGCGGCTGGGCTGGCTCGCAGCGCAGCTCGACGCCCTGCCCGGCGCGGGCATCATCTACACGCTCACGATCGCGGCCGCCGAGGAGGTGGCCGAGTTCCTGCGCGAGCGCGGCCACCCGGTGGCGTCCTACACGGGCAAGACCGAGCCCGCGGAGCGGCTTGCGGCCGAGGGCGATCTCCTCGCCAACCGCGTCAAGGCTCTCGTGGCCACCAGCGCGCTGGGCATGGGCTTCGACAAACCCGATCTCGGGTTCGTCGTCCACCTCGGCGCTCCTGCGTCGCCGGTGGCCTACTACCAGCAGATCGGTCGTGCGGGCCGTGCCGTCGAACGTGCCGAGGTGGTGTTGCTGCCCGGCCGGGAGGACCGCGACATCTGGTCCTACTTCGCCTCGCTCGCGTTCCCGCCGGAGCCGGTGGTTCGCCAGACACTGCGGGTGCTCGGGCCCGAGTCGCTCTCCACTGCTGCGATCGAGACACGCGTCGATCTCTCCCGCACGCGCCTGGAGATGTTGCTCAAGGTGCTCGACAGCGACGGCGCGGCGCAGCGCGTCAAGGGCGGATGGGTCGCCACCGGGCAGGAGTGGGTCTACGACGAGGAGCGCCACCGGCGCATCGCCGAGGCCCGCCGCGCCGAGCAACAGGCGATGCTCGACTACATCGACACCACCGACTGCCGGCTGGTGTTCCTCCGCCGCCAACTCGATGATCCCGACGCTCAGCCGTGCGGGCGCTGCGACAACTGCGCAGGCCCGATGTGGAGCACCGACGTCGACTCGAGCGCCGCCACCGCGGCGGAGGAACGGCTCGCCCGTCCCGGGGTCGAGGTCGCGCCGCGCAAACAGTGGCCGAGTGGGATGGCCGAGCTCGGGGTGCCGGTGTCCGGTCGGATCTCCGCGGGAGAACTCGCCGACACCGGGCGCGTCATCGGGCGCTTGTCCGACATCGGGTGGGGCACCCGGCTGCGTGAGCTGGTCACGGGGCAGGACGCGCCGGTTCCCAAGGACGTGCTCGACGCGTGCGTCCGGGTGCTGGCCGGATGGGGATGGGCCGAGCGCCCCGTGGGTGTGGTCGGCATCGGCTCGCGCACCCGGCCCCACCAGCTCGACCACCTGGCCCGTCGAATCGCCGAGATCGGCCGACTCCCGCTGCTGGGCAGCCTCGTCCCTGCGGGGCCACGGCCCGGTGAGCACTCCAACAGTGCTCAGCGGCTGGCGGCGGTCTGGCAGGCGTTCGAGCCACCGGCGTTCCCCGTCCCCGACGGGCCCGTCCTACTCGTCGACGACGTGATCGACAGCGGCTGGACGGCCACGGTGGCGGCGAGAATGCTGCGCCGCGCAGGGGCGTCGGCCGTGTTGCCGTTCGCGTTGGCGCAAGCCGGCTGAGCGGAGGAGCCCGCTCAGCTCGGCACCGGCACGGGTAGGTCCACGAGCAGGCTGCAGTGCACCTTGCGCACCACGCCCACACCAGGCGGCGGGTCCTCGTAGAACGCCCCGGCGGGCACGGCGACGATCCGCCACTCCGCGGCGCCCGGGCGCCCCGCGGCGAGCCACCGGTCGAGCGCGGCGAGCAACCGCCCGGCAAGGGTCGGTCCTGCGCTGCCGAACTCCCGCACGGCCACGGCTCCGGGCCCGCGGCCGTCCGGTCGCCCAGGCCCGGCCACCACCATCGCGAGACCCAGCGGCTGCACGTCGGCCATGGAGGCGAGCGCGATGGTGCCGGAGCCCGGACCGAGGGGCAGCAGGTCGTCGGGCAGGCCGGTCTCCGGCTCGGCCGCCAGCAGTCGGCACGCGCCCGGCTCGGTCAGGGCCAGCCAGAGACCGAACCCATCCCACACGTCCGCGGCGCCGAGCGCCACCGGCACGGTGAGCAACGCACCCGGTTCGGCGAGCGCCGCGGACACGCCGGCCGCCTCCGCCCGGGGTCCGTCCTCCGGCACCTGCAACATGAGGCCGACGCCGTCGAGCCTGGTCGCGACGTCCGTGCTCGCCCCCACGCCGCGAAGCCGGATGAAGGCGCAGCTGCGCACGGAGTGGCTGCGCAGCACCCCGTCGGGCCCGAGGTCGAGGGCCGTGGACAGCTGGCTCCCCCGCACGGCGATCGGGAGCAGCAGCCGCCCGCCCGGCACGAGCTGGGCCACCCATTCGGGCCGGATGTCGCCGCTGCCGACGGTCAGCACGATCCGGTCGTAGGGCGCTCCGGGCGGATGGCCGAGCGCGCCGTCCGCAGCCACCAACTCCACCCCGTCCACCCCGGCGCTCGCGAGGTGGAAAGCGGCCCGCTCGATGAGGTCCTCGTCGATGTCGACAGCTGTGACCGTTCCGCTCGGGCCGAGGATCCGCGCCATCAGCGCGGCGTTGTAGCCGGTGCCCGCCCCGATCTCGAGCACGCGCTGCCCCGGCCGCAGGTCGAGCTGCTCGAGCATGATCGCCATCATGGACGGCTGGGATGCCGAGCTCGTGGCCACACCGTCGGCGAACTGGACCGCGACCGCTTCGTCGGCGTAGGCCTCGTCGAGGGAGAGCCCGGGTAGGAACAGGTGGCGCGGCACGTTCCGGAAGGCGTCCTCGACGGCGGGCGAACGGATACGGCCGGCGTCACAGAGGACGTCGACCATGCTGGCGCGAGCGCGGTCGGCGGCAGCCACCGCCCGATCCTCGTCCGGGCGCCGGGGTGGCGACAACCCGGGTCAGCCGACTCGCAGGCGAAGCGTGGGCAACGCTGAGCAGGAGACTGGCGTGCGGGCGGACAACGCGTGTGAATGGCGGACGATTCGCAGACCGGAATGAGCCGCTCGCAGGGGGCCGGCGACCCGACAAACAGGCCGGCGGCGGCTCGTGCGAGCGGGCAGCGACTTACGCCCGGAAACCGATGACTGCCGAGAACGAGCGAGCGGCGTGCGTCCGGAAAACGGGCCTCTCGTAGGAAGGGGCGATTCGCATCAGAAACGGGGGGCTTACGCAAACAGGGAGACAACTCACACGCGGAAAGCGGCGAGTCGCGCCCGGGGACGGGCGGCTCGCGGGGGCATCGGGGTCAGGGGGTGGTCAAGGGGACCAGGTCGTCGGCGTGCACCACCTCGCGGCGCTGCTCGGGGGCCAGGTCGCGACTGCGGCGGCCGATGAGCGCCGGCAGTTCCGTGGCGTCGAACCCCACCACCCCGCGTGCGACGACCACGCCGTGCGGTCCCACGAGGTCCACCACATCACCCGCGACGAAGTCGCCGGAGATCCCGTGGATGCCCGCGGCGAGCAGGGAGCGGCGACGGCCGATCACCGCGGCCACGGCGCCGGCGTCGAGGTCGAGGGAGCCGCGCACGTCCGCCGCGTGTCGCAGCCAGAATCGGCGGGCCGACATCCGCCGCCCTGACGGCCGGAATGCCGTGCCCACCTTGGGACCCGTCTCCGAGGCGTCCAGGGCGGAGCTGACGTCCTCAGCTGCCGCGAGCAGCACGGGGATGCCCGCGGCAGCGGCCATCGCGGCCGCCGTGATCTTGGTGGCCATCCCGCCGCGCCCGAGGCTCCCCTCGCCCGGGCGGGCGACCCGCACTGACTCGAGGTCCGTCGGCGCCTCCACCTCGCTGAGCAGCCGAGATCCGGGCAGCCGCGGGTCGCCGTCGTACAGGCCGTCGACATCCGAGAGCAGCACGAGCCCGTCGGCTCCGATCAGGTGGGCGACGAGCGCGGCCAGCCGGTCGTTGTCGCCGACGCGGATCTCATCGGTGGCCACCGTGTCGTTCTCGTTCACCACCGGGAGCACGCCCAGGCCGAGCAGGCGCTCCAGCGTGCGCTGGGCGTTGCGGTAGTGGGCGCGGCGGATCATGTCGTCGGCGGTGAGCAGCACCTGCCCGATCGCCTGCTCGTGCCGCCCGAACGACGCCGCGTAGGCCTGCGCAAGCAGCAGCTGCCCGACGGACGCCGCGGCCTGCTGGGTGGCGAGGTCCCGGGGACGGCGGGCCAGCCCGAGCGGGGCGAGGCCTGCCGCGATCGCCCCCGACGACACGAGCACCACCTGGCTGCCCGCGCTGCGGCGGGCGATGAGCGCGTCGACGAGCGCGTCGAGCCGCAGCGGATCGAGCCCGCCGTTGAGACTGGTCAGGGACGACGACCCGACCTTGACGACGATCCGGCGCGCCGTGGCCAGCTGTCGCCGGGCAGTCACGGCCCGGTCCGGGGCCGATCCCCGGAGTCCGCAGGCTCGTCCCACACGGCGTCGTCCCAGGTGCCATCCGCATCCGGTTCGGTCCACCGTTCGGCCGGCCCGTCCGGCTCCTCCATGAGCAGCTCCGCATCGGTACGTGGTCTGCGCCGCTCGATGCGGGCTGCCTTGCGCTCGGCGGCGCTGATGCGGGAGTCGCGGTCGAGGCGCCGGTCGGTGCCGCGGCCGGACATCAGCACGGCGACACCGGCGGGCGTGCTCGGCTCCCAGTCGAACGTGACGTCGCCGATGGTCACCGGGCAGCCCGGCTTCGCGCCGGCCTTGGCGAGGGCCTCCTCCACGCCGAGCCGCGCGAGACGGTCGCCGAGATATCCGACGGCCTCGTCGTTGTCGAACGACGTCTGCCGGATCCACCGCTCGGGGCGGGAGCCGCGAACGATGAAACCGCCGGGCAGCTCGGGGTCCTCCTCGATCGTGAACCCGGCGTCGTCCACCGCCTGTGGGCGCAGCACGATGCGGGTGGGTTCGGCCACCGGCTGGGCGGCGCGGTAGGCCCGCACCTGCTCGGCCATGGCGAACGTCAGCTCACGGAGCCCGGCGCGGCTCGCGGTGGAGATCGGGAACACCGGCCAGCCGTAGCGCTCGGTGAGTTCGGCCGTGACGAGCTCGGCCATCTCCTGCGCGTCGGGCACGTCGATCTTGTTCAGCGCGATCAGCCGCGGCCGCTCGGACAGCTCGCCGCCCAGCGCCGGGGTGTAGCGGGCGAGTTCGTCCTCCAGCGCCTGGACGTCGGACACCGGATCGCGGCCGGGCTCGAACGTGGCGCAGTCGACGACGTGCACGAGCACCGAGCAGCGTTCGATGTGGCGCAGGAAGTCCAGGCCCAGACCGCGACCCTCGGACGCCCCGGGGATGAGACCCGGAACGTCGGCCACGGTGTAGACCTCCTCGCCTGCGGTGACGACCCCGAGCTGCGGCACGAGCGTGGTGAACGGGTAGTCGGCGATCTTCGGCCGCGCTGCGGACAGCGCCGCGACCAGCGACGACTTGCCCGCGGACGGGAACCCGACGAGACCGACGTCGGCCATCGACCGCAGCTCGAGCGTGAGGTCGCGGCTCTCCCCCGGCTCGCCGAGGAGCGCGAACCCGGGGGCCTTGCGGGCCTGCGAGGCGAGCGCGGCGTTGCCCAGCCCGCCACGCCCACCCTCCGCCGCGACGAAACGGGTGCCGGCGCCGACGAGGTCGGCGATGATCTCGCCGTTGCCGTCGAACACGACGGTGCCGTCGGGCACCCGTAGTTCCATGTCCTCGGCGTTGGCGCCGGCGCGGAACCCACCCTGGCCCTGCTTGCCGTTGCGGGCCATCGCGTGCGGGCGGTGGTGGAAGTCGAGCAGGGTGTGGACCCCGGGGTCGACGACGAGCACGATCGAGCCACCCTGCCCGCCGTTGCCGCCGTCAGGGCCGCCGAGCGGCTTGAACTTCTCGCGGTGCACCGAGGCGCAGCCGTTGCCGCCCGCCCCCGCGGTGGCGTGCAGCACCACCCGGTCCACGAACTTCGACATCGACT
>NZ_BAAAUS010000039.1:0-63688 GCF_039534065.1 Pseudonocardia yunnanensis | reverse complement strand
CCGCCGTCTCTAGAAAAACTGGGGTGGTGCCGGCCTCAGGCCGACGCCGGCACGATGTTGACGACCTTGCGGCCGCGGGTGTAGCCGAACTCGACCGCACCCTCGACGAGCGCGAAGAGCGTGTCGTCGCCGCCCCGTCCGACGCCGGTGCCCGGGTGAAACTTGGTGCCGCGCTGGCGGACGATGATCTCGCCCGCGCCGACGACCTGACCGCCGAAGCGCTTCACGCCGAGGCGCTGTGCGTTGGAATCGCGCCCGTTGCGTGAGCTGGACGCACCCTTCTTGTGTGCCATGGCTGCGTCTCCTTACTTCGCGATGCCGGTGACCTGGACCTTCGTCAGCGGCTGACGGTGCCCCTGACGCTTGTGGTACCCGGTCTTGTTCTTGAACTTGTGGATCCGGATCTTCGGGCCCTTGGTGTGCTCGACGACTGTGGCGGTGACCGACGCAGCGGCCAGCGCGGCCGCGTCGGTGGTGACGTCGTCGCCATCCACCAGGAGCACGGCCGGGAGGCTCACCTCCGCACCGGGCTCACCGTCGATCTTCTCGACGGTGACCACGTCGTCGACGGCCACCTTGTACTGCTTGCCGCCGGTCTTGACGATCGCGTACATCGACGCACTGCTCCTAGCTCGTGGGACGAGAGACAGAACCGGAACCTCTGTGGCTCTGCAAGTGCCGCGGCAGCCGACGGACGGAGCGCGACGCAGGTACCCCAGGGTACGGAAGGGCTACGGGGTGGTTCAAACCGGGTCTCCCCCGCTCTCCCCGCCGGTCGGCGGGCCGGCCGGGCGGGAGGCCGCACGGCGGGTGCGCCGCGGCCTGGTGAGGGTGGGCTCCGGCTGCGGCGGTGCGGAGACCGACGCGACCGGCTGGCTCGCCGCTCCCGTCGGCACCGTGACCACGGCGGCCACCGGCGCATCGCCGGCAACCGGGCTGGGCGCTCCCGCCGTGCGCGTGACCCGGCCCCGTCGGCGGGGCCGCGGCTCCGCCACGGGCTCGGGAGCAGCAGGAACGATGTCGTCGGCCGGAGCATCGGCGCCGGCCGACTCACCGGCGTCCGCCGAATCAGCCGCGGGCGATTCGATGACAGGCGATTCGGAGGCGGGCGATTCGGCGGCAGGCAGTTCGGCCGGGGCCGGCGCGGTCCGCTCGGCGAGCGAGCGCTCGACGACGACCTCCTCGACGGCATCGGCTGCGACGTCGACAGGCCGTGCCTGCGGCGACGTCTCGACCACCCCACGCCGGACGATCCGGCGGCCGCCGCGGCGACCGGTGGTGGCGGGCGCCTCGACGGTCGGCGGCTCCACCGCCGGAGCATCGACGACCGGCGCGTCGGCAACCTCGGCGGCGTCGACCACCGTGTCGTCGGCCGCGACAGGAGCATCGACGACGGCCGGAGTATCGGCCGCGGACAGGTCCTCCGTCACCGGCGCCGCTGCACCGACGTCGATCGTGGCCTCGGAAGCGTCCGGCTTCTGGTCGGGCTCGTCGGCCGGCACGGCGACAGGAGTGGCGGGCTCGGCGTCGACGCGGCCGTTGTACTGCCCGGCGTGGCCGTTGCGCTCCTCGCCGTCGCCGCGGCGACCACGGCGCTGCCGGCGACTGGACACGTCCCGGTCGGAACGCTCCGAGCGATCCCGGCCGGAGTCGCCCCGGTCACCCAGCGGCTCGGTGTTGACGATCACCCCGCGGCCGCGGCAGTGCTCGCAGGGAGTGGAGAAGTGTTCGAGGAGCCCTCCACCGACGCGCTTGCGCGTCATCTGCACGAGGCCGAGCGAGGTGACCTCGGCGACCTGGTGGCGCGTGCGGTCGCGGGCCAGGCACTCGGTGAGCCGCCGCAGCACCAGGTCGCGGTTGGCCTCGAGCACCATGTCGATGAAGTCGATGACGATGATGCCGCCGATGTCACGCAGCCGGAGCTGGCGGACGACCTCCTCGGCCGCCTCCAGGTTGTTGCGGGTGACGGTCTCCTCGAGGTTGCCACCGGAGCCGGTGAACTTGCCGGTGTTGACGTCGATGACCGTCATCGCCTCGGTTCGGTCGATCACCAGCGTGCCACCCGAGGGCAGCCAGACCTTGCGGTCCAGCGCCTTGAGCAGCTGCTCGTCGATGCGGTACTCGGCGAAGACGTCGGACGGGCCGACGTGGCGGTGGAGCCGGTCGGCCAGCTCGGACGCGACGTGCCCGACGTAGTTCTGCAGGGTGTCCCAGGCGTCGTCGCCCTCGACGATGAGCCGGGAGAAGTCCTCGTTGAACTGGTCGCGGACGACCTTGAGGAGCAGGTCGGGCTCCTCGTAGAGCAGCACGGGGGCCTTGGGCTTGCTCGGGCCCGTCTGCTCGGCCTTGGTACGGATGACGTCCCACTGGGCCTGCAGCCTGCGGACGTCGCGCTCCAGCGCTTCGTGGCTCACGCCCTCCGACGCCGTGCGGATGATCACTCCGGCGTCGTTCGGGACGATCTCCTTGAGCATGTCCTTGAGCCGCTTGCGTTCGACGTCGGGCAGCTTGCGGCTGATCCCCGCGGCACCGCCGGAGGGGACGTAGACGAGGAAACGGCCCGCCAGGCTGATCTGGGTGGTGAGCCGGGCGCCCTTGTGACCGATGGGGTCCTTCGTGACCTGCACGAGCACGCTGTCGCCGCTGGAGAGCGCCTGCTCGATGCGGCGCGCCTTGCCGCCGAGACCGGCGGCGTCCCAGTCGACCTCGCCGGCGTACAGCACGGCGTTGCGACCACGGCCGATGTCGACGAACGCGGCCTCCATGCTCGGCAGCACGTTCTGGACGCGGCCGAGGTAGATGTTGCCGACCATCGACGGCCCGGTGCCGCCGTGGTCGGTGACGAAGTGCTCGACGAGGACGTCGTCCTCGAGCACCGCGATCTCGACGCGGTCGCCGTGCTCCCGCACGACCATCGCCCGGTCGACGGACTCGCGGCGGGCCAGGAACTCGGCCTCGGACAGGATCGGGACGCGGCGGCGGCCGGCGTCACGGCCGTCACGACGGCGCTGGCGCTTGGCCTCCAGCCGGGTGGAACCGCGCACGCTCTGCACGCCGTCGCCATCGCTGCTGTCGTCGGAGCGCTCGCGCGGCTGGCGCACACGGACGACGGTGTTCGGCGAGTCGGCCTCGTCGGCCTGGTCGCTCTCGTCGCCCGACCCACGCCTGCGCCGACGCCTGCGGCGGCGGCGCGAGCTGCCGGCCTCGTCGTCGCCGTCCCGGTCGCCGTCGTCGTCGCGGTCGGCATCCGACTCGGCTCCGGAGCCCTCGGCGTCGGCGGTGTCGGTGTCGGTGTCCCCGATGTCGGCCTGGGCGGCCTCCGCCGAGTCGTCGTTGTCGTCGGACTCGTCGCTGCTGTTCTCGTCCTCGAATCCGTCGCCACCGCGTCCACGGCCACGCCCACGGCGCCCACGGCGCCTGCGGCGGCGGCTGCCGTCGCCGTCCTCGTCGGAGTCGTCGCCGGCCTCGGAAGCGACGGGCTCGGCGACCGGTTCGGGGGCGCTGACCGGCTCGGGGGCGGGTGCCGGCGGGCCAGGTTCGTCGGCCGCGGCCTCGGGCTCGCCTCCGCGACGGCGGGTGCGGGCGGGCCGGGTGGGCGGCTGGAACAGCGGCGTGGGGGGAGCGAAGATCGGCGTGAGCGGCGCCGCGGGCTCCTCGGCCGCCGGCTCCTCCTCGACGGTGCCCTCGGCGGGCTCAGCGGGGCCGCTCGCGGGCGCGGCTTGACCGGCCGGGGACTCCGGAACGCCTGGCAGCAGGGCGGTGACCACCTGCTCGGCAGACTTCCGATCGATGCTCGACTGCGCGCTGCGCGCCTCGACGCCCAGGTCGGCAAGCGCGGCGAGCACCTCGCGGCTCGTGCGCCCGAGCACCTTCGCCAGCGCGTGCACCCGCATCCGCTCGGGCAGTTCGTCCAGGCCGGGTACGGTGACGGGCCCGCCGGCGCTACCGGCAGGCGAATCGTTATTCGACATTCAGCTCCTCCGCCCCCGGGCGCCTCCTGAGAGGCGGCCACGCGGGGACACGTGCAGTTCTTTCTCTCCGCGCGGTGCGCGACGAGCAATCCTTGGTCTCGCTCCCGCCCCGGGGGGCGGCTGTGTACTCGACGACGCGCCGTGACCGGCGAGCCGACCCGCCCTTTCAGGCGCGGGTGGTGACCCGGTCGGGACCGAGTGGGTCGGCCAAGTCGCCTCGATGGTCGAGCAGTCCCTGAGCCATCCGAGTCGCCTTCGCGGGCACCGGCGGCCTGAGGCCTGCGACAACGTCGAGTGCACCCAACACGTCATCGGGTCGAACGGCGGGTGTCGTCTGCCGTACGACCACTGCCATTATCGCACAGGATGGTGACTGATCGGGCGACGTCGAACCTGAGAGACCTGAGGAGACGCCGCCGGCGGCGTCCACGACGTCGGCACGCACCAGCGCAGCGCGCACGTCGATCTGCCGCCGCCCGGACGGCGTGACCCGCTCGACGACGACCGACGACTCGGCCAGCAGGGCCGCGAGCGCGGCCCGAAGGGCGTCGGGCGCGACGCCGGAGAGCTCGATCAGCCAGCGGCTGCCGTCGATGCGCTCGGCCAGCGCAGCGCCGTCGGCCACCGCGGCCTCGAGCACGTCGAGGCCGTCGGGCAGGGCCGCGTCGAGCGCGCCGGCGAGCGCCGCGGGATCGACAGGTCGGGTCAGGCCGATTTCCAGGTACTCCGCCTCACTGGCCGAGCCGGTGGGCGCAGCCCCGATCCAGGACAACCGCGGGTGCGGGCTGAAGCCGTGGGAGTGCGCCACCGGCACGCCGGCGCGGCGCACGGCACGCTCGAAGCTGCGTGCCACGTCGCGGTGGGAGAGGAAGCGCAGCCGGCCGCGCTTCGCGAACCGCACCCGTACGCGCTGAACGGTGGGCGGAGCAGGGTTCGCCGCCTCTCCGGGGCGCACGCGGGCCATGCGCAGAGCGTACGAGCATCCGCCGGGCGCTCGCGCCGTGGGCGCCCACCCGTTGCGGACTATGCCCGCCGTTGGCGCCGATAGGCCGACGGTGATGTGCCGACGGTGCGGGTGAAAACCGTCGACAGATGGGCCGGACTGCTGAAACCGCACAGGTAGGCGATCTCGCCGACGGGGAGGGACCCGTTCTCCAGGTGATGCCGGGCGATCTCCACGCGCAGCTCGGTGAGATGGCGGTGGGGAGTTCGTCCGGTCGCCGCTTTGAACACGCGCAGGAAATGGAATGTGCTCAGCCCTGCCTCGCGGGCCATCTCGGCCAGGGTGAGGTTCTGGTGCAGATTGTCCCGCATGAAATCCAGCACCCGCCGGATGCGCACGTCCTCGCGCTGTGGAGCCGGCGAGAGGAACCGGCCGGTGTGGTGCACGAGGATGTGCACCGCGAGAAACTCGGCCGCCGACTCCGCATACAGGTCGGGCGCGCCGGCCGCTGCGGCGTTCGCGAGGGCGAGCATCATCTGCGTCAGTACGGGATCCGTCACTGCGAGCGAGTCGGCCCGGGGCGCCTCCCCCGGACACATCTCGTGCGCGACCCGGCGGAGGACCTCGCCCGGGAGACGGACGTGGAGCCTGTTGATCGGCTCCGGCGACGTGCTCCGCCAGCGCAGCCGCGTGAGCCGGTGCGGCGCAGTCAGCCCGACCGACCCCGGGGCGTACCGGGCTCCCCGCCAGCGTCCGTCCGCGCCGGACTCGATCGCCACCCGGCCCGACATCATCAGAACGAGCTGCTGGTCGTCGCTCGGCGGCACCACCACGTCCTCGGCCACCGGGTCGTCGTCGAAGCGGCGCAGGAGCAAGGACCGCCAGCCCGCGTCCTCCCAGCTGCAGAACACGCGCCGCGAGTGGGCGCTCTCGTCCAGCTCCAGCGCGTCGAACTCGGTCACCCCGGTCTCCCTTCCCGTGCCGCGGGCGAGATCGGATGCTCAGGCAGGCGGTGCCGGCAGGGTCGACGGGTCGAGCATGAGCAACTGCTCGCCCGCCGACACGAAGCCCGCCCGCCGGTAGAACGGCGCACTGTCGGCCGTGGGGGCGAGCAGCAGCCGCCGGTAGCGGCGGTCGCGGGCGTGCTCCAGCGCGGCAGCCAGCAGGGCCGCCGGCACACCACGGTCGGCGAAGGCAGCCAGTACGAAGGCGTTGCCGACGTGCCCGATTCGCCCGCCCCGCGCGCCGGGCCGGGGCATGTGCACGATCTCGACGACGTTGATCGAGCCGATGGCGGTGAAGCCGCTGCGCGGCGATCCGACCTCCGCCAGCCAGAACGTCCGCCGGGGCAGCTCCACGCGCCACCACAGTTCGAAGGCGGCCTCGAACCCGGGGTCGTCGATCGGCTCGCCCGTGCGTTCCTCCAGCCACGCGCGGCGCAGCCCGGCCAATGCGACCACATCGCGCTCGTCGGCGACTCGAATGGCGACCTGCGGACCGGACCCGGGACGCTCAGCCACTCGCGTCCGAGGCTCCGGCCACCGGATTCACGACGGCCAGCGGGATGAGCTTCGTGCCGCTCGGGCCGACCTGGATGTCCGTGCCGGTGGAGGGGCAGACACCGCAGTCGAAGCACGGCGTCCACCGGCAGTCGTCCTGCTCACGGCCGGACAGGGCGTCCTGCCAGTCGTCCCAGAGCCAGTCGCGCTCCAGGCCCGAGTCGAGGTGGTCCCACGGGAGCACCTCGTCACGGCCGCGCTCGCGCGTGGTGAACCAGTCGAGCGAGACGCCGAGCGGCTCCAGCTCCGCAGCCGACGCCCCGACCCACCGCTCGTAGGAGAAGTGCTCGCTCCAGCCGTCGAACCGGCCGCCGTCGCGCCACACCCGTTCGATCACCCGGCCCACCCGGCGGTCACCGCGTGCGAGCAGGCCTTCGATCAGCGAGGGCTGCCCGTCGTGGTAGCGCATCCCGACGTTGCGGCCGAGCTTGCGGTTGCTGTTGACGGCCGCGCGCAGCTTGCGCAGCCGATCGTCGACCACGTCGGGGTGCGCCTGCGCGGCCCACTGGAACGGGGTGTGCGGCTTGGGCACGAACCCGCCGATCGAGATGGTGCACCGCACGTCGTTGCGTCCGGACGCCTCCCGGCCTGCGCGGATCACGTTGTGCGCCATGTCGGCGATCTGCAGGACGTCCTCGTCCTCCTCGGTGGGCAGCCCGCACATGAAGTAGAGCTTCACCTGCCGCCAGCCCTGTGCGAACGCCTCCGAGACGGTGCGGATCAGGTCGTCCTCCGACACCATCTTGTTGATCACGCGGCGGATCCGCTCGGAACCACCCTCCGGCGCGAAGGTGAGCCCGGAGCGGCGACCGTTGCGGGAGATCTCGTTGGCGAGGTCGATGTTGAACGCGTCGACGCGGGTGGAGGGGAGCGACAGCGACGTGTTCGTGCCCTCGTACCGGTCGGCCAGGCCCTTGGTGATCTCCGCGATCTCGGAGTGGTCGGCGCTCGACAGCGACAGGAGCCCGACCTCGTCGAACCCGCTGGCACGCACGGCGGAGTCGACCATCTCGCCGACGCCGGCCAGGGACCGCTCGCGCACGGGCCGGGTGATCATGCCCGCCTGACAGAACCGGCACCCGCGCGTGCAGCCCCGGAAGATCTCAACGGAGGCGCGCTCGTGCACCGTCTCGGCCAGCGGTACCAGCGGCTTCTTCGGGTACGGCCACGAGTCGAGGTCGGTGGTGGTGCGCTTGGTGACGGTGCGCGGCACGCGCTCCCCGACCGGGGTGACCGCGGCGATCGCGCCGTCGTCGCCGTAGGTCACGGTGTAGAGCGACGGGACGTAGCAGCCGTCCGTGGCCGCCAGCCGCAGCAGCAGCTCGGCTCGACCACCGGGCCTGCCCTCGGCCTTCCACTGCTTGACGACGTCGGTGATCTCCCCGACCACCTCCTCGCCGTCGCCGATCGCGGCCACGTCGATGAAGTCGGCGATCGGCTCCGGGTTGAACGCCGCGTGCCCACCGGCCACCACGACCAGGTCGTCGATACCGCGATCGGCCGCGTGCAGCGGGATGCCGGCGAGATCCAGCGACGTGAGCAGGTTGGTGTAGCCGAGCTCGGTGGAGAAGCTCACGCCGAGCAGGTCGAACGCTCCGAGCGGCCGGTGGCCGTCGACCGTGAAGGCGGGCACCCCGTGCTCGCGCATCAGCGCCTCGAGGTCGGGCCACACGGAGTAGCAGCGCTCGGCGAGCGCGTCGGCCCGTTCGTTGAGCAGCTCGTAGAGGATCATGACGCCCTGGTTGGGCAGCCCCACCTCGTAGGCGTCGGGGTACATGAGCGCCCATCGGACCGCAGCCGACTCCCAGTCCTTGAGCTGTGCGTTCAGCTCGCCGCCGACGTACTGCACCGGCTTGGACACCCTCGGCAGCAGCGGTTCCAGCTCGGCGAACACGGTGGGGGCCATCACGTCACCACAGGTGGGAGTAGGTCGCCGGTCACGCTGATCCAGGGTAGCCCCACCGGCGAAGCGCCCGTCGACCGCGCGGCACCCATTCCGGTCGCCGGGTGGGTACGGTGACCGCCCGGACGAACGAGGGGGGCGCCGATGACGATCGGACGCACGCCACCCGCCCTGCTCACGGCCGCCGCACTGGTGGCCGTCCCCGCGGTGACGTTCCCGCTGCCGTGGTGGACCGCACCCCGCCGGCCCGTGGTGCTCACCGGCACCGGGCCCGCCGTGCCGGGAGAGGCCACGCGCTGGTCGGGCTGGGAGGTCATCGGCACCGCAGGCGCTGCGCTGCTGGTCGCGCTCGTCGTGGCCGCAGCTGCCGTCGTGCTCCTGTACGCCCGACGCGGCGGACGCTGGGCCGTCGCGGCGCGGGTGCTCGTGGCGGTGACGGGAGCGGCGTTCGTCGCGGCCGGGGTGTCGGTGCTGGCCGGGTGGGGCTCGGGCGCGGCCCTCGGCGCCGTGATCGCGCTCATCGCCGGTACCGGTGCCGTGCTGCTCGCCGCGGGCCGGACGCCGCGCTTCCTCCTCGGCGCGCTCCTGGCGCTCGTGCTCATCGCGGTTGCCGTGCCGGTACTTCCCGGTGGACCGGGACCCGGCTCCGGCGAGCGCCGTGCCGGACCGTTCGTGCGCATCGCCGAACTGGACGCTCCGCAGCTGCGCACCGGCACCGCCGGGCTGCCAGCGTCCCCCGAGTCCCGCATCGTGCCCCTCGACGCCGGGGTCGGCATCGCGAACAGGGCCGGGCTCGCCGGTGTCGACCCCCGTGGACGCGCCGAGGTGCTCGCCCTGACCCCTGACGCCCCACCGACGACGCCCGGCCCGTCGATCCTCGGAGTGGGCGGCAACCGCGTCGCGCGTTGGTCGGGCGCCGAAGAGGTGACCGTCACCGGGCTCGACGCGACGGACCCCGTCGCCGTCACCGTGCACGGGGTGAGCGCCGCGAGCGTGGTCGGCCCGGACGGCACGATGTGGTTGCGCTCCACGGGCGATCCGCCCGGCACCGCACGCGTGCTCGACCTCTCGGAACGGAATGGCACCCAGGTGGCCGCCGGCACCTTCCTCCCGGTGGTGTTCATCCTCGGGCCGGTCGACAGCGTGCCCGTCGACGTCGCCGCGGTGCTTCCGCTGCGCGACGGTGCCCTGCGTTTCGTCCCGCAGGCGGGCGGGGTTCGCCTGGAACGGATCTCCAGCGGGCCGGCCGCCCGCGCGGAGGTGGACGTGCTGGCAGGCGGGCTCGACCCGTCGTGCGGCCTCACGGCGTCCGGCCCGGCGACCTTCCTCCCCCATCAGAGCCCGCTCGCCGTCGACGCCGCGGGCGGGATCTGGTTCGTCGCCGGGGACGGTGCCGCGGCCCGGCTGGTCCGGCTGGATCCCTCCGGGGCGCTGCGCGCGGTGCCGTCCCCGCTCCCGGGCCCGGTCACCTCGATCGCGGTTGCCCCGTCCGGCGATGTCGTGCTGGCCTCCCTCGACCCCGACGGGCCTGCACTGTGGCGGCTCCCGGCACCGGACTCGGCGCTCGGCGACCTCCCGGCACCTCCGACGGGCTGCGTTCCGAGCCCCGCCGCTGTCGCTCGGCCCGTCACGCTGGTGCCGGTGGCCCGGGCGGGACGCGATTCGCTCGGCGTCCCCCTCGGAGTCGACGGGCGGTGGGCGGCCGGGGCGCCGGGCGGCGAGGTGGCCGTCGTCGCCGCGGACGGCACCCGCACGCCCGTGGGAACGCGCTCGGACGGCACGAGGGGCCAGGTGTGGCCCGACGGTTCCGGCGGTGTGTGGTGGCTCGAGTCGCCTCCCGGTGGCGCACCCCGGACGCTCGTGCACGCCACCCCGGCGGGCGAGCAACGGTTCGCGCCCGTCCCGGATCCGGCACCCGCCGGGGGCGGCGACGCGTTCCTCCTCACGGACCTCGGTGGCCGCCCGCCGCTGCTCGCCACGCCAGAGGGCGCCTTCCGGATCGACGGCGGTGCGCCCGTGCGCACGATCGAGGGCCGGATCGACGGTGGGGTGGTCCGCAGCGACGGCCGCGGCTGGGTACTCGCCGACGGCCGGCTGCTCGCACTCGACGGCGACCGGGTTCTCGGACCGGTGATCGACGCGGGCGAGCGCCGCGGCGACACCACCCCGGTGGCGGTGCAGTTGGCACGAGGCGTCGCCCCTGCGGCGCTGGCGTTGCCGCGCGCCACCGTCGGGCTCGACGGGTCGGGGCGGCCGCTCGTGGTGTCCGACGACGTGGTGCTCGCCGTCGGCGCCGACGGGGCCGTCACCGTGGTGGCCCAGGATCGGCGGCTGGCCGGGCTCGGGCTCTTCGCCGCCGAGGGCGGGCTGATGGCCTACGACACCGGAGATGTGCTCCGGGTGGACCTCCCCTGACCCAGCGCGGGGACGAGGTCAGCCCCAGGCTGCGCGCATCGGGTTGCCCGCGGTGGTGAGCCTACGGGTGGTGGAAGCGATGATCACGACGATCGCGATCGCGCCGGCCACCACCACGGCGGCGGGCGGGTCGTTGAGCGCGATGCCGGCCGCTGCCCACACCGCGGCGACCGAGTAACCGATGACGGCCGTGCCGGCGAGCACCACCCACGACGCGATCACCGACACCGCGAGCAGCACGACGACCGCCGCGATCGCCGCCAGCGCGCCGGAGGCGGGCAGGCCCATCCACGCCCCGGTGGCCGCGGTGGCGAGCGCGATGGCGAACGACACCCATCCTGTGTAGAGCGCGACCGTGCCGCGCAGGACAACCCGTTCGAGAACGCTCTCGGCAGGCTGCCGGCTGAGCCGGCCGAACACGACCGCCAACGCGACCAGCAGCATCACGATCAACAGCTCGGCCAGCGGCACCCAGCCCGACCCGAACGCCAGCACCCAGCCGATGTTGAGCACCGCGGAGAACGCGAGCCACCAGCCGATCTCACGGTGGAGCTGCCGACCCCGCTGCCCCGGCAACGCCTGGTACACGGCGTAACCGAGGAACCCGACGTAGATGGGGACCCAGATGGCGAACGCCCAGTCGGCGGCCAGCAGCGGCGTGGCGTACTGGCGTGCCACCGCCCCGATGGACTCGTGCGTGGCTCCGGTTTCCGTGAGCACGGAAACGACGATCTGGAGCACCGCGAACACCGCCACCAAGATCCTGCGGACGAGGTCGGCGAGCACTGGTCGTCGGGACGTCACCGTCATGGGCGCCATTGTCTGCCCGCCCGCAAGCGTCGGGCCAGCCGAGTTCGCTCGGCGGAACCGGAGACGCGGACGAGCGGGGCGCTAGCGCAGCAACAAGGCATCGAGCCGGCGGGACGCGACGGTGACACCGAGCGCGATCATCACGACGAAGTACGTCAGATGTCCGAGCATCCCGAGGTGCACCGCGCCGGTGGTGAGCCCCCGCATCAGCTCCACCGCGTGGAAGAGCGGGAGGCACTCCACCACGATCTGCAGCCACCGGGGATACACCGAGAGCGGGTAGAAGGTGGTGGAGAACAGGAACATCGGCAGGATCACGAGCGTGACCAGGTCGAAGTCCTGCCACGACCGCATGTAGGACGTGGCCGCCATGCCGACCGCGGCGAACGCGAACGCCACCACCAGCGCGGCCGGCAGCGCGAGCAGCGCCCACGGAGAGACGAGGAGCCCGAAGCCCGCCATCACCGTGAGGAAACCCAACGCGTAGAGCCCGCCGCGGATGAGCGCCCAGCCGATCTCGCCGAGTGCGATATCGACCGTGCCGAGCGGGGTGGCCAGCATCGCGTCGTAGAGCTTGGCGTGCTTGAGCTTGAAGAAGACGTTGAAGGTGGCGTCGAACACGGCGCCGTTCATCGCCGAGGCCGCAAGCAACCCTGGCGCGATGAAGGCCGCATAGCTGATAGGGCTGCCGTCGGGCCCCGGCAGCGTACCGACCAGCGATCCGAGCCCCTGCCCCATCGCGACGAGATAGAACACCGGCTCGAAGAACCCCGAGACGAACGCGAGCCACGCCCGCCGGGAAGCGGTGGCCGAGCGCAGCAGCAGCGCGTGGGAGCGCCCCGCGTAGCTCCCGGCCGGGAGCAGGCGCAACAACCCGCCGGCGGCGGGCGGAGCGGGAGCCTGCGCGGTCACCTGGTCAGCCTCCTGGTGAAGAACCGGGTGGCGAGCACGATCCCGAGCGCGAGGAGCGCGCAGAGGTAGGCAAGGTGGCCCAGCGCGGCGAGCGGCTGCCACCGATCGAGGGCCGCCGCGCGAGCGAGCTCCGTGCCGTGCCAGAGCGGCGAGACGAGCGCAATGGGTTGCACCCACTCGGGCAGCCGGTCGACCGGGAAGAACGTGCCCGAGAACAACGTCATCGGGATGACGACGAAGCGGAACAGGGCGTTGAACGCGGCACCCTCGTTCTCGACGGTGGCGGAGAACGCGGTGACCAGGGATGCCATCGCGGCCCCGGTGAACACGGCTGCCAGCAGCGACACGACGATGCCCGGGCTCGCGACCCCACCGAACAGGGCGATCACGACGACGTAGACGGCACCGGAACCGGCCGTCTTGAGCACGACCCAGACGAGGTGCCCGAGCGCCACCTGAGCCGGGGAGATCGGGCTCGCGGTCATCGCGTGGTAGACCCGCTGCCACTTGAACCCCGACAGCACCGGGTAGGTGGACTCGAACGCCGCGCTCTGCACCGCCGAGACGGCCAGCAGCGCGGGCGCGAGCCACACCAGGTAGTCGACGCCCCCGGTGGCCGCCTGCGCGCTGCCCGTGCCGGCGACGAGCGACCCGAAGCCCACCCCGAACGCCAGCAGGAACAGCAGCGGCTGCAGCACCGACGACACGACGGTGGCCCGCCAGTTGCGCCGGTACCAGGTCCAGAGGTGCTCCACGACGAGGAGCACGCCGCCCCACCGGCCCGGCGCCCGTCCGGTGGACCGCGTGACGACCGGGGTGCTCCCGGTGCTCGCGGTCATCAGTCCACCAGTGTGCGGCCGGTGAGGCGGAGGAAGACGTCCTCCAGCGTGGAGCGCCGCGCCAGCGCCGACAGCGGCACGAAGCCGGCGCGCGCGACCTCGGCGTGGGTGTGCTCGCCGTCGGCGGAGTAGAGCAGCAGGCGGTCGGGCAGCTCCTCCACCCGCTCGGCGAACGGCGCGAGGGCGGTGGCATCGGGGCGCCGCTCGACGTCGAACCGCAGCTCCAGAACCTCCCGGGTGGAGTACCGCCCGATCAGCTCGGCAGGTGACCCCTCCGCCACGATCACGCCGCCGTCCATCACCACGAGCCGATCGCACAGCTGCTCGGCCTCGTCCATGTAGTGGGTGGTGATGATCTGGGTGACGCCCTCGCGCTTGAGCCGGTACAGCCGCTCCCACAGCAGGTGGCGCGCCTGCGGGTCGAGACCCGTGGTGGGCTCGTCGAGCAGCAGCAGCTCGGGCTCGTTGACCAGGGCTCGCGCGATGGTGAGCCGGCGCTTCATACCTCCGGAGAGCGGCTCCACCTCGTGCTCGGCCCGCTCGGTGAGCTGCGCGAACTCGAGCAGCTCGCTGGCCTTGGCGCGCACGTGGGCGCGGGACAGGCCGAAGTAGCGGCCGTAGATCTGCAGGTTCTGCCGGACCGTCAGCTCGGTGTCGAGGTTGTCGAGCTGTGGGACGACGCCGATGCGAGCCCGGATGCGAGGGCCGTCGACGTCGGGATCCATGCCCAGGACCTGCAGCGACCCGTCGGTGCGGGGCGAGACGCACGCGATCATCCGCATCGTGGACGACTTGCCGGCGCCGTTGGGCCCCAGGAAGCCGAACACCTCGCCGCGGGCGACGTCGATGTCGACGCCCCGGACCGCCTCGAAATCACCGAAATGCTTGCGCAGCCCGCGCGCCTGGACCAGCCCGTCCGCCACGTCCCGCACGGTAATCGACCTCCCCGACATTAATCGCGCGATATCGGGCGGCCTGGACGCATAGTAGACCGGTCTCTATAGTCGCCGTCGTGAGCGAACGATCTTCGACACGGGAGCGGGTGATCCGCACCGCAGCGGGCCTGTTCCGGGCGCAGGGCTACCACGCCACGGGGCTGAACCAGGTGCTCAGCGAGGGCAACCTGCCGAAGGGCTCCCTGTACTTCCACTTCCCGGGCGGGAAGGAGCAGCTGGCCGTGGAGTCGGTGCGGCTGGCGGGCGACGAGCTCTGCTCGGCACTCGCCTCGACGCTGGCGAGCACACCCGATCCGGCGCAGGCGCTGGAGCGAGCGGTCGGTCTGCTCGGCGAGCACCTCGCCGCCACCGACTTCCGCGAGGGTTGCCCGGTCGCCACCGTCGCCCTGGACACCGCGGGCCACAGCGAATCGATCCGCACGGCCTGCGCGGAGGTCTACGACTCGTGGCAGTCGCTCGTGGCGGGCCACCTCGGCTCGGCGGGCGTCCAGGATCCCGAGGAGATCGCCATGGTCGTGATCGCCGCGATCGAGGGTGCGCTGCTCCTCGCGCGGACGCGCCGCGACCTCACCCCTCTGAACGCCGTCGGCGCCCGCCTACGGATCATGCTGGAGAACGGACGGAACTCGAGATGAAGGTCCACCACCTCAACTGCGCCACGATGCGCCCGTTCGGCGGGAGACTCGTGAGCGGCAGCGGCCCGCTGCTGCGCACGGCCGAGCTGGTCTGCCACTGCCTGCTGATCGAGACCGGCGAGGGTCTCGTCCTCGTCGACAGCGGCCTCGGCACGGGGGACGTCACCGACCCGGACGCCACGCTCAGCCGCGGGTGGCGCCGGCTGGCCCGGCCCGTGCTCGACATCAGCGAGACCGCGCTGCACCAGGTCGAGCGCCTGGGCTTCCGGGCGTCCGACGTGCGCCACGTGGTGCTCACCCACCTCGACCTCGACCACGGCGGCGGGCTGCGCGACTTCCCCGACGCCCAGGTGCACGTGCTGCGCACGGAGCTGGAGGCCGCGCTCAACGCCCGCGGCGGCAGGGAGCGCACTCGCTACCCGCGCGAACAGTGGGCGCACCGACCGAAGTGGGCGCCCCACGACCCGCAGGGCGAGGAGTGGTTCGGCTTCCAGGCCGTGCACGACATCCCCGGGCTCCAGGCGGAGATCCTGCTGGTCCCGCTGATCGGGCACACCGTCGGGCACACCGGTGTGGCGGTACGCGAGGACGACCGCTGGCTGCTGCACGCGGGCGACGCCTACTTCTTCCACGGCGAGATGCGCCCCGACGCGCCCTGGTGCACGCCGGGCCTGCGACTGATGCAGAGCAGGGTGGAGACCGCACGCGGGCTGCGCCTGGCCAACCAGGATCGGCTGCGCGATCTGGTGCGCTCACACGGCGACGAGATCACCGTTTTCAACGCGCACGATCCGGTTCAGCTGCGGGCCGCCCGACAGGCGGCGGCCCGGGTCAGCTGAATCGGACGCCCGTCAGAGGTTGGGGAACCAGAGCTTGATCTCCCGCGCCGCGCTCTCCTCCGAGTCGGAGCCGTGGACGAGGTTGTACTGGGTCTCCAGCCCGAAGTCGCCGCGGATGGTGCCGGGCGTGGCCTTGGCGACCGGGTCGGTGCCGCCGGCCAGCTGCCGGAAAGCCGCGATCGCCCGCGGGCCCTCGACGACGGCCGCGAGCACGGGCCCCGAGGTGATGAACTCGAGCAGGTCGCCGAAGAAGGACTTGCCGTCGTGCTCGGCGTAGTGCTGCTCGGCGAGCTCGCGCTCCACAGTGCGCAGCTCGAGCGCGACGATGTCGAGGCCCTTGCGCTCGATGCGCGCGAGCACCTCGCCGATCAGCTTGCGCTCGACGCCGTCGGGCTTGACGAGGACCAGGGTGCGTTCAGTCACGTCGCTCAGCGTATCGACGGGCCGTGGAGCGGCGGCGTCAGGGATCCCGGGGTTGCTGGCTGGGCAGTTCCCCGCGGGCCATCTTCCCCGCGAGGTCGCGACGCAGCAGCAGGAGCAGGACCCAGACGAGGACGAACACTCCGCCCATCACGCCCAGCGCCGGGACCAGCAGCCCGCAGGCCACCATCACGACCTGCAGGACGAGCGCCAGCCGCAGCCCCCACGGCCGCCGTTGCAACCCCGCTGCGACGATCATCACGACCGCCAGCGCCCCGATCACCCCGACGGCGAGCGGGGTGGCGCCCTCACCGAACTTCGGCAGCACGAGCAGCGCCAGCGCCACCACGATCGCCTCGAGCGTGAGGGTGGCGGCGAAGACCCCGCGCAGCCCCTTCATGGGGTCGGGTCCCTGCACAGGTGCGGGCCCGGCGACGGGGTCGGCCCCGTTGCCGGGGCCGGGCGAGCTCATACGGGTTCCTTCCCGAACATGGCCCTCACCTCACCAGCCGTCACCACCGAGCCGGTCACCACCACGCCGACCCCGGACTCGCCGCCCTCCTCGGCCAGCTCCCCCGCCTGCTCGACGGCCTCGGCCAGCACCGGCTCGACGCTCACCCGGTCGGAACCGAACACCTCGGCGGCGACCGCGCCCAGCTCGTCGGGATCCATGGCCCGCGGCGAGGAGTTGGCGGTGACGACCACCTCGTGCAGCACCGGCTCCAGCTCGTCCAGGATGCCGCGCACGTCCTTGTCGCGCATCACGCCGAGGACGCCGACGAGCCGCGCGAACCGGAAGTCGGTGGTGAGGGCGGTGGCGAGCGAGCGAGCGCCCGCCGGGTTGTGCGCGGCGTCGATGAGCACGGTGGGCCCACCCTCGCCTGCCGCGACCCGCTCCAGCCGACCCGGCGACGCGACGCCGGCGAACGCCGCACGCACGACGTCGGGATCCAGCGGCTGCCGCGGCCCGGCGCCGACGAGGGCCTCGGCAGCGGCGAGGGCGAGCGCGGCGTTGCTCGCCTGGTGCTCGCCGTGCAGCGGCAGGAAGATGTCGTCGTAGGTGCCGGAGAGACCCTGCAATGTGAGCCGCTGGCCGCCCACCGCGATCTCCCGCTCCCGCACCCCGAACTCGGCACCCTCCCGGGCCACCTGGGCCCCCACCTCGACGCAGCGCTCCAGCAGCACCTCGGCCACGGCCTTGTCCTGCGCGGCGAGCACTGCCACCGCGCCCGGCTTGATGATCCCGGCCTTCTCCCGGGCGATGCCGAGCACGTCGTCGCCGAGGAACTCCATGTGGTCGAGCCCGATCGGGGTGACCACCGCGACGTTGCCGTCGGCGACGTTCGTGGCGTCCCAGGCGCCGCCCAGCCCGACCTCCAGGATCGCGGCCTCGACCGGAGCATCGGCGAAGGCGGCGAAGGCCATTCCCGTGAGCACCTCGAACTTCGAGAGCGTGCCGAGCTTCGCGTCCACCATCTCGACGAACGGCAGGATGTCCCGGTAGAGCGTGACGTAGCGCTCCGGGGAGATCGGCCGGTTGTCGATGTTGATCCGCTCGGTGGCCCGCTGCAGGTGTGGGCTCGTGTAGCGGCCCGTGCGCAGCCCGATCTCGGTGAGCAGCGCGTCGATCATCCGGGACGTGGACGTCTTGCCGTTCGTACCGGTGATGTGCACGACCGGGTAGCCGCGCTGCGGGTCGCCGAGCACGTCGACGAGCGCTGCGATCCTCTCCAGCGACGGCTCGATCACCGTCTCCGGCGCGCGCCGATCGAGCGCGGCGTCGGCGGCGAGGAACTCCGCGAACCCGATCACCGACGACTGCGCCGGCACGACGTCGGGGCTCTCCCCACCGCGGATGGCGTCGAGAACGTGCGCGACGACGGCGTCCTCCGCCGCCTCCTCCGGAGAGCGGACCTCGCCCTCGCCCTCCGGCAGTTCCTCCCGGTCCCTCGTCATGACGCGGGCAGAGCCTCCAGCCTTGCCTCGATCCGGTCGATGTCGGCAGCCGCCGCGGCACGCCGGGACCGGATGCCGTCGACGACGTCGGCTGGCGCCTTCTCGACGAACTTGGGGTTGCCGAGCTTCTTGTCCGCCTGGTCGAGCTCCTTGCGGGCCGCGGCCAGGTCGCGGGTGAGCCGAGCACGCTCGGCGGCCACGTCGATGGCGCCGGACGTGTCGATCTCGACCTGGACCGTGCCGCCCCCGAGCCCGACCTCGAACGCAGCCGTTGGGGTGAAGTCCGAGCCCGCGTCGTCCAGCCGGACCAGCGCCGCGACGGCACCGCGGTGGCCGGCGAGCCCTGCCTCGTCCAGCCCCACGATCCGGGCGGCGACGCGACGGCTGTCGGGCACGCGCTGCTCGGTGCGGAAGCGACGAACCTCGGTGACCAGCTTCTGCAGGTCGGCGATCCGGGACGCGGCCACGGCGTCGGGAGCAACGCCTGCGTCGACCGGCCACTGCGCGACGACGACCGACTCCCCGTCCGTGAGCCCCTGCCACAGCGCCTCGGTGATGAACGGGATGACCGGGTGGAGCAGCCGTAGCAGCGCGTCGAAGACGTGCCCGAGCACCGCCCTGGTGCCGTCGGCGGTGGCGTCGTCGCGGAGCTGGACCTTCGCCAGCTCGACGTACCAGTCGCAGAGCTCGTCCCACGTGAAGTGGTAGAGCCCTTCGACCGCCTTGGCGAACTGGAAGTCCTCCAGCAGCGCGTCGGTCTGCTCGCGGACCTCGCGGAGCCTGCCGAGGATCCAGCGGTCGGCGTCGGTGGGCGCGGTGGGCAGCGGCAGCGCCGGTGACGCGCCGTTGGCCAGCGCGAACCTGGTGGCGTTCCAGAGCTTGGTGTCGAAGTTGCGGGATGCCTGGACGGCGTCCTCGCCGATCGGGACGTCGGTGCCCGGGTTCGCGCCGCGCGCCAGTGCGAAGCGCAGGGCGTCGGTGCCGTAGCGGTCCATCCACTCCAGCGGGTCGACGGTGTTGCCGGACGACTTCGACATCTTCTTGCCGAACTGGTCGCGGACCATGCCGTGCAGCGCGATGGTGTGGAACGGGATCGCCTTGTCCGGGCCCTGGTCCTGCATCGCGTACAGGCCGAACATCATCATCCTGGCGACCCAGAAGAAGAGGATGTCGTAGCCCGTGACCAGCACCGACGTGGGATAGAACTTCTCGAGGTCAGGGGTCTTGTCCGGCCAGCCCAGCGTGGAGAACGGCCACAGGGCCGAGGAGAACCACGTGTCGAGGACGTCCTCGTCCTGCGTCCAGCCTGCCGGCGGCGCCTCGTCCGGGCCGACGCAGACCATCTCACCGTCGGGGCCGTACCAGACCGGGATGCGGTGGCCCCACCACAGCTGCCGGCTGATGGTCCAGTCGTGCATGTTGTCGACCCAGCCGAACCAGCGGGGCTCGAGCTCCTTCGGGTGGACGGCGACGCGGCCGTCGCGCACGGCGTCGCCCGCGGCCTTCGCCAGCGGCCCGACCTTGACGAACCACTGCAGCGACAGCCGCGGCTCGATCGGTTCCTTCGAGCCCCGCGACGAGTGCCCGACGCTGTGGATGTACGGGCGCTTCTCCGCGACGATCCGCCCCTGCGCGGCCAGCGCCTCGCGCACGGCGACGCGCGCCTCGAAGCGATCCATGCCGTCGAACTCGGTGCCGCTGTCCGCGATCCGCCCGGACTCGTCCATGATCGAGGGCATCGGCAGGTTGTGGCGCCGCCCGATCTCGAAGTCGTTGGGGTCGTGGGCCGGGGTGACCTTGACCGCGCCCGTGCCGAAGCTCGGGTCGACGTGCTCGTCGGCGACGACCGGGATCATGCGCCCGACCAGCGGGAGCTCGATCTCCCGGCCGACCAGGTGCTTGTAGCGCTCGTCGTCAGGGTGGACCGCGACAGCGGTGTCGCCGAGCATGGTCTCGACGCGGGTGGTGGCGACCACCACCGAGTCGTCGCCGTCGCCGTATCTGATCGAGACCAGCTCACCCTCGACCTCGCGGTGCTCGACCTCGACGTCGGAGAGCACGCTGCGCAGCTCCGGCGACCAGTTGACCATCCGCTCGGCCCGGTAGATGAGGCCGTCGTCGTAGAGCCGCTTGAAGATGGTGCCGACGGCACGGCTCAGGCCCTCGTCCATGGTGAAGCGCTCGCGGCTCCAGTCGACGCTGTCGCCGAGGCGCCGCATCTGGCTGAGGATGGCGCCGCCGTGCTCGGCCTTCCACTGCCAGGTGCGCTCGACGAAGGCCTCGCGACCCATCTCGCGCCTGCTCGTGCCCTCCGCGGCGAGCACGCGCTCGACCAGCGCGTGGACCGCGATCGACGCGTGGTCCATGCCGGGCAGCCACAGCGTCTCGTAGCCCTGCATACGGCGGCGCCGCACCAGGATGTCGATGAGGGTGTGCTCGAACGCGTGGCCGATGTGCAGGCTGCCGGTGACGTTCGGCGGCGGGATGACGTTCGAGAACGCCGGCTTGTCGCTCGACGCGTCGGCGGCGAAGTAACCGGCCTCGACCCACCGCTCGTACATACCGGCCTCTACCTCGCCCGGATTCCACTGGGCGGGCAGGTCGGCAGTGCGGGAGGGAAGCGTGTCGGTCACCGCTCAAGTCTACGAGCCGCAGTCGACCCGGTTCTCCGCGCACCCGTGCGTGCAGGCGGGACCAGCAAGGCGTGCAGACGGTGGAAACCCAGCACGGGGGCGAGCCGGCGCTGCCGCACGAGCCGCAGGTCCAGCGCCCGCACCCGGCCGAGGGAAGGCTCGTAGACCCGCCACGAGTCGGGGCCCTGCACACCGAGCGCCATCACGTAGTGCCGCGGAACGACCGACCCGACGAGCATCGGCACGGGACGGCCGGCCGCGAGCGCGGCGCCCGCCTCGTCGAGGGCGGCGGCGAGGTCGGCCGCAGACGTGTCGTCCACCAGCCGCACCCGGTACGGCCCCGCGCCGGGGGCGTTGCGCCGCAACCACCGCACCATTGCCCACGGGGTGGTCCCGAGCGCACGGGGCCAGAAGCGGTTGGTCTCGCGGTGCACCTGGCGCTGACGCTCGTCGTAACGCGTGCCGAAGCTGGTGGCGACCTCCGTGGTCACGCCCACGGATCCGGTGGCCGCTCCCAGCACCCGCTCCCCGTCGAGGCGCTGCGTCTCGCCGGGGTCGGCCCACGCGGCCAGCGCGACGAGCACCGCGCTGCCACAGGCGGTGCGGTCCACCTGGTCGAGCCGGACGCCGCCGCGACGCTGCTCCCCGACCTGCTCGGAGAGCAGCGGCCTGCGACCACCGGCCAGCGGGAGCACCTGCGCGACGCGGCCCGGCTTGCGCATGCCGCGCCCTACGAGCGACTGGATCCGCCGCGCCACTCCGCACACCGTCCGCATGTCCGCGATCCTCCCTGCGGGTGGCCGATCGCGCACTCCCTCGTTGTCCCGGCCTCTAGTGCCGCGGAAACGAGGTTCCTTGCCCGGATCCGGTGTCCAGGCGGATGGATCGCAAGGCGGAGGAGGCGCCGATACCGCTGTTGTATCGGCGCCGACGACAACGCCGCGAGGCGCCGTCTGGGCGCCGGAGGCGGGTAAGACGACCTCGTTTCCTCGACACTAGGTCAGGACCGGGCCGTCACTTCGTGCGCGTCAGCGCCTTGGACCACAGCTCCGCACCGTCCTGCGCGCGCAGCGTCACCCGCAGCTCCTCGCCGCCCGGAGCCACCTCGACCTCCCCGAAGTGCTGGAAGCCCTCCATCGGCGAGGCGTTCGCGGCCGGGGGCGCCCGCACGTAGGCAACCTCGGGGCCGAACGTCGAGTCCATCGCGTTGGGTCCGAACGCGCCGGCGTTCAGCGGGCCGGAGACGAACTCCCAGAACTCGTCGAACTCCGTGAACGCCGCGCGGGCCGGGGAGTAGTTGATGGCCGCGGTGTAGTGCACGTCGGCGGTCAGCCAGACGACGTCGCGCACCTTGCGCTTCTTCAGCTCGGTCAGCACCCAGGCGATCTCGGCCTCACGGCCGCTCGGCGGGCCCGCAACGCCGTTGGCGACGGCCTCCCACGCGGTGCCGTCGGGCACCTGGATGCCGATCGGCATGTCCGACGCCACGATCTTCCACGTCGCCTTCGACGAGTCGAGCGCGTCGACCAGCCACTTCGCCTGCTTCTCACCGAGGATCCGCTCCATCGGCTTGGTGTTGGCGTCGTTGGCGTCGCGGTAGGTCCGCATGTCGATCACGAAGACCTCGACGTGGGGGCCGTAGGGCAGCCGCCGGTAGACCCGCCCGTCCACCGCACGGCGCGGGTCCAGCGGCACCCACTCGTGGAACGCCTGGAACGCCCGCTTCGCGAGCACGTCGACGCGCTTCTCGGTGTACTGGGCGTCCGTGATCACCTCGCCGGGGTACCAGTTGTTGAGGACCTCGTGGTCGTCCCACTGGTTGATCTGGGGCACGGCCGCGGAGAACGCGCGCACGTTCTCGTCGAGCTGGTTGTAGGCGTGCTGCCCGCGGAACTCGGCGAGCGTCTCGGCGACCTTGGACTTCTCGGGGGTCACGATGTTGCGCCACGTCCGGCCGTCGGGCAGCTTGACGGTCTCCGTGACCGGGTTGTCGGCGTAGATCGTGTCGCCGCTGTGGATGAAGAAGTCCGGGTCGCGGTCGGCCATCGCCGCGTAGATCCGCATTCCGCCGATGTCCGGGTTGATCCCCCAGCCCTGGCCGGCCACGTCACCCGACCACAGGAAGCGGACGCCGTCGCGCTTGCCGGGCAGCGTGCGGAACGAGCCGCTCACGGGCTCGCTCACGCTCCGGCCGTCGAGGTCCTCCGCCGTGACGCGGTAGTGCACAGACCGTCCCTCGCCGGGCACGCGCAGCTTGCCGGTGAAGTCCGTGTCCGGGGTGAGGACGGGTCCGCGGATCGTGCGGGAGCGGCGGAAGTCGGCGTCGGCGGACACCTCGACGACCATGCGCGACGGCCGGTCGGCACGGGCCCAGACCAGCCCGGATCCCGCCAGCACGTCCCCGGACTGGACACCGTGGGTGAGCACGGGCCGGTCGGGGCGGGCAAGGGCCGGAGCGGCGAACGCGGGCGCGGCGGTACCCAGCGGGACGGCCGCCGCGAGCCCGCCGATCGCGGCGGTGCGGAGCAGGGTGCGCCGGTCGACGGCGTGGTGGGAGCGCATGGTGGCATGTAATCCGATCGGGTGAACCGGACGCCGGATCGTGAAGGGGACGCGCAGGTGAACTCTGATCTACCGCGGCCCCGCGTCACTCCGCGTGCAGCGGTCCCCGCCGGTCGAGCCTCCACGACACGAGCGCCACCACGATCGCCCCGGCCGCGAGCAGCACGCCGAGGTAGGCCGGCGCGGTGAAGCCCCACCCCGCACCGATCGCCAGCCCGCCGAGCGCAGGCCCCAACGAGTTGCCGACGTTGAACGCCGAGGTGTTGGTGGCGCTCGCGAGTGTGGGAGCGGCGCCCGCCAGCGCGAACACCCTCGCGTTCAGCGGGGCACCGGCGATGAACGCGATGGCACCCAGCAGCACGACCAGCCCGACGACGACCACGGGCTCTCGCGCGAACACCCCGACCAGCCCGAGCAGCACCCCCGCGCTCGCGAGACCGCCGAACAAGGTGGGCCACGGGTACGGATCGGCGAGCCGGCCACCGACCACCACACCCACGAGGCTCCCGAGCCCGAACCCGAGCAGCACGGCGGGCACCCATCGCTCCTCGATTCCCGCGACCTCGGTGAGCAACGGCGCGACGTAGCTGAACGCGCCGATCATGGCCGACTGGTACAGCGCCGTGGTGCCCAGCGCGAGCCACAACCTCCCGTGCCGGAACGCCGCGAGCTCGGCCGCCACCCGCGGCGCAGGCCCGTGCTCCGTGCCGGGCGGAACGCTCAGCACCACGCCGAGCGCGCTCGCCGCGGCCAGCGCGCCGACCGCCCAGAACGCCGAGCGCCAGCCGAACTGCTGGCCCACGAGCGTGCCCAGCGGCACCCCGGCGACGTTCGCGACCGTGAGGCCGCCCAGCAGCACGGCCAGCGATCTGGCCCGCAGCTGCGGCACCACCACCGACACCGTGACGACGGCCGCGACAGCCCAGAACGCCCCGGTCGCCACCGCTGTG
Source organism: Pseudonocardia yunnanensis (assembly GCF_039534065.1). NCBI lineage: Bacteria > Bacillati > Actinomycetota > Actinomycetes > Pseudonocardiales > Pseudonocardiaceae > Pseudonocardia > Pseudonocardia yunnanensis. Next base: position 39,385 of record NZ_BAAAUS010000039.1, on the reverse strand, counting down.
ACCACCCGGGCGGCGAGCAGGACCCCGTACTGCGGCGCGAGAGCGCTGACCACGTGCCCGACGACGAACACGCCGAGAGCGGCCAGCAGCGTGGTGCGCCGGGGCAGCCGCAGCGTCAGCACCGCCATCGCGGGAGCGCCGACGATCATCCCGACAGCGAACGCCGAGATCAGATAGCCCGCCTCCGGGATCCCGACCCGGAGGTCGGCCGCCAGCTGCGGCAGCAGTCCGGCGATCATGAACTCGCTGGTGCCGAGCGCGAAGATGCTCAGCGCCAGCACCGGGACGACTCGCGGAATGCGAGCAGGCTGCGATGGCGCAGCGACAGCGGACACGTTCCCCCCTGGATGCCGGTCCTCGTGCTGGAGACAACCCGGTGGCCCCGTCCTCCGGCAACACGGACGCGGCCTGCTCCGTTCCGGACTGCCTCGACCGGCGGGTCAGCGCGTGGGCGCGGACTGGCTCACCAGCCGCAGCTGCGTGAACGACAGCACTCCTTCGGCCCCGCCCTCGTAGCCGTAGCCGCTCGCGTCGAGCCCGCCGAGCGGAGCGTCCGGCAGCGACGGCGCCATCTGGTTGATGCCGATGTTGCTCGCCTTCAGCCTCTCCACGGCGATCTCGCGCCGGGCGATCGAGTCGGTGAAGACGTAGGCCGCGAAGGCGTACTCCGGGGCATTGGCCAGCTCGACGGCCTCGTCGAAGTCATCGAACGGGACGACCGCCGCGATCGGCCCGAACGGCTCCTCGGACATGAGGTCCGCGTCGTGCGGCACGTCGGCCAGGACCGTGGGCTCGAAGTAGAAGCCGTCCCGCTCGGGTTGCCGACCTCCGCACAGCAGACGGGCACCGCGCCCGACCGCGTCCTGTGTCAGCCGGAGCATGGCGTCCACCCGGCCCTGGTGGACGAGCGCACCCATCGTGGTCGCCGGGTCCGAGCCGTGGCCCAGGCGCAGGGACGACGCGTGCTCGGTCAGCCGGGAGGCGAACGCGTCGTACAGGCTGCGATGCACCAGGTAGCGGCTCGGCGCCACACAGGACTGGCCGGCGGAGCCGAACTTCGCCGGGCTCGTGACGGCGACGACACTGTCCACGTCCGCGTCCTCGCACACGAGGACGGGCGCGTGGCCGCCGAGCTCGAAGACACCCCGGATCAGGCGAGATGCCGCGAGGGTGGCCAGCTGCTTCCCAACGGCGGTGGAGCCGGTGAAGGTGACCGCCTTGACCACGGGCGAGCCCAGGAGCTGGGCGGATACCGCGGGCGGGTCGCCGAAGACCAGGTTCACCACACCGTCGGGCAGCCCGGCGTCGACGAGCGCCTGGACGATCGCCGCAGCCGTGCCCGGGGCGCTCTCGGCCGCCTTCAGCACGACGGTGCAGCCGGCGGCCAGCGTGCCGCCGAGCTTGCGGGCGCCGAGAACGGCGGGGAAGTTCCAGGCGGTGAACGCGGCGACCACGCCGAGCGGGGTCGGCACGGAGTAACGCCGGCTGCCCGCGGCCGCCCCGCCGATCACCCGGCCCTCGACGCGGGCGGCCTGTTCGCCGTTCCACTCGAGGGTGTCGACGGCCCGCTGGATCTCGCCGCGGGCCTCCGCGCGGGTCTTCCCGGCCTCCAGCATCAGGGTGGTGGCGACCTCTTCCGCGCGCGAACCGAGCAGCGTGGCGGCCTTCTTCAGGATCGCGCCGCGCTGCGCAGGCACCGTGGTGCTCCACGCACGGAACGCGGCCGCCGCCGCGTCGAGCGCATCGGCGACATCGCGCTCGTCCGCCTGCTCGACGGTGCCGATCGTCCGGCCGTTGCCTGGGTCCGTCACCGGGATCCGGCCCGCCCGGCCATCGCGCCACCGGCCCCCGACGAACAGGCGCGTGGCGACCTGGGTCGTGGAGTCAGCGGTGTCAGCGGACATAGCTCGCCCCGTTGACGTCGATGGTGGTGCCGGTGGCGTGCGTGGCCAGGCCCGAGGAGAGGAACGCGATCACGTTGGCGACGTCCTGCGGCTGGGCCACCTTGCCGAGTCCGGTGTCGCGCGCCGCGACCTCGACGCCGACCTCCTCCGCGAACACCTTGTTCAACGCGGTGTCCACGTATCCCGGGGCGAGGGCGAACGCGGTGACGCCCTCGCGCCCGTACTGCCGGGCGATGGTCCGGGTCATCGCGACGACGCCCGCCTTCGCCGAGGCGTAGTGCCAGTAGTCCGGGTCCTCGCCACGGAAGGCGGCACGGCTCGCCAGGTTGACGATGATGCCGCCATCCTCCTGGGTGCGGTAGGTGGCGACGGCCGCGCGGCACAGGACCGCAGGTGCGAGCAGGTTGACCGCCAGCGACCGGTTCCAGACGCCCATCCAGTCGGCGAGGCTCTCGTCCAGCGGCGCCGGCGGGTAGATCCCGGCGTTGTTGACCAGCACGTCGATCCGCCCATGCACCTGTAGGGCCTCCTGCCACAGCGCGTCGGCTGCAGCGGGGTCGCTCAGATCTGCCGCGAGCCGATGAGCCCGCTCGCCGATCTCCTCCGCCAGGGCGAGGGTGGCGTCCGTGCTGACGTCGTGCAGCACGACCGAGGCACCTGCCGCGGCGACGGTGCGGGCGGTCGCGGAACCGATACCGCCGCCCGCACCGGTGATCAGGACGACGCGTCCGGAGAGCTCGATCAACGGTTTCCTCCCTCGACGGCCCCGCGGGGCCCGATGGCTGGGGGTGACTCCGGCGCGACAGTGCGACCCGAAGCGCATGTGTAAGCCTAACGACGCTGCAGCCATCTCTCAATCGAAATACGATCAGGTCACGACCTTGCATTCGGCAGCAACTGAGGGACGATTGCTGTCGATCGGCTGAACCGAGCCGCTGCTGCGGGTTCCCCGCACAGGCGGCGTGGTTCACTTGCCGCACCACGAGGTGAGGGCACAGCGGTCGGCGAGGTAGGTGTGGGTCGGTTGGACGCATCATTGGCCGGGCTGGCGAAGGTCGCGGCGAAGCCCAGGGCGGCGGTGCCCCTGGACGACATCGATCTCGCGCTGCTGCGCCACCTCGCGGAACACGCCCGCATCTCCCAGCGCCGACTGGCAGCACGGCTCGGAGTCTCGGCGCCCACCGTGAGCGAACGGATGAGCAGGCTGGAACGCAGCGGCGTCATCCGCGGCTATGCCGCCCAGATCGACTGGGACGCCGTCGGCTACGGGGTCAGCGTGTACCTCTCGGTCACCGCCGCGGCGGGGTACGACACCGCCGAGATCATGCGCAGCCTGTGGGAGATCGCCGAGGTCGAGGACGTCATGATCGTCACCGGCAGCCTCGACATGCTCGCCAAGCTGCGGGTGCGCGACCACGGGCACCTCCGGACGCTGCTCATGGAGCGGATCTGGCAGATCCCGGGAATGCAGCGCACGGAGACCCTCATCGGGATGGCCGAGATGCCGCCGAAGAACTTCGCCGCCGGCCTCCTCGACCACATCGACCGGGCCGCCGCCGCTCCGCAGAGCACCGTGGACGAGACCACCGGTTAGGGCTCCCGCGCGGGCACGGTCCCGAGGGTCGGCGCTCGGCGCGGCTGGGCAGCGGAGAGCCGTCGGCGTGAATACAGTGCGACGCATGACCCGGATTGACCCTGAGGTCCGCGCCTTCCTCTCCGAGGGCACCCGCACCGGCAGACTCGGCTTCGTCGCTGCCAACGGCCGAGCGCTCGTGGCACCCGTGTGGTTCCTGGTGGAAGGCCCCGACGAGGCCCCCGAACTGGTGTTCAACACCGGGAGGAACACCGCGAAGGGGCGCGCCGTGGCCCGCGACCCCCGCCTCACGGTATGCGTCGACCTGCCGGAGCCGCCGTACGCGTACGTGCAGGTCCAAGGCGAGGCGACGGTCTCGGAGGACCCCGGCGAACTCCTCCGCACCGCCACCGCGATCGCGGCGCGCTATGTGGGCGAGGAGCGGGCCGAGGACTTCGGGAAGCGCAACGCCGGACCGGGCGAACTCGTGGTGCGCCTGCGGCCGACGAAGGTGATCGCCGAGTTCAACATCATCGGCTGACCGCGCCGGGCGGCGGCGGGGATCAGGACTGCTTCGGCTCGCGCTCGCTGTCCCACCCGTCGGCGAGGCGGCTGATCTTCTGCGAGTAGTCGCGGGCGGCGACCGCCGGGTCGGCGGCCCGCCCGGCCGCCAGCCCGATCAGGAACGCCGTGACAGGCGCGCCCGGGCGGCTGACGCCGTGGGCGACGTCCGAGGTCAGGTCGAGGACCATGTCGACCGTGGTGGCGCTGTCCACCGCGCCTTCCAGGCCCAGTTCCTGGGACACGGCGTCGACCCACTCGGACAAGGCTTTCGCATCACTGCTCGGGCTCACGTCGAGGACCCTATGGCATGGGCTCCGGACGCGCCCGCCGCCACGATCAGCCGAACAGCGCCGGGATCTTGATCACGAGCTGGTACAGCCCGTAGCCGAGGGGAACCAGCACCCACAGCCACGCGACCACCGCGACCACCCACTGCAGCGGGCTCCACGCGTCGCTCGGCTTGCCGACCGCCTGCCCCGCAGCGCTCATCTCTCCGGCCGTGCTCATGCCTGCGCTCCCGCCTTCGACGTCGACTCCAGGGTCGGCTCGTGGAACTTCTCGTTCACGGGCTTGATCAGCTCGTTGCAGATGAACCCGATCACCAGCAGCCCGATCATGATCATGAACGCGGTGGTGTACCGGCCGGGCCCCTGCACGCCCGCCTCGACCTGGGCATCCGCGATCGCGTTCACGATGAGCGGGCCGAGCACACCTGCCGTGGACCACGCGGTGAGCAGCCGCCCGTGGATCGCACCCACCTGGTAGGTGCCGAACAGGTCGCGCAGATACGCCGGCGCCGTGGCGAAGCCCGCGCCATAGAACGACAGGATCAGGATCGCGCAGATCAGGAACACGGCCCTGTTGGAGTTCGTCATCAGCGTGACCGTGAGATACAGCAGCGCGCCGACGCCCAGGTAGATCCGGTACATGTTCTTGCGGCCCAGGTAGTCCGACAGCGACGACCACAGGATGCGGCCCAGCGAGTTGGCCAGCGACAGGATGGACACGAACCCGACGGCCGCAGCCGCGATGGTGGCGGCGGGCCCGGCGTCGCTGAAGAAGTCGATGAAGATCGGGTTGGCGCGTTCGAGGATGCCGATACCCGCCGTGACGTTGAAGCAGAGCACCACCCACAGCAGCCAGAACTGCGGGGTCTTGATCGCATTACGCGCAGAGACATTTGCGCGGGTGATGAGCGTGCCCTGCCGCGCCTGGGACGAGTCCCATCCGAGGGGCTTCCAGTCGTCGGCCGGCACTCGGATGAGCAGCCATCCCACCGACATGAACACCGCGTAGATCAAGCCCATCGTCAGGAACGTCGACGCGATTCCGTGGACGTCGGGGTCGGGGCCGGATCCGCCGAACGCACTCAGCAGCTGGCTGCTGAGCGGCGAGGCGATGAGAGCGCCACCACCGAAACCCATGATGGCGATACCGGTGGCGAGGCCGGGGCGGTCGGGAAACCATTTGATCAAGGTGGACACCGGCGAGATGTAGCCGATACCGAGTCCGATGCCGCCCACGAATCCGTAGCCGACCACCACGAGCCAGTACTGCGAGAAGTAGAGGCCCAGAGCCGAGATCAGGAACCCGGCGACGAAGCATGCCGACGACACGACCATCGCCCAGCGAGGTCCGTTGGCGTCGACCTTCGTGCCGAAGAGGGCCGCTGACACTCCGAGCATGATGATTCCGAGCGTGAACGGCAGAGCGCTCTCGACACCGGAGATCCCGAGCCCGTTCTCCAGCGGCGGCTTGAACACGCTCCAGGCGTAGGCCTGCCCGATGGCCAGATGGATCGACAGCGCCGCAGGCGGAACGAGCCACCGACTCCACGTCGGTGGAGCCACGATCCGCTCCCGTTGCAGGAACCCAGCTGGCATGACCGTCCCCTTGCTTCCGCCCACGTGCCTTTGATCGCAGCACACGTTCGCGTGAACCTAGGAGGATCTTGTTGCCAAAGCAACTCGTGTGAGCAGGGAGCTGACGCGTTTAACCGGACAAACCAGACACAAGATCGGACAGAAACGACGAAAACCGGCCCCGTAGACGGGACCGGCCTTCGTATTCGTGACCTGAGTGTTAGGCGGAGCGTTCGCGGCGCTCGCGACGCGGGGGCACCCGCGGAACGATGGTGGGGTTCACGTTCTCCCGCACCGTCTGCTCGGTGACCACGACCTTCGCCACGTCGTCGCGGCTCGGGATGTCGTACATCACCGGCAGCAGCACCTCTTCCATGATCGCCCGCAGGCCGCGGGCGCCGGTGCCGCGCAGGATGGCCTGGTCCGCCACCGCCTCGAGCGCGTCGGCGGTGAACTCCAGTTCCACGCCGTCCATCTCGAACAGCTTGTGGTACTGCTTCACCAACGCGTTACGGGGCTCGGTGAGGATCTTGACCAGAGCTTCCTTGTCCAGCGAGGTGACCGAGGCGACCACCGGCAGACGGCCGATGAACTCGGGAATCAGGCCGAACTTGATGAGGTCCTCCGGCATGGTGTCGCCGAAGCTCTCGGCAGACTCCAGGTCGCTCTTCGAGCGGATCTCCGCGCCGAAGCCCAGCCCGCGCCTGCCCACCCGGTCGCCGATGATCTTTTCGAGACCCGCGAAGGCACCCGCCACGATGAACAGCACGTTCGTCGTGTCGATCTGGATGAACTCCTGATGCGGATGCTTGCGCCCACCCTGCGGCGGGACGCTCGCGGTGGTGCCCTCGAGAATCTTCAGCAACGCCTGCTGAACGCCCTCGCCGGAGACGTCGCGCGTAATCGACGGGTTCTCCGACTTGCGAGCGATCTTGTCGACCTCATCGATGTAGATGATGCCGGTCTCGGCTCGCTTGACGTCGTAGTCGGCCGCCTGGATGAGCTTCAGGAGGATGTTCTCGACGTCCTCGCCCACGTACCCGGCCTCGGTGAGTGCCGTGGCGTCCGCGATCGCGAACGGCACGTTGAGCAGCTTCGCGAGCGTCTGCGCGAGATACGTCTTGCCACAGCCTGTGGGGCCGAGCATGAGGATGTTGGACTTCGAGAGCTCGACGCCATCGCCGTCGGCCCCGCGCCCCTTGTCGCCCGCCTGGATGCGCTTGTAGTGGTTGTATACCGCTACCGAGAGCGTGCGCTTCGTCTGGCTCTGCCCGACGACGTACTGGTCGAGGAAGTCGTGGATCTCAGCAGGCTTGGGGAGCTCGTCGAGCTTCACCTCGCCGGCCTCTGCCAGCTCTTCCTCGATGATCTCGTTGCAGAGATCGATGCACTCGTCGCAGATGTAGACGCCAGGACCGGCGATCAGTTTCTTGACCTGTTTCTGGCTCTTCCCACAGAACGAGCACTTGAGCAGGTCACCGCCGTCGCCGATGCGTGCCATGAGTGCAGACCCCAAATCCCATCTAGCGCTACCCCGTCCGGCGGGCCCGGTAGGAGTGTCCTCGTGACGGTACCCGCCGAACACGTCTCCGCGGGAGCATCAGCGCACCCTGATTCGTGGACGGGTCGGCGGACGGTAGGCGCCGGGGGTCGAAGAACGGCCTCCGACGCACCACCCTGGCTCGGCTGTCCGTGTCAGACAGCCGACAGCTTGCGGCTCTGAATGATCTCGTCGACGATCCCGTACTCCTTGGCCTCCTCGGCCGTGAGGATCCGGTCCCGCTCGATGTCCTCGTGCACCTGCTCGGGTGTGCGGCCGGCGTGCTTGGCCAGCGTGGTCTCGAGCAGTCGACGCATGCGGGTGATCTCCGCAGCCTGAATCTCCAGGTCCGACACCTGGCCGTAGAAGCCCTCGGTGGCCGGCTGGTGAATCAGGATGCGCGCGTTCTGCACCGCGAGCCGCCGCCCCGGAGTGCCGGCGGCCAGCAGCACGGCCGCGGCCGACGCCGCCTGGCCCAGGCAGACCGTCTGGATGTCGGGCCGGATGAACTGCATCGTGTCGTAGATGGCCATCAGCGACGTGAACGAGCCACCCGGCGAGTTGATGTACATGCTGATCTCGCGGTCGGGGTCGGCCGACTCCAGGCACAGCAACTGCGCCATCACGTCGTTGGCCGACGCGTCGTCGATCTGCACGCCGAGGAAGATGATGCGCTCCTCGAACAGCTTGTTGTACGGGTTCGACTCCTTGACCCCGTAGCTGGTGCGCTCGACGAACGACGGCAGCACGTACCGCGACTGCGCCGGTGACGGAGCGCCGCCACCCGGCATCTCGAACCTGGTCACCTGGAGCTCCCGTTCTGGCTGGCCGCGTCCGGCAGCTCGCCGGCCCGCGAGATCACGTGGTCGACGAATCCGTACTCCAGCGCCTCCTGTGCGGAGAACCAGCGGTCACGGTCGAAGTCGGCGGTGATCTTCTCGACCGTCTGGCCCGTGTGCGTGGCGATCAGCTCCGCCATCTCACGCTTGTGGCGACGGAACAGCTCGGCCTGGATGGCGATGTCGGACTCCGTACCTCCGACACCCGCCGACGGCTGGTGCATGAGGATCTGGCAGTGCGGCAGCGCGTAGCGCTTGCCCCGCGTGCCGGCGGACAGCAGGAACTGCCCCATCGAGGCGGCCAGACCCATCGCGTAGGTGGCCACGTCGCACTCGATGAACTCCATCGTGTCGAAGATGGCCATACCCGCCGTGACCGAGCCACCAGGCGAGTTGATGTACAGCGAGATGTCCGCTTCTGAGTCCTCGGCAGACAGCAGCAGCATCTGCGCGGCGATCCGGTTGGCGATGTCGTCGTCAACCTGCTGGCCGAGCACGATGATCCGCTGCTGCAGGAGCCGCTCGTAGACCGAGTCGGACAACGTCATCGACGTGGGCGCGCCCCGTCGCATCTCCGCTCCGAACGTGCGGTCCGCGCTACGCGGGCCGGTGTCCTGTGGGCTCACTTCACCCTGCCTTCTGCTGGTCAGCTCGCGTGTTTGGTCGGGTTCGACCCTACGCGGACGGGCGGGTGGCCCGCCGCGTACGGCCACGTTGTTCGCTGTGGGCGTGGCGGATCCGGTCCCGGTCAGGAGCCGGAGGGCGCCTTGTCCTCGGAAGCGCCCTTTGCGGCCGTGTCCGCAGCGGGCTCCTCGGCAGCAGGAGTCTCGTCGGCAGGAGCCTCCGCAGTGGCGCTCTCGGCGGTGTCCTCGACCGTGGTGTTCTCGTCGGCGGCCACCTCGGAAGCCTCGGGCGCCTGGTCGTCGTCGTCACCGAGCACATCGGAGAGGTCGACGGCCTGCCCGGACGCGTCGGTGACGGTGGCGGCCCGGACGGCCTGGATCAGCGCCTTGCTCCGGCGAACGTCGGAGTAGATCGCACCGAGCTGGCCTGCCTCCTGGATGCGCTGCACGAACTCCTCGGGCGCCATCTGGTACTGCTGGGCCTGGTAGACGATGCGCTCGGTGAGCTCCTGGTCGTTGACCGAGACCTCCTCGGCGTCGGCCAGCGCGTCGAGCACGAGGCGGGTGCGGACGGACTTCTCCGCCTCCTCCCGGGCCTCGGTGTCGAACTCCTCGCGGTTCTTGCCCTGCGACTCGAGGAACTGCCCGAAGCGCTCCTCGTCGTGGTCGAAGCTGTGGACGGCGTCGTGCACGCGGGACTCGACCTCAGCGGCGACCACGCTCTCCGGCAGCGGCACCTCGGTGGCGTCCACCAGCGCGTCGAGCACCTTGTCGCGGGCCTGGGTGACCTGCTCCATCCGCCGCACCCGGCCGAGCCGCTCCCGTAGGTCGGCGGTGAGCTCGTCGAGCGTGTCGAACTCGCTCGCGAGCTGGGCGAACTCGTCGTCGGCCTCGGGGAGCTGGCGCTCCTTCACCCCGGTGACCTTGACGGTGACCTCGGCGTCCTTGTCGGCGTACTCGCCCGCGACCAGCTTGGAGGTGAAGGTGGCCGACTCGTCGGCCGACAGGCCCTCGATCGCCTCGTCGATGCCGTCGATCAGGCCGCCCTGGCCCACCTGGTAGGAGAACCCGGTGGTGGTGGCCTCCTCGACGGGCTCGCCGTCGACGGTGGCCGACAGGTCGATGAGGACGAAGTCGTCCTTCGCCGCCGGGCGCTCCACGCCGGTGAGCGTGCCGAAGCGGGCCCGCAGGTTCTGCAGCTGCTCGTCGACGTCGGCGTCGCTGACCTCGACGTCGTCGACGGACACGGAGATCGAGTCGAGGTCGGGCAGCGTGATCTCCGGGCGGACGTCGACCTCGGCGGTGAACGCCAGCTTGTCGCCGTCGGCGATCTCGGTGACCTCGATGTCCGGGCGGCCGATCGGCGTGACCTGCTCGGCGCTGGTGACGGCCTCGCTGTACTTGGCGGGGACGGCGCCGTTCACGACCTCTTCGAGCACCACTCCGCGGCCCAGGCGGGCCTCGATGATGCGGGCCGGCACCTTGCCAGGGCGGAAACCGGGCACCCGGACCTGCTGAGCGATCTTCTTGTAGGCGCGGTCGAAGTCCGGCTTGAGCTCGTCGAACGGCACCTCGACGTTGATCCGGACCCGCGTCGGGCTCAGCCGCTCGACGGTGCTCTTCACGGTGGGGTACTCCTCGGTGCTGGGCTGTGTCGGGACACACGACGCGGACGGTGCGGGCCGCAGGCGAGGTGGGTCCTCAGGCGTGCCCGGACGCGGCGCCGGAAGGGCGCGCGGCCGGTCGTTCCCGCGAGTCTAGGCGAGACGGAGTGACGTACCGCGCCGGGCCACCGCTGCGACGGTCACGAGCCGGTCGATGAGGCGGTCACGACGTCGGAGAACGTGATTTCCACGGCGACGGGGCCGAGCAACCCGCGGACGACGGCCCCCAGTTCCTCGGCCAGCCGGGGCAGTGGCGTCGCCGGGGCGCCGAGCCGCGCGACGACGGCCAGCTCGACGGGTTCACCGCCGGTGCCGATCCGCACGCCGACCACCCGCTCACCGACGAGGTACGACGCGACCGTGCCGAACGGGCCGCCGTCGAGGCTCTCGACCCCGGGATGGGCGAGCACGGCGGCGGCGAGCTCGGCCGCACGGCCGGGGACGGACATCGCAGCAGGGTACGGCTAGCGTGTCCGTGGTGGCAGCGACCCGGGGGTGGGCGGAGCCGCCGCCCCCGCCCGACGCGTCCGCCGCGCGCCCGGAGCAACGGCAGGCCGAGCTCGACGAGCAGACGCTCGTGGTGCGTGCCCAGGAGGGCGACGCACGCTCGTTCGAGGTGCTCGCCCGGCGCCACCAGGCCGCCCTCTACCGGGTCGCGGTGCGGGTGCTCGGCGACCCCGGTGAGGCCGAGGACGCCCTGCAGGAGGCGCTGCTCGACGCGTGGCGGCGGATCGGCGCGTTCCGTGCCGAGTCGGCCTTCTCCACGTGGATGTACCGGGTGGTCACGAACCGGTGCATGGGGATGCTGCGCAACAGGCGCCCGGTACCCGTCGACCGCATGGACGACGCGGCCGCCGTCGCCGACTCGCCGGAGCGCACCGCCGAGCTCGACGCCGGCATGGTCGCGCTCGGGAAGGCCGTTGCGGGCCTGCGCGACGAGCTCCGGGTCTGCTGGGTGCTGCGCGAGCTGGAGGGGCTGGGGTACACCGACATCGCGCACATCACCGGGGCGAGCGAGGATGCGGTTCGCGGCCGGATCCATCGCGCGCGGGTGCAGCTGGCGGAGGTGATGCGACCGTGGCGATGAACGCGGGCTCGCCGGCGGAGGGTCCCGACGGGCCCGCCCCCCGGCTGGCGTGCGGCCGCGACGCGGCTCTGGTGTGGGACCGCGCGGCGGCCGGGACACCGCCCGACGCGCACGAACGCGACTGCCCGCACTGCAACGCGGCCTTCGCCGACGCGCGGGGCCTGGACGCCGTGGTGCACCGCATGGCGTCGCAGGAGCTGGAGCCGCCCCCTTCGATGATGGACCGGGTGATGGCCGCCGTCCTCACCGAGCTGCGCCCCCACGACCTGCTGACCCTGTCCTCGCCGCACGGACCGGCACGGCTGAGCCGGCCGGCGGCCGCGGCCGTGCTGCGTCACGTCGTCGACAGGATGGACGGGCTGCGGGCGCGCAGCTGCCGGATCGAGCAGCCCACCGGGGCCGATGCGGCGGGCGGGGCTCCGCACGCCGCCGACGTCGCCATCACCGTGACGGCCCGCTTCGGCGTCGACCTGGCGTCGGTCACGGCGCGGGTGCGCCAGATGGTGATCGCGGCGGGTGAGCAGGCACTCGGGGTTCCCGTGCGGCGGGTGGACATCGACGTCGTGGACCTGTTCGGGGAGGGCACGACATGACCGAGCCCGACCCACCGGTGCGCCTGCACGTCGGTGACGCCGTCGTCGCCCGGGTGGCGGCCCACCGGGCCCGGCTGGTGCCCGGCGTCGTCGCGCTGCGCCCGGACCTGGCCCAGACGCTCATCGGGATCGCGGGCACCGTGCTCGGGCAGGACCGCTCCCGGCCCTCGCTGCAGGGCGTGAGCGCCACGGTCCACGGCCGGTCCGCCGAGGTGTCGATCACCATCGTGACGCGGCTCGGGCACAACTGCCGCGACCTCGCCGTGGCGGTGCAGCGCGAGGTGGCCGCCGAGGTGTCGGCCTACACCGGGCTGGACGTCGTGGTGCGGGTGACGGTGACCGAGGTTCTGCTGGACTGAGCCGGGGAGAGCGTCACGCGCGTTCGGCTCTGGCCTGCAGCACGCAGTCGCCGCACAGGCCCCCGCCCGGCACGCGGTAGTACAGACAGCAGCTGCGCCGCCGGAACGACCAGAGACGGTCGGGGTCCACCGGCGGGAGCAGCTCCCCCGTGCCGGCGAACCGTCCGGCCGCGAGGAGCCGCTGCGCCACCGCTGCGGCCCGCTCGGCCGCCTCGGGCCGCTGTGCAACGACGAGCCGCTTCGCGCTCGCCACCGCCGAGGCGGCGTTTCCCCACAGCACCCGCTCGGCCACCGGCACCTGAGCCCGGACGGCGGTGACGAGGGGTTCGAGGTGCTCGTCGAGCAGGGCCGGCACGAGCGCGGCGGCTGCGGCGGTGACGTCCGGCACGGGAACCGCGTCGGGCTCGGGGCACCACAACGGCCATGGCCCGCTCTCCGTCGCGCGCCAGTACAGGGCCCGCGGGGTCAGCTGCGGCAGCACCCCGTGCAGGACGGCAGCGGCGAACGGTGCCGACACCACGAGAGCGGCAATGCCTTGGAACGCGATGGAGGCGGCGACGCGGTCGTCCACGTCCTGCCTGTCCGGACCGCCGAGGACACCGCGCACGTGCGCGATCCGGTCGCGCAGTGGGGCAGGATCGGTTCGGAGGTCGAGCATCGGGCGCCAGCCGGCGTCGGGGACCTCGGCGGAACCGGTGGTGACCGCGAAGAACGGGCCGAGCCGGGAGACGTCGGCCAGGACCGCGCGAGCATTCATCAACGTCCGGCCCCTCATCGCCCGGTGCCTCATCTCAGCGTGCCGGGACGAGCACCGTTCGTTAACGAACCGTACACAATACCTGCTACCTGGCCGAAACGAAGCACACTGCGTTGGTCATCGTGGTCACTACCGCTCTTACTGGCGAATAGCGGTATTGACATGCGACATTATCTCCGGCGATCCCGCACCCGCTGACGTGTGCGCTCGCACGCGCGCGCAGAGCCGGCCAGCGCCTCACGATGGCGTACGGCCGTCAGGTCGGCTCCGGGGGACAACCGGGGTCACCGCACTGCGCCGCAACCGGTCCCCGCCACAACAGGCGTCGGACCGAACCGGTCCGTTACTTTGACGTTCCTACACCACGTCGTCCCGATGCGAAGTGTCGGGGTGCACCGAGACGACAGGAGGCACTCATGGCTGAGAACCCAGCGGGTACCTCGAAGGGGCTCTACGCCCCCGAGTTCGAGCACGACGCCTGTGGCGTCGCCATGGTCGCTGACCTCGCCGGTCGCCGCGACCACGCCATCGTCCGAAAAGCGCTTACCGCGCTGCTGCGGATGGAGCATCGCGGTGCCCGCGGCGCCGAGGTCAACACCGGTGACGGCGCGGGAATCCTCCTCCAGGTACCGGATGAATTCCTCCGTGCCGTTGTCGACTTCGAGCTCCCCCCGGCGGGCGCCTACGCGGTGGGCACTGCCTTCCTGCCGGCGAACGCCGAGAAGGCCGACGCCGCCGTCCTGGAGATCGAGCGCCTGGCCGCCGAGGAGAACCTCCGGGTTCTCGGCTGGCGCGACCTGCCCGTCGAGCCCGATGCGGCCGACATAGGCCCCAGCGCCCGCGCCGCGATGCCGAGTTTCCGCCAACTGTTCGTCGCCGGCGTCGAGGACCTCCCGGATGCTCCCACCGGGATCGCGCTGGAGCGGCGCTCCTTCTGCCTGCGCAAGCGGGTCTCGCACGAGACGGGCACCTACTTCCCCAGCCTGTCGCCCCGCACCATCGTCTACAAGGGCATGCTCACCGAGCCGCAGGTCGAGACGTTCTACCCGGACCTGTCCGACGAGCGTGTCACGAGCGCTCTGGCCGTCGTGCACTCGCGGTTCTCCACCAACACGTTCCCCGCCTGGCCGCTGGCGCACCCGTACCGGTACGTGGCGCACAACGGCGAGATCAACACGCTGCGTGGCAACCGCAACTGGATGGCAGCGCGCGAGGCGCTGCTGAAGTCCGACCTCATCCCGGGCGACCTCGAGCGCCTCTCCCCGATCGTCACTCCGGACGCGAGCGACTCGGCCACGTTCGACGAGGTGCTGGAGCTGCTGCACCTCGGCGGGCGCAGCCTGCCGCACGCGGTGCTGATGATGATCCCGGAGGCGTGGGAGAACCACGACGAGATGGACCCGGCCCGCCGGGCCTTCTACGAGTTCCACTCCTCGCTCATGGAGCCGTGGGACGGACCTGCGCTCGTCGTGTTCACCGACGGCACGCAGATCGGTGCGGTGCTCGACCGCAACGGGCTGCGGCCCGCCCGCTACTGGGTCACCGAGGACGGCACGGTCGTGCTCGCCTCCGAGGTCGGTGTGCTCGACGTCGAGCCGTCCGCCGTGGTGCGGAAGGGCCGGCTCGAGCCGGGCCGCATGTTCCTCGTCGACACCGAAGCGGGCCGCATCGTCGACGACGCGGAGATCAAGGGTGCGCTGTCGGCCGAGCACCCTTACGCCGACTGGCTGCACGCCGGGGTGATCCCGCTCGAGGAGCTCCCCCCGCGCGAGCGGGAGGTGCCCACCCACGCGGCGTTGACCCACCGTCAGCTGGCCTTCGGTTACACCGAGGAGGAGCTCAACATCCTCCTCAAGCCGATGGCGAGCGCGGGCGCCGAGCCGATCGGCTCGATGGGCAACGATGCTCCGCTCGCCCCGTTCTCGGAGCGGCCCCGGCAGCTGTACGACTACTTCACCCAGCTGTTCGCGCAGGTCACGAACCCGCCGCTGGACGCGATCCGCGAGGAGCTCGTCACCTCGCTGCGGTCGCTGCTCGGCCCGGAGCAGAACCTCCTCGAAGCGGGCCCTGCCAGCTGCCGCACCGTGGTGCTGCCGTTCCCGGTGCTCGGCAACGACGACCTCGCCAAGATCATCCACATCAACGACGACGGTGAGTTCCCCGGCTTCGCCTCCTACACGGTGCGGGGTCTGTTCCGCGCCGCGGACGGCGGGAAGGGGCTGCGGACACGGCTCGACGAGATCAGGGCCGAGGTGTCCGAGGCCATCGCGGGCGGCGCCCGGCTCATCGTGCTGTCCAGCCGTGGGGTCGATGGAGAGCACGCACCGATCCCGTCGCTGCTGCTCACGGGCGCGGTCCACCACCACCTCGTCCGGGAGCGCACCCGCACGATGGTGGGCCTGATCGTCGAGTCCGGCGACGCCCGCGAGGTCCATCACATCGCGCTGCTGCTCGGCTACGGCGCGGCGGCGGTCAACCCCTACCTGGCGATGGCCACCGTCGAGGATCTCGCCGAGCGCGGCGACGTCCCCGGCGTCGACGGTCCGACCGCGGCGAAGAACCTGGTCAAGGCGCTGGGCAAGGGTGTGCGCAAGACCATGTCGAAGATGGGCGTCTCCACTGTGGCGTCCTACACCGGCGCGCAGATCTTCGAGGCCGTCGGGCTGGGCAAGGAGGTCGTCAACGCCTGCTTCCGTGGCACCACGTCGCGGCTGGGTGGCGTCGGCTTCGACGTGCTGGCGCAGGAGGTCCTCCAGCACCACCGCCGCGCCTTCCCCGCCGACGGGGTGCGCCGGCAGCACAAGTCGCTGGAGACCGGCGGCGAGTACCAGTGGCGCCGCGAGGGCGAGCTGCACCTGTTCAACCCGCAGACGGTGTTCAAGCTGCAGCACTCCACGCGGTCCGGCCGCTACGAGATCTTCAAGGACTACACCCGCCAGGTCGACGACCAGGCGGCCAGGCTCATGACCCTGCGCGGACTCTTCCGGTTCAAGGAGGGGCTGCGCCCGCCGGTGCCGATCGACGAGGTCGAGCCGGTGGAGGAGATCGTCAAGCGGTTCGGCACGGGCGCCATCTCCTACGGGTCCATCTCGCAGGAGATGCACGAGACGCTCGCGATCGCGATGAACCGCCTCGGCGGCCGCTCGAACACCGGGGAGGGCGGCGAGAACCCCGACCGCTACACGCCCGATGCCAACGGCGACAGCAGGCGCAGCGCCGTGAAGCAGGTGGCGTCCGGCCGTTTCGGCGTGACCAGCGAGTACCTGGTCAACGCCGACGACATCCAGATCAAGATCTCGCAGGGAGCCAAGCCCGGCGAGGGCGGTCAGCTGCCCGGCGGCAAGGTCTATCCGTGGATCGCGGAGACGCGGTACTCCACGCCCGGCGTCGGACTGATCTCACCGCCCCCGCACCACGACATCTACTCGATCGAGGACATCAAGCAGCTCATCCACGACCTGAAGAACGCCAACCCGCGGGCCCGCATCCACGTGAAGCTGGTCAGCCAGGTCGGCGTCGGCACGGTCGCGGCGGGCGTGGCCAAGGCCTACTCCGACGTCGTGCTCATCTCCGGGCACGACGGCGGCACCGGGGCTTCGCCGCTGTCCTCGATCAAGCATGCGGGTGGCCCCTGGGAGCTCGGCCTCGCCGAGACCCAGCAGACACTGCTGGCCAACGGGCTGCGCGACCGGATCGTGGTGCAGACCGACGGGCAGCTCAAGACCGGCCGCGACGTCGTCATCGCCGCGCTTCTCGGTGCCGAGGAGTTCGGCTTCGCCACCGCGCCGCTGGTGGTGTCGGGCTGCATCATGATGCGCGTCTGTCACCTCGACACCTGCCCGGTCGGCGTCGCCACCCAGAACCCTGAGCTGCGCAAACGCTTCGACGGGCGCCCGGAGTACGTCGTCAACTTCATGCGCTTCATCGCGCAGGAGGTGCGTGAGCACCTGGCTCAGCTGGGCTTCCGGTCGGTCGCCGAGGCCGTCGGGCACGCAGAGGTGCTCGACACCGACGAGGCCGTGCGGCACTGGAAGACCGAGGGTCTCGACCTGTCGCCGGTGTTCTACACGCCGGAGCTGCCTGCCGATGCCTCCCGCCACCGCACGCAGGGCCAGGACCACGGGCTCGAGAAGGCGCTGGACAACACGCTGATCCAGCTCTGCGAGGGCGCGCTGACGATGGGCGACAAGGTCCACCTGGACCTGCCCGTGCGCAACGTCAACCGCACCGTCGGCACGATGCTCGGCTACGAGCTCACCCGGCAGTGGGGCGGCGAGGGCCTGCCCGACAACACGATCGACGTCACGCTCAGCGGCTCAGCGGGCCAGAGCTTCGGCGCGTTCGTCCCGAAGGGCATCACGCTGCGCCTGGTCGGCGACACCAACGACTACTTCGGCAAGGGGCTCTCGGGCGGGCGGCTCACGCTGCGGCCCGACCCCGCGGCACCGTTCGCCGCCGAGGAGAACATCATCGCCGGCAACGTCATCGGCTACGGGGCCACGTCCGGTGAGATGTTCATCCGCGGCGTCGTCGGCGAGCGGTTCTGCGTGCGCAACTCGGGCGCGCTGGCCGTCGTCGAGGGCGTTGGCGACCACGGCTGCGAGTACATGACCGGCGGCCACGTCGTCGTGCTGGGCCGGATCGGACGCAACTTCGCAGCAGGCATGTCCGGCGGGGTCGCCTACGTGCTCGACCTGGCTGCGAGTGACAACTTCATGGCCAACCGGGTCAACCCGGAGATGGTCGACCTCGACCCGCTCGACGACGACGACCGTGCGTTCCTGCGCACCGCCGTCGAGCGCCACCACGCCGAGACCGACTCGGCCGTGGCCCGGGCGCTGCTCACCGACTGGGACATCGCTGTCGAGCGCTTCGGCAAGGTCATGCCCAAGGACTACAAGCGCGTGCTGCAGGCCCGTGAGGCGGCCGAGCGCGACGGTCGCGACGTGAACGACGCAATCATGGAGGCAGCACATGGTTGAGCGGGACGTGAACGAGGCAAGCCAGGACACGTCCAGGGAGGCAGCACATGGCTGACCCCAAGGGGTTCCTGAAGGTCCCCAGAGAAACCCCGCACCGCCGTCCCGTCGACCTACGGCTGATGGACTGGCGAGAGGTCTACGAGGAGTTCCCCGACGTCCACCTGGAGCGGCAGGCCAGCCGCTGCATGGACTGCGGCATCCCGTTCTGCCACCAGGGCTGCCCGCTGGGCAACCTCATCCCGGAGTGGAACAACCTCGTCTACCGCAGTGACTGGCGTGAGGCCGTCGAGCGGCTGCACTCCACGAACAACTTCCCCGAGTTCACGGGCACGTTGTGCCCGGCGCCGTGCGAGACCGCCTGCGTGCTGGCGATCAACAGCGACGCGGTCACGATCAAGCAGATCGAGCTGCAGATCATCGACCACGCCTGGCGCGAGGGGTGGGTGACTCCGCAGATCCCCGAGACGCGGACCGGACGGCGGGTGGCCGTCGTCGGTTCCGGGCCGGCGGGGCTGGCTGCTGCACAGCAGCTCTCCCGCGTCGGGCACGACGTGGTGGTCTTCGAGCGGGCCGACCGCATCGGCGGGCTGCTGCGCTACGGGATCCCCGAGTTCAAGATGGAGAAGCACCGGCTCGACCGGCGGCTCGACCAGATGCGCGCGGAGGGCACCGAGTTCCGCGCGTCGGTCGACGTCGGCGTGGACGTCACGGTGGAGGAGCTCCGATCGGAGTTCGACGCAGTGGTGCTCGCCGGTGGAGCCACGGCATGGCGTGACATCCCGGTGCCGGGGCGCGAGGTCGAGGGCGTCTACCAGGCGATGGAGTTCCTGCCGTGGGCCAACCACGTGCAGCAGGGCGACATCGACGCCCCGCCGATCACCGCGGCGGGCAAGAACGTCGTGATCATCGGCGGTGGCGACACCGGCGCCGACTGCCTCGGCACGTCCCACCGCCAGGGCGCCCTGTCCGTCACGCAGCTGGAGATCCTGCCCACGCCTCCGGAGCGCCGCACCGACTCCATGCCGTGGCCCACCTACCCGATGGTCTATCGCGTCTCCTCGGCCCACGAGGAGGGCGGTGATCGGCTGTACTCGGTGAACACCACCGAGTTCCTCGCCGACGACGAGGGCAGGCTCAGGGCGCTGTGCCTGGTCGAGGTCAGCCGCGACGAGTCCGGGCGGTTCGTCCCGATCCCGGGCACCGAGCGGGAGCTGCCGTGCGAGCTCGTGCTGCTGGCCATGGGCTTCGTCGGGCCGGAGAAGGGCAAGCTGCTCTCCGACCTGGGAGTCGAGCTCGACGAGCGCGGCAACGTCGCGCGCGACAGCAACTTCATGACCAGCGTGGAGGGCGTCTTCTCGGCGGGTGACATGGGCCGTGGCCAGTCGCTCATCGTGTGGGCGATCGCGGAGGGCCGGGCCGCTGCGGCCGGGGTCGACGCGTACCTCACGGACCGGAACGTCCTGCCCCGCCCGATCGCGCCGACAGACCGCCCGATCACGTAACTCGTCAACGGACGAACGGCACTTTCACCCGATAGGTTCGGGCGAAAGTGCCGTTCGTGCGTTTCGGGACCTGCAGATGCACCGTCTCAGCGGCTGCGGAAATAGCGCGTCGCGCTCGGGCGGAACAGCAGCGTCAGCGCCACGGCCACCGCAGCGACGTGCAGGGTCCGTAGTGCGGTGATCAGCAGGGTCGGGCCGTCGGCCGTGGCGAGGAACGACGTGGGCGATCCGCCGGCCAGCAGCCAGTCCAGAGGTTCGACGACGAGCGAGAGCGTGCCGATCCCCCCGAGCAGCACGGCCACCGCCCAGCGGACGGCGTTGCGGCCCGTGTGCAGGGCCAGGACGAGCACGGCCAATGCCGTGTAGATCGCGAAACGGACCGCGAGTTGGGTGGGCGTGGGCGGTTCCGGAAGAAGGAGCCGGACGAGCGCCTCGACGGCTCCCATGGCGATGGCGGCGAGCCAGATCACGACCGAGAGCCGGACCGAGCGAGGAACAGCGGTGGCATCGTGGCTGGTGGAAGCGGGTGGAGCGGTCACGGTGGCCTCCTGGCGTCGACGTATTGGCCAGTGTTCGCCGCCGCCGAGGAAGAATCCGGCCGGTGCACCCCCCGACCCGAATGGGGGCCAGCCCCCATTACGCGCCGCACCGTGGTGGGCCGAGATGAAATCCTCCGGTTAACGGAAAAGCCACAAATCCTGAAAACTTGTTCAGCGATTCCTGGGCCATTCACGGCCCCACTTCCGGCCCGCGGCGCCCGCGCCCTCAGTCCGCGGCATTCAGCCCGTCCCGCAAGCGCCGCGCTCCCGCCCCGCCGTAGCGGTCGAGCACGCGTTGGCGCATGGTCGGGTCGGCACGTGGCACGGGCTCGAGGAAGACGTCCTCCAGGTCCGGGAAGCGGGCATGCAGGTCGGCGTCGATCTCGACGCACGCCCGCTCCAGCGACGCCACGTCGAGCCGGTCGTCGAAGTCCAGGCGTGCGCAGAGCAGCACCTGGTCGGTGCCCACGGTCATCGTGAGCATGTCGACGACCTGGTCGACCTCCGGCCGGGCGGCGAGCGCGTCACGCAGCGCGTAGAGGGTGCGCTGGTTCGCCTGGCGCCCGATGAGCAACCCGGCGTTCGTCCGCCCCAGGATGTAGGCCACGCCGGTGAGCAACAAGCCGATGAGCACGGAGGCCAGCCCGTCCCAGAATCCCGAGCCGGTGACCTGGTGCAGCGCAACGCCGCCGAAGGCGAGCAGGAGGCCGATGAGCGCCGCGGTGTCCTCGAAGAACACGGTCTTCACCGTCGGGTCGTCGGTGGTGCGCAGCCAGGTACGGAACGAGACGCCCTCGCTCGCTGACTCCTGGCGTACCTGGCGGGACGCCTGCAACCACGAGATGCTCTCGAGCACGAACGACCCGCCGAGCACGGCGTAGGCCACCCACGCCAGCGTCTGCTCGGCGTCGCTGCCGAGCATCGCCCGGATGCCCTCGATGAACGCGAACACGGCACCGGAGACGAAGATGCACACGGCGGCGATCAGCGCCCAGAAGAACCGGGCCTTCCCGTAGCCGAAGGGGTGGCGCCGGTCCGGGCGCCGGGCCGACTGCCGCAACGCCGTGAGCAGGAGTAGCTCGGTGCTGGTGTCGGCGACGCTGTGCACTGCCTCGGCGAGCATGGCGACCGAGCCCGTGAGCAGCCCAGCCACGAACTTCAGCACCGCGATCAGGGCGTTGACGGCCGTCGCGACCAGGACGGTGAGGGTGCTCTCGCCCCCGCTCTCGCCCGGATTCTCCTCGGGCGTTCCCTGCACCTTCTCCTCCTGCACGGGCCGAGGCTAGGCGCCTGCAGGGACGTTGCCCACCGCTTCGTGTCACCCGCCTCGGACGCGCCGGCCCGTTGTGCGCGGTTCGTAGCTGCGGCGGTGCGCTGCGCCACAGCGCCACACCCGCAGAGGTGCCCGGCCGACCGAGACGGACCCCTGTCCCGTCGGTTGAGGATTACCGTCGGCGGGGAGCCCGACAGAGCTGCGCCGGGCTCGTCGAACGTCCCGAGCGCTCAGGAGTACCCGTGACCGACCCGCAGACCCTCCCGGACGATCTGCCGCGACCCGTCGACGACGGAGCCGCCGACCATCTGCCCGGCACCCCGATGCCGGCCGTCGTGCTGCCCACCACCGGCGGCGAGACGCTCGACCTGGCCACGCTCGGCGCCGGTCGCACGGTTCTCTACATCTATCCGATGACCGGCAGGCCGGGCGCCGACCTGCCGACCGGGTGGGACGAGATCCCGGGGGCCCGCGGCTGTACGCCCGAGTCGTGCGGGTTTCGCGACCACTACCAGGACCTCAAGGTCGCGGGCGCCCAGGCCGTTTACGGCCTCTCCAGCCAGGACACCGACTACCAGCGCGAGGCCGTCGACCGGCTCCGGCTGCCGTTCGCGATGATCTCCGACGAGAATCTCCGGGTGGCCGACGCCCTGCGCCTGCCGACGTTCGAGGCCGACGGGATCACTCTCTACAAGCGCATCACGCTGATCGTGCGCGACGGAACGATCGAGCACGTCTTCTATCCGGTGTTCCCGCCCGGAGAGCACGCGGAGCAGGTGCTCGGCTGGCTTCGGGCAGCCGGCAGCAGCTGACGGTCGCCCGGAGCTCCGGCCCCGTCACGTGCCGGCGAGTTGCTCCACCACGGGCGCGAGCTGCTCGAAGAAGGCGCCGTTGACGCTGACGTAGGACACGCCGAATGTGTCGCGGCGGCGCCTCAGCTCGTCGGCCATCTCCGCGGTGCTGCCCCGGAGCATCACGAGTGAGTCGTGCGCGATCAAGGTGGCGGCGTCCAACCCGATGAACCCCTGGATCCACGGCGGCACCTCGTTGCCCACCACGAACAGGTTGGTCGCGAGCTCGATGTCATCGGCCCGTGCACCCGCCGCATCGTTCAGCGTGCGCACCATGCCCGCCACCTCGTCCCGGGTCGCCAGCGGCGGAGCGGCGAGCGTGACGATGTCGGCCTTCTCCGCGGCGAGCGCGATCGCCTTGGGACCGCCCGCGGCGACCAGTACCGGAGTGTGCCGCTCGGAGCCGTCGAGCTCGCGCAGGTGGTCGATGCTCTCGCCCACCTGCTGGAGCCGCTGCGCGGCCGTGCCGAACGGGAGGCCGAGGCGCTCCGCGAACTCCCGCACGGCCGGACGTCCGGTGCCGATGCCGAACTCGAAGCGGCCGCCGCTGAGGACCGCGAGCGAGTGTCCTTCCCACGCAGCACCGAGCGGCGTACGCATCGGGCTCGCCAGCACGAACGTGCCGACGCGAAGGGCCTTGGTTGCGTGTGCCGCCACGGCCAGCGAGGAGAACGGCGCGAGCAGCTGCAGGCCGTCGGGCATCAGGAGGGTCGAGTAGCCGAGCTCCTCGACCCGGCGGGCGGTGGCGATCCACTCGTCGGGGCTGCCGGTCGGCGTCGCCACGACTCCGAACCGAAACGTTCTGTCACTCATCTCGTCCCTCCTCGGCATCGTTGTCGGCCGAAATCGTTACGCTCAAGAAACGATTTGTCAACTGGTACGGTCTTCGCGTGGTTGCGTCCGTCCCCCGCCTCGAGGACCCGCCAGGGGCCGCGTTCCTGCTCGCCGCGCTCGGCGCGCACGCCGCGGCCCGTTTCACCGAGCGGATCGCAGCACTGGATCTGACGCCCGCACAGACAGGCTTGCTCCGGGCGATCGCCGCCGATCCCGGACAGAGCCAGCAGACCATGGCGCAACTGCTGGGCACGCCGCCGAGCCGGCTGGTCGGACTGGTCGACTCGGTCGCCGACCGCGGGCTGGTCGAGCGGCGCCGCAACCCGGGCGACCGGCGGCTGCACGCCCTCTACCTCACCGAGGACGGGGAGGCGCTCATGGATCGGATCGGCGCCGTCGGCCGGGAGCACGACGAGGCGATCCTGCGGAGCCTCGACACCGGCGATCAGGCGCGGCTGCGCGCCCTGCTCCTGCGCGTGGCGGAGGACCAGGGCCTCACCCCGGGCGTGCACCCGGGCTTTCGGCACCTCTGAGAAGCACCTTCGACGATCGAGCGCCGATATGTGGGCACCCGACACATCCTCCCGCCCATCCCTGGTGTCCCGGCACCGCGTAAATCCGCCGCCGCCGCCGTAGCGTTTTCCGGCATGACCTCATCCACACCGCTGCTGGCCGGGCGCACCGCGCTGGTCACCGGTGCGGCGTCGGGAATCGGCGCCGCGATCGTGCGACGGCTGGCGGACGACGGTGCCTCGGTGCTCGCGGTCGACCGTGACGAAGCGGGCCTCAAGGCGCTCGCCGACACCGTGCCCCAGGTCGAGCCACTGCCCTGCGACCTCGGCGACCTCGCCGCGGTCGACGCGCTACCCGCCGCCGTCGACATCCTGGTCAACAACGCCGGCCTGCAGCACGTCGCACCCGTTCACGAGTTCGACCCCGAGCGGTTCTCGCTGATCCTCCGGGTGATGCTGGAAGCCCCGTTCCGGCTCGCCCGGCGCACGCTGCCGCACATGTACGAGCGCGGCTGGGGCCGGGTCATCAACATCTCCAGCGTGCACGGCCTGCGCGCGAGCCCCTTCAAGGCCGCCTACATCAGCGCGAAGCACGGCCTGGAAGGGCTGTCGAAGGTGATCGCGCTGGAGGGCGCGGCGCACGGGGTCACCAGCAACTGCATCAACCCCGCGTACGTCCGCACGCCGCTCGTGGAGCGGCAGATCGCGGACCAGGCGCGCACGCACGGCATCGACGAGGACGCCGTGATCGAACAGGTGATGCTCGGACCGGTGGCGGTGAAGCGACTCGTCGAGCCCGACGAGGTGGCCGAACTCGCCGCCGTGCTCTACGGACCGGCGTCACCGTCCATCTCCGGATCGTCGCTGACCATGGACGGCGGCTGGACAGCTCACTAGTAGAGGAACGGGGTAGACAACGTGGTCGACCAGCAACAATCCTCATCCAACATCATCAAGGTGGTGGCGGCCAGCATGGCCGGCACCACCGTCGAGTGGTACGACTTCTTCCTCTACGGGGTGGCTGCGGCCGTCGTCTTCCCGGCGGTCTTCTTCCCCTCGAGCGATCCCGCCGCCGGCACGCTGCTCGCGTTGGGCACGTTCGCCATCGGGTTCATCGCACGGCCGGTCGGCGGTCTCGTGTTCGGCCACTTCGGCGACAAGATCGGCCGCAAGACACTGCTCGTGGTCAGCCTGGTGCTGATGGGCATCGCGACCTTCGCGATCGGCCTGCTCCCGGGCTACGCCACGATCGGGGTGGCGGCACCTCTGCTCCTGGTGATCCTGCGACTCGTACAGGGCTTCGCGCTCGGCGGCGAGTGGGGCGGGGCGGTACTCATCGTCTCCGAGCACGGCGACCCGGCGCGGCGCGGCTACTGGGCGAGCTGGCCGCAGGCCGGGGTCCCGTTCGGCCAGCTCCTCGCCAACGGTCTGCTGTTCCTGCTCTCCGCGCTCCAGCCCAACGACGACTTCCTCGCGTGGGGCTGGCGGATCCCGTTCCTGCTCTCCGCGGTGCTGGTGCTGATCGGCCTCTACGTGCGGCTGTCCGTGGAGGAGTCGCCCGTGTTCAAGGACGCGCAGGCCCGCGCGGCCGCTGCGGCCGCGGCCGGCGAGAAGGAGACGATGCCGATCGTCGAGGTCTTCCGCCGCTACCCGCGGGAGGTGTTCACCGCGATGGGCGCCCGGTTCGCCGAGAACGTCTCCTACTACATCTTCACCATCGTCATCACGACGTACGTGACGCAGCGGCTCGGGCTCTCGAGCTCGTTCGTGCTCGGGGCCGTGCTGATCGGCGCGGCCGTGCACCTCGTGACGATCCCGCTGTGGGGCGCGCTCTCCGACCGCATCGGGCGCAAGCCGGTGTACCTGATCGGGGCCGCGGGCGTCGGCGTCTGGGCGTTCGCATTCATCGCGCTCATCGACACCGAGAACTTCTGGCTCACCACGCTCGCCGTCGTCGGAGGACTCGTCTTCCACGGCGCCATGTACGGCCCGCAAGCCGCGTTCCTGTCCGAGCTGTTCGGCACGAAGGTGCGCTACTCGGGCGTCTCCATCGGATACCAGCTCGCGTCCGTGGTGGCGGGCGGGCTCGCCCCGGTGATCGCGGTGGCCCTGTACACCGAGTTCGACAGCGGCTACGCGGTCGCGGTGTACGTGGCGCTCAGCGCGTTGGTGACGATCCTCGCGGTCGCCACCTACGGCGAGACCCGCACACGTGACCTCGCGGCGGACCCCGCGCTCTCCCGTAGCGCGGCCCGCTGAGAACCGGCGACGCCACGCCCTGACCGGCCGGCGCGAGTCTCGGCGCCGGCCGGACCGGGCAACACGCGCGCCGGTCGTCGGTCGCGGCCGCACTGGGCCTGCTGGTGCTGCTGCTACCTGCACCGGTGCTACTCGCCACTCCGCTGGTCCACGTCATCTCTGGTTAACATGTGAGCGGCGAGACGGGGCCGCCACGAGCGCCCGCAATCGGGCCGGCCGCCCGCGTCGACCATTCGAGGTCGCCTTCGGTCTGCTTCCGCCGGTCACCGATGACATCGACCGAATAAGCATCATTGGACGATGGAGGTGGGCTGATGCAGTCACGGTCCGGCCTGGCGAGACAGCGCAGCGGAGATCCGTCCGGTATTGTTCCGGCGCCGTTGATCCGGCCGTCCCGCGCGCGCCCCGGGCGGCACGGACCCATCGTCGAGTCGACGCTCACACTGCAACGGATGGCGGGCAACGCGTCCGTCACACGGCTCGTCGAACAATGCTTCGCGCCAACTGCTTCGGTTCCTCCGCCTCCGGTACAGCGATCTGCTGTGTGCGATGTACCAGGCGCCAGGAGCCAGTTGTTGGTGGATACGGTCCGGCAGGGCCTGCAGCCCCGTTCGGGCACGAACTTCTCCGATTTCAATATTGCTACTTGTGAGCCGTTCGTGCAGCGCAGAATCAACTACGCGAGGGCGCCGTGGTCGGCGAACCACCTCCATCCCGACGCATTCGGCGCGCTACTGGCGGCAGCACCCGGGCAGGCGCCCGGCGCCGCTTTTGCCGTCCCGTACCGGGATATCTACGAGGTGCTGGACGCCGGAGACAAAGTCGAGATCGACGAGCACTCGACGCTCGGTCAGAACGCTCGTGCGCAGTTCACGCTGGACCACCTCGAGGCGACGGGCGGCAAGATCTTGATCAATCCGCCGCCGCCGAATGCAACTGCGCTCGAACTGCGACGCTTCGCTGCCGCCGTCTCCCACGAGATGCAACACGCCGTAGACGCCGTCAACAAGCGCCTCCATCCTCGAGAAAAGGGACAAACCGAAGACGAGCGGAAGATCTCTTCCGAACTGCGCGCGTTCGGCCGCGAGGCGGCGGCAGCCCTGAAGCTCGCCATCGGCGAGACCTACGAGAAGAGGGCAGACAGAAAGCTGACCAAGATCATCGACGACAACACGGATATGTCGGGGGAACACAAGCGACTCGCCCTCGAATTCCACAAGCTGGACAGCACGCTCGCTTCCCGAGGACGGGAGGCGAGCGTCGCACTGAAGGTTTTCACCGATACGTCCGGGCCGATGCTGATCAAAATCAACGACAGCGTGATCCTGGAGCGCGTCGCGGGCTATCTCACACAGTATCGGATGGTGGAAACGGCGCCGGACGCCAAGGAAACGAAGAAGTGGCTCGTAAGCCATCCAGAGGTGACGCAGAAAGGGTTGGTGGAGGGCGTGAAAATTTTCCACGACCAACGACCCCAGCCCAGAGAAGCCAACGGGTAGCGGCACGCCGCCTCGCCGGCGCGGCTGTGCCAGGAAGCCCGTTGCGGTCGGTGCTCGAAATCATCGCCTCGCCGCTGGATTTCGGGGCCGAACCCTGACAACTCCGACGAGCTCGTCCCGGGCGGTGGCATGATCGCCGCCGTGTCCCGCACCGCTCTGGAGATGCTGCGCCTGCTCGCCCAGGACGCCCCGGCGGAGCGGATCGACGAGCAGGCGCGCGTGCTCGCAGAGGCCGACCCGCAGAGCGGCGAGATCGCCCGCGAGCTCGCGTTGCGGGTGCGCAGCGGCATCGATGCCCATCGCAGGCGCGAGGCAGAGCTCTCGGCCCTCGTCGACATCGCGCGGGACCTGGCTTCGCGGCCCGATCCCGGCGGGGTGCTCGACGCGATCGTGCGGCGTGCCCGCAGCCTGCTGGGCACGGACGTCGCCTACCTGACGCTGGCCGACGCCGAGCGCGGCGACACGTTCATGCGGGCGACCGCGGGGTCGGTGTCGGCGCGGTTCCAGGCCCTCCGGCTGCCGCAGGGCGCCGGACTCGGCGGCCTCGTGGCGCAGACGCGACGGCCGTACTGGACGGCGGACTATCCCGGCGACGACCGCTACGCGCACACCACCGAGATCGACGCCGCCGTCGAGGAGGAGGGCCTGGTCGCGATCTGCGGCACCCCCCTGGTCGTCGACGGCGAGTTCGTCGGTGTCCTGTTCGCCGCCAACCGCAGCCGTCGGCCGTTCACCCGTGGTGAGGTGGCGCTGCTCGGCTCACTGTCCGCGCTCGCCGCCGTCTCGCTGGTGCAGTCGCGGCGGGCCGCCGAGACCGCCCAGGCGCTCGCCGCCCTGTCGAGCGCGCACGCCGGGATCGAGCAGGCCGCGGCCGCGCACGACCGGTTCGCCGGGGTCGTGCTGTCCGGGGGCGGAGTCGACGACATCGCCGCCGCCCTCGGCGAGATCCTCGGATGCTGGGTCGCGGTGCTCGACGTCGACGACCAGCGGATCGCGTCCTACGGCCCCGCACCCGACCCGGGCCCCGACCACGACCCGTTGGGCGCGGTGGAGGCGGTGCGCCGCTCGGCCGCGTCGGGCAGGCTCGCGGAGGCCGACGGGTTGTCGGCGGCGGTGGTGAGCGCTGCCGGGCAGCGGCTGGGCACGCTCGTGCTCGGTGGCTGCCCGCCGCTGGACAGTGGGCAGGGACGCACGGTCGAGCGGGCAGCGATGGTGACCGCGCTCGTGCTGCTCTTCCGGCTCCGTGCCGCCGAGTCCGACCAGCGGGTACGCACAGACCTGCTCGCCGACCTGCTCGCGCGACCGGACGGCACGGTCGACACCACCCTCGTCGAGCGCGGCAGGCTGCTGGGCCTGCGGTTGAACACCCCCCACATCCTGGCGGTGTGCCGGGGCGCACGCCGCGGCGTGCACCTGGCCGCCGCCACTGCCGGAGACGGCCGCGGGCTCGCCGGTGACCACCACGGGGAGGTCGTGGCCGTCGTCCCGGGGCGGGACCCCTCGGCCGTCGCCGCCGTGCTGGCGCGGCGGCTGGGAACCGACGACGTGAAGCTCACGGTCGGCGCGACGGGTCCGGTCGTGCCCGCGGCGGGTCTGCACGACACCCACGTCGAGGCCCGCCGTGTCACCGACGCGCTCGCGGCGATCGGGATGCGGGCCGGATCGGCGCGCGACCTCGGGTTCGCGGGGCTGGTGACGAGCGCGCCCGCGGATGTGGACCGCTACCTGGACCGGGTACTCGGCGCGGTCGCGAAGTACGACGACAGACGCGGCAGCGACCTGCTCGGCACGCTGGAGGCGTACTTCGCGGTGGGCGGCAGCCCGCGGCGCGCGGCGGGCCTGCTGCACGTGCACGTCAACACGGTGGCACAGCGGCTGGAGCGGGTGGCCTCGCTGCTCGGCGAGGACTGGCAGTGCCCGGACCGGGCTCTGGAGATCCAGCTGGCGCTGCGGCTGCGCAAGCTCCGCATCTCCGATAGATCGCGGTGAGATCGGGGTTTCGGCCCTCCGGAGGGCCGAAAGCCCGATCTCGTGGCGATCATCGTCGCCGCACCAGACCGATCGTCCGGCGGTCGGCGATCAGCCGGCCGTGCCGGCGCTTCAGTGGTGCTCGCGCACCTTCTCCGGCGTCACGCGGATGACGACGTTGGGAGAGGTGAAGTCGTTGCCCTTGCGGCGGAGGTACGTCACCGGGTCGGGCCTGGTGGACACATACTTCCCGGAGTGCTCTGCCACCAGGTCGTCCGCTCCCTCCTCGGACAGCGTCGCCGAGCCGTAGACCGTGTAGGCCTCGCCCGGGCGGCCCGGGTCGAAGAAGCAGACCGAGACCCTCGGGTCCCGGTTGATGTTGACCTCCTTGGCCACTCCCCGGCGGGTCGTGATCAGCACGTCGTTGCCGTCCCGCGACGCCCACGTCACCACCGACTGGGGGCCGCCATCCGAACGGATCGTGGTGAGCACGACGTAGGTTCGTCCGTCCAGCAGGTCCTTGGCCGCCTGTGGCAGCTCGACACCCATCAGATGCTCACCGCGAGCTCGCCATCGTCCCGGGCGTTATCGCCGATTACTGGAGTAAACATGTTCCATCCCCGGCAGGTATGAGTGCGCGTCGAGTACCGCCGTCGAAAGTAACCACGGTTTCGAAAAGTCTGCGTCACCCACGTCCGACGTCACACCGGAGAACCGCTTATCGAGCGCCAATTGCTCGGCGCAATATGTGTTTCGGGTCGGTTGTCACGCAGTCGGCGCCCGCCGGCGGCGCACCAGACCGACCAGGCCACCGGGGGCGAAGAACACCACCGCGATGAAGAGTGCGCCGAGCACGAACGTCGGTTCCGAGAGCGGCACGCGAAGCACGGCCGGCAGCCCGGCCACCGTGTCGGAACCGGCCAGCTCCAGCAGCCGGTTGTCGAGGTAGGTGTAGAGCACCCCGCCGACCACCGCGCCCCACCTGCTGCCGGCACCGCCCAGCACCACCATCACCAGCAGCCCGAGCGTCAGCTCGCTGGTGGTGAGCGAGGGGGTGGCGCCGCCCACGACCAGCAGGTGGGCCACCCCGCCGAGGGTGCCGAGCAGCCCTCCCACCAGCACGGCGAGCAGCTGCGACCGGTACACCGACAGGCCCAGCACCGCGACGCGCTCGGGGTTCTCCCGAACGGCCGCCCAGACGTGACCGGCGCGCGAGCGGACCAGCCACGCGACCACGGCCCAGCAGAGCGCGAGGTACGCGAGCGCCAGCCAGTACCTGTACGGCGCGTTGACCACGCCGACCAGCAGGTCCGGCAGCCCATCGCGGTTGAGCGGCAGGCCCTCCTCACCGCCGGTGAGGCCGCCCGGGTTGCGCAGCACGAGGATCGATCCGGCCTGCGCGAACGCCAGCGTCACCATCGCGAACGCGATGCCGGTGACGCGCAGCGCGACCGCGCCGACCACCAGGGGCAGCACCACGCCCACCACCACCGCGATCCCGACGGCCACGCCGAGCCCGACGCCGGGGCGGGCCAGCGCCAGCGCGGCCGTGTAGGAACCGGCGGCGACGAACAGGGCGTGGCCGAACGACAGCAGCCCGGTGCGTCCGAAGAGCAGGTCGTAGGACAGCGCGACACCGCCGAAGACCAGGCAGAGCGCCAGCAGCTGCATCGAACCCGGGCTGTTCACCAGCCCCGGCAGCACGCCGGGCAGCGGCACCGAGACGTACGGCAGGGCGGCGAGCACCACGAGAACGGCCACCGGCGCCACGGCGGAGCGCCACCCGGCGGCGCGCCGCGGAGCCTCACCGGCGGTCGCCCGCTGCCGAACCTGCTCCACGAGGCCCGTCGCGCCTGCGCTCGCACGTTCACTCACGCTGCTGCCCTCCCCGTCAGACCGCCGGGGCGCACGAGCAGCACCAGCGCGAGCAGCAGCACGACCGACAGGTCGCCCACCCCCGAAGCCGTGTAGTAGTTGGCGAGCTGCTGCACCAGCCCGACGACGACGGCGGCCACCGCCGATCCGGTCAGCGAGCCGAGGCCGCCGATCACGACGACGATGAACGCGAAGATCAGCAACGACGTGCCCTGACCGGGCGAGACGCTGCCCAGGTACACCGACCCGAGCACCCCGCCGAGCGCCGCGACCGCGCCGCCGATGGCGAAGACCAGCGTGAACGTGCGGCGCACGTCGATGCCCAGCGCCTCGACCATCGCGCGGTTCTCCACCCCGGCCCTGATGATCAACCCGATCCGCGTGAACCGGAGCAGCGCCAGCAGGCCGAGCAGCACGGCGATCGCGGCGACGAGCAGCACGAAGCGGTCGTTGGGGATCGCGGCGCCGCCGATCGTCGTGACGCCCGACGCGATCCCGGGCCGCGGGAACGGCAACGGGTCGGCGCCCCAGATGCCACGCAGCAGCGCCACACCCACCAGCCCGAGCCCGACGGTGACCAGTACCTGCTCGATGTGGCGGCGGTAGAGCGGGCGGATCAGCAGCAGCTCCACTCCGGCGCCCACCACGGCCCCGACCGCCACGCCGAACACGGTGGCCAGCACGAACCCCCAGCCGTTCCCGCTCGCCCCGGGCAGTCCACCCGAGGCGGCCCACCAGGCGGCGTAGGCGCCCGCGGCGAGGAACGCGCCGTGGGCGAAGTTCAGCACGCCCATCAGGCCGTAGATCAGGCTCAGGCCCGAGGCGACGAGGAAGTACAGCGCTCCGAGCCCGAGGCCCGTGGCCAAGAGCAACACGAACGTACTCACGACCGGCTCCCCACCCCGAGCAGCTCACGGGTCCGCCCGGCGTCGGCGAGCAGCTCGTCGGCCCGTCCCGTGTGCACGACACGGCCGGCGTCGAGCACCACGACATCCCCGGCGAGCCTGCGCACCACCGGCAGGTTCTGCTCCACCAACAGCACCGGCGTCACCTGCGCCACCCGTTCCAGTGCGGCCGCCACCTCCGTGACGAGCCGGGGCGCGAGGCCCTTCGTCGGCTCGTCGATCAGCAGGAGCCGGCTCGGCGGGAGCAGCGCCCGGGCGAGCGCCACCATCTGCTGCTGCCCGCCGGACAAGGTCCCGGCGCGCTGCCGGCTGCGCTCGGACAGCTCCGGGAACAGCTCGTGCACCAGCGCCGCGCGTTCCGGTTCGGGGTCGGGGCAGGCCAGCCGGAGGTTCTCGGCCACGGTGAGCGTCGCGAACACCTCGCGGTCCTCGGGTACGTAGCCGACGCCCTGGCGCACCACCCACGGCGTACGTCCCCGGCCGATCTCGTCGCCCGAGAGCCGGATCGAACCGGTGCGCGGGACGAGCCCGACGACGGCACGCAGGGTGGTCGTCTTCCCGACGCCGTTACGTCCGAGCAGCGCGGTCACCCCGGACGGCGCGACCGACAACGAGACTCCCTGCAGGATGTGGGAGCCACCGATGCGCACGTGGACGTCGTCCAGCGCGAGCACCGGCCCGGACAGCTCGGCTGCCGATCCGTCCCCGCGAGCGGGCCGCTGCGCAGTGCTCACAGCTCCTCCCCCAGATAAGCCTGCTGCACCGCCGCGTCGGCCGTGACCTCGGCGGGCGAGCCGACGGCGAGCAGGCTCCCGTGGTGCAGCACCGCCACCCGGTCGGCCAGCCCGAGCACGACGTCCATGTGGTGCTCGACCATCCCCACGCTGACCCCGCCGGCGCGCAGCCCGCCGATCAGCTCCACCAGGGGCGGCACGTCCTCCACCGACACCCCGGCCATCGGCTCGTCGAGCAACAGCACCGACGGCCGCCGGGCGAGCGCGATGGCGATCTCGAGCTTGCGTTTGTCGCCGTGGGAGAGCTCGCCGGCGGTCGCCCCGGCGCGGTGGGTCATCCGGACCTGTTCGAGCAGCGCGTCCGACTCGGCGAGCTCGGCACGTCCCTGTGCGCCACGCAGCACGGAGAGCGGGCCCGCTCGGCGGCTCTGCACGGCCAGCCGGACGTTCTCCCGGGCCGACAGCCCGCCGAAGAGGCTGGAGGTCTGGAACGTCCGGCCCAGCCCGTGGCGGGCGCGGGCGGCAGCGGACGCGCGGGTGACGTCCCGTCCGCCCAGCTCGACGGTGCCGCTCGTCGGGCGCCGCACCCCCGACAGCAGGTGCAGCAGGGTGGACTTGCCCGCGCCGTTCGGGCCGATGATCGCGAGCAGCTCACCGTCACGGACGTCGAGGTCCACCTCGGCGAGGATCACGGCACCGCCCACGACCCACCCGAGGCTGCGGGCGGCGAGCACCGGTGCCGCCGTCGCGGTGGCACTCACCGAGCTCACTTCGTGGGCGCGACGGGCGGCGCCACCGCGTCCGCGGCGAGCGTGTCGACGAGCTGCGGGACGAACCCACCGTCCGCCGTGGGCGTGAGCCGGGCGGTGAACATCGGCTGCAGCACAGCGTGGTCCGCCGAGCGGATCGTCGACTCACCCTTCGGACCGAGGAACGTCCAGCCCTCCAGCGACTTGGCCATCACCGCCGGGTCGTCGCCGCCCTCCTGCAAGGCGTGCACCACCATCTGAGCCGCCACGAAGCCGTCGTTGGTGAACAGGTCGACCTCCGTGCCCTGCTTCGCGAGCCCGGCCTCCAGCGCCTTGTACGCCTCGTTGTCGGTGGCGCCGGGGAAGAAGTGCGAGAGGAAGTGGATCTTGTCGGCGGCCGGCCCGAAGATCGGGTAGGTGGCCTTGATGTCGAGCCCGGTCACCACGGTCGACGCCTCGAAGGCACCCTGCTGCTGCAGCGACTGCCACATCTGCGTGGCGTTGGCGCCCGCCCAGGCCACGAAGAGCAGGTCCGGTGCGGCGTCCACGGCCTGCCGGGCGAACGGCGTGAGGTCGGTGGCACCCGCCGGCACCAGCACCGGGGTGACCTTCGCGCCCTTCGCGCCGAGCACGGCGGTCACCGCCTGCGCGTTGGCCTGGCCGAACGCGCTGTCCTGGGCGAAGACGATCACGGACCGGCCCGCCGGGTCGCCGACGATCGTGCCCGCCGTCAACACGTCCTGGTAGGTCTGCCGGCCCGAGCGGAACGTGTACTCGTTCGCCCCGGTGACGGCGTCGGTCGCGGCGGGACCGGAGATGAACAGCACCTGGTTCTCGTCGGCCAGCGGCGCCACCTGCAGCGCCACCCCCGATGCCGTCGATCCCGCGATCACCTTGTAGCCCTGGCCGATGAGATCGGTGGCGGCGGCGACGGCCTTCGCGGGGTCACCCGCGTCGTCGGCCTCGGTGACCTCGACCTTGCGCCCGTTGACCTGCCCCGTGCCACCGGTCGCGTAGTCCAGGCCTGCGGTGAACCCGGCCGCGTACTGCTCGCCGTAGCTGGCGAGGGGACCGGTGGTGGAGTGCACCAACCCGACCCGGAACGGCGCCGTGGCGCTGTCGCCGCCGGAGTCCTGACCGCCGGATCCGGGCGCGCCGCAGGCGGTGAGCACCACAGCCAGGACGGCGATGAGCAAGGCCGCTGGGGAACGACCGGAACGCTGGAGCATGACTCCTCCTCGAGCACACGCGGGGCTGCGGAGACGCTACGAAGCACGGGGCCTGTCGGCCATGGGTGGGAACGCCACAGCGACGGCGCGCGCAATGTGGCGCGCGCACTCCCCGCGGCGACGCGCCCACTCACCGTTGCCAGATCGCCGTCGACCGCTCAGGGCCGCCCACCGGGCGTCCGGCTGATCACAGGCCGTATTCCCCCACTCGACGGAGAGTGCAGAACGACCGAAACCCGACGAATGTTCGTGCGTTGAGTGGAGTGACCGGGGCCGGCGGACAATGGGGAGCCTCCGCCGGCACCGGTTGACCTTCCCGGAGCTCAGCTCAGCCTGAACACCGGATATCCCGGCGCGATGGACCGCAGCTTCTCGTCGCTCGCCGAGGCGTCGACCCCGTCGAAGAACACTCCGACCTCGAACTTCCAGCGGCGCAGGTACTCCCGCAGAATCTCGGGCTTGTCGTCGTCGGCCAGCTCGTTGGCGGTGAAGGCCTCGACCTTCCGCCCGACCCGCAGCTCCCCGCCCCCGGCGGCGCGCATGTTGCGCACCCACTGGGTGTGTCCGCGGGGGGCCACCAGGTAGCGCTCGCCGTTGTACTTGAGCAGGTTGACCGGGACGGTCCGCCACTCCCCGCTCTTGCGGCCGCGCACGGCCAACACGCGGGATCCGTAGATGCTGACGCCGATGCGCGTGAGCCCGGTGACGATGGCGTTGAAGATCTCGGTGCCGCTGCCGGCACGGATGTAGCGGGCGTCGGTCATGGAAGCTCTCCCCTTGTCCAATTCGAGAGCGGTGCTCTCGTTCGGGAGAAGTGAATCACCGAGGCCCGGCTAAGTCAAGAGCAGTGCTCTCGTTTGAGCCTGCCGCTCTCAGGGTTCGACGAGCTGCAGCTCGAACGCGTCGTCCCCGATCCAGACGCGAAGGCCCTCGCCGTCGTCGGTGATGTAGCCGTCCTCTTCCTCACCGAGCTCGCGGGAAGCACCCAGGGCAAGGGCGGAGAGCTCGATACAACCCCCGCCGACGGCCCGGGGCCGGTACTCGGAGGCGAGAAGCGCCGTGCGGCTCTCGGTGGCGAGCCAGCGCGCATTGTCCTCGCCGACCTCGGCCACCCAACGCTGTGTGCCCACGCGGCGAAGTATGGCGTCGATCAGTGGGGCGCCACCAGCTCCAATGCAGGCGCGACGCCGGACGGCGCTGCCGCGGCCGCCCGCATCGCCCTCACGCGCTGCACCAGGGCGAACGCCCCGGCCGTCAGCACGGCCATCACCACGCCCGCGAGCAGGCTGAGCAGCGGACTGCCCCCCGTGATCGGCCCGAGGAGCAGCCCGATCAGCAGCATGTAGACGCTCCAGGCCGCCGAACTGGCAACCGAGCCCAGCAGGAAGCGGGGCACATCCAGCCCGTAGCGGCCGGCCGCCGCAGTGCTCAGCAGGCGTCCACCCGGCACGAAACGCGCCCCCACCAGCACCACCGAGGGACGCTGCAACAGACGCCGGCGCACCCACGAGGAGAGCCCGCCCTCGGCCTCGACGGCGCGGGCCAGTACCCGGTGCGAGGAGCGGCCCAGGCCGAACACCAGCAGGTCACCCGCGACCGAGCCGACCAGCGCGGCGAGGAACAGGGCGACCACGGCCAGCACGTCGTGGCGCCCGAACGCCAGGGCGGCAGCAGTCATCAGGAGGGTCTCGCTGGGAAGCACCGGGAACGGGCCGTCGATCGCGATGAGGATCACGAGCACGGGCAGCAGCCACGAGCTGTAGAGGACCGCATCGCAGACGGCCACGACTTCCAGCACGACAGGCAGGTCCTCTCGATTGCGGTCGCCCCCAGGGCGCGATGCTCACACGGTGGGAGCACACCCAGCCTGACAGATGTGCGGCCTGCCGCCGCTGGTGGCACCCGGATGCGCCGGTAGGGGGTTAACCCCACCGCCTTGACTAGTCCATTGCTCCGTCAGCAAACCACCCCCTCGCGACCGCTCCGGAGCGCTCGACGGCACATAGAGTCGGTCCACCGGAGCCAACACGAGCGCTCACGAGGAGGTCCCCGTGCACCGTCGACGCAGCGTTTTTCGCGCCGTCGCCGCCATGGTCGCTGCCGCGGTGCTGGGCCTAGCCTGGCCAACGGTCGCTGTCGCCGCCACGAGCGGGCCCGCACTGAACAAGGCCGCAGTGCACCAGGCCGCGGTTGTCGAGCCTGCAGCGGCCCAGGCCGCCGGAACCATCACGCCCGGCGTCCTGATGCTCAGCCCGATCGACGAGAACAGCGCCAACGCCTGCACCGCGGCGTTCGTCTTCAACGGCGGCGGGAAGACGTACCTCGGGTATGCCGCCCACTGCGCGGGCGCGGGTACGACGATGGGCCTGAGCGGCTGCCGGGAGCGGTCGCTACCGATGGGCACCACCGTGCTCATCGAGGACAAGAACGGCACCCGGAGCAACGGGCGGCTGGCCTACAGCTCGTGGGCGACGATGCAGCAGCGGGGTGAGAGCGACCAGTCGCTCTGCCTTCTCAACGACTTCGCACTCGTGCAGGTCGACCCCGGTGCCGTCGGTTCGGTCGACCCCACCGTGCCCATCCTGGGCGGCCCTTCCGCCCTCGACAGCAACGGCATGACGGCCGGGGAACCGGTGTTCAGCTACCAGCCCAACAACGGCGGCACCGTGGTGAAGGAGGGCGATGTCGTCAGCGAGGGCTCAGGCGGGCGCTCCCACCGCGTTCTGACCAACCCTCCGGGCCGTCCCGGCGACTCCGGCAGCGGCTACCTCGACGGCAACGGCAGAGCCTTCGGAGTGCTCAGCGTGCAGTTCCTCGACGGCTCGGGCGCCAACGGCGTGACGGACCTGGCCATGGCACTGTCGTACGCCAACCGCTACGGCGGTATCGGACGGGTGGCGCTCGTCCCTGGCCGGAAGCCGTTTGCCCCGCCCGGCTGATTCCGCACCACCCACCCGCTCAGCGGAAGGCGCCCGCGTTGGCCGCGGCCCACTGGGCGAACGTCGTGCCAGGCCGACCGGTGAGCTGCGTGAACGTCGGGACCGCCGGCTGCGGGTGCCGGGCCAGCTCGGCCATCCCGTCCACGTACCACCGCGCGAACTCCCCCATGGCAGGCGTCAGCTGCGCCACCGCCTCGTCGTGGAGGAGCTCGACGTACGGGATCTCGCGGCCGAGCGCTTGCCCGATCTGCCGCACCATCTCGGCCCGGCTGATCGACTCCGGACCCGACAGCTCGTAGGCCTTGCCGACGTGCCCCTCCTCGAGGAGGACGGTGGCGGCGACCGCGGCGATGTCGTCGAGGTCGATGGGTGCTGCAGCGGCGTCGGGGTAGCCGTCGCGGACGGTGCCGGTGGTGCGAATCTGTTCGGCCCACATCAGGTAGTTGTCCATGAACTCGCCGGGCTCGAGGTGCGTCCAATCGACGCCCGACTCCTCCACCGCCACCTCGATGCCTGCCCACCACGTCGCTTTCCCGCCGGCCAGGTCGACGATCCGGGAGACGCCGGCCTCCGCGGCGAGCGAGACGACCTCCCGCACGGTGTCCTCCAGCGGCGCCAGGTACATCCGGTCTACTCCGGCGAGGGCAGCGGGCAGTGTCTCGACCCTCCCCAGGTACCCCTCGACGACCTCGACCTCGGGCGGCAGCGCCGCCTTCACCGGGTTGTTCGTCAGTGCCCGGACCTCGGTCGCGCCGGCCCGCACCAGGTGGTCCACGACCCGCCTGCCGATGTTCCCGGTCGCACCCGTCACCAAGATCGTCACTTTCGCCCCCTTCGTCCGATCCAACACGGGCGACAGTACCGCGTACAGCGTACGAAGTTCCAGGGCCGGAGGGTGACAGATGGCCTATCACGCCGTGAATGGATCCAACGGACAATCCTTATATCTGGCGGACACGACGATTCTCGATGAAGTCGACATATCTCGACGAATGCCCTGTCGATAGGCGAAGCCAACCCTTATGATCTTGCAGAACAGTGGTCGGAAGGAGCGTCCTGAAGGTGCCCGGGAGTCGTACGAACCGACCGCCCGGTCGATTCGGCCTGCTGGTGACCATCGGCGTGGGAAACGCGTTCGAATGGTACGACTGGAACGTCTACACCACGTTCTCGGTGTTCTTCGCATCCGAGTTCTTCACCAACACCACCCCCGGCAGCGCCCTACTGGCCACCCTCGCCGTCTTCGCCGTCGGATTCATCGCCCGCCCCTTCGGCGGCCTGCTCTTCGGCTGGCTCGCCGACCACGCCGGACGCCAACCCGCCATGACCCTCACCGTCGCCGTCGCCGCAGCAGGCAGCCTCATCATCGG
>NZ_BAAAUS010000038.1:0-8369 GCF_039534065.1 Pseudonocardia yunnanensis | reverse complement strand
CCGTAGTCGATCGCGGCGGTCACCGCGATCTGCCCGACCAGGTTGAACCAGCCGGTGAACCAGCCCCACGCCGGACCCCCGAGCTTCGACGCCCAGAAGTACAGCGCGCCCGCGGTGGGCATCGCCGAGGCGATCTCACCCATGGCCATCGCCACCAGCACACAGAAACCGCCGACGAGCAGCCAGCCCCACGTGATCGCGACGGGCCCACCGTTGTTGAACGCGATGTAGTACGAGGTCAGGCAGCCGACAAGAATCGAGATGATCGTGAAGGAGATCGCGAAGTTGGAGAACCCGCCCATCTCGCGGTAGAGCACCTGGGTGTAGCCGAGACGACGCAGAATAGCCTCGTCGCTGTGCGGGTCGGCAGGCTCGGCGGCATCGCTCGAGCGGGGCCCGTTCCTGTCGTAGTTGGGCACGTAGCCTCCAATGTCGCTGATTTCAGTCCGCCAGCCGTGCCGTGAGCGGCGCTCCTGAGCAAGCTCTCGAACTGAGGCGGCATGATCGTATTTCTCCACCCGCCGGGACCTGAGCTCGATGTCCGGGCCTGAAGGACACCGAGCACGCGCCAGGTTGGGTCGGGTCCGCTCGCTGCGATTCGCCTCTGCACTCCCCGGGTCGAGAGGATCTGCCGGCAGGCGGCCTGGGCCGAGCACGCTGGCCTCCCACAGGCGCTGATCTCCGCCGACCGAGCACGGAAGCTGCGAGGGCAGCGGCTTCGGGAGCCCGCCCGATCCGATTCATCGGCGCCGGAGCCCCGGATGCCACACCGAGGCCGAAGAGCCCGCTCACCGGCTTGGAGCTGTCTACGATCCCGTTGTTAGACGCGTCGTTGTTCTCACCGAGAAAATTGGGCGTGAGGGCCGCGAACACCAGAAAGAAGGCACCGCCGCCGATACCGGTCAAGGAAGGTGAAGAAGATGAGGTCGCTCCGTTGTGGGGTGCGGCCACCCACAGCTGGCCGAACTGCGCAATGCCTTCGACTACAGAACGATGATGAGCGAGTCCTTGCACGCCGATCTGGCCCAAGAGCCACTCGACGAAGCCGCAGCCGAAACCCAAACAGCGACACCCCATCGATGATTTCCAGCGAGAACACATCAATGGCGGCTGGCCGATCTTGATCACCTCCATCGGACCGTACTGGAACGGGGTGCTCACCCGGGTCAATGCGCCCCGCCGCGTGCTCGGGTGAGGATCGGGATGGCGGCCCGCGACGCCGCGCTCGTCCTGCTGGGCACCGGCGCCGCCAACCGGGCGCCGGACGAGATCACTAACCGGACGGTGATGGAGGAGGGCCCCGGCCGGGCGGTCGTCGGCGCCGACTCGATCGCTTTCGGCACCAAGGCTGACACCGACCGGAGGCGGCGAGCGAGACAAGGACTGAGACGAGTCGCAGCGGGCTGCTCAGGAGAGGTCAGGTGCTGCGGGCCCCGCCGGGCCGTGGTGCCGCGGCATGGCGCGCAGCATGCCGCAGCACAGGATCGGCGACCTTTGCGCCCTCGTCGGTCCTGATTCGGCACAGTGCGCGGCCCGCAATGTGTGACCAGGAGGGCACGGGGCCGTCGCCCATACGCCAATAGCCCGACCGCTGCGCGCGGACCGCACGACGCCAGACCGGGCAACACAGGTCCTTAGACCTTCCGCCACCGACGCTTCTCGCGCCCGGACGGTTCGGACACCACGTACCGACGCTTGATCACATCGACCAAGCGTGGAGCCGCGCGTTGCTCCCTCGTGTCGTGCGACGTGGTCACCGCATGATCACGAGGTCGCTGCCGAGCACCACGTCCCAGCCGCACCCAGACCGGACGCTTCCGCTTGTCACGACGGGAGGTGGGTGGGTGACCGCGGTTGCTAGGCCGGCAGAGGCGCCGATTACGCGGCGCCATCGGGGAGCTGTGCGACGGGGCCGGCTGGCCGTCGCCGGTGGCGTCGGTGGCGTCGGTGGCGGCGGTGGCGGCGGTGGCGGTGGCGGTGGCACGATGGTCGCCGCCGCTATCGGCGCCGTAGATGGTGGCGTGTTCGCCGGTGGCGTGACCTCGCCACCCCGCTGGACGAGGTACGCAGCCTGCTCACCCTCCCCCGGGCCGAGCTGCCCCGTTTACTACGGCGCTACGCCGCCCTGAACGAGCTGTGCGCCCCCCTGGAGCGCCGCTCCCCGGCCACGCCTCGCCCGGCAGCTACGGCCGCGGGCGGGCCGCGGTCCCCACTCGGGGAAAGGAAGGACACCATGCTCGTGAACAGGACGACCTCCAGAACGGTCGGCGACTCACGACATGGCTCCGAACTCACGCCGCAACGCTCCGGGTGAAGTACGTGATCTGGCAGGGCCGGTTCTGGTCGCCCGACCACCGGACACCAACGCGGCCTTACACCGGCGGCGGAATCTACGATCCGAACGACGTCACCGGCGGCCACGACGACCACGTCCACCTCAGCGTCCTGAACGGAGGTGGCCTGGCTCCACTGCACTAGTGTCGCGTCTCGGAAGTGGATCAACGGTGGCTCTGGCGATGATTGTGTCGGCGACTTGGTCAGGGCCCACGTTGGCAACGTTCGACCAGCCGTTGATAACGCACCATTGGCCTCGACGAGCTCACGCGCAGAGCTGAGCCTCGATTGGATCACTTGTGCCGCCTCCGGCGGCGCGGGGCCGGTCACGCCAGTCCTGAGCACCGGAGCGGTCCATAACCCTCTCGAGTACCGGTCGCCGCGTGGGTCAGCGCACGATGCGGTACCAATGCGCTGACTCCCCGGCCAAAGGCTTCAACCGCACCTGCGTGCCGTCTGGGCGGTCGAACAGGTGTGATCCGTCCCCGAGCAGCACCGGTGCGCTGAAGACGAGGACTTCGTCGAGGAGACCCGCTTCGATGCACTGGCCGCCCACGGATCCTCGCCTGCACCTCGTGAATCGGACGCGTGACGGCGCTTAGTATAGGTCCCGCAATGCCGCCGCTCTAAGAGCGTCAGCTACTTTCCGACATTCGTCCCGCGTTAGCTGGACTGATACGTCCCTGACTTTCAGGACAACGAACGGATCGTAATCGTCAACATCGACGGTCAGGAGCTCCGAACCCGTCGGCGTTGATATTACTACAGTGGCCTTCATGGTCGAGAAACCCTCCGTGCGCGGCCACGGCCGGTGAGCCGTCAGTCCCCGGAGGCCGTTGCCGGCACCTCGCAGTTCACCCGTTCTCCGAGGTCAGGGGCGAACAGCCAGCTAGGCTCGTCGGGCATGTTGATCACCCAGAATAGCTCGGTGCCGAGCACGCCGTCGTTCTCGGTCGCTGCGTGGGACCGCTCGAGGTACTCACCCATCGCCAGATCTCCTCGCTGCCCTAGCCCTCGGCTTGGGGAAACCTCAGGCCGCCCGCGACGATCCGGTCCCACGGGGTGTCGAGGAGTGCGGCCGCGGCAGGGACGCGCCTGTGGACTTGTGTTTCCGCGACGG
The DNA here is from genome assembly GCF_039534065.1 of Pseudonocardia yunnanensis. NCBI lineage: Bacteria > Bacillati > Actinomycetota > Actinomycetes > Pseudonocardiales > Pseudonocardiaceae > Pseudonocardia > Pseudonocardia yunnanensis. Next base: position 4,915 of record NZ_BAAAUS010000038.1, on the reverse strand, counting down.
CTCTATGTCCAGATCGAACGGAATGAACATCGACTAGGTATCCAGCGACGAGCTGGCCCCTCAAGTAGGAGCGTCACAGACTCGCTGCTACTTGCGAGGGCGGCAATAGTCCCGGCCAGCACCAACCGTGGGGCCGGAGCTCCCCACCTGCGCTTGTAACGCTGCTCATGTCTTCCAGTCCTAATCGGCCGTACTGCCTTCAGCAAGACCTCCGTCCAACCGTGTGGGACACAGCAATGTGACCGAGGTCTCCCCTCGAATATACGTCCGGCGAATGCCGCATGGTTGGTGCGGAACACGGGCCGGTGAGCTCGTTCTGGAGATCGGATCTCGTGCTTCCGGGTCAGCTCATGAGGCCATCCGATTTCGATCCATGTGAAACTTACAGGATAATCTGCCATTCGACGGCAGCACCGGTGGTCCGGTAATCACTCCGCCTACGCCACGCGGTGACGGTGCGGCCACCTTCAGAGCGCCCGGCCGGCCGACGTCCCGTCACCACTCCAACGGCCGAACGGTCGCTCCGGCGAGAGGAGCGCGGCCTGTGGGTCGGTGCTGATGGAGCGATCGGTGTGGGCGGTGGGTGTTGTGGCGCTCGACATTTTCGTGGCACCGCACGATGTGACGCGGTCGGATGATGAGGATGTGGTCGAGGCATTCGCGGCGCAGTGTGCTCCGGGCAGATGACTCCGGCTCACACCTGGTGCTCGCAGTGATGACGGCTCTCCGATCTCGTCGGCCGTTTATATTCCGGCTTCTGGTTCGACCGCGCTGGTGTCCATCGGGTCGACACAGAGAACCGAGCAGAGACTCCGGCGCGGTGTTGCCGGAAGCTCGGTGGCGCCGGAGGCCGGCCAGCCGACCCGGATCAGCAGCTGCGGGTACTCCGGGATGCGCAGCACGTCGCGCCGGAGCCGCTGGGGACTGGAGTGGAGCTCGAAGGCCTGACTGAATGGAGTGGTGACAAGGCCGAGCTGGGTCGCTGCCAGCAATACCGCGCTGGTCGCCTCACCGGCCTGCAGCCGATCGAGGGCGTCGTCGCCGCGGGTCGCAACCACGACCAGCTCGGCCGCGTCGTCACCGGATCCAGAGCCAGGCACGATCGAGCGCTGCGGAGGGCTGCCACTGGCGCATGGGTGCAGCGGGAACGACGCAGACGGGGCCCGGGCCGAGTGCGCGATGTTCGCGGCCGGGATGCCGTCGTGGCTCCCGGAGTAGCGGTGTGTCCACTGCCGCCACTCGCTGGCATACCCGACGTGGTCATGCTCCTCGTGCGGGGCCTCATCGAGCGCCGCGAGCATCCGGCGCCGCATCGTCTCGCCGGTGACCGGAACGAGAACCGCGCCGCACCGTGATGAGTTGTCGGCGAGGATCCGCAGATGGTCGGTAGGCACGGGCCGCCGGCTCATCCGCCGTCGATCTGTACGCCGCCGCGCGATGCCCGAGTAGAGGGCCAAGTCGGCCATATCCGGCTCGAATGGCCCGAAATCTATTGTCGCTAGATGGCCACGATTCTCCGGGTCGGCAAGGCGAACGACGTTGAAGCCGATGCTCCGCGCGGCGAGCGCGACCTGCAAATGATGGAGTGCCGCCCCGCAGCTGAGCAGAAGATCCCGGCGATCGGGGTCAGTGGCTACCAGGTGGCGATCCCAGTCGGCATGTAGCTCCACGGCACCGGGCCGAATCCGCCACCGCCATGGCTGAGTGTTGTAGACCGACGGTGCGCGCAGCGCCTCTTCGATCGCTTCCAACCCAAATCGCCCCACTTCTCGCTCAGTGCGTCGCTCTGTGGGGCGTTGAGCGAGATTGCAGGATCTGATCTCATGGGCATCCAACATTGACGCTCCTCACGTTGTCCAAATTCTGTCGGATGGACGTCGCAACGGCGGCGCAGGGGGAACCTACGGGCGGTTCGTCACTGTCCTCGATTACGACCTTTTCTTCTACCGCTCGCGTCGGCCGATCAACGACATCTCCCAAGTCATCGGTGCTCCCATAGCACGCGGAAAGCGAATTGAACCGATTGGATACCTTCCGCAGGCCCGCGGCCAGATGATAACGCTGATCGAGTGGCCCTGACCGCTGGGTGGGCACGCCGTTAGACGACGTGGCAGAAATGGTTGAACTCATGGTTTGCGGTCCCTGATGTGGCGACCGACGGATTGCGTCAATATGATCTTTAATCGCGGGTTCGTAGTTGTCGTCTTCACACCTTGTCCGGGCCGCAGTCGCGTTGCACTATCCATCGTTTGTCTGTGATGCGGCGACGGTCCCCGTAGAGTCCCCGGTCGACATCAGGACGGCCCACGGGCCCCCACCAGGTTGGCTCTGTCTGCGGGGCGCGCGCGGATACTCTCATTGTCCACTGAAGTAGCATTGCGCCCGCATGGTCAATGTCGGAGAGTCTTTGACCGCATTTGCCGACGACAGACGGCGCCGTCGGGTCACCAGCTGGGCCTTTCCCATCGATGTGCACATAGGTAGGGAGTATGCGGCCGGGTTCCAGATGTGTCCCGGTTCATGTCCAGCCCTGCGGGACTCTCTGCTGGATGCCCCGGATTCTCCCGATCAGGATCGCTGTATGAGCGCTGTCGGCGTCCAGCCCGAACCTCGAACGTCAAAGGCTGGGCCAGGAGCGTGTGGCCGTGGTGGTGATCCTGCCGGGGTGCAGCACGCGCTTGACGCCCTGCCTCTTCCCGCCGCCCGAACCCTGAACGGCCCATGGCCATGGCCGGCGGTGGCTCCCGGCCGGCCATGGCCGGTTCACCTCAAGGCTCCTCCGGGGTTCGGTATGTCGTATCCCTCGGCCCGTTGACGTACACCCATAGCGTCGCGTGACGGTCTCGAAAAGAATTGTTGGATCCATACGGTCGCGCGAGGCGCCGTGGGCACCGGGCGATATATCGACCTTTTTCACAGGAGTGACACCGGTGATCAGTAGGAGATTGTTTTCGCAAGGGCTCGTCGCGACTGTGGCGGCCTCGCTGGCCGGGTGTTCGTCGAAGCCCGACGCGGCACCCGCGGCCGGTCCAACGGCGACACCCCGGGCACACACACCGTTCGGGCCTCTCAAGCAGGTCGACGCGGGTGTGTTGAACATCGGGTACGCCGAGTCCGGCCCGCCCGACGGTCCGCCGTGCATCCTCTTGCACGGCTGGCCGTATGACATCCACAGCTACATCGATGTCGCCCCGAATCTGGCCGCTGCGGGGTACCGGGTGCTGGTGCCTTACCTTCGCGGGTTCGGCACGACGACGTTCCGGTCGGCGGAGACGGTCCGCAACGCCCAGCAGGCGGCGGTCGGCACCGACATCATCGCGTTCATGGACGCCCTCACGATCGACAGAGCGGTCGTCGCCGGTTTCGACTGGGGCGCCCGCACGGGCTGCGTCATGGCGTCGCTGTGGCCCGAGCGCTGCAAGGCGCTCGTCTCGGTCGGTGGCTACCTCATGACCAACCTGCCCGCGCAGCAGAAGCCTTTACCACCAGTGGCGGAACTGGGGTGGTGGTATCAGTTCTACTTCGCCACCGAACGCGGCAAGCTGGGCTACGCGCAGAACACGCACGACTTCAACAAGCAAATCTGGAAGATCGCCTCTCCGGTCTGGAACTTCGACGACGTGACCTACGACCGGACCGCCCAGTCGTTCAGCAACCCCGACCACGTCGCCATCGTGATCCACAACTACCGGTGGCGGCTGAGCCTGGAGAGGGGCGAGGCGCAGTACGACGACCTGGAGGAGAAGCTCTCCACCAGCCCGGTCATCACCGTGCCCACGGTGACCATCGGCAGTGACTTCGACGGTGCGAACGCCGACGGCGTGAGCTACCGCAAGCAGTTCTCGGGCAGGTACGACCACGTCGTCCTCAAGGGCATCGGCCACAACGTGCCACAGGAAGCCCCTGACGACTTCACCAAGGCCGTCATCGCGGCAGACAAACTCTGACCCGATCCCGACCCGGCGCGGGCCCACGATCAACAGCGATACATCTCCGACGATATTCCAGCGATTGCGCGTAGCCTGCTATCTGAACGTGGCCACACCGCGGATTGCCCCGACGAGCGGACTATCAAGCAGAACGCGCAGATCTGGCGATATCCACGTATCCGTCGCTCACAGGGCGTGGGCGCGTAGTTCCGTGAGGCCTGGGTGGGGCCGGGCCTCACGGATGGCAGGCCGGCCTGCTCGCCCCACGGCGCGCGAGGCCGCAGGCTTCATCACAGCCGGCGGCCCGATACCTCGGCGGGCGCGGATGCTCAGAGCGTGCAGATCCATGAATATTCCGGCGAGAGGCTGGAGCAGATTGCCCGCGAACGCTTCATACCGGCAAATTTCCGGGCGCGTCCTGACTTCCGAGTGCGGATGGCGCTGCAGGAGATGGGCGAGGCCGTCACGCTCTCGCGGGTCTACGCCGCGGGGCCGCATCGGAACGTCCGGACCGAGCGGTTGGCCGCGAGGACCTCGGGCGACAACATGATGATCTTCATCGTTCATGTGGCCGGCGAGACCAGTGTTCATCAGCGCGACCGATTCGCCGAGTTGGCGCTCGGTGCAGGAGTACTGAGCGAGGCACGTAGTCCGTGGGAGATCATGTGCCCGACGCAGAGCCGGTGCCTGCTCCTGGGCTTTTCACGCGAGCTGCTCCCGCTCCGCACCGCAGAGATCACCGAAAGCTGTGCCCGCAGCATCGACCCGTCAGCGCCGGGCATGCAGATGCTGTCCGACTATCTGACTCGACTGCTCAACGTAGCCGACAGCCTCACCGCGGAGCAGCGGCTCGACGCCGGCCGCGCCGCGATCGATCTGCTCGCGATGGCTCTGCGGAATGTCGCACCCTCCGTGCCGGGCGGAGACGGCTCCGTGCGCGTGTTGCTGGACATGATGCGGGCGCACGTACGCGACCACCTTGCCGA
>NZ_BAAAUS010000037.1:0-167004 GCF_039534065.1 Pseudonocardia yunnanensis | reverse complement strand
TGGGCCACCCCCACCGACCAACACACCGACTTCACCGACTTCACCCTCACCACCAACACCCCGCCGCCCGACACACCGGCGCCCGACACCCGCCCGATGGCCGAGAAGGACTGCGGAACAGGCGACGTGTCATGACCCGGCGGGTCGGCGAGCAGCAGTGCCAGGGAGTGCTCGCAGAGGTGACGGACCGGCGGAGACCACGCGAACACGGGTCGTGGCGGTAGCGGTTCCGTCACCCTGGGGTGTTAGCGTCCCGCCGTCAGCGTCGCCGTGGAGCCCACCGCGGCTCGCCAGTCCATTTTTCGGAGGCGACCGATGAGCGGCCCGAACATCGACCCCGCGGCAATCCCCGACGGGCCGATCGCGGCGGGTACACCTGCCGCGGAGGCCCAGGAGCACCCCCCGGTCTGGGATGCCCGCGGTAAGCGCTGGGACTACGTCGCCAAGCTCGGCGGATGGGTGTGTGAGCACGACGCGGGCACCCTGAGTCGCGACATCGGCGCCATCCCCGTGGAGTTCCAGCCCACCTACGGATACCCGCCACCGCACCCGCCGGTTCTTACTACCGACCCGCTGTAGCGGATCCGTCAGGAGCTCGCTGCCGGCGCCCAGCGCAGCAGTGCCGCCACCCCGTCCTCGACGGGACGGCCGACGAGCCCCGTGCGCCCGCCACCGAGGGGCTGGAACGCTGCGCCCGAGCCTGCGGCGGCGCGCAGCAGCGCCGAGTCCACCGGAACCTGGTCCACCGGCTCGTCCCCTATGGCCTCGAGCTCCTCGCGTTCGAGAGCCACGTGGGTCGAGGGCTCGGCGATCCAGACCAGCGCGGCACGCTCGACACCGCCGTCGAGCAGCAGGGTGTCGACCTGCTCGGCGCGCAGCGCCGCCAGGACCGGTCGGATTCCCTGGGCGAACGCCCCGTCGGGACGCGCAGCGACCTGGTCGAGGTGATCCAGTACCGCGAGCCGCTCGCGGGTGCTCGCGTCGCGCGCCGCCGTGTCGACCGCCGCCTCGAGCTCAGGGTCGTCCGCGCCGGAGGGCATGCCCGAGTGCTCGACCTCCACGGCGTACTTCGCCGACTCCTCGCCGAGGTTGTCGTGGAGCAGCCTGCGCGACTGCGCCTCACCGGCCAGCACGACGAGGCGGGCGCCCGTCTCGACCACACGCCGGTCGACGCGCTCGGCCACCTCGCGGACGTTGCTTCGCCAGGTGTTCTCGACGGTGTGCTGCATCTTGAGGTGCTTCCACCCGCCGCCCCGCACCTTGTGCAATGGGTGCTCCTCGCCTTCGAACTCCTCGACGGGCTCGGTTTCGGCATCCGCGTCGCTCGGGTCGGCGAGCAGGATCTCGCCGCCACCTCTGTCGACGCGCACGACCACGGCGGTCATCGGTTCGGGAAGCTGCAGCAGCATCGGGAGGAGATCGGGTGCCACCCCCCATGTGGCCGAGGGCTGGTCAGGGGGCTCGGGGAGGAAGCGGTCCAGCGGCACCTCGTCGCCGCGTGCGACGAGCACCCGGCCTGCGCGGCCCGCGGCCCTGCGGCCGCGCAGAACGGCGTCCTCCAGCGCGTCCAGCGTCCTGGCGTCTGCGCCCTGCTCCTCGAGCGAGGTGCGCCGCTCCTGCCAGCGCAGGCGCAGGGCGTGTTCGGCGTCCTCGCTGTCGTGGGACGCGTCGAGGTACACGGTGGCGCAGGGCTCGGTAGGTTCGGTCAGCCGACGGAGGAAGCGCAGATCCACGTGTGTCGGGTACCCCAGCACCTCCGGGTGAACCGCCGCCACCACGTACCGTCATCGTGTCGGACATGGTGTCCGATCGGATGCGGGGGAGCGTGCGGAAATGACATCGTCCGAAGGCAACAGACCGGAGCTCCTGCTGGTGCACGGGGCTTGGCACGGATCCTGGTGTTGGCGGGCCGTGGAGCCCCTCCTGATCGCCGACGGCTGGAACGTGAGCACCGTCGACCTGCCCAGCGCAGCCGACAATGGCGGAGTGGCGGGCATGTACGACGACGCCGAGGTGATCCGCGAGCGACTGGCCGCCGCAAACGGCACCGTCGCAGTGGTGGCGCACTCCTACGGCGGTGTTCCCACCTCGCAGGTCGCAGCGGAGGCGGGCAACGTCTCGCAGCTCGTCTACCTCGCGTCCCACATGCTGGAGGTCGGCGAGTCGGTGGCGAGCTCGGTGAGCTGGGACCTGCCGACGGAGGGCGCGCTGCCGCCACCGCCGGCGCGGGAGGCGCTCTTCGCGGACTTATCGGATGAGGAAGCTGCGTGGGCGGAGGCCCAGCTGGTGCCCCAGAGCATCCGAGCCTTCACCGAGCCCCTGACCACAGCGGCGTGGAAGACGATCCCCTCCGCCTTCGTGCGCTGCGAGGAGGACCAGGTCTTCCCGCCAGTGCTCGACGAACGGGCGCACGAGCGGGCGGGCGCGGTCTATCGGCTGCCGAGCTCCCATTCGCCGTTCCTGTCCATGCCGGAGGAGCTTGCGGCTCTCATCGGCAGGATCGTGGGCACCGCGCCGGCCGACCGCTGAGGGATTCTCAGCTTGCCGGTGCCTTGTCACCGGTGGGCGTGATGACGAACCAGGTGTTGTCCTGGCCGTTCCGTCCGGCATTCGGGTTGCCGCCGGGATCGTCACGGTTGCGGTAGAGGGGCCATCCGGCGAGCGTGAGCTGGGTGGTGCCCTCGGGGCGCGTGATCGTGCCGACCGCGCCGGGGTCGACGCCGAGGAGCTGGGGCTTCTCACCCGCGGTGACCAGCACGGGCAGCCACGACTGGGCGCACTCCCCGGTGCAGTTCGATGTGGGCGGGTTGGCGCTGTCGGCGTCCGACCGGTACATGAGGTGCCCGGAGCCGTCGGTCGTGACGACGCCGAGCGGACCGGTCTGCACGGCCCACAGCGCCGGCGCACTGGACTCGTGGCCCTGGTGTCCGCCGTGCTCGCCGTGCTCACCGGGTTGCTGCGCAGCGCTCGGTGCGGCGGCCGGCGGCGCTGCCGGAGCTGGGGGTGGCGCAGCGGAGCAGCCGGCGACGGCGAGCGCGCCGGCGGCCAGGACGGAACCGACAAATGCGAGCCTGGGACGGGACACGGCTCCCGATCCTCTCGCTAGGCCACCTCGACGTCGACCCCAGGGGGTCGATGTCATTCCTCGGGTACCTCGCGTTCGATCTCCTCCAGCCAGATTCGCGCGGACATGTCGGAGGGCGCGCGCCAGTCGCCACGGGGGGAGAGTGATCCACCGGCGGAGACCTTGGGACCGTTGGGCAGGGCGGAGCGTTTGAACTGGCTGAAGCTGTAGAAGCGCTTCGCGAAGACCTGCAGCCAGTGGCGGATCTCGGCGAGCGTGTAGGACGGGCGCTTGTCGGCAGGAAATCCGGAGGGCCAGTTGCCGGCGTCGGGGTCGTGCCAGGCGTGCCACGCCAGGAACGCGATCTTCGAGGGGCGGAACCCGTAGCGCAGCACGTGGAACAGGGAGAAGTCCTGCAGGGAGTAGGGGCCGACCATGGCCTCGCTGCTCTGCACCTGCTCGTCCTCGCCCGTCGGGACGAGCTCGGGGGTGATCTCGGTGCCGAGCACGGACTCCAGGACCTCGCCGACCTCCGGCTCGAACTGCTTGGAGCTCACGACCCAGCGGATCAGGTGCTGGATCAGGGTCTTGGGCACCCCACCGTTGACGTTGTAGTGCGACATCTGGTCGCCCACGCCGTAGGTGCTCCACCCGAGCGCCAGCTCGGAGAGGTCGCCGGTGCCGAGCACGATCCCACTGCGCTGATTGGCGGCCCTGAACAGGTAGTCGGTGCGCAGACCGGCCTGCACGTTCTCGAAGGTGACGTCGTACTGCGGCTCGCCGCGGGAGAACGGGTGGCCGAGGTTCGTCAGCATCAGCCGTGCGGTGTCGGTGATGTCGATCTCTTCGAAGGTGATCCCGAGCGCCTGCGCCAGCCGCACCGCGTTGCCCTTGGTGTGCTCGCCGGTGGCGAAGCCGGGCAGGGTGAACCCGAGGATGTCGCTGCGCGGGCGGCCCAGGCGGTCCATCGCTTTTGCGGCGACGATCAGGGCGTGGGTGGAGTCCAGCCCGCCGGAGACGCCGATCACCACCTTCGGCTGCCCGATCGCCCGCAGCCGCTGCTCGAGTCCGGAGACCTGGATGCTGTAGGCCTCGTAGCAGTCCTGTTCGAGCCGCGACTCGTCCGCAGGCACGAACGGGAACCGCTCGATCTCGCGGCGCAGCCCGATGTCCCCGCGGGGCGGGTCGAGGCGGAACTCCACACGCCGGAACTCGTCCGTGCGCGCTGAGTGGTGGCGGCGGTTGTCGTCGAAGGTGCCCATCCGCAGCCGTTCGGCTCGGATGAGGTCGAGATCCACGTCGGCAACCGAGCGTCGCTCGCCGTCGGGGAAGCGTTCGGTCTCGGCCAGCAGCTCGCCGTTCTCGTAGATCATGGTCTGGCCGTCCCAGGCCAGGTCGGTGCTCGACTCGCCCTCACCCGCGGCGGAGTACAGGTAGGCGGCGAGGCACCGCGACGAGGCCGACCGGCAGAGCAGCTTGCGGTCTTCCGCGCGCCCGATGGTGATCGGGCTGCCCGAGAGGTTCGCCAGCACCGTGGCACCCGCGAGCGCTGCCTCAGCGCTCGGCGGCACCGGCACCCACATGTCCTCGCAGATCTCCACGTGCAACACGAGCCCGGGCACGTCAGTGGCGGTGAACAGCAGGTCCGGGCCGAACGGGACATCCACGCCCGCGTCCGGGCCACCGATTCGGATCGTCGTGACGATGTCATCGCCGGGGGCCAGTTGGCGGCGCTCGTAGAACTCCCGGTAGGTCGGCAGGTACGACTTCGGTGCCACGCCCAGCACCCGCCCGCGGTGGATCACCACTGCGGTGTTGTAGACGCGATGGCGGAACCGCAGCGGCGCACCCACCACCAGCACCGGGAGCAGGTCCGCGGACCCGGTGACCACGTTGAGCAACGCCTCCTCGACGGAGTCCAGCAGCGTCTCCTGCATCAGGATGTCCTCGATCGAGTACCCCGACAGCGTCAGCTCGGGGAACACCGCCACCCCGACGCCGTCGTCGTGGCACTCACGCGCGACGCGCAGCACCGCCTCGGCGTTGGCGGCCGGAACGGCGATCGAGGTCGTGGTCGTGCATGCCGCCACCCGGACGAACCCGTGGCGGTATGCGGAGTGGAAGTCCATGCGAGCGAAGACGACCTTCCTCGTGAGGGGCAACACCGGAGATCCTGCTTTTAGTGTGCCCTTCCTACGCGGCGGGGGAAGGTCAGCCGCGCTGTGGGTGCGGTCTTCGTCCGGTTTGGAGCCGGTCGCGTGCCGGGTATCGGGAGTACACGATCTCGGGGGGAGCTGGGCGCATGGGCCGGGTGGGTGGAGTGATCGTCGTCCTGTGGCTGGTGATCGGGTTGCTCGCGGCCTACCAGCGCGGCTATTTCGAACGGTCGGAGGTGAACTGCGCCGAGCTCGGAACGGTGCTGGTCACGATCGTCGTCGGGCCGTTGAACTATCTGGGTGTGAACCCGCGGATCGAGTGTGAGGTGCCGCGGCCGTCGCCGTGAGACGGTCAGAGCCGTCGCCGTGAGACGGTCAGAGCCGTCGCCGTAGAGGCGGTTACAGCCGGGATCGCAGTGGCGCCGCATCCCCGGGTGCGGCGCCACTGCAAGGCGACCGGCGCTCAGCTCCTCCGCCAGCGGTGAGTGATGGTGCGGATCTCCGGGGCGCCCGACTCGGCCGCTCGCGCCTCCGAGCGGCGACGACGGCGGGGCACCTCGGCGTGTGCGGCGGCCGACCCTGTGGGGGTACGGGTCACCGTGCACCGGGCGGGACCGGAGTTCCTGGCCTTGGCGTGCCGTCCGTGCCGGGCCTGCCAGGCGGCCAACCGGGCGGCTTCGCGGGCCTCGCGGTCGGTCTTCCGGGCGAGCCGACGGACCGTCGGGGAGACCACCGGAGCATCGCCTTCCGTGACCTCACGGGCCGGGTTGCCCCGCCAGCGGGAGTCCGCGACCGGCTCCTCGCCCTTCATCAGGAAGGAGTCGGCGTCGACCACGACACGCTCGCCCATGGTCACGCCGTAGTGCACCCAGGCATTGGCGCCCACGGTGCTGCCGTGCCCGATGACGGTGTAGCCGGACTTGAAGCTGCCGTCCTCCAGCGAGTGGCACTGGATCGTGGCCTGCGCACCGAGGGTGCAGTAGTCCCCGATCGTCACGAGCGTCTTCTCCGGGATGGCAGCGCCGTCGTCGAACAGCTTCTTCCCGACGCGCACGCCGAGCATCCGCCACACGATCGACTTGAACGGCGTTCCGTTGAAGATCTGCAGGTAGCCGGTTCCGCTCAGCTTCCAGAGGCGTTCGTGGCGCCAGAAGTACGGCTGGTAGATCGAGCAGAACTGCGGCGTGAGCCGGCGGAACCCGATGCTCGCGCGCTCGGCCAGCACCGAGAACAGCGTCGTGAACACCAGCGCCGCGATGATTCCGAGCGCGTACGAGCTGACTCCGATGTCGCTGTAGAAGTAGGTCGACAGCAGCCCGATGAGGACGACGCCGAACCACTGCAGCCACCGTTGCAGAAGGAACATCGCGATCGTGATCGCGTTGGAGCGGTTCTTGCGGGCCAGCCGCGCCGGAAGCTCCTCGGGGCTGCGGTACCGCTCGAGGTCCATGTCGCGCTGCACCGAGCGCGGGATCTCGAAGGGGGGAGATCCCAGCAGGCCCACGCCTTCGCGCACGGGCCCGTCGACGGGGATCATCGCCTTCGTCGCGAGAAGGATGTTGTCCCCGGTCCGTCCTCCGGCCGGATAGGTGACCGCGTTGCCGACGAAGCTGTTGGCACCGAGCGACATCCGCGACACCATGAACGACGTGTTCGAGTAGTCCGCGTTCGCGAGCGACAAGCCGTCCGAGACGAGCGTGCCGGTGCCCACGTGGGACAGGAACGGCGACTCGTGCTTCTCCATCAGCCCGAAGTTCGACCCCGTCTGCTGCACGGTGGAGAGGTCGTAACCGATCAGCTGGAGGTAGCGGATGATGAATGAGCTGTCGCCCAGCAGGTTGGTGAAGAACGGGATGTTGGTCAGCCGGCGCAGCGCGCGGTGGGCCGTGTAGCGGAACCCGTAGAGCGGGTGCACGGTGTCCGGCGGGACGATCCTCTTCAGCACACGCGGCACGATGGCCGCCGCCAGCAGCCCGAGGAGCATCACGCCGAACAGCAGCGCGCCGGAGACGAGGAAGTAATCCACGTAGAACCGGGGCTGGGCGAACACGCTGCGGTCGGTGCCGTCCACCACGGCCTGTACCGCTGATGCGGTGTTCACGGTCGGGAAGAGGCTCGGCAGCAGGACGAAGATCAGCCCGGTCGAGACGGGGGTCCAGATCAGGAGCATCGCCAGGAGCTGGGAGGCCCCGTATGTGAAGCGGCGCAGGCCGTTGCCACCCTGTGATTCCACTCGCCGGTAGTCGGCGGTCGTCTCCTGGGCGGGAGAGCCGTGGTAGCGCTTCCCGGCAGGCACCTTCTGGCCGATCCGCAGCGCCGACGTGTGGCCGAGCTGGGCGCCGTCCCCGACGGCGGTGTCGATCTCGAGCACGGTGGCCTCGCCGATCAGGGCGTTCGCCCCGATGTCGACGCGGCCCGTCCGGATCCACCCGGACTCGGCGTGGTAGCCGCTGAAGTACGAGTCCTTACGCACGACGGCGCCTGCACCGATGGTGATCAGATCGCTGCAGACCGGCAGCGCCGTGGAGAGGACCACGGCTCCCTTGCCGACCTTCACTCCCAGCATCCTGAGGTAGACCAGGTACAGCGGCGAGCCGACGAACGCCAGCGCGGGGCTGATGCGCAGGAGCTGGCGCACGATCCAGAACCGCAGGTAGCGCAGCCCCCAGACCGGGATCACGTCCGCCTTCCACCGGCCGATCAGCACCCACTTCGCCACGACCGGGAGCAGGGTGAGGACGAGGAAGACGGCCCCGCCGAGGGCGACCGAACGCAGGTAGATCTCGAGGATGCCGGTCGCGTCGGACAGCCACCCGTACGCGGTGACGCCCACGAAGGCGAGGAGGTAGGCGAAGCCCAGGTACACCCCTGCCTGCGCCACGCCGGTGAGCACGTACGGCAGAGTGCCTGCCCGGCGAATCGTGCGCGGCTCGGCGGAGGACTGGCGGGGCGCGGCGTCCTGCAGCGTCGCCGAGAGCTCGCGCACCGTCGGGTTCAGGTACACGTCCTTCATGGCGATCGGGGGCAGCTGCTCGTGCGCGCGCAGCTTGGCCGACATCTGCGCGATCAGCAGGGAGTTCATCCCGAGGTCCTCGAAGAGGTTGCTCTCGACGGACACGCGGTCGAGCGAGAGCATCTCCGCGACGGTGCCGGCCAGCAGCGTCTCGACCTCGCCCTCGGCTTCGACGATCTCGCCCTGCGCGGCCGTGTACCGGGGGCCCTGCGGAGCAGGGAGGTTCTTCCGGTCGGCCTTGTCGCTGGGCAGCATCGGGATGCGCTCGAGCTGCTCGAAGTAGGCGGGCACCATGTACGACGGCAGCCGCCTGCGCAGCTCGTCGTGCACGCGGTCGATGTCCGCGGGCTGCCCGGGGCGACGCAGTGTGTAGTAGGCCACCAGCTCCACGACGCCCGGGGCGGGCTCGTAGGTGTCCACCACGGCCTGGGCGATCTCCGGCAGCTGCAGGAGCAGCGACTCGATCTCGGTCAGCTCGATGCGGTAGCCACGGACCTTCACCTGCGTGTCGATCCGGCCGAGGCATTCGACGAGACCGTCCTCGGTGATCCGGCCGAGGTCACCACTGCGGTAGATCAGGCCGGACGTGTTGTTGGGGATGCCGATGACGTCCGGGATGAAGGCCTTCGCCGTGAGGTCGTCGCGGCCGACGTAGCCCGCGGACAGGCCGATGCCGGCGATGCCGATCTCGCCCAGCTGTCCGGGGGGAAGCGGACGCTGGTCGTTCTCGTCGAGGATCACGACCGAGTACGTGGGGAGGGGCACGCCGATCGTCACCGGCTGGTCGGGTTCCAGCGTGGTCCACGTGGCGGTGACGGTGGCCTCGGTCGGGCCGTAGACGTTGAGGAAGCGCCGTCCGGGGCGGTGCCAGCGGGTCACGAGGTCCTGGGGGCACGCCTCGCCGGACACCAGAAGGAACCGCAGGTCGGGGAGGTCGTCGTCCATCGTTGCGAGCAGCGTGGGGACGCAGCACATCGCGGTGACGCGCTCTTCGCGCAGGAAGTCGGCGAGATCCTCGCCCAGCAGGCTGCCGCCCCGCTTCGGCACGAGCGTCGCGCCGACCACGAGCGCGACCCAGATCTCCTCGACGGAGAAGTCGAACGCGATCGTCATGCCCTGGTACATGCGGTCCTCGGGCACCACGCCGTAGACCTCGGCCGCGACGCGCACGAAGTTGCAGATGCTCGCGTGCTCGATCGCGACGCCCTTGGGCCGTCCCGTCGTGCCGGACGTGTAGATGATGTAGCAGAGGTCCTCCACCGGGGTGCCCTGCTCGGCGGCACTCAGCCGAGCCGGATCCTGGGCGTCGACCTGCTCCTGCACCTCGTCGACGCACACCACCGCGGCACCCGGTTCTCCCACGCGTTCGCGCAGGTGGGACAGGGTGAGCACAACGGTGACGCCGGCGTCGCCCACGATGTAGGCGATGCGGTCGGCGGGGAACACCGGGTCGAGCGGCACGTACGCGGCGTTGATCTTGAGTACGGCGAGGATGGCGGTGTAGGACTGCAGCGGCTCGTCGAACACGAGTCCCACCCGCGAACCGGGCCCCACACCTTGGCTGCGCAGGAACCGGGCCATCCGGTTCGCGCGAGCGTCCAACTCCGGATAGGTCACTGCGAGATCCGGGCCGGCCACGGCCAGGTGGCCGGGGTCCCCCTCGGCCCGGAACGAGTCGCACCGCTCCTCGAACAGGTGGTGCAGCCGTTCACCGGGGGTCCAGCGGACCGACTGGTCGGCATCGTCACTGCTGAGTACCAGATTGGCTAGTCGACCGAACGCCCCGACCGGTCGAGTTCCCTGGTCGAATCCCGTGCTCATGCGACCGCGTGCAGGCCGGCCGCGGCTGATTCCTCGAGGATGTCGAGGCCACGGTTCAGGATCTGCTCGGACGTGGTGAGCGGGGCAAGGATCTTGATGACCTCGTCCTTGGGCCCGGCGGACTCGATGATCAGGCGCCGGTCCGCGCTGCGGCGGCAGATCTCGGCGGCGACGTCTCCGTCGCGGACGTCGATGCCCTGCATCATCCCGCGGCCCTTGACCGTGGCCCCCGGAACGAGCCGGGCGATGCGGGCCAGCCGCTCGCCGACGAGGGCGCTGCTGCGCTCGATCTCGTGCTGGAAGCTCCGGTCGCCCCAGAACTTCTCGAGCGCGACGCGTGCGGTGACGAAGGCGTGCGCGTTGCCGCGGAAGGTGCCGTTGTGCTCGCCAGGCTTCCAGACGTCGAACTCCGGTTTTATCAGCAGCAGCGACATCGGCAGGCCGAAACCGGAAATGGACTTGGACAGCGTCACGAGATCCGGCGTGACGCCCATGCCCTCGAAGCTGAAGAACGAACCCGTGCGTCCGACACCGGCCTGGATGTCGTCGACGATCAGCAGCGCGCCGTGGGCCTTGGCGATGGCGGCGACGCGGCGCAGCCACGGCCGCGAGGCGACATTGAGGCCGCCTTCGCCCTGCACCGTCTCGAGCAGGATCGCGGCGGGGGCGTCGACACCGCTGGACGGGTCGGACAGCACACGCTCCAGCAGTTCCGAGGTGTCGACGGAACCGCCGAGGTAGCCGTCGTAGGGAAGACGGGTGACGTCGGGAAGCGACACGGTGATGCCGCCCATGCGGTTGTCGCGGTTTCCGGTGGCGGCGAGAGCGCCCTGGCTGACGCCGTGGAACCCGTTCGTGAAGGCAATGACGTTGCGGCGCCCGGTGGCCTTCCTGGCCAGCTTGAGCGCGGCCTCGACGGCGTTGGTCCCGGTCGGGCCGGTGAACTGGATCCGGTAGTCCATGGAGCGCGGCTCGAGGACGAGACCCTCGAAGGTCTCGAGAAACTCCATCTTCGGTCGCGTGAAGAGGTCAAGACCCTGCGCAATGCCGCCGCGGCGGATGTGGGCGACGAGCGCTTCCGCCATGTCCGGGTCGTTGTGGCCGTAGTTCAGGGAGCCGGCCCCGGCGAGGAAATCCATGTACTCACGGCCGTCGCCGTCCCAGACCAGGGTGCCGCGGGCCTCCTCGAACACGATCTCGTACTTGCGGCTGTAGCTGCGCACTCGCGACTCGCGGCGCGCGAAAACTTCCTTCCCGGTTGAGCCCCGGTTTTCAGTCATCATGTCTGGGGCTACGCGGCGCGCCGGGAGTTTGTTCGCACTGTCGGCCGTGACCGTACTCACCCCGTTTACGTCAATGCCTTCTGTCAATGACGAGTAAGGCATTGGTAAAAATCGAACCGAGATGAAACTGTGGTTACAGGTACTAACCGGACACCGTACGGGAGTCTTCGGAACGCGCCGGCGCCGGTGTGATCCCGACCATGGGGGATCGTCCGTAAAGCCCGGAATAACCCTCCGACTGCCACTGCCCGCCCTCCGTCCCCGCCGCGCCGCGGCGACGGAGTCCGGGGCAGCGGTGCATCCGCGTGGATACGGTCTGTGCCGGCCGGCAACAGTGCGGCTGGAGCGGGGCCGGCCTGCCCGGCCTCATGATCGAAAGGGGAAACGGTGGCGGACGAACCAGTCGCGGTGGTGACGGGAGCGGGCTCCGGGGTCGGCAGGCTCATGGCGCGGGCCCTGCTGGAGAACGGGTTTCGCGTGGCGCTCGCGGGCCGGCGCCGCGCGGCCCTGGACGGCACGGCTTCCGGCGATGCGGCGGCCCTGGTGGTGCCCACGGACGTCGCCGACTCCGGGTCCGTCGCCCGGCTGTTCGACACGGTGCGGGACGCGTGGGGCCGGGTCGACCTGCTGATCAACAATGCAGGCACGTTCGGCCCTAGCGGCACCCCGGACCAGATCGCCGTCGACGACTGGACGGCCGCCGTGGCCACCAACCTGACGGGGACGTTCCTCTGCGCGCGCGAGGCCTTCGCGACGATGCGCGCCCAACAGCCGCAGGGTGGGCGGATCATCAACAACGGGTCGATCTCCGCCCACGTCCCGCGCCCGGGAAGCGCCGCGTACACCGCTACGAAGCACGCGATCACCGGCTTGACGAAGTCGATCTCCCTGGACGGCCGGCCCTACGGCATCGCGTGCGGGCAGATCGACATCGGCAACGCGGCCACCGAGATGACCGCGGGGATCTCCACCGGTGCGCGTCAGGCCGACGGCAGCGTCCGGCCGGAGCCGACTTTCGACCCCGCCCATGTCGCCGAGGCGGTGCTGTTCATGGCCCGCCTGCCACTCGACGCCAACGTGCAGTTCCTCACCATCACCGCCACGACGATGCCGTTCATCGGGCGGGGGTGAACACGGCCCGTCAGTGCGCGCGGATCATCCCGCCGTCGCACCGGACCTGCTCGCCCGTCACGTAGGACGCCGCGGCGCTCGCGAGGAACGTGACGACGGCAGCGAACTCGTCGGGCGTGCCGTAGCGCCCGGCGGGGATCGTCGCCTCGGCACGAGCCCGCTGCTGGTCCGGCGTGGTGCCCGAGCGCTCGGCGACGGCGCGGTCCAGCACGGCGACGCGGTCGGTGTCGATGCGGCCGGGCAGCACCATGTTGACCGTCACGCCGTCGGCGGCGACCTCACCGGCGAGGGTCTTCAGGTAACCGGCCAGGGCGGCGCGCGCCGCGTTGGACGCCACGAGACCGTCGATCGGCTGCTGCACGCCGCTCGACCCCACCGCGACGATCCGGCCGAACCCGCGCTCGCGCATGCCCGGCAGCACCCCGGCCACGAGCCGCAGGTGGGGCTGCACGAGGAGGTCGACGGCTGTCGCGAACTGCTCGGGGGTGAAGTCGACGGCCAACCCCGGCGGTGGCCCGCCACCGTTGAGCACCAGCACGTCCACCGGCCCGAAACGCCGCTCGGCCTCCGCGACGAGCCTCGCCGGCACGTCGGGATCGGCGATATCCGCCTCGACCCCGACGGCCGACGGCAGCGCCGCGGCCTCCTTCTGCACCAGCTCACCGCGCCGGCCCACCAGCACGACGTTGGCGCCCTCCGCGGCAAGCGCGCGGGCCACGGCGAGCCCGAGCCCGGAGCTCGACCCCGGCACGATCGCGGTGCGTCCCTGCAGTCCCGTGTCCATCAGGCGCTCACCGCCGTCGCCATGTCCTGCAGACCTCGATCACTGGGTTCCATGTGGAGGGAGTCAACCACCTCGTAGCTCCTGCGCCACCGGGCCGTACACGCGGACGATCTCGTCGAGCATGGTTCGGAACTCGGTCGCGCCGATGAACTCGTCGGGCACGTACGCCTCGTCGAGCTGGGTACGCAGCGCCGGGTCGGCCAGCCCGGCGCGCATCGCCTCCTCCAGCTCCGCGATGACCTCGGGCGGGGTTCCCACCGGTGCCCCCAGCCCGAACAGCGAGGTGCTGTAGGTGAGGCCGGGGAAGCCCAGCTCGGCCAGCGTGGGGGTGGCCGGGAGGTAGTCGACCCGCTCGGCGGGACTGATCGCCAGCGGCCGGAACTCGCCCGCGTCGAACTGAGCCCGGATGTCCGCCGAGACGTTGACCAGCAGCGCGTCGACCGTGCCGCCGAGCAGTGCCTGGATGAGCTCGGCGTTGCCGTTGAACGGAACGACGGTGACCTGGACGCCGTACTCGCTCGCCAGCCTGCGCAGCTCGATGCCCTGCGACGTGGTGGCACCGGGCGTGCCGACCGTGAGCTCGTCGGGGCGCGCACGAGCGGCGTCGAAGAACGCGGCGGCATCGGCGAACTCCGAGCCCGCACCCACGGCGAGTACCGACGGCACCTCGGTGATCACGCCGATGGTCTCGAAGTCCTCCGGTCCGTAGGACACGTCCTGGATGAGCGGCGTGACCACCGTCGACGGGGCCGCGACCAGCGTGAGCGTGTGGCCGTCGGGATCGCTGCCCACCAGCTCGTTCATGGCGAGGGCCCCGGCGGCACCGGGCAGGTTCTCGACGATGACCGGCTCGCCCAGAGCGCGCTCGAGGTGTGTGCCCATCGTGCGGGCGGCGAGGTCGGTCGGGCCGCCCGCGGTGTAAGGGACGATCACCCTGATCTCTTTCGTCGGGTACTCCCCGGCCGCCTCGGGCGCGCTTCCTCCTTCCGAGCAGGAGACCGTCAGCGCCGTCATGGCGGCGAGGGCCGACCATCTTCCGTACCGCATCATCTGGGTCCTCCCGCTCAACCGGTCAGGATCGGTTCGTACACGGCCCGGGTGCGGTCGAGGACCGCGCGCAGGTCGGAGGCACCGACGAAGCCGGTGCCGGTGTAGCGCTCGCCCACCTTCGCCACGACGTCCGGATCGGCGTGCGCGCGGCGCAGCGCGTCCTCCAGCCGGGTGGCCACGGCCACGGGCAGCCCCGCCGGCCCGGCCAGCCCGAACGTCGAACCCGACAGGGTGAGACCGGCGAACCCGGCCTCGACCAGCGTGGGGGTGTCGGAGAGCCAGTTCAGGCGCTGCTCGGTGGACACCGCGAGTGGCCGGAAGCGACCGGCGTCGATGTTCTCGACGACGTCCTGCGAGGCGTTGATCAGGACGGCGTCGACGTTGCCGCCCAAGAGCGCCGTGGTCATCTCGGCGTTGCCGTTGAACGGGACGACGGCGAACTCGACGCCGTGCTCGTCAGGCGTTGCAGCTCGATCCCCTGCGGGGTGGACGCCCCGGGCACCGCCACGGACACAGCGATCTCCCCGGACCCACCGGGCTTGTTCTCGACGATCACCGGCTGCCCCAGGTCCCGCTCGAGGAACTCCCCGTAGGCGCGCGCGGTGAGGTCGGTGGGTCCGCCCGCGGCGTAGGGCACGAGCAGCCGGATCGACTCGCTCGGGAATCCGGCGTCAGCACGCTCCCGGCCCCCGCAGGCAGCCAGTAGCGCGAGCACGGCGAGGGTGATCGCCGTCCGGCCGAGGATGCGACGTTGCATGGTTCCTCACGGTCGGTGGTGGGGACGGGGCAGCGGTCAGGTGGGGACGAGCACGGCGAGGTCGGCGGCGAAGTGCAGCGGAGCGGCGGTGACGGCCCGCAGGTCGTCCGGGGTCGTGCCGGCCACCAGCTCGCGGACCACGAAGCCGTCGGGCGTCACGTCGAGGACGGCCAGGTCGGTGTAGACGCGATCCACCACGGCAGCGGCGGTGAGCGGGTAGCTGCACTCGGCGAGCAGCTTCGGCCGGCCGTCACGGGTGGTGTGGGTGGTCATGACGAACACCCGGCGCGCACCGACGGCGAGGTCCATCGCCCCGCCGACGGCAGGCGGCATCGACGCGTCGTCGGTGGCCCAGTTGGCGAGGTCGCCGGTCGCGGAGACCTGGAACGCGCCGAGCACCGTGATGTCGATGTGGCCGCCCCGCATCATCACGAACGCGTCGGTGTGGTGGACGTAGGCGCCGCCGGGCAGCAGCGTCACCTGCTGCTTGCCGGCGTTGATCAGCTCGGGGTCACCGGTGCCGGGCGCGGGCGCCGGTCCCATCCCGAGAATCCCGTTCTCGCTGTGGTAGATGATCTCCCGGTCCGCCGGGGCCACATCGGCCACGAGCGTGGGCATGCCGATCCCGAGGTTGACGTACGAGCCGTCCGGGATGTCGTGTGCCACCCGGCGTGCCATGTCCTGCGCAGACAGCCTGCGATCACTCACGCCGGCACCTCCACCACGCGCTGAACGAAGATCCCGGGTGTCACCACGGCCTCCGGGTCGAGCGTCCCGAGCTCGACGAACGTGCGCACCTGCGCCACCGTCAGCGCGGCGGCGGTGGCCATCACGGGACCGAAGTTGCGGGCGGCGCTGTGGTAGACGAGGTTGCCCCAGCGGTCGGCGCGGTCGGCCTTGATGAGGGCGACGTCGGCAGGCAGTGGCTTCTCGAACACGTGCCTGCGCCCGTCGATCACCCGCACCTCCTTGCCCTGCGCGAGTGGCGAGTCGGCGCCTGCCGGGGTGAAGAAGCCACCGAGCCCCGCCCCTGCCGCCCGCATCCGTTCGCTGAGCGTGCCCTGGGGCACCAGCTCCAGCTCGATCTCACCGGCGCGCCAGAACTTCTCGAACCAGACCGAGCCCGCCGACCGCGGGTACGAGCAGATGATCTTCCGGACCCGGCGCTCGCGGATGAGCGCCGCGATGTCGGTCTCGCCGCTGCCCGCGTTGTTGGTGACGACGGTCAGGTCGCGGACCCCGAGCTCCAGCACGGCGTGCACGAGGGCCACCGGTACCCCGGAGTTGCCGAACCCGCCCACCAGCACCGTCGCGCCGTCACCGATCCCTGTCACGGCGTCGGTCAGCGACGCCACCCGCTTGTCGATCACCGCGGCGCCTTCGCGCGGTACCACCGCGGCGAGGTCGAGGGTGGCGGAGTGAGCGCGGCACGGACCGCGATGAGGTTGGGGCCGTCGGCGTCGAGGCTCTTCGCCAGCGCGGCCTCGAACGCGTCGCCGAACCCGTCGACCTGCTCCCCGGGCACCCCGAACGCCGCGGCGAGCGCGACGAAGTCGGGGGTGGCCAGGTCGACACCGCGAGTGGGCACCCCCGCCTGCACCTGGTCGAAGCGCAGCATCCCGTAGCCGCCGTCGTCGACGAGCACGACGGTGAGTGGCAGCTGCTCCTGCGCGGCGGTGGCCAGTTCGCCGCAGGCGAAGAGGAAGCCACCGTCGCCCACCACCGCGACCGCGCGGCCCACACCGGCGGCGGCCGCACCGAGCGCGGCCGGGAAGGCGAAGCCCAGTGTGCCCCAACCCATCGGGTAGGCGAGCCGGCGCGGGCCGGGCACGCGGTGGAATCCGGCCACCCAGTAGCCCGCGATGCACATGTCGGCGAGCACCGTCGCGTCGGCGGGGACCAGCCGGTCGAGCGCGTCGAGCAGCAGAGCGGCCTGTGGCTCCTCCTCCCGCACCAGCGCCGCGACCTCACCGCGCAGCCCCTCGATCCGCGCGGTGAGGTCGCCCCGGCCGTCGCGGGCCGGAACGGCGGCGGCCAACCGCTCGGTGACGGCCAGCGCGTCGCCGACGAGGACGAGGTCGGGCCGGTAGTTCTTCGCGGCGTCCTCGGCGTCGACGTTGATCGCGAGCAGCGCGGGCGGAGCAGGCATCCGCCAGTTCTGGGTGGTCATGCCGTCGAAGTCGCTGCCGATGGCGATCACGAGGTCGGCCTGGTCCCACAGCGCCCCGATGGCCGGGACGTGCGCGGGGCCGGGCACCAGGCACGGGTGGTCGGGCCGGAGGACCCCGCGGCCGTTGTACGTGGTGATCACCGGGGCGGCCAGCCGCTCGGCGAGCCGACCCACGGCGTCGCCTGCGCCCGCGCGGAGCGCCCCGCCCCCGACCCACAGCAGGGGGCGCTCCGCGCGCTCCACCATCGCGAGCGCGTCCCGCAGCTCACCGCCGGACGACGGGCGGTCCGGGGGGAGGCCGGGATCGGCCTGCGAGCCGCCGGTGGCCTGGCTGAGAAGGTCGGTGGGGACGCCCAGGTACACCGGGCCCGTCGGGGCGGCCAGCGCCGTCCGGCCGGCCCGCAGGACGGCAGCGTGCAGCTCGGATGCCGCACCGGCGGTCGTGGCCGCCTTGGTCACCGGGGCGAACATCGCCGCCTGGTCGCGGGTCTCGTGCAGCACGCCGCGATACACGCCGGGACGGCGCAGCGTCGACGGGATGTCGGTGGCGAGCACGAGCACCGGTGCGCCGGACGTCATCGCCTCGCCGGTGGCACCGAGGGTGTTGGCAGCGCCCGGCCCGGTGGTCACCACCGCGACCCCCAACCGTCCCGTCGCCCGTGCGTACCCGTCGGCCGCGTAGGCGGCGGCCTGCTCGTGCCGGACGCCCACCAACCGGATCCCGGCGGCCGCGCATGCCTCCCACACGGGCAGGTTGTGCACGCCGGGCAGACCGAACGCGATGTCGACGTCGAGCTCGCGCAGTGCCTCCACCAGCGCGGTTGCTCCGCTGTCCGCTCCTACCTCAGCCACCGGCCACCTCTCGAAACGTCTGCTCGGTCTCGGCGAACAGCGCCGCGAGCTCGGCGCTGCCCATGAACTGCCCGGGCACATATCGCTCGTCGAGGCCCTGGCGGACTCCAGCATCCGCCGAGGCGGCGCGCATCGTCTCCTCCAACCGGGCGATCACGGGCTGGGGTGTCCCTCCCGGTGCGATCACGCCGAACGTCGTGGTGCTCTTCGTGATCTCCGGATACCCCTGCCCCACGAAGGTGGGCGCGTCCAGGTAGGGCAGACGCTCCTCGGTGCCGACGGCGAGCACCCGCAGGGCGCCCGACTCGATCGAGGGCAGCATGTCCTGCGACACGTTGACGAACCCGGCGGTCGTGTTGCCGCCGAGGAGCGCCGTCAGTACCTCCTGGTTGCCGTTGAACGGCAGCACCGTCAACGGCACGTCGTAGAGCTGGGCGATGCGGCGTGTCTCCGCGGCGTGGGTGTTGGTCGCCCCGGGTGTGCCGACGGTGGCCTTGGCGGGGTCGGCTCGCGCGTCGGCGAAGAGCGCCCCGAGGTCGGCGTAGGACGAGCTGGCCGGGACGACGAGCGCCGACGGCACCTGTGTGATCACGCCGATCGGGGCGAAGTCCTCCCGGGTGTAGCCGACGTCGTTGACCAGGTAGTTGAGCACGGCCGTCGGCAGGGCGGTCATCGAGAGCGTGTGCCCGTCCGGATCCGCGGAGAGGAGCTGCTGGTAAGCCGTCGAGCCCGAGGCGCCGGGCTCGTTCTCCACCAGGACGGTCTGCCCGAGCGTGCTCTCCATGTACTTCGCGAGCGAGCGCGCGGCGATGTCGGTGGGACCGCCTGCCGTGTAGGGGACGAGCATGCGGATCGGCTCGGAGGGATACGCAGCAGGCTCACCGGAGCCGGGCCCCTGGCCGCAGGCCGCGAGCACGAGGCCCGCGGTGAGCACGGCGGCGAACAGGCGCAGTCGGTTCATCACTCTCCCGGGGTCGTGCGGCGGTCGGGCTCGGGTGTGGACGTCGCGAGCTCGTCCTCGGCCGGGACGGTGCCTGCGTGCTGCGCGAGACGACGCCGACGAGCGGTCACGATGCCGGCCACGACGACGAGCGCCATCACCAGGAAGATCCCGCCGGAGATCGGCCGCGTGACGAAGACGTCAAGGCTGCCGCCGGAGATCAGCATCGACTGGCGGAAGGCGCGTTCGAGGATCGGGCCGAGCACGAAGGCCAGCACGAGCGGGCCGGGCTCGAACCCGGTCTTCTTCATCAGCCAGCCCAGCACGCCGAACGCGAGCACCACCCACATGTCGGTGACGTCGTTGTTGATCGAGAAGACGCCCGCCATCGTCACGAGCAGGGCGAACGCGGCGAGGATCCCGGCCCGCACCCGCAGGATCTGCACGAACACCCCGACGAGCGGAATGTTCAGCGCGAGCAACATGAGGTTGCCGACGAACATCGACGCGATCACGCCCCAGAAGATCTCCGGGTGTTGGTCGATGAGCTGCGGGCCGGGCGTGATGCCCTGCACGAGCAGCGCCCCGAAGATCAGTGCCAGCACGACGTTGGCCGGGATGCCGAGCGTGAGCAGCGGGATGAACGCCGACGTCGACGAGGCGTTGTTGGCCGTCTCAGGGCCGGCGACGCCCTCGATGGCGCCCTTGCCGAACCGGCTCGGGTCCTTCGCGCGGCGCTTCTCCAGCGCGTACGAGGCAAGCGAGGAGACGACCCCGCCACCACCGGGCAGCACCCCGATCACGAACCCGAGCACGCTGCCGCGGCCGATCGCGCCCGCGGACCGGCGCAGGTCGGTGCGGCTCGGCCAGATGTTCCTGATCTTCTTCGCGACGGCCTGGACCTTCTCGGTGCGCTCCAGGCTGTGCAGGATCTCGCCGACCCCGAACAGCCCCATCGCCACGGCGACGAAGTCCAGCCCGTCGAAGAGCGAGACCTCGCCGAACGTGAACCGGGTGGTGCCGGTGATCGGGTCCTGGCCGATCGTGGCGAGCAGGAGACCCAGCGCGGCCATGCTCAGGCTCTTCAGTGCCGAACCGGTGCCCAGGTACGTCACGAGCAGGATGCCGAGCACCGTCAGCGCGACGTACTCGGGCGGCCCGAAGGACACGGCGAGCGATGCCAGCGGCGGGGCGAGCAGCGCGAGCCCGATGACGGCCAGGATTCCGCCGATGAACGAGCCGATCGCGGCGATCCCCAGCGCAGGCCCGGCGCGGCCCTGCTTGGCCATCTCGTAGCCGTCGAAGGTGGTGACGACGGACGCGGCCTCGCCCGGCAGGCGCAGCAGCACCGAGGTGATCGTGCCGCCGTACATCGACCCGTAGTAGATGCCGGCCAGGAGGATCACGGCCGTGCTGGGCTCGATCTCGTAGGTCAGCGGCAGGAGCAGGGCGATCGTCGCGGTCGGGCCGAGACCCGGGAGCACCCCGATCACCGTGCCGATGAGAACGCCGACGAAGACGTAGAGGATGTTGACGGGGTCGAGCGCGACGGCGAAGCCCTGGACGATCCCCTGCAGCAGGTCCATGTCAGGCGCCGACCAGCCCGGCCACGACGTCGTCGGGGAACGGCACCCCGAGCAGTTGGTCGAACAGCAGGTAGATCCCGACGGACCCTGCGAGGGCGAGGCCGAGTGACCAGCGCCGGCTCTCCCCGCCGAAGACGCGCAGCCACAGCAGGAGCATCAGGAAGGCAGGGAGCAGGAACCCGATCGCCTCGAACGCCAGGATGAACACGGCGAGCCCGACCACGCCGCCGGCGATTCGCGCGGAACTACGCGTCCAGGGCTCGTAGTCGGCGGGGTCGTCGACCACCACCAGCACCAGCGAGGTGCCGGTCAGCAGCAGCGCGACCATGAACGGCCACAGCCCGGGGCCGGGTTCCGTCAGCTCGCCGAGTGACAGTCCGGCGGCACCGACGAGGGCGGCGACACCGACGCCGAGAAGCACGAGCGGGCCGAGCCGATGGAGCTGCCCGCGCAGCCCGCGGTGCGCCGCGCCACCCGTCGACGGCGCTGTCGAATGATCCATCGGCACCTCACCCGTGAGGGACGAACGCTGTGAAACGGACATTAGGCAGGCACACTGATCCGGTCCAATACAAGATCACGGCACCACTGAGAGCGCAGGCTTATCAATCCGCTGTATCAGTGCCGCCACCAGCGAAGGGACGACGACGATGGAGCTGCGGCACCTCCGTTCGTTCGCCGCAGTCGCCGAGGAGCTGCACTTCGGTAGGGCCGCCGCCCGGCTGCACATGGCTCAGCCGCCGCTCAGCCAGCAGATCAAGCATCTGGAACGCGACCTCGGTGTGCTGCTGTTCGAGCGCACCACCCGGCAGGTCCGACTCACCAACGCCGGCGTCGTCTTCCTCGACCATGCCCGGCGCGTGCTCGCCGAGGCGGATCGGGCCCGGGAGTCCGTGCTGCTCGCGGAGCGGGGTGAGCGCGGGGAGATCCGGCTCGGGCTCACCGGTGTGACCACGTGGCGACTGCTGCCGAGGATGACCCGGGCGTACCGGGAGCGCTATCCGCTGGTCCGCCTCGAACTGCACCCCTCCGT
The DNA here is from genome assembly GCF_039534065.1 of Pseudonocardia yunnanensis. Classification (NCBI taxonomy): domain Bacteria; kingdom Bacillati; phylum Actinomycetota; class Actinomycetes; order Pseudonocardiales; family Pseudonocardiaceae; genus Pseudonocardia; species Pseudonocardia yunnanensis. The sequence continues at coordinate 145,364 of NZ_BAAAUS010000037.1, read as the reverse complement.
CTTCAGCGGCCCGCAGACGAGCTCGCTTCTCGACGGCGGCATCGACGTCGGCATCCTGCGGGCGCCGGTCCCACCGCCACTGGCCAGCCGGACCATCGTCGACGAAGAGCTGATGGCCGTGCTGCCCGAGGAACACCCCCTCGCGGCCCGGCCCGCCGTGGCGCTCACCGATCTCGCCGAGGAGAACTTCGTCAGCTACCCGGCGCAGCAGGGCTCGTTCCTGCGCGACACCGCGATGCGCGCGTGCTCCTCCGTGGGCTTCTGGCCCCGGGTCGCGCAGGAGGCCAAGGACACCTACACGGTGGTGGCGCTGGTCGCGGCCGCGGTCGGCGTCGCTCTCCTGCCGGAGTCCGCGGAGGAGCTGCAGTTCGAGGGGGTCGTCTTCCGGCCGGTCACCGGCGCCGACGTGCGGGTGCCGATCGCCCTGGCCTGGCGGGACGGCGATCCGTCCCCGCTGCTGGCCAACTTCCTCGCCGTGGCCGCTGCGACCCTCCCCACGCCGGACACCACCGGGCGGAACGATGGCTGAGGCGCTACCGCCGCTCGCGGGCGAGCACCACGTCTGCCCCGAGTGCGACATGTCCTACGCCACGACCGGCATCCCCGCGGCGCTGGCCGCGCTGGAACAGATCCCCGACCAGGTCCGCGCCGCTGCGTCGGCTGTGCCGGAGGCCGTCCGCCGGACGCGACCCGAGCCGCACACCTGGTGCGTGGTCGAGTACGTGTGCCACCTCCGCGACGTCTACGCCACGTACACGATCCGGCTGCATCGCACTCGCACCGAGCTGCGGCCGTCGCTCGAGCCGATGCTCAACGACCTGCGTGCGCGCCGCTTCCGGTACGCCCGGCGGGACCTGGCGGCCGTGCTCGACGAGCTGGCCGACAACGTCCAGGGCTTCCGCGACGAGATATCGCGCACCGCGGATACCGAGTGGGACCGGGTGGCCACCCGGTTGCCGCACGAGGTGCGTTCGGCGCGGTGGCTGGTACGGCAGGCACTGCACGAGGGCCGCCACCACATCCGGGATATCACCGCCGTAGGCCGCGCAGCAGTAGGCTCCCAGACATCCGATGTCTAGGAGGCCGCGTGCCTGTCACTGACGAAGCCATCGAGAAGATCAAGGCGATGATCGTCTCCGGTGAGCTGGGGCCGGGTGCGCGCCTGCCGCGGGAGGCGGACCTCGCCGAGCGGCTGGGGCTGTCGCGCAACTCGCTGCGGGAGGCCGTCAAGGCGCTCTCGCTGATCCGGGTGCTCGACGTCCGGCAGGGCGACGGCACCTACGTCACCAGCCTCGACCCGAACCTGCTGCTCGACGCGATGACGTTCGTCGTCGACTTCCACCGTGACGACACGGTGCTGGAGTTCCTCGAGGTGCGGCGCATCCTGGAACCCGCCGCCACCGCGATGGCGGCCCTCACGATGACCGACGAGCAGATCGAGGGCCTACGCGCCGTGCTCGCCGAGCTCGACCCCAATCCCGGCGTCGAGGACCTCGTGGCCAACGACCTGGAGTTCCACCGTCGGGTGGCGGTCGGCAGCGGCAACACCGTGCTGTGCTCGCTGATAGAGGGCCTCTCCGGCCCGACCACCCGCGCCCGGATCTGGCGCGGGTTGACGCAGGAGGGTGCCGTCGCGCGCACGATCGAACAGCACACCGCGATCTGCGACGCGATCGCCGCACGTCAGCCCGAGCTCGCCCGCGCGTGGGCCACGATCCACGTGGCCGGAGTGGAGCAATGGCTACGCAGCGCCCTGGGCGAACCCACCGCCTGACCCGGAGGCGCCACGCGGTCTGGACCGAAACATCCGAGCACGGGCGGGCGTAGAGCCGCAGGGTCTCGGTGTCCCGGCCTTTCGGATCTGGTCAGGGGAGGAGGTCGCGGCGGATCAAGCCTTCCTCTGCCAGTTCCGTCCACAGGTCTCCCGGCACCGGGACGGCCGCGGCAGCAGCATTCGCCGCCACCTCGGCCGCGGTGCGGGCCCCCAGCAGCACCGAGGCGACCTCGGGGCGCGCACCGGCGAACGCGATGGCCGCGGCGGGCAGCGCGACACCGTGGCGGCGGCAGACGGCACTGATGGCGATGGCGCGTTCGCGTACCTCCGCTCGTGCCGGCTGGTAGTCGTAAGTGGCGTCGGCGGGCGGGTTGTCGGTGGCGAGCAGGCCACTGTTGAACACACCCGCCGCCAGGACGGACACACCGCGGCGCGCGCAGGCCGGGAGCAGTTCGTCGGCTGCGGACTGGTCGAGCAGCGTCCACCGCCCCGCCACGAGCACGGCGTCCACATCGGTCTCGGTGACGAACCGGGCGAGCATGGCCGCCTGGTTCATCCCCGCGCCGATCGCCCCGATCACGCCCTGGGCGCGCAGATCGTGCAGCGCTGGGTAGGCCTGCCCTGCGGCCTCGGCCCAGTGGTCGTCGGGGTCGTGGATCAGGACGAGGTCGATGCGGTCGAGCCCGAGGCGCTCCAGGCTGTCCTCCAGGCTGCGTCGGACGCCGTCCGCGCTGAAGTCCCACACACGGCGGTGGTCGGCGGGCACGTCGAAGCCGGCCTCGTCGTCGCGCCGGTGGGCGCCGGCCGGGTCGGGCACCAGCAGCCGTCCGATCTTCGTCGAGATGGTGTACTGCGCTCGCGGCCGCCCGGACAGCGCCACTCCGAGTCGCCGCTCGGACAGGCCCAGCCCGTAGTGCGGCGCCGTGTCGAAGAACCGGATGCCGTTGGCCCAGGCCTGGTCGATCGTGGCGATCGCGTCGGCGTCGGGCACCTCCCGGTAGAGGTTGCCCAGCGGCGCCGTGCCGAGCCCGATCCGGCTGACCGGCACGGCGGAACGACCCAGCAACGCGCTCATGGCAGCAGGCTGATCGTTGCAGCCGACGCGTCCACGGCACCTCGCGCGGGGATCGAAATCATCATTGGTCTCCTCGGCATCCTTCGAGTCGGTCCGGGCTCATTGCTGGCGGGGCCGAAGCCGCAGGCCTTGCATGCCACCGTCCACGGCGAGCGCCGTGCCGGTGGTGGCGCCCGCCAGCGGACCGGCCAGGTAGGCGATGGCCGCGGCCACCTCCTGGGCCGACACCAGACGCCCCATGGGCTGGCGGGCCTCCAGCGCGGCTCGTTCCGCAGCGGGGTCGTCGGCCGAGTCGAGGAGCCTGCCGACCCAGGGGGTGTCGGCGGTGCCCGGGTTCACGCAGTTGACGCGGATGCCGTCGGCGATGTGGTCGGCCGCCATCGCGAGCGTGAGCGACTGCACCGCGCCCTTGCTCGCGCTGTAGAGCGCCCGCTGCGGCAGGCCCGCGGTGGCCGCGATCGAACACGTGTTGACGATCGCCGCGGCGCGTGAGCGGCGCAGGTGGGGGAGCGCGGCCCGGCTCAGACGCACGATGCCGAGCACGTTGACGTCGAGCACTCGCTGCCACTCCGCCAACGGGTTTGTCTCCACCGTGCCCTGGGCGCCGATGCCTGCGTTGTTGACCAGCACGTCGAGGCCACCGAGGCGCTCGACGGCGGTGGCGACCGCGGCGTCCACCGAGTCCTGGTCGGTGACGTCGGCGGTCAGCCCGAGGATCGGCGCCTCGACGCCCGACGGGTCCAGGTCCAGGCAGGCGACCCGAGCGCCACGCCCGGCCAGCAGCTGCGCGGTGGCCAGCCCGATCCCGGAGCCGCCGCCGGTGACCACCGCAGCCAGCCCGGCGAACTCGCCACTACCCGCTGCGCTCATGACGTGCTCCGCTTCGTCTCGTCGGCCCGGACCGCGCCGCCGGGGAAGCGGTGCTCGTCCAGGGTCCGTGGCTTCATGTCGGCTCCTGGTGCCGGGAAGCGCACGTCGAGCGTGCGTACCGTGGTGATCCGCGCGGTCACGCCTGCGCTGCCGAACGACGACGCCGCACCGCTACCCCCGCACCCAGACATCCGATGTATCGCGCGTCTTTATACGGCCATCGACGGAGCGACCGCAAGACCATCGAGTGATCCGGCGGATCGGACATCCGACGTCTTCATTTCACTGCCGGATTCGACGGCATTGCCGGAATCGGCCCGTGACTCTTTCCCCGCCCGACATCTCCGCGCTGTTGCCTGCGCGCGGACTCGTTCACGCAATCTCCCTAGCGTCGCGGTATGCCTGGTTGTGATTTCACCCGTCGGGACATGCTGCGCTGGACCGCGTTCGCCGCCGCCGCACCTGTCCTCGGCCTTGCTGATCCTTCTCGTGCTCACGCGGCGACCGGAGCGAGCGGCACGGGGGAGATCGAGCCGGTCAACCTGGAGTTGGTGACGCTGACCGAGGACCGGGCCGTGATCACCTGGTACACCGGCGAGGCCGGGACCAACGACGGCCTGGGCCGGATGGTTCCGGCGCCGGCCGACGGAGAGGTCTGGTACGGCACCGATCCCGCGCGCCTGAAGAATGTGGCAGGCGACATCTCCGGAAAAACGCCTTACCACCATGTCGAACTGACGGATCTGGAGCCTGGTCGGACCTACTACTACCAGGCGCGTTCGGCGGGCAAGAGCGCAGCGCCGATGCAGTTCACCCTGATCTCCGGCAACGCCGTCGGCACGTCGCGCCACGGTTTCGGCACCCCGGGCGGCCCGTTCTCCTTCACCACCCCGCAGCCGCCGCCGGGTCGCTACCTCTTCTCCGTGGTGCTCTGCAACGACCTGCACATGGGTGAGACACAAGCGGGGCTCGTGGGAGGGCAGCCGCAATACATCGGGATCACCCAGACGCCGGGCCTGCCGCCGTATCCCGAGGTCATGCTGGAATCGCTGGTGCACGACGTCAAGCGCTTCGACCCGAGCTACCTGCTGGCCGCCGGCGACATCTCCGCCGAAGCCGTGCCTGCGGATCTGAGCCGTGCCGGGCAACTGCTCGACGGGTTCGGGACGTACCGGGAGGACTACTTCCTCACCCGCGGCAACCACGACCGGGCGCACGCCGGTGACCCCTACTCCTCCTGCCGAGTGGGGCGTTGGCAGGGAAACGACTGTTTTCACGACCGCTATTTCCCGGACGACGAGCTCACGTATTTCTCGACCGACCTCTCCGGACTGCACGTGATCGGCCTCGATACGTATGACAAGCCGGGTGGTGGTGGCGACGCCGGCGGCATGTCGACGGAGCAGTTCGCCTGGTTCAGGTCGGATCTCGCCGACCACAAGGACCAGCCGACGATCGTGTTCGGGCATCACCCGCTGGTCGTGCAGAAGTCGGCATTCCCCGTGAAGCCCAGCAACTCCCTCGACGCCGCCCAGGCGGCCTCCGTTCTGGAGGCGTACGCCCGGACACCGGGTGTTTTCCTGCACCACGCCGGCCACACCCATCGCAACCACCACACGATCAGTCCCACCGCGCCGCGCGTGACGTTGCAGGAGGTCGCGGCGGCCAAGGAGTACCCCGGCGGCTTCTCGATCCTGCGGTTGCACACCGAGGGTTTCGCGCTGAACTTCTACAAGTCGCGCAGCGACCACGCGCGGGAATGGAGTGAGCGCAGCCGCCAGGAGATGATGGGGACCTGGTCGCAGTTCGCATTCGGCAACAACGTCACCGATCGCAATACCGTCGCGAAGGCGGACCTGTCCGGGCTCCACCGGCCGAAGCGCCACGGCAGCACGTGACACGCTGCTCGTGATCGACGGCCCCGGCGTCAGGTCCCGAGAATCGTGGCGTGCAGTTCCGCCGCCCGCCCGGGAGGCACCGAGCGCGCCGCTGCGAGCCATGCTGCTGCGCGTGCGGCGTCGCCTGCGGTGACCACACATCCTGGCCAGCGGGCCGCGAGCCGGGCGCGCGTGAGATCCGCGACCGGCGTGTCACCGGCGACGACGCTCCCGGCCACGACGATCGGGGTGCGCTCGCCGGGGTCACGGATCGGGTCGACGTCGGCGACGAGCAGCGATGCGGCCTCCGCGACGATCCCTCCCGCGACGGCGTCCCCGGCCCGGGCCGCGATGCTCACCAGTGGTGCCAGCCGCGCGAGCGCGATGGGCGGGCCGGCGTGCACCGCGTGCACGATCCGCTCGGCGGTGTCGGCTCGGGCGTCGGCGTTCAGCACCGTCTCCGGCACCGGGTCGCCCGCTCCGGTGCCGAGCAGTGCCTCGGCGACGCCGCCCAGCAGTGACGTCGCGGCGCCCCGGCCGTCGAGTGCGGCGAGCGCTGCCCGAACCGCGCGCTGACCCAGCCAGAACGCCGATCCCGTGTCGCCCACGAGCCAGCCGTGACCATCCGTCCCGGCGGTTCGCTCCCGGCCGGTGATCCGCGCCGCCGTCGCTCCGGTGCCCGCGATGAGCACGGTGCCGTCCGGTTCGGCTGTGCCGGCTGCGAAGGCGACGATCACGTCACCGACGACGGTCGGACGGCACGGAAGGCCGACGGCGTCCGCCAGGTCGGCGAGGTCGGCCGACATGGCGGGCAGTTGCATCGGGCCGACGCCCGCCATCCCGACCACGGCCGATCGCACCGCCGCTGCAGGGACGTCGTGCAGCACGGCACGTATCGCACCGGCGAGGGCGCGGAATGCCTGGTCGGGAGGGTGCGAGACCGGATTGCCACCAGGCCCCTCCGCCGTGCCGCACAACCGCCCCGAGCCGTCGACGACCGCGGCGCGCGAGCGGCTGCCGCCCACGTCCATCCCGAGGAACAGCTCCATCGGCGCTCCTTCAAGAAACGTCTTACCGAAGTCTTGACAGTTCACCCGACTCGGTGGAAATTTTCACCACCCTGCTCGGCCCCGAAAGGTTGTACTCAAGATGCTCGTCGCCGGATCCGCGTCCCCCGCCGAAGCGGGCACGGGTCAGCTGCTCGTGCATCTCCGCAGCCTGCTTCCGGGGCTCGCCGGCGCGTTGCGGCAGGTCGGGAACGTGATCCTGGAGGACCCGGCCTGGGCGTCGCGGGCGACGATCGTGGAGTTGGCGGAACGCAGCGGCACCTCGCCTGCCACCGTCACCCGCTTCTGCCGCACCCTGGGCGTGGCGGGCTACACGGAGCTGCGCGTCGGCATCGCCACCGAGATCGGCCGGGCCGACCAGGCCGGCTGGGAGGTCGGGATCGGCGCGGACGTGCTGCCCACCGACCCGATCGACCGCGTTCTGCGCACCCTGCTGGCGGTCGACGTGCAGGCGATGCACGAGACCGCCGCGGCGCTCGACCTCTCCGCCGTCGACGCCGTGGCCGACGCCGTGGTGGCCGCCCGGCGGGTGGACTTCTACGCGGCGGGTGGCAGCGCGGCCGTGCTCGAGGACCAGCAGCTGCGGATGTACCGGATCGGCATCGCCACCTGGACGTGGGCCGACGTCCACAACGGACTCACCAGCGCCGCGCTGCTCGGACAGGGCGACGTGGCGATCGCGCTCTCGCACAGCGGCCGCACCACCGAGACCGTCGAGATGCTCGCCGAGGCGCGCCGCCACGGCGCCACCACCGTGGCGATCACCAACTTCTCGACGTCCCCGATCGCGGACGTCGCCGACCACCTGCTGGGTACCTCGGTGCGGGAGACGGCGTTCCGCGCGGGCGCGATGTCGGCCCGCCACTCCCAGTTCCTGGTGCTGGATCTGCTGTACCTCGCGGTCGCACAGCGCACCCACGAACGTTCGACGGAGGCGTTCGCCCGCACCGCCGAAGCCGTGGCCGCCCACCGCACTCCGTACGACCCGCGCGCGAGGGGTGGATCCGCGCGCTCCGCCGACCCACAGCGAGGAGCCTGATGACGCCCGGGACGAACTCGAACTCCGCGCACGTGTCGGCGGCGGCCTTCGCCGAAGCCGCGGCAGCGGCCGTACATCGGGTGTCCACCGAACAGGCGGACGGCGTCGCGAAGGCGGCTGCCCTGCTGGTGGACGCGCTGCGCGCGGGCGGGGTGGTGCAGGCCTTCGGCACCGGCCACTCGCAGGCGCTGGCCATGGAGATCGCCGGTCGGGCCGGAGGGCTCGTGCCCACCAACATGATCGCCCTGCGTGACCTCGTCATCCTGGGGGGCGACGCCCCGGACGTGCTGTTCTCCGAGCACCTCGAGCGCGACCCTGCGGTCGCCCACCGGATCTACGAGCTGGCCGGGGTGCACCCGGCCGACGTGTTCGTGATGGCGTCGAACTCGGGCGGCAACGGTTCGGTCGTGGAGCTCGCCCGGCTGGTCAAGGAGCGCGGGCACGGCCTGGTCGCGATCACCTCGATGGCCCACAGCTCGCGGGTCACCTCACGACATCCGTCCGGGCTGCGGCTGTTCGAGATCGCCGACGTGGTCCTCGACAACGGGGCGCCCTACGGGGACGCGGTGCTGACCACGGGCGAGATCACGGTGGGCGGCATCTCGTCGATCACCGCGGCCCTGCTCGCCCAGATGGTTGTGGCCGAGGTCGTGCGCACGATGCTCGCCGCAGGCGAGACCCCGCCCGTCTACCTCTCCGCCAACATCCCCGAAGGCGACGCTCACAACTCGGCGCTCGAAGCCCGCTACGCCGGCCGCATCCGCCGATCCGCCTGAGCAGTACCCCCGCTCCCGAGCCCCACCACTCGTCCGCTCCCCGCCGACACCCCGCACTCCCGCCCTCCGTCGCCATCGATCAAACGCACCACCAGCTCAAGGAGACAGCTATGAACCCGTCTCGCCCCATGCCCGGACTCGACCGCCGGCAGTTCCTGCGGCGGCTGGCGGCCGCGGGCCTGCTCGCCGTGCCTGGAGCGGGGCTGCTCTCCGCCTGTGCCACCGGGGGCGGAGGGACCACCACCGCGGCGCAGGGCCAGGTCAGCGCCACCAACCCACTCGGCGTGGCCACCGACGCCCCCCTGGATGTCGTGATCTTCAAGGGCGGCTACGGCGACGACTACGCCCTCGCCCACCAGGCGATGTACAAGGAGCAGTACCCGCAGGCGCAGGTCAAGCACTCGGCGAGCACGCAGATCGCGCAGGAGATGCAGCCACGGTTCGTGGCGGGCAACCCCCCGGACGTCCTGGACGACACGGGCGCCCAGAAGATCGAGTACGCGGTGCTCGTGAACGACAACCAGCTGACCGACCTCGGCCCCCTCCTCGACGCTCCCTCGGTCGACGACCCGAACGTCAAGGTGCGTGACACGCTGCTGCCCGGCGTGATCGAGCAGGGCACCTTCGGCGACAAGTTCGTCATCCTCAACTACGTCTACGAGACCTACGCGATCTGGTATTCGAAGCCGTTGTTCGAGAAGAACGGCTGGCAGGTGCCCACCACGTGGGACGAAATGATGGCGCTCTCCGAGACGATCAAGGCCGCCGGAATCGCCCCGTTCACCTACGGCGGCGTCAACGCGGGTGACTACGTCATCGACCTCAACCTGGGCGCGGCCATCAAGCAGGGCGGCCTCGACGTCGTCAAGAACATCGACAACCTGCAGCCGGGCGCCTGGACGCAGGACACGGTGCTGGCGGCCACGCAACGGCTCGAGGAAATGGTCCGCAAGGGCTACTTCATGCCGGGCTCGGAGGGCCTCAAGCACACCGAGGCGCAGACGGCCTGGGTGCAGGGCAAGGCCGCGTTCTACGTCTCGGGGTCATGGCTCGAGAACGAGATGAAGGGCATCGCTCCGCCGGACTTCGCAATGGCCATGGCGCCCGTTCCCGTGCTCGACAGCAGTTCGGCAATGCCCGTCACGGCGCTGCGCACGCAGCCTGCCGAGGCGTTCGTCGTTCCGTCGAAGGCGAAGAACGTGAACGGCGGCATGGAGTACCTGCGACTGATGCTGTCCAAGGACGGTGGCTCGAAGTTCGCCGAGCTCACCGCGTCGGTGCCTGCGGTGAAGGACGCCACCGTGAATGCGAAGAAGACGCCGGCGCTGGAGTCGCTCTCGGCCGGTCTCGCCGCGGCCGGTGACAACGTCTTCAGCTGGAATTTCCGCACCTGGTACTCGACCTATTCAGAGCTGCTCAAGACCGAGACGTCCAACCTGCTCGCCGGTCGGACGGACGCGGCGGGCTACCTCGCGAAGATGCAGGCGGAGACCGACCGCGTCGCCGCCGACCAGAGCATCACCAAGTACAGCCGCTGACCAGTCATGCGCCACGGAAAATACCGGTTCATCGCCAGCTTCCTGGTGGTCCCGCTCGTGCTGTACGTCGTGTTCGTCGTGTCGCCCTATGCCCAGGCGTTCTACATATCGATGACCGACTGGCGGGGCTTCTCCGGCCAGCAGAACTTCATCGGCTTCGACAACTACGTCGAGCTGGCCACTGACGGCAGATTCTGGCGGGCGATGGGACACAACGGGCTGCTCCTCGTGGTGGTGCCGCTGGTGACGATCGCGTTCGCCCTGTTCCTGGCGGCCGTGACGACCGTGGCGGGGCGGCCGGGCGCGGTGGGTCGCGGCGGGGTGCGGGGATCACGGCTCTACCAGGTGGTGTTCTTCTTCCCCCAGGTCGTGCCGGTCGTGATTGCCGGGGTGCTCTTCGGGTTCTTCTTCAACCCCGACGCAGGCCTGCTGAACGGGGCGCTGCGAGTGGTGGGCCTGGACGGGCTCACGCGCTCGTGGCTCGGCGACACGACGTTCGCCCTGCCGTCGGTGATGGCCGTGCTCATCTGGGGTGCGGTCGGCTTCTACTACGTGCTGTTCAGCTCGGCGATGAAGTCGGTGCCACCTGACGTGTTCGAGGCGGCGGTGCTCGACGGTGCCGGCCGCATGCGCACCTTCTGGAGCATCACGCTGCCGATGATCTGGGACAGCGTCCAGGTCTCCTACATCTACCTGGGGATCATGGTGCTCGACGGGTTCACGCTGCTCCAGGTGATGCTGCCCGACGGCGGACCGGACGGGTCCACCCAAGTGGTGTCGCAGTACCTGTACCGCAGCGCCTTCACCGACGGCCGGTTCGGCTACGCGTCGGCCATCGGGGTGACGCTCTGTCTGGTCACGCTGCTGCTGGCGGTGGCCGTCCTGCGGCTCACCCGCCGTCAGCAGACCGAGTACTGAGGAGTACGGCGATGACACTCGGCACGTCGGCCTCGGCACCGGCCACGGCGCCTCCCGACCGGCCGCAGCGGCGACGCAACGATGCGGGGGACCACCGAGCCTCGACGGGTGAGCGGACGCTCAACGTGTTCACCCACGGGTTCCTCGCGGTGTGGGCGGTCCTGGTGGCGGCCCCGTTGCTCTGGTCCGTGCTCACATCGTTCAAGACCGACAGCGAGATCTTCACCAGCCCGTGGAGCCTGCCCGCGCAGTGGCAGTTCGGGAACTTCGCCCGGGCCTGGACCACGGCCAACATCGGCACCTACTTCGTCAACAGCCTCATCGTCGTCTGCGCGTCGGTGGTGCTGGTGATGTTGCTGGGGTCGATGGTGGCCTACGTACTGGCTCGCTACGAGTTCCCCGGGCGGGGCGTCATCTACTACGCGTTCATCGCGGGAATGACGTTCCCGATCTTCCTGGCACTGGTGCCGCTGTTCTTCGTGGTGCAGAACCTCGGGATGCTCGGCAGCTACCAGGGCCTCATCCTCGTCTATACGGCGTACGCGCTGCCGTTCACCGTCTTCTTCATGACCGGGTTCTTCCGGACGTTGCCGAGTGCGCTCGCCGAGGCCGCGATGTTGGACGGCTGCTCGCACGCCGGGGTGTTCTTCCGGATCATGCTGCCGCTCGCCCGGCCGGGGCTGATCAGTGTGGGGATCTTCAACTTCCTCGGGCTGTGGAACCAGTACATGCTGCCGCTGGTGCTGATGCCCGACAGCGATCACTACGTGCTGTCGCAGGGGCTCGCCGTGTTGGCGGCGAACCAGGGCTACCGCAGCGACTGGAGTGCCCTGTTCGCCGGACTGGTGATCGCGCTGTTGCCGGTGCTCGCCGTGTACGTCGTCTTCCAGCGCCGGATCCAGGACGGACTGAGCGTGGGGGCCATCAAATAGTGACCAGGAGGGTCGTGGCCGTCGACACGGTGAACGGCGGATTTACGCGACGTACCGTGTGAGGGTGATCGGGTCGAGAGCACGGCTCCGGGCACTGCGATGGGGCCTACGCGCGGTGTTCGGCTTGCCGCAGCCTGTGAAGCGCGCGCTGGCCGGCCGGCGGGTGGAGTTCGACGGCCAGGTGCTCGACCTGGACCTTCAGCTCCTGGGCCGGATCGACCGGCTGCTGGCGAGCCCGGCGGGTGGCACCGTCGACCAGGCCGCGCTGGCCGAGCAGCGGCGCCAGGCCGACCTCGCGGCCGAGATCGTGGCCGACGCCCGTCTGGACGACATCGTCACCGAGGACCTGCAGGTCCCCGGGGGAGCCGGACCGCTCGCCGCCCGGCTCTACATACCGCCCGCGGTACCCGAGACCGCAGGGCTGGTCGTCTACTTCCACGGCGGCGGGTTCGCGCTGGGCAGCCTCGCGTCCACGGATCCGCTGTGCCGCCTCCTGGCGGCCCAGTCCGGAGTGCGGGTGCTCTCCGTGGACTACCGGCTGGCCCCGGAGTACCCCTACCCCGCAGCTCTCGAGGACGCCATCGCCGCGTACCACGGAGCTCGGGCCGACGCTGCCGTCCTCGGTGCCGACCCCGAGCTGATCGCCGTGGGCGGCGACAGTGCCGGTGCCAACCTCGCCCTCGTCGTCGCCCAGCAGCAGGCGACGACCGGGGGTCCGCTTCCTGCGTTCGTCCTCGCGCTCTACCCGGTCACCGACATCGACCGCAGCGGTGGCTCGCGCGAGCTGTTCGGCAACGGCTTCGGGCTGACCGCGGAGTACATCCGCGAGCTGGAGCGGCTCTACCTGCCCGACGGCGTGCCGTCCGACGACACCCGGGGCGCCATCCTGCGCGCCGACGACCTGTCCGGCATGCCGCCCGTGTACCTGTCCACCGCAGGGTTCGATCCCCTGCGGGACGAGGGCGAGGAGCTGGCCGAGCGGCTGAACGAGGCCGGGGTGCCCGTGGTGGCGCGGCGTTTTCCCGGGCTCGTGCACGGCTACGCCAGCTTCACCGCCGTCTGCGCCGCCGCCCGCGACGCCACCCTCGACGCGGCGAGCGCGCTGCGTGCGGCGCTCGCGCTGGTGGAGAGCAGGCGATCGGCCGCGGTCAACGGCCGGGCCGTCCTCGGCTCCTTCGAGCGCAGCACAGCCACGGGCAGTCCCTGAGATCTCCGCCACCGTTGCCCGACCTGTACCTCCGGCGCTGTCCCGTCGGGGGCTACGGTTCGACCAGTGGGACGAACCGCCGCAACGGGGCGGTCGGGCAAGGCTGGAGGGCGCATGGATCGCCAGGACGTCAGTGTCACTCTGCCCTGGATGGGCGCAGGCACCGAGCTTCTCGTCCGAGCGGTCGACGCGTTGCCCGACGACGCGTTCGGGGCGCCGAGTGCGCTTCCCGGATGGAGCAGGGCCCACGTCATCGCCCACCTCGCACGCAATGCCGAGGCCCTGACCAGGCTCGCGACCTGGGCGCGCACCGGCGTCGAGACGCCGATGTACGCGAGCAGCGACCAGCGCGCCGCAGAGATCGAGTCGTCGGCGCAGGCACCGGCCGACAAGCTGCGTAGCGAGTTGGTGAGCACGGCAGGCGATCTCGACGCGGCCCTCGCCGCGCTCGACGGCGACACGTGGCAGGCCCAGGTGCGCAGCGCTCTCGGCCGCGCGATCCCCGGAACCGAGGTGCCCTGGATGCGGGTGCGGGAGGTGTGGCTCCACGCGGTCGACCTCGACGCCGGGATCACGGTCGCCGACCTGCCACCGGCGGTGATCGACGCCCTGATGGACGAGGTCACGGTCACCCTGTCCGCGCGCGATGGCTGCCCGTGTGCCCGGCTGGCGCCGTCCGACCGGGACCGGTCGTGGTCCCTCGGGGCCGGCTCCGACCGCGTCGAGCTGGGCGGTGACGCGGCCGGCGTGCTCGGCTGGTTGGTCGGGCGGACCGGGCGGGCCGAGCTCGTGGCGACCGACGCGGGCGGCACGCCCGTCGCGGTGCCGCAGGCGCCCCGCTGGTTGTAGCGGGTCACGGCTGATCACGGGCTGGTCAGACCGGCCAGAAGTAGCCCGACTCCGGGGCGGCGTCGGGGAACAGCGGGCCGTAGAACTCCGGGTCCTTGCGCACCAGTGCGGAGCGGTGGCTGTGGTGCACTCGGTCGTCCCCGATCCACTCCGGCAGCAGCGCCCGGGCGGCGAGCTCGGCCTGCGTGCGCGGCGATGGGAGCCCGTGTTCGGCGAGGTCGGTGCTGATGGTGGCCGCGCACGTGTCGGCCCGGCCCCGGCCCACCCACTCGGCGCACACCGCCAGCCCGTAGGCCGCGACGGCCTCCGGGAACCCGGCCCACATGCGTACAGCCGGGTGGCGTTTCCATCCGTAGGTCGTGCGGGTCACCGCGCGCAGTACCTGGAGCGCCTCCACGCGTTGCTTGCCCAACCGGCGGTCGTCGAGCACCGCGGCGCTCGCCGCGAAGTCGGGATGGGGCAGGAAGGTCTGCATCTCGTCCGCCCTACTCCCGTTCGACGAGGGCCACGACGCGGGTGAGCGAGGGCGTGCTCGGCGTCGACCCGAAACCGAACCGGACGGGCGGTGTCACCGGGGCGAGGTCGCCCTGGTCGACGCCGCCCCACAACGTGGTCGCGCCCGTCAGGCCGTGCAGGTCGAGGGCTGCGTAGTACTCCTGGCGGCCACTGCATGCGCTTCCCCGCGTGCGCACGCCGGGAAGCACGCGCCGCGCGACGAGGTCGACCGCGCTGATCCAGAGCCGGCTCACGGCCAGGGGCCGGGGCACCGAGCGGAGCAGGAGCCCGAGCGGAGTCCGTGCCCCGACGGTGAAGCCGAGTGCCAGGGGCGCGGCGTCCACCTGCCACCGCGTCCCGTCGACCCGGGCGCGCACCGGCGCCACCCGCACATCGTCGAACAGGTAGGTGGCGGCCACGAACCCGGCCACCTCCGGCGACGGGGCGAGCAGCACCCGATGCCCGTCCGCCTGCTCCACCATCACGTCGGTGAACGCGCCGAGCGGCGACCGCGGCCAGTGCCCCACCACGACGCGAAGGCCAGCGGACGTGCCCAGGCCTGCGATCCAGCCGTCGAAGCGGTCGGTCATCGTGCTCCTTCCGGTCTCTCGGGGGACTACCCGGAACGCCGAGGCCGACATTCGGCGTGCAGACGCGAGGCCTGCCGCCTGACAGGCTTGGGGCCGAGCCCGAGCGGAATGTTGACGTAGCAACTAACGTTGTGCGAGACACAGCAACGCCAGGGAGACGGAGGATCCGATGCCACAGCCAGAGGGTGCCGAGCTGGAAGCCGTGCGCGCGCGCCGCGCCGCACTCAAGGAGAAGTACCTGCGGCCGGTGGGTGACCGACCGGCCACCACCGTGCGCGGTGTGCACCACCTCGCGCTGGTCGCACGCGACGTCGAGGAGACGATCAAGTTCTACCAGGACCTCCTGGGGTTCCCGCTGGTCGAGCTCGTGGAGAACCGGGACTACCAGGGGTCGAGCCACTTCTTCTTCGACATCGGCAACCGCAACCTGCTCGGGTTCTTCGACTTCCCCGGGCACGACCACCCCGACTACTCGGAGACGATCGGAGCGGTCCAGCACCTCGCACTGTCCACGTCCGCGGAGGAGTTCGCCGCCACCCGCAAGCGCCTCGATGAGGCCGGCATCTCATATCTCGGCCCGGATCGGGGCGTCGACAACAGCCTCTACATCCGTGATCCCAACGGGGTGGGCATCGAGTTCTACTGCGAGGAACTCGGCCTGTTCGAAGGGGAGCCGCTGCTCTCCTCGTAACGCCCGTCCGGCGCGAAGTGGTGACGATCACGCAACCGTCCGGGCGTCCGGAGCGTCCTCTCCTGTAGGACAACTGCGTCGTGTGACCGTCGCACCCGATTCGTCGGTGACGCGCCGTAGGCCGGGATGGTGAGCAGCATGAACGGTGAGTACCGAGGGCGAGGCGGTCCGCCGCCGACGGCGCGACAGCCGCGACGTGGTGGCGGACCGGGCTGGGGGCAGCCGCAGCGGCCCCACCCCCGACCGCCCGGCCCGCCGATGGCGCCGCCGCCCGGTCCGCCGATGGGAGTGCCCGCCGGCGCCAGACGGCCCATGCGCGACACCGCGCTGCTCCCGTCGGGCTCTCCCGGGCCCGGGTACGCACCGCCGCCCGGTCCACCCGTGCCGCCGCCGCGCCGGCCGGCGGGCGCCCGCCCCGTCCGGCGTCCGCGGTGGGGGCGGCGGATCGGTGTCACCCTGCTCGTGCTGTTGCTGCTCGTGGTCGGGTTCGGGGTCTACATCGACACCACGCTGAACCGCGTGGCCGCTCTCCCGGCCGACAGCACGGCGGCCTCCAAGGGCACCAACTGGCTGATCGTCGGGTCGGACAGCCGGGCCAACCTCACCCCGGAGCAGCGCAAGGAGTTCGCCACCGGCGACCCGGAGTCCGAGCTCACCGACACGATCATGCTGCTGCACACGGGTAGCGGCCCCACCACCCTGGTCAGCCTCCCGCGCGACTCGATGGTGGACATCCCCGGTCACGGGCGGCACAAGATCAACTCTGCCTACGGGCGTGGTGGTGGTGCTGACGGCGGCGGCCCCGAGCTGCTGGTGCAGACCGTCGAGCAGGCCACCGGCCTGCGCATCGACCACTACGCGGAGATCGGGTTCCTCGGCCTCGTCTCGATGGTGGACGCCGTGGGCGGCGTCGACATGTGCGTGCCGGAGTCGATCAAGGACCCCAAGGCCGCGTTGGACATCAAGGCCGGCTGCCAGACCCTCGACCAGGCCACGGCGCTGGGCTACGTCCGCACGCGCGCCACGGCGAGCTCCGACTTCGGGCGCGTGGAGCGGCAGCGGGCGTTCATCTCCGCGCTGCTGGACAAGGTCACCAGCCCGGCCACGCTGCTCAACCCGTTCCGGATCGTGCCGCTGGCCACCGGCCTGTCCGGCGCCATCACGGTCGACAACAGCACCCACGTGTGGAACCTCGCGAGCCTCGGGCTCGCGATGCGCGGGCTGTCCGACGGCGTCTCCACCACCGTGCCGGTTCGCGACGGGGTGGTGAACTGGGATCGCCAGCGCGCGAGCGCGCTGTTCCAGGCGATCGCCGACGACGAGCGGCCGGCGGAGAGCGCCCTCGGCCCCTGACCGTCGCACGATGATTTCCGGCCAGGATGGCGGTCATGTCTCTCGACGACCTCGAGGAGAGCGCATGACTCAGCACGCGGACAGCGGACCAGCAGCAGGCACGAGCTACGACGGGATCTGGCGGGTGCCGGACGCACAGGTGGCGTCAGGCCGGATCCCCGGTTACGTGGGCGCGGTCCGCGCCCGTGGCCGGGTGGAGGTCCGGGCAGGCGGCACCATGGCCGTCGGCCCGCAGAGCGCGCCGATGGATGAGCACACCCTGTTCCGCATCGCGTCGGTCACCAAGCCGATGGGGGGTGCTCTCGCGCTCGGCCTGGTGCAGGAGGGATTGCTCGCCCTCGACGACCCGATCGCGCGCTGGCTGCCGGAGGCGGCGAACCCGCGCGTACTCGTCGCCCCCGACGCACCGCTTCACCGCACCACCGACGCAGAGCGGCCGATCACCGTGCGGCACCTGCTGACCATGACGTCCGGCTGGGGCTTGGTGTTCGAGGAGACCCCACTGCAGGCGGCCATGCTGGAACGGGGCGTCTACCCGGGCCCGCTACCGCCTCCGATGACCGGCGACGAGTTCGTGGCGCGAGTCGCCGACCTGCCGCTCGCGTTCCAGCCGGGGGAGGGCTGGCTGTACGACACCGGCACCGATCTCCTCGGCGTCCTCTTGGCCCGGGCCGCCGGAAAGCCGCTCTCCGACCTGCTCGCCGAGCGCATCACCGGGCCGCTGGGCATGACGTCCACCAGCTTCTGGACGCCGGAGGTCCACCGGCTCGCCACGGCCTATCTGCCAGGGGCCGACGGACTCGAGGTGTTCGACCCACCGAGCGGCGCGTTCGCCTCGCCGCCCGGGTTCGAGAAGCTGAGCGGAGGCCTGCTGTCCACGGCGTCCGACGTCCTGCGCTTCTACTGCGCGATGGCCGATGGTGGCGCGCCGGTGCTGTCACGTGCCTCGGTCGCTCTCATGACGTCCGACGCGCTCACCGGCGTGCAGCGCAGCCAGGCTCTTCGCGTCCTCGGCCCCGGCGTGTCCTGGGGCATGGCTACGAGCCTCGACATCGAGGCCGTGGAGCCGTGGATGGCGCCGGGCCGTTGGGGCTGGGACGGCGGCACGGGCACCACCGCGCGTGTCGACCCGAGCCGCGACACGGTCGGCGTTCTCCTGACCCAGCGGTTGATGACCGGACCGCTGGACGGCTTCGACGACTTCTGGGCTGCAGTGGCCGCCGTCTGACGCGTCAGGCCGGCTTGCGAGTGCGCTTGCGGGGCGCCGGAGCCTCGTCCTCCTCGGTCTTCTTCTTGGCGGCGGGCTTGCGGGCCGGAGCCTTCTTCTTGGCGGCGGAGTCGTCCGACGTGGTGCTCGACGAGGTGCCCGCCCCGGAGCCCGCCCGAGCGGCCTCGACGCTGGCCTGCAGGGCGCTCAGGAGGTCGGTCATGCTGTCCGGGCCCTCGTCGCGCTTCGCGGCGACGGGCGCCGGACGGGTGTCGCCGGTGGTGCGCTTGCGCTCGATGAGGTCCACCACGGCATCGCGGTACTCGTCGTGGAACTGCGCGGGGTCGAAGTCGGAGCCGAGGCTCTCCACCAGCGACGCCGCCATCGTCAGCTCCTGGGGCCGCAGCTCGACGTCGGCATCCAGGATGTCGAACTCGGGTTCGCGCACCTCGTCGGGCCACAGCATCGTCTGAAGGACGATCGCCTTGTCCCGCACACGCAGCAGCGCCATGCTCTCCCGCTGCCGCAGCGCGACCTTGACGACCGCCATCCGATCGGTCTGCACCAGCGCCTCGCGCAGCAGCGCATAGGGCTTGGCCGCCTTGGCGTCGGGCTCGAGGTAGTAGCTCTTCTCGAACAGGAGTGGGTCGATCTGGTCGGCCGGGACGAACTCGATGACGTCGATCTCGTGCCCGGTGGCAGTGGGCAGCGAGTCGAGGTCCTCCTCGCTCAGGGTGATCAGCTCGCCGTCGTCGGTCTCGTAGCCCTTGACGATGTCGGCGTACTCGACCTCCTCGCCGTCGACCGAACAGGTGCGCTTGTACTTGATCCGCCCACCGTCGGCGCCATGCACCTGGTGGAACCGGATGTCGTGGTTGGTCGTGGCCGAGTACGCCTTGACCGGCACACTGACCAGACCGAACGACACGGCGCCGCTCCACATCGCGCGCATGCAGGCCCCTGTTCCCTCGCGGGCTATCCCGCCAGCAACATGTGTGAATCTCTCTCTGATGCCAGCATGACGGCGTGCAGCCCATGCTCGCCACCCCTGGAGCCCTTCCGAATGGTCCGGAATGGGTGTTCGAGGTGAAGTGGGACGGCATGCGGCTGCTCGCCGACGTGGCCGACGGGCGGGTTCGACTCACCAGCCGCAGCGAGCGTGACGTCACGCCGAACTTCCCCGAGCTCGCCGAACTCACCCGGCTCGCGCCCGACGTCCTGCTCGACGGTGAGGTCGTGCTGCTCGAGGGCGGCGTACCGAGCTTCCCCGCGCTGCTGGAACGGATCCACGCCCCCGTCCTGCCGCGCACGGTGCTGGAGCGGCCGGTCACGTACATGGTGTTCGACGTGCTGCGCCTCTACGGCGTCTCGCTGCTGGAGCGCCCCTTCGAGGAACGCCGAGCCACACTGGAGCGCCTCGATCTCGCCGCGATACCGGTGCTGTCGCTGTCGCCCGCCTACACCGACGGCCTCGCGCTGCTGGAGGCCACACGGCAGCGGGGCATGGAGGGGGTGGTGGCGAAGCGGCGCGACGGCGTCTACCGGCCGGGCCGCCGGGGTCCGGGATGGACGAAGGTGACCCATCGGCAGACGCAGGCGTGCGTCGTCGGGGGGTGGCGGCCGGAACGCGGCAGCGCGAGCCGGATCGGCGCGCTCCTGCTCGGGGTCCCCGACGGATCCGGGCTGCGGTTCGCGGGCCGGGTCGGCTCCGGCCTCGCCGGGGACACTGCCCAACGCGTGTTGCGGGACCGGCTCGTCGAGGCTCCGGGGCCGCCGTTCGTCGAGCGCCTGCCCCGATCGGATTCCGCCGACGCGCACTGGTGCGAGCCGCAGACCGTGGTCGAGGTCGCCCACACCGGCTGGACCGAGGCCGGCCGCCTGCGGCAACCGGTTTTCCGGGGAGTGCGTGACGACCTTGACCCCGAACAGGTGCGTGCCGAAAAGTGATCCTCACCCGGCTGGCCGATCCGTCCCGTGGCGGGCAGGATGTGGCCCGTCACACGCTCGAGAAGGGGGCGGCCAACTGGTGCATGGGCCTGCGCATATGTCACCCACCACTCTGGTGAGGTGCTGAGTGTCACCCTCGGTGATCCGACTCCGCCCTCGTCTACGGTGGTGGCGATGACGACGATGCTCACCTGGCAGGCCGACGGAGGCCATGGGCTCGAAGGTGCGCGCCTGCTGCTCCAATCCCACGGCTATCGCGCCCTGGGCCGGATGGTCAAGGCAGAGCCCGAAGGCGACTTCACCGCCTCCTACCGGCTGATCGTCGGAGAGGGCGGCGAACTGGTGCGGCTCTCGGTCACCGCGGCCACCGCGGCGCGCGAACGTCACCTGACGATCAACCGCACCGACGACGGCGTCTGGCTTCTCGACACCGGCACGGGCGGCGGCACCACCCGCACCGACTTCGCGGGCATCGTGGATGTCGATCTCGAGTACAGCGCGATGTTCAACACGTTGCCGATCCGCCGTCTCAACCTGCATCGGCAGGCCGGTGAGCACGTCATCCGGATGGTGCTCGTCTCGTTGCCCGACCTCGACGTCGAGGTGGTCGAGCAGGTCTACCGCACCGTGTCCGTGCTGGACGAGCACACCGGCGAGGCGGTGATGGAGTTCCGCACCGGCGATTTCGTGGCGGAGCTGGTGGTCGACGCCGACGGCGTGGTGCTCAGCTACCCGGGTATCGCCACGAGGCTCCTGCAAGGGTCCACGCCCGCAGCCGGCTGACCCGGCGCCCGGCTCAGTCCTTCCAGCCGACCACGGCGTCACCGCGGCGGCCGATGTCCCGCAGCGCCGACAGCGACGAGCGACGTTTCACCTGCATGCCCTGTGGGTCGCGGGCGGCTGCCCACCGTTGCCGTCCGGCGTGCCCGGCGTGCACCGTGGCTGCCAGCCCTCCCGTCGAGGCCAGCGCCCCGCGCATCGCGCCGAGCCGGCCCAGTGCGTCGTCCACCGCCCCGAGCAGGGCGTCGCGGTTGCCCTCGCACATCGCGAGCACCAGCTCCGGCCGGGTGCCGGCCACACGGGTGCCGTCGGCGAACGAGGACGCGGCGAGTGCCAGCGGCAGCTCGTCGTCGCCCGCCGCGCCCACAGCGGCGAGCACGGCCGCCAGCAGGTGCGGCAGGTGCGACACCCGGGCCACGGCGATGTCGTGCTCGTCGGTGGCCGCGGGCACCACGCGCGCCCCGCATGCCCACGCCAGCTCGGCGACGTCGGCCCATACGTCGAGGTCGAGACCGTCGTCGGAGGCCACCACCCAGGCCGCGCCGGCGAAGAGGTCCGCCTTGCCCGCGGTCCAGCCGGACTCCGCGGTGCCGGCCATCGGGTGGCCACCCACGAAACGGGCCCGCGGGGCGTACCGCGCGACGGCATCGACCACGGCGACCTTGACGCTCACCGTGTCGGTGAGGCGGCAGGTCGGCGCCACCGCGTCGACACGGCGCAGCACGTCGGGCAGCGCCGGGAGCGGCACGGCCAGCACGACGAGCGCGTCGGTCTCGACAGCCCGGCGGAGCGCCGCGTCGGTGTCGGTGGTGACGTCGAACCCGTCGGCATGCGCGTCCGCCGCGTCCGCCTCAGTGCTCGCGCCCCACACCGTCCGACCGGCCTGCTCGGCGGCCCGCAGCAGCGAGCCCCCGATCAGCCCGGCGCCGATCACGCACACCGCACGTTGCGTCACCCCACGAGAGTATTCGCTGCGCAACCCCGGTCAGTCCCGGGCCAGCGCCGCCGCGACGCGCAGCACCCCACGCTCCTCCAGCTTGACGCCGACGATCTGCACCCCGGCCGGCAGGCCGCCATCGGGTACGTCACCGGGAACCGACACGGCGGGCCACCCTGTGAGGTTGAACGGCAGCGTGAGAGCGAGCAACTGTGCCCGCACGAGCACGCTGCGACCGTCGACGTCGACGTCGGCCACTCCCACGGGGGTGGCGCGCAGCCGTGTGGTGGGCAGGACGAGTACGTCGACGTCCCCGACGGCCTCCCGCATCGCGACCGCGAGCCGACGCCTGGTCCGCATTGCGTCGACGTACTCGCGGGCCGGCTGCTCGGCATAGGGCATGAGCCGTTCCCTGGTGACGTCCTGGTAGGCCTCCGGGCGCTCGGCGAGCCACGTCGCATGGGTGGCGTAGGCCTCGGCACCGACGATCACCGGGTAGGTGGCGGCGAGCTCGTCGATCATGGGCGTGCTCACCTCGACCACGGACGCGCCGCGGGCCCGCAGCGTCTCGACGGCGGCGTCCACCGCTGACGTGAGCGCCGGGTCGTAGGCCCGCCAGTAGTCGTCGACGAGCACGCCGACGCGGACACCGGTGACGCCGGGGGCCTGGATCCCTCCGCCGGTGCCGTCCGGCCTGCTCAGCACGTCCCAGGCCACTCCGGCGGCGTGCGCGTCCGCAGCGAGCACGCCGACGTGGTCGCAGGTCTCGGAGAGCGGGAACACGCCGTCCGTGGAGAGCGTGCCGAAGGCCGGCTTCAACCCGACGACGCCACACAGCGCCGCCGGCGTCCGGACGCTCGCACCGGTGTCGGTGCCGAGCGCGAGGGTCAGATGCCCGGCGGCGATCGCGGCCGCAGGACCCGAGGACGAGCCGCCGGTGATCCGGGTGCGGTCGTGCGGGTTGAGTGCGGGGCCGGTGGCGGCGGCGTCCCCGGTGGGGCCGTAGGCGAACTCGTGGGTGTGCAGCTTCGCCACCACAACCGCACCCGCGGCGCGTAGCCGCGCGACGACCGGGGCGTCGGCGGTGGCCGGTGGTGCGTCGGCCAGCACGTTCGAACCCGCTCTTGTCGGTAGCCCGGCCACGTCGAACAGGTCCTTGACCCCCACGGCCACGCCGTGCAGCGGCCCGCGCCACTCGCCGCGGGCCAACTCCTCGGCGAGCTCTTTGGCCTGCGTGACGGCTCGCTCGGCGTCGAGCGTGATCACGGCGTTGTGCTGGTCGGCGGCGAGGCGGTCGAGAGTCTCGGTGACGTGCTCGACGGGGGAGAGCGCGCCCGAACGAAGGGCCATCCCGAGCTCGCGGAGTGAGGCGATCACGAGTCCATCCTCACCCAAGGCGCCAGCAACCGTACGTCGAGCACGGTTGCGACCTACTTCGCGAGGGCGTCCAGTGCCAGCCCGGCGTAGACGGCCACTCCGGAGGCCATCGCGTCCTCGTCGAACACCACGCGATTCGAGTGGTTGGGCGGAGCGGTTCCCGGACGGACGTTCGGCGGGCAGCCCCCGAGGAACGCCAGAGCACCGGGCACCTCGGCGAGCACGTAGGAGAAGTCCTCGGCACCCATGATCGGGGTGTCCATCGTGACGACCCGATCGCGCCCGAGCACGGTGTGCGCGAGCTTGCCGACCCGGTCGGCGGCGTCGGCGTCGTTCACGGTGACCGGGTAGCCCGGCTCGATGTGCACCTCCGCGGTGCAGCCGTGAGCCATCGCGATGTACCGGCAGACGCGTTCGATCTCGCCGTGCACGGTGGCGCGAGAGGTCTCCGAGAGGGTGCGCACCGTGCCTTCCATGAAGGCCGTCTCCGGGATGATGTTGTTCGTCGTGCCCGCGACGATCCGCGCGATCGTCAGCACCACGGGGTGGTGCGCGCTGACCCGCCGCGTCACCGCCGTCTGGAGCGCCCCCACCATCGCCGCGGCAGCGGGCAGTGGGTCGAGTGCGTCGTGCGGGGCGGAGGCATGGCCCCCGCGGCCACGGACCGTCACCTTGAGCGCGTCGGCCGCCGCCATCAACGGCCCCGGTCGGACGTGCACCTCGCCCGACGGGAGTGTGGCGCTGATGTGCAGCGCGTAGGCGGCGTCGGGGCGCCCGGCGGGCCCTGTGCGGTCCAGCAGGCCCTCGTCGATCATGTACCGGGCCCCGTGGAAGCCCTCCTCGCCCGGCTGGAACATGAAGAGCACCCGTCCGGCGAAGTCGTTTCGCCGCGCAGCCAGCACCCGGGCCGCCGAGGCGAGCATCGCCACGTGCGTGTCGTGACCACAGGCGTGCATGGCGCCGTCCGTCTCGGAGGCGAACGCCAGCCCCGTGTCCTCAGCCAGCGGGAGCGCGTCCATGTCGCCGCGCAGGAGCACCGTCGGTCCGGGCCGAGCGCCCTCCAGCACGGCCACCACCGAGCTGACGGAACGACCCAGATGCACCTGCAGCGGGAGGTCCGCGAGAGCGGCGACGACCGCATCCCGGGTGTGGGGAAGGTCGAGTCCGAGCTCGGGACGGCGGTGGAGGGCGCGGCGCAGCGCCACCGTCCGTGGCTGGACGCCGCGAGCCTGGGAACGGAGGGTGGTGAGCAATGCGACATCCGGTGGCATGAGGGCGATCTTGGCAGCTCTGGCAGGTGACGAGCAGGTTCACTTCTAGTTGTGGTTTGGACCACAGTCGGTCGGAGGCTTACCGTAGTGGCATGGCGGTGCAGAGCATCGAGTCGCGCGCAGAGGTGCGTGAACAAGCCCTGCCCGGATATGCCGTAGCGGCTATCCGGGAGGACGGGCAGTGGCGTTGCTCGCGGATGTCGGCCGACGCGCTCGTCGACCTGGACACGGCGATCACCGAGCTGAGGGAGCTTCGCTCCACCGGAGCGGTCCTCGGTCTGCTCGATGTCGACGACGAGTTCTTCGTCCTGTTGCGGCCCACCCCGGGTGGCATCTCGCTGATGGTGTCCGACGCCGTCGCGGCGCTGGATTACGACGTGGCGGCCGATGTCCTCGACCTACTGCGGCTGGAGCTGCCGCCGGAGGACGAAGCCCTCGACGCCCCGCCGTGGCCCGAGGGCGACCTCGCGATCCTCGCCGACCTCGGGCTTCCCGCCGACGAGCTGGAAGTGCTCGCGGGCGAGGTCGAGCTCTACCCCGACGAGCAGTTGGCCGCGATCGGGCGCCGTTGCGGGTTCGCCGATGCGCTTGCCGAGGTCGTCGACGCGCGGTGACCCCAGCGTGGGGCTCCGGCTCGGCGTCCAGCGGCCCGCTCTCCGCCGCAGCGGACGAGGCGCTGGTACGGCGCGCCATCGAGGTCGCAGGGGCCGCGCCCCGCACCGGTGACGTGCCGATCGGCGCCGTGGTCGTCGACCCCGAAGGGCGTGAGCTTGCCGTGGCGTGCAATGCCCGGGAGGCCTTGGGCGACCCCACGGCACACGCCGAGCTGCTGGCGTTGCGGGCGGCTGCCGCTGTGCGAGGGGAGTGGCGCCTCGAGGGCTGCACCCTCGCCGTGACGGTCGAGCCCTGCACGATGTGTGCGGGAGCGATCGGGTTGGCCAGGGTGGCGCGCGTGGTGTTCGGGGCGTGGGAACCGAAGACCGGTGCGGCGGGCTCACTGTGGGACGTACTGCGCGACCGCAGGCAAAGCCACCGGCCCGAGGTGGTCGGCGGGGTGCTGGAGCAGGAATGCGCGGCCCTGCTGGTGTCATTCTTCGCGGGCTTCCGCTGAGCACGCGCTAGCCTGCGCCAGTGGACCAGGTGGTGGTGCAACAGACCCGCGTCGGGGCGTACGTCGTCTGTGTGCGTGATGGTTCGCTGCTGCTCGTCCGGTTCAGCCGCAGCGATCGCTGGACGTTGCCCGGTGGCGGGCTCGATCACGGTGAGCGGCCCGAGGACGGGGCCGTGCGTGAGGTCGAGGAGGAGACCGGTCTGCAGATCGCGCTCGGCCCGGTGATCGGGGTCGACTCGACGCGCTGGGACCGGACGAGCGACGGCAGCCCGATCGACATGCACGCCCTGCGGATCCTCTACACCGCCGAGGTGATCGGTGGCTCGTTGCGCGACGAGATCGATGGCAGCACGGACCGTGCCGAGTGGGTGCCGCTCGCCGACCTGGCCAACCGGCCTCACATCGGGCTGGTCGACATCGGGCTCGCCGCAGCCGGCCACGCCTGACCGCTACAGGTCGTCGAGGTCGTCCTGTAGTGGATGGTCCAGCCGTACACGCGGGAGGTCGGCGAAACCACCCTTGACCGCCGCTCGCCTGATCGGGAGCACGGCTCCGGGCCGGCGCGAGGGCGGGACCAGCACGGCGACGACCTCGCCGTTGTTCGTCACCGTGATCGTCTCGCCTGCCTGCACTTCGCGGAGTACCGCGCTGCTGTTGTTGCGCAGTTCGTGGTGCGGGATCGTCCTGCCCATGAGCTCACTCCCGTAGCAATCACACCAGGCGGCCCGCTGCGATCACCCGGGCGAGGAACTGCCGGGTGCGCTCGTGGACCGGATCGCCCAGCACCTGACCCGGTGGGCCCGACTCCAGCACGCGGCCGCCGTCGAGGAAGCACACCCGGTCGGACACCTGCCTGGCGAAGCCCATCTCGTGGGTAGCCATGAGGATCGTGATGCCCGTCTCGGCCAGCTCCCGGACGATCGTGAGCACCTCGCCGACCAACTCGGGGTCCAGGGCTGAGGTGATCTCGTCGAGGAGCAGAAGCCGCGGCCGCACCGCGAGCGCGCGGGCGATCGCCACCCGTTGCTGCTGTCCCCCCGAGAGCCGGTCCGGGTAGGCGTCGGCGAACGCGCCGAGCCCGACCCGGCGGAGCAGTTCGTGGGCCCGATCGTCCGCCTCGGCCCCCGGCAGGCGGTGCACCACCCGAGGCGCCAGCGCCACGTTCTGGACGGCGGTCATGTGCGGGAACAGGTTGAACGCCTGGAACACGATCGCCATCCGCCGCTGGGCGGCGGCGACGTCGGCGCGCGGGTCGGAGACGTCCACGCCGTCGAGGAGGACCAGCCCGTCGTCGATCTCCTCGAGCAGGTCCACACAGCGCAGGAGGGTGGACTTCCCCGAGCCCGACGCACCGATCAGCGTGACCACCTGATGCTCGTCGACGGTGAGGTCGACACCGTCGAGCACGGTGGCCGCGCCGTAGCGTTTGACCACCCCGCGTACGCCGTAGCGTTTGACCACCCCGCGTACCTCGAGTACGGGGGTCATGACCATCCCTGCCTGCGGGCCGCCCGCGCTGCCACGGCGTCGGCGACCCGGCCGGTCGGGATCGCGAGCAGCACGAACAGCAGCGCCGCCACCACGTACGGCGTGAAGTTGAACGTGCGGGCCGACTCGATCTGGGCGGCGCGGATCGCGTCCACGGCGCCGAGCACGGAGATGAGCCCGACGTCCTTCTGCAGCGCGACGAAGTCGTTGAGCAGCGGTGGCAGCACCCGGCGCACCGCCTGCGGCAGCACCACCAGCCGCATGGACTGGCGGTGGGTGAGCCCGAGCGAGCGCGCCGCCGCCCGTTGCGAAGGATGGATCGACTCGATGCCGGCTCGGAAGACCTCAGCCACGTACGCGGAGTAGACGAGAATCAGCGTGATCGTCCCCAGCACCGCGGTGTCGGTCGGCACGCCCGAGAGCCGCAGTGCCGGCACTCCGAACCCGATCAGGTACAGCGCGATGAGCAGCGGCAGCCCACGGAACAGGTCGACGTAGCCGGTGGCCAGCGCCCGCACCGGGAGGAACACCGGTCCCCGCAGCGTGCGCAGCACCGCGATCACCAGCCCGAACGCCAGGATCCCGATCTCGGCCACCACGAGCACGCGGATGTTGAGCCAGAGACCGTCGAGCACGGCGGGTAGCGACGCCCAGGCCACGTGCGCGTCGAAGAACGTCTCGCGCACCCGCGGCCAGCCGGGTGAGCTCGCGATCCCGGCGCCGACCGCCCCGGCGAACACGAGCGTGGACGCGAACGCGACCAGGGTGGAGCGCCGGGCACGCGAGCGCCGGTAGGCGAACCGCTCCCGCGCGAGCGGACTCAGCTCCGTCGTGCCCGGCGCCGCACTCACCGCAGTTCCGGTGCCGACCCCGCTGAGGCGAGCCACTGCTGCTCCAGCTGGTCGAGAGTGCCGGCTGTCCGTAGCCGCTCGACGGCGTCGGAGACACATCCGGTGAGCGGGCTGCCCTTGTCCAAGATGGCGCCGAACTGCTCGGGTGTGCCGGGGGCAGCCGGTAGCTGTCCGATGATCTTGCCGTCGGTCAGCTCGGCCGAGGTCATGTAGAACGCCGTGGGCAGGTCCACGACGATCGCGTCGACCTGGCCGTTCGTGAGCGCAAGCTTGGCGTCGTCGTTGGTGTTGAACACGGCCGGCTGGGTCGTAGGTGCGATCTCGGAGGCGATCGCGTCGTAGCTGGTGGTGCCCACCTGCGCACCGAGCCGGGCGTTCTTCAGCCCGTCGATCGAGGTCGCGCCGGCGAACCGGCTGGACGTCACGGTGACCACGGCCTGTTTGACGTCGTAGTAGGGGGCCGAGAAGTCGACGGCCTGCCGCCGCTCGTCGGTGATCGAGAACTCCGTGAGGTTCAGGTCGAAGGTCTTGGGCCCGGGCTGGACGGCGGCGTTGAAGGGCACACGGATCCACGTGACCTTGTCGCGGGGATATCCGAGCTGGTCGGCGATCGCGTAGGCGACGGCGCTCTCGAAACCACGGCCTGACGTCGGGTCGTCGTCGATGTACCACGGTGGGTAGACGGGCTCGTCCGTTCCCACGGTGAGGGTGCCGGCGGTGCGGGTCGGTAGCGCCCCCGGTGCGCACGAGGCGCCCGCGGCCGGTGCGGTGTCGTTGGTGTCCGCCGGGGCGCAGCCCGCGGCGAGGACGAGCGCGACCGCCACGAGCAGACGTCGGGCGGGGAGTGGAGAGGGCACGAGGGGATTCTCGCCCGTGGGAGCAAGTGGCGTCGATGATCGTCGCCACGCGGGGTGCCCGGGCCCGGGCGCGCACCTGCTGCGCACCTGGGCCCGGGACCGCCGAGGGCGGTCAGTGGGTCTGAGGCCTCCCGAACCGCTGCTTCGTCGCCTCGACGTCGAGGCCGTGCAGTCGCAGCAGGTTCTCCCCGAGGATCTTGCGTTTTGCCTGGTCGGTGAGCTGCGGGTAGCCGTAGCCGTCGCAGAGGTCCTGCGGGATCTGGAAGTCCATGAATGCCTTGATCGCCCACTGCGGGTGGAAGATCGGTGCTTCCGACCCGTAGACGATCTTGTCCTCACCGCACCAGAACAGCAGCTTTCCGAGGATCTCGGCGAACATCCGCGGCGCCCGGACGAGGAAGTTGATGGTCGCCGCGAGCGAGGCGTGCAGATTCGGGTACCGGATCAGCTGCCAGCAGGTCTCGTCGATGAACGGCAGCCCGACGTGATAGATCACGAAGTCGATGTCCGGGAAGTTGGCTGCGGCGCCGTCCATGTCCCAGGTCTGGGTGTGTTCGATCGGCTGTGGTCCCAGCGGCACACCCTTGTGCACACCGATCAGGTTGACGCCGAGCTCCTGCGCCTTCTCGAAGATCGGGAACGCGATCTTCGGGTCGTCCATCCGCCAGGGGAATGGCGAGCCGTAGTCGTAGCGGACGTTGTAGAACTTGAACGCCTTGGCGCCGAACTCCTTGACCTGGCGTTCCATGAGGTCGAGCGCCTTGCGACCCTCGAGCGGATTCACCGAGCCCCACAAGATCGTGCGGTCGGGGTCACGGGCGGCCAGCTCCGCGCATTCCTCCCACGGTGAGAGACCGTCGCGGTAGAGGTCGGTGAGCGGCAACGGCATGGCCACGAGCATGTCCGTGTCGGACTGGTCGTAGATCATCTGCCGGATGTCCGACGGCGTCCAGTCCTTCAGGAACTCGTCCGCCGAGAGCTTCGGTTCCGTATCCGGAGTGAGCGTCGCGTGGAAGGCGTAGAGGTGGTTGGAGAACATCTCGCCCGGTTTGCCGAAGGCGTTCTTGGGCGAGAAGTTGAACGGGTGTGCGACCCCGTCGAACACGAATGCGTCGCCGATCATCAGATGGCCTCCTCGACCTGGGGACGGTGCGCCGCGACGTAGGCGTCACGGTCGGGCACGGCGGTGGGGGTGGGCAGGAAGCGGAGCTTGCGCACGGCCGACTCGGACAGCCGGTCGCTGGTCCAGGCCTCGTCCCAGACGATCTCGACCTCGGCGCTCTCCACGCCGGGCTGCGCCGTGATCGCCTCCTCCACCTCGGTGAGCACGCGAGCGGCGAACGGGCACCACCCCGATGTCAGCAACAGTTCGACCCGGGCGTGGCCGTCGCGCAGGGCCACCGACCGGAGCAGGCCCATGTCGACGACCGATATGCCCTTCTCCCGGCAGCACGGGTCGTAGACGTCCGACAGGGCGGCGGTAGCCCAGTCGGGAACGGCCGGATGTGCGGCGTGCGGATCCATGCAGTGATCGTGTGACGCCGCTCTCATGTCCGGAAGGGCGGTGATTTCAGATGGTGCGCCGACCGGTCAGGGCAGCCTCACTCGATGGTGAGCGCCCGCGAGACCCGCGCCGCGCACGCACGGAGCGTCTGACGGGGCACGTCCGGTCGCCGAAGCGCCCCGGGCGACGTGACCACGCCGAGTGCGCCGACACCGTCCACCGTGGTCACCGGCGCGGCGAGGCAGCAGACGCCCACGGCGTACTCCTCGTCGTCGACGGCGAGGGCGTCCGGAGCGGGTAGCCGGTCGCGGAGCCGTCGACGGTCGACGACGGTGCGCGGGGTGAGATCGTGCAACGGGTGCCGGGCCAGGTAGTCCTCCCGGTCCGCAGCGGTGAGCTGACCGAGGATCGACTTGCCCAGCGCCGTGGCGTGGGCGGCATGGTGGATCCCGACCCAGAGGTCGATGCGCGGCGCCCGCGGGCTGTCGATGATCTCGACGACGACGATCTCGCCGTCGACGTGGCGGGCGAGGTAGACCGCGCTGCACAACTCGTCGCGCAACCACTCCAGAGCCGGACGGGCGCGCGCGACCCCACGGGCCGCCGTCCCGTGGCTGCGGACGACGTCGATCCGGTGCCCGAGCACGTACGACCCGTCGTCGAGTCGCTGCAGGTAGCCCTCATGGGTCAGGGTGCGCAACAGGTGGTAGGTGGTCGGGAGCGGCAACCCGGTGGCCCGTGCGAGCTCCTTGGCGGGCGCGCGACCGTCCCGCTCGGCGACGACCTCCAGCAACCGCAGGGCACGCTGCACCGACTGGATGAGGGTCGGACCGCTCTGCTCGCCCACGTCACCGCTCCTTCGCGGGGTGTCCCGCTCCGGAGCCTGGCAGAACGTCGCCGTGATGGGAACGGCCCGCCCGCGCTTTGCACGCCGGACCTGATCGTCGCAGGGTCCTCCGGGCTCTGCGAGGACCGTGCGAAGCGCGCCGACGGCACCTTGTAAGCTCATCGGCGGTAGCGTGTCCGAGCGGCCGAAGGAGCACGCCTCGAAAGCGTGTGAGGTGCAAGCCTCCGTGGGTTCAAATCCCACCGCTACCGCCAGCCTGAACAGGCGAAACGCCGGGAAGGTCCACACGGACCCGACCGGCGTTTCTGCTTCCAGCCCGTGAACAAGCGCCGGCCCGGTACGAGTGCGGGCGCCCGGTCGCCCGGGCTGGGGCGGAGGAACTACCGCTCCGCCGAGGACTGCCGGCGGCGGGTGGCGTGCAGGCTACCGAGCAGGGAGAGCGCCTGGGCAGACGCGCTTTCCGGTACGGCGTGGTAGATCACCAGCAACTGTCCCGGGGCTCCGCGGACGTCGAAGGACTGGTAGGTGAGCGAGAGGGTCCCGACGTCGGGATGGTCGAGTTCGTTGGCGTCCTGGGTCTTTCCGTAGACGGTGTGTGAAGACCAGAGCGCGGCGAAGTCCTCGCTCGCTTCGGTCAAGGAGCGCACCAGATCGCGCAGGCGCGGGTAGTGCGGGTCGAGGCCCGTGGCATGGCGCAACCCGGCCACGACGGCTTCGGCCGACCTGTCCCACGGTGTGAAGAACTCCCGCGCCGCCGGATCGAGGAACGTCATGCGGGCGAGGTTGTCCACCGCCTGGAACGGGGAGAACAGCGCGTCGGCCAGGGCGTTGACCGCCAAGAAGTCCTTCGCCGGGTTCAGCACGAACGCTGGAGCGCTCGTGTATCCGTCAAGAAGCTGTCCCAGCGATTCGCTGACCGTTTCCCTGGGCGTGTTCCGGTCGCCGTCCTGCACCGTGCCGGCCAGCCGGTACAAGTGCTCACGCGCCGCATCATCCATGCGCAGAGCGCCGCTGATCGCTTCGAGGATCTGTGGCGAGGGGCTGCGCTCGCGGCCCTGTTCCAAGCGGGCGTAGTAGTCGGTGTTCATGCCCGCCAGGACGGCGACCTCCTCCCGCCGCAGCCCCGCCACCCGCCGCCGGCCGTAGGAGGCAAGCCCCACGTCGTCGGGCCGCAGGCGGGCACGGTGTGCGCGAAGGAAATCTCCCAGATCGTTGCCGGTCACCCCTCCAAGCTAAGCCGCATTCCCGGGGTTGTGCCTGGGCACGCCACCCCCAGGCACAACCCGTCCTGGCTCCCGCTTCCGCCGCCGCACAGGCTTGCCGAAGACCCCGCGAACTAACACATCCGGTCCGCGACGGCGTGCTCTTCACGAGCACCTTGTCCTCTACAAGGAAGAACGGGCATGACACCCACGGCCAAGATCTTTCTGATCACCGGCGTCAGCAGCGGCCTCGGCCGCGCCTTCGCCACCGCCGCACTCGACGCCGGCCACACCGTCGTCGGAACCGTCCGCAAGGACGCCGACACGCACGCCTTCACCGCCCTCCACCCGGAACGGGCCCACGCCCGCCACCTCGACGTCACCGACGACGAAGCCGTTTCCGCCGTGATCGGCGAGGTGGAGAAGTCCATCGGCCCCATCGACGTACTCGTCGCCAACGCCGGCTACGGCGTGGAAGGCACCTTCGAGGAAACCCCGCTGTCCGCCCTGCGCGCCCAGTTCGACGTCAACGTCTTCGGCGCCGCAGCCACCATTCAGGCCGTGCTGCCCTTCATGCGCGAGCGCCGTCGCGGACACATCCTGGCCGTCACTTCCATGGGAGGCCTGGCCACCTTCCCCGGCGTCTCCGCCTACTGCGGTAGCAAATACGCACTCGAAGGAATCCTCGAAGCCATCGGCAAAGAAGTTGCCGCCTTCGGCATCCACGTCACCGCCATCGAACCCGGATCGTTCCGCACGGACTGGGCCGGACGCTCGATGACCCGCGCGCCGCGCACCCTGGCCGACTACGACGAACTCTTCGAACCCATTCGCAACGCCCGCCGGAAAGCCAGCGGACGACAGCTCGGCGACCCGGCCCGAGCCGCCACCGCCCTGTTGCGCGTCCTCGATGCACCCGACCCGCCCGCCCACCTGGTCCTCGGCTCCGACGCCCTTCGCCTGGTCCGCGCCGGACGTGAAGCCGTCGACCACGACCTCGACACCTGGAAAGACCTCACCCTTTCCACCGACTTCCCGCAGACCGGCGAGAAGGGTCAGCAGAGCGCCGGCCGACCCCGGACCGATCAGGGCTGACGTCAAGCATCAGCCTGCGGTGATCTCACGGTCCGGTGGTGGCTGACACAGGGGTCTTTTCGTGCAGGCACCAGTCGAGTGCGGCCGGCCACGGGCCGTATCCGTCTGTGGGGGTGATGTGGCCGGCGGCGGGGAGGAGGTCGCAGTCCAGGCCGAGCGCGGCGCTCCACGCGCGCGGGTCGGCCGGCGCGTACGGATCGGTCTCCGAGACGACCACGTGCGGCGGCTCGGCCGACGCGGCGGTGAGGAGCTCACGGTCGACGCGCTCGAGCTTGAACTCTTCGTTGCCGTTGGCCGCGGTGAACGCTTGCTCACCGAGCGGGGACACCAGCAGCACCCGCGTGACGCGCAGGTCGGCAGGCAGGGTCTGGGCGGCGTGCAGCCAGAGGGCGCAGCCGAGGGAGTGACACACCACGACGCGTTCTTGGTCGCCGAGTTGGGCCAGTTCGGCGTGCAGGAGATCGATCCATTCGCTCTTCGACGGCTGCTCGGGCGCGGGAAACTGCGGATAGAGCACCTGCTCGCCCCGCCGGCGCAGGGCCTCGGTCAACCACCACAGCCAGTGCTCCCGCGGGCGACGGTGCTGCACGCCGTGCACCATGAGGAAGCGCCGCGCCAGCGGAGGCGAGCTGAACATCTCGGTCATCTATCTCCTAATTCCCGTTCCCTCGGTCCTCGATCGTCCCCCACGCCGCACCGGCCACCTCAAGGGCGGCCGCGCCGAGAAACAGTGGACCGCC
Organism: Pseudonocardia yunnanensis; assembly: GCF_039534065.1. Classification (NCBI taxonomy): domain Bacteria; kingdom Bacillati; phylum Actinomycetota; class Actinomycetes; order Pseudonocardiales; family Pseudonocardiaceae; genus Pseudonocardia; species Pseudonocardia yunnanensis. The sequence goes on along the minus strand of NZ_BAAAUS010000037.1, from coordinate 111,099 downwards.
GCGTCGCGGTGTGATCAGCCGGCCGTGTCTACGCGGCCGGCTCTTCGGCACGAGAGCAACCACAGAGCCACCGGGCGAACGATCTTCGTTAAGGTCGCCGCTTGTGTCAGCCGTCGCTGTGGCGCTGGGCAGGTTCTGGCGCGCGCTGCTCGCCGACCTCGACCTCTACGCGCTGATCATTGCCGGCATCCTCTTCACGATCCTCGGGGTGTCCGGGCTCGCCGACGTGCAGGATCTGTCGTCGGTCACCTTGGCCGGTTTGACGTTGCTGGCTTTCTCCCAGGCCCGGACGCGTCGCGTTGCGCTGCGCTCACCGCACGGCGGAAACCTCGGATCGGTCTTTCTCACTGACTTCCCCGCAGGCCTGTACGAGCGACGGGCGAGCGAGAAGAGCAGCTACGTATTCGTCGGGATCTCCGGCAGCAGAACGATCGGTACCGGCCGACAGGACTTCCAGAGCATGCTCGACCGAGGTGCGCGGCTCAGATTCCTGCTGCTCGACTTCGAGAACGAAGCCGCGCTGCAGACGGCGACGGTTACCGGCGCAAGCAGCCGGTCACCCGAGCGGAACCGCGACCGCATCAGGAGCGCGCTTGATGAGCTCGAGGAGTTGGTCCCTTCTCACCAGGACGCTCTGCAGGTGCGCCTGCTGCCCTTCCCTCCGACCGTCGGCGTGAACTGCTTCGGCCTGGGACGTGCCGACGGCGTCCTCTTCGTGCAGCAGCCGATCGCGTCGATCGCCGCCGAGCGGTCACCGATCTTCCGGGTCGACGCGTCGGACGGGTACTGGCACCGCCATTTCACCGCCGAGGTGGAGCGGCTCTGGTCGAAGGGACGCGTCTGGCAGGTGTCGATCAGGTGATCATCTGTTGAGGAACGGCGAGATCTTCAGAGCGGTACACCCGGCTGATCGTCGCTGGATCATCACTCGCGCAAGCCCCAGCCACGCGGTCCATGAGCGTGTCGTACTCCGGGTCGACAGCCACGAACCGGATGCTAACGGCAGGCGTGTCAGCATCTGAAGATCAACAACGGCGCCGCGCACCGAGGCGTCACTCCACCAGGGAGTACGGCTCGCAGGTTGCGTGCGTATGGGTGCAGGGCAGAGCTGGGTGCTTGCCATGGCCACCTCGGCCGGTCCAGGCTGAGAACGAAGACGGCAAGCGCGAGTCGAGCCGGCACCGATTCGCGCACCGTCCGGGGACGATCAAGGACGACGACATCGGTGACGTCGCCGACGACCCTTATCGGCCGGTACCGGCAGAAACGTACATCTGCGATCGGGACCTGCTGAAGGCGCAGACCAGGGGGCCGCCAGGGTGCCTTCGTGGTGCGCCTGAACGGTGAAAGTTCGGCGGCCCTGACACGACCGAAGGAGGCCGCGATGAGCACGGCGAATGTCGGGAGCAACGACGCGAACGTCAAGGATGTCGACCTGAAGCTCGAGGCGGTGGTCATCCCCGTCGCGGATGTCGACCGTGCGAAGGAGTTCTACGGAAGCCTCGGGTGGCGGCTCGACGCCGACTTCGCCTTCGACAACGGCTTCCGGGTCGTCCAGTTCACGCCGCCCGGCTCGGGGTGCTCGATTCAGTTCGGGACCAACATCACCCCGTCCGCGCCCGGCTCGGCGCATGGCCTCTACCTGGTCGTCTCCGACATCGAGGCTGCGCGCGACGGGCTCGCGGCTCGCGGTGTCGAGGTCAGCGAGGTGTTCCACGCCGGGACTCCGGGCGCTCAGTTCCAGCCCGACGGCAGCGGTCGCGTCAGCGAGCCCGCTCCCGATCGCGCCAGCTACGGCTCGTTCGCCACGTTCAGCGACCCGGACGGCAACGGCTGGCTGGTACAGGAGATCACGACGCGGCTGCCCGGCCGGGTCGACGCCGCCGAGACGGCATTCGCATCCGCGGCGGATCTCGCGAGCGCGCTTCGGCGTGCTGAGGCCGCCCACGGCGAACACGAGAAGCGCACAGGGCAGGCCGACGCGAACTGGCCCGACTGGTACGCCGAGTACATGGTGGCGGAGCGGGCCGGGACGGAACTGCCGACGTGAGCGGCCACGACGTTCACGGCGGCCGGCCGGAGTGAGGAGGAACAATGACGAGCGCAACCACTCCTGTTCCCGCTCAGCGCGCACCGGAACTGCTCGGACAGACCGTCGTCGTGATCGGCGGCAGCGCAGGAATCGGGCTGGAGACAGCCCGACGCGCCCGGGTCGAGGGTGCTGATGTCATCCTCACCGGCCGCAATCCCGACCGCCTCGAACAAGCGGCGCTGGAAATCGGCGCCCGAAGCACAGCGGCCTTCGACGCCAACGACGCCGCTTCGCTGGAGAGGTTCTTCCAGGACCTCCCGGCGCCGATCGATCATGTGATGGTCACGGCAGGCGGCCCCCGATACGGGCCCCTGCTCGAGATGGACTCCGCCCAGGTGCGTGAGGCGATCAGCGACCACGCGGTGCTGGCGCTCGCGGTCGCGCGCAACGCGGCCGGGAAGATGAGGCCCGGGGGCACGCTGCTGCTCATGGGCGGAACCGGCGGCCGGCGCATCGGTCACGGCCTCGGGATCGCCTCCGCCGCCACCGCCGCGCTGCCCCCGTTCACGGCGGCCCTCGCGCTGGAGCTCGCGCCGGTTCGCGTCAACCTCATCGCCGCCGGCTTCGTCGACACCCCGTTGTCGGCATCGCTGCTCGACGACCGACTCGAGGAGCGTCGCAATGAGCTACGGGAGACGCTCCCGATCGGCCGCGTCGTCGGCCCCGCCGACGTCGCCGCGCTCGCCGTCCACATCATGAGCAACACGGCGCTCACCGGTGCGACGTACGACATCGACGGTGGGCAGCAGTTCGTCTCATGAAACGCAGCCTTCGCTCACGATGAGTGCGAACCAACTGCGCTGTCCCGCCTGTTCGACGAGGCGACGCAGGCAGCGGCCAGCAGTCCGGCCGCGCCGAGGGCTGCGCTGATCCAGATCGGCGCCTGCGCCGACTGCGTGGCGTCCAATGCAAGTCCGCCGAGCGCGGGTCCGAGTGCAGCCCCCACGTTGAACGACGCCGTCGCGTAGTTCCCGCCGAGCGTCGGAGCATCGGTGGCCAGCACGAACGCTCGGGCGATCACGGTGGAACCGACGGCGAAGGACAGCGCGCCCTGCACCCCGATCGCGATCAATGCGGCGATGGGGTGGACAGCGGTGAGAGCGAAGACGGTCCAGCCGAGAACCAGCATGATTCCGCCACCCAGGATGACGACTCCTGGGTGCTGATCGGCGAGGCGACCGGCCGCCGTGGCGCCGATGAACGACCCGATTCCGAACAGCACCAGCCCGATCGGCACCGAACTCGGGTCGAGACCGGACCGGTCGGTCAGCACCGGAGCCAGATAGGTGAATGTGCAGAACGTGGCTCCGTTGACCAGTGCCCCGACCAGCAGCGTGAGCGCCAGATTCGGCCGCCGAAGGGCGCCGAGCTCGCGAACCAGTCCACCGACCCGGTGTCGACCTGCAGTCTCGGGCACGCCGAGTACGACGCCGATGATCGCGGGCAGCGAGATCAGCGCCACGGCCCAGAACGCCGAACGCCAGCCCCATGCTTGGCCCAGCAACGCCCCAGCAGGCACACCGACCACGCATGCCAGCGTTGTGCCGGCCAGCAGGAGCGCCGTCGCACGCCCGGTCCGCTCACCAGGCACCATGCGAACAGCCACAGCGAGCGCCACGGCCAGGAAGCCGGCGTTGGCGAGAGCTGAGATCACCCGCGTCACGAACAGCACGGTGAACGACGGGGTCAGTGCTCCCACGATGTGCACCGCGACGAACACAGTGAGAAAGACCAGGAGCGCGGCGCGAGGCGGGAACCGGCGGCACAGCACCGCCATCACAGGGGCTCCGACGATCATCCCGATGGCGAAAGCCGAGGTCAGGGAGCCGGCAGCCGCTGTAGAGATCCCCAGTTCAGCGGCGATCTCGGGCACCAGGCCGGCGAGCATGAACTCCGATGTCGCTTGCGCGAACACCGCTACAGCGAGCATGTACAACGCGACAGGCATGACAGAACTCCGCAACCACGAGGGGAGACCGTCGCCGGGCGCGCCGGAAACATCACGACGCGGCGCCACGCAGACGGTCGGGAACCGTGTGAGAACACGGCCTCCGGAGAAACGCCACCTGTACCGAACAAGCTCATCGAGGGCCAGAACTCGCGGCCCTGGGATCCGGACTGCGAGCGCAGGTTTGCGGCGTAGCCACCGGAAGACCGGTGGCTACGGTCTGTTCGCCTCTGGGCTGTTCACGATCTCGACGCTATCACCGCGCTACCAGCGCATGTCCACGGCTTTCGTCGCGGTGCCGCGGCGAACAGGCATCCTCAGCCGAGTCCGTCGGAGTCCATCCAACGGACGACGCGTCCGACGCATTCGTCGATTGCTGCAGCGTCGGCGTCGTCGAGGAGGTACTTGACGATCTGCTCCATTGCGAACGTGCCGTACCACGTTCTGGCTCGGACGTAGGTTGCCGCGTCGACCGTCTTCGCGATCGTGGGCCAGCCGTGCCAATGGGCCAGGCAAGCGACGTCGATGGCGGGATCGAAGGGGTGGGCGAGGTCCCAGTCGAGTACACCGATGATGTCGCCGGCAGGGGACCAATGCATGTTCTCGCCGGTGAGATCGCCGTGGACGAGTCGGGGCGGGACAGGGTCGAGTGCCAGCACCGCGGCTATGCGCCGGACGGCGGAGTCACGTAGGCGGGGTGGGAGTCGTGGAACGGCCTCGGTGAGGATCAGCTCTTCCCATCGTTCCCTGCCGGCGTAGGCGTGGGGAACGTCGAGGAGATCGATCAGCGGCGCGAGGTCGACCGCGGCGAGCGCCTCGAGAACGTTGCGAAGGCTCGCGGGTTCACCGTTTCCGCGTGGTGCATAGCGGCCGGGGATCCACGACACCGCCACGGCAGTCCAACCGGACGTGGACACGACCGGGCTCAGTGGGATCGGTGTGGCGAACGGGAGCGCAGCTTTGGCCAGTGCCTCGAGCAGGGCCGTTCGGCGCGGAAGTGACTCGACTGCCGGTGCCGAGCGGGCGATCCGAACGGCTGCGACGTCAGGGATGAGAACGACGTCGTGGGAGCCGCTGGGTATGACGGTGGCGCGATCGAGGCTGGTGCTCGGCAACAGCGTCCCGACTATGCCGACCTCGCGATCTGTCGGCGGACGCGGGATCACCAACCGAGAGTAGATCAGTGATCTGCCCACGCAGTGGCTGCCGGCGCACGCGGAAGCACTCCTGGGTCCGTGCCCGGCCCCGAAGTACGCAAAGGGACGATGGCCGCGTGGAGAAGTACGAATTGGCGGCCGCGCTGTATGACGTCTCGCATCTCACGGGGAGATTCGTGCTGCGCTCCGGCAGGACGACATCGGAGTACTTCGACAAGTACCGCTTCGAGTCCGACCCGGCGCTGCTGGGCGCCATCGCCGAGCGCGCCGCCGGCGAGATGCCACCAGGAGTTGACGTCCTTGCAGGCTTGGAGCTCGGCGGGGTCCCCATCGCGACGGCGCTGTCTCTGCGGTCCGGCTTCCCGGTGGTCTTCGTGCGAAAGCAGGCGAAGACCTATGGCACCAGCAAACTCGCCGAGGGTGTGGACATCGCGGGTCGCAACGTGCTGGTTGTCGAGGACGTCATCACCTCAGGCGGCCAAGTGGCGCTGTCGACACTCGAGCTCCGCAAGCTGGGGGCTGTCGTGACCGACGTTCTCTGTGTCGTGGACCGGGAAGAAGGCGGAGTCGAGAGGCTGGCTGAGCACGGCCTGAAATTGCACGCCTTGTTCACAGCTGCCGAGCTGAAGGTCGCTGCCGCACTCCGAACCCTGCCCCACTGATCAGACCGGCGTTTTTCTTCTCGCCTCACTCGTCGCCGGGGCGTCCAGAAGCCGACGATGCGCGGCTGACCAGTTGCCGCAGAGCCTCGACGTGGCTGTCGAAGGCCGTGCGGCCTTGCGGGGTCAGGGTGACCAGGGTGCGGCGCCGGCGTCCGGCCCCTTCTTTGCGGACATCGGCGTACCCGGCCTCGGCGAGGGTCGAGACCTGTTTGGAGAGTGCGGAGTCGGTGAGATGGAGACTCTCTTTGAGGAAGCTGAACTCGGCCCACTCCGTTGCCGCGAGAAGCGCCATCAGACTCAGCCGGGTCGGCGGATGGATCAGTTCGTCGAAGCCGGGTGGTGTGGTCATGCAGTCGTCCGGTGCAGCAACACCCGGTACAGCGGTTGGGTGACCGCGATGAGGGCGACGACCAGCACGCCGAGAAGGGTGTAGCGAATCGGGATGTCGATCTGCTCGACCAGCCACATTCCGCCGAGGGTGAAGGTGCCGGCGCCGATCGCGAAGCCGCCGAGCACGGCCCAGAATCGACCGGTCAGTTGAGATTGGTGCATGAGCGCCTTGCTGCGCTTGCCGGCTTGGGTGAAGCAGGTCAGGGCGGCAACCAGGGCTACGCCCAAGAGGCTCAACTGCAGGGCCGGGGCCACGGGTAGATCCAATGCAGCGAACCCGGCGATCAACACGGCCATGCCGGCGGCGTCCCAGCCTCGGTGCCGACCGCGGGATGCGCCGTCGATGACCTGGTTGCGGCGCTTGGCGATCTCCGTGAGGCGGGCCTGGGCGTCCTCGGTGTCGTTCATGCTGTACCTCCACAGTTTGACTTGCCTAGAAGGAAAGTTAACACGTGACTTTCCTGCCGGGCAAGTCAAACTGAGCAGGCGAGACGCCGGCGACCGGCGCCTCTGCATTGCGGCCTGGTTCGGCTAGTGGGGAAGCTTCGCGGCGAGCACGTCCACCGGGCTGATGGTCGGCGGCACGCTGAACAGCTCTGATGCGCGGGCCACGATCGCGTCGCGGACCTTGCCCTGCAAGTGGGCCTCGCGGTCGTCCTCGGTCTCGAACGCGTCGAAGATCCGGAAGGACGTGGGTCCGGTGCGGAAGGCGAACCAGGCGAGCGTTCCCGGCTCGGCGTCCACCAACGTCTTGGCGTCGATGAGGAACTTGGCGACCTCGTCCTCTTTCCCCACCTGTGCTTCGAACTCGACGAAGAAACCGTATGCGGGCATGACGTCCTTCCGGGGTTTGCGTCCGTTCGGTCGAACGCTAGCTGGCTGGACCTGTGGCCAGTGCACAGATTCCGCCAATCTCGTCCCAGATCTCGCCAACCTCATTCGTCGCGGTGCGCGTCCCTCGGTGTCCGATCTGACGAGCTCGTCGTTCGTTCGGGACGGAATGTCTTCCGGTAGCCGGCGGCGGACGTTCCCACCTGTCTCTCGAAGTTGCGCCGGAGCGTCTCCGGCGAGCCGAAGCCCACCATCACCGCAATCTCCGAAACCCGGTATTCGGTTGTTTCCAGGAGAACCTTCGCCCGTTCGACGCGCTCCCTGATGATCCAATCGAAGACGCTCATCCCGGTGCTCTGCCGGAACTTCCGGACAAGACTGCGTTCGCTCATGTGCTCGTGGTCGGCGAGTTCGGCGAGCGTCAGCGGTTCATGGATGTGGTCGCGCAGCCAATGCAGGAACGTGTGGATCGGTGGTTCGTCGTCGAGACGGATGGAGTTCTTGATGAACTGCGCCTGGCCACCAGGTCGGTGTGGTGCGCTGACGAGGATGCGCCCGAGGTCGTTGGCATAGGCACGGCCGAGGTCCAGGTCGACGAGATGGAGAGCGAGATCGGTGGCGGAGAACATGCCGCCGGAGGTGTGCACCGGTCCGTCATCGACGTAGAGGTGCTCGGGCTCGAGGCGGACCAGCGGAAACTCCGTGCGGAACTCGGCGGAGAACAACCAGTGCGTCGTGGCCCGGCGCCTGTCGAGCACGCCTGCGCGACCGAGGATGAACGCGCCACCGCAGAACGAGACCATGCGCGCACCCGCGTCACAGGCCTCCTGAAGGCTCTTGAGGAGAACGTCGCTTCGCGGGCTCAGCGGATCCTCGATCCCGGGAATCATGACGGTGTCGGCCGACAGCACCGTCTCCAGGGGAGAAAGCTCGCCGAGATCGGCTCCGGACGGCAGGACGTACCGCTTCTCCTCACCGCACAGAATGACCTCGTACGGGCTGTCGTGGTCTCCGGTGACCGAGGTGATCGACGACATCCGCCGGCCGAAGATCTGTTGCGCGATGGCCACTTCGAGTGCCACGGAGTCGGGAACGACCAGCAGCGCAATGACGTGCTTGTCGCGCCCGAGCGAAGTGGGCGGAAGCTTCCTGGGATGCATCAGATCTCCAGCTCGGCTGAGTACAGGGCCAGTGGCGCCCTCACCATCGTGGCTCGATCTGTGCAGATCTGGCAAAGCCCGTCAGCGACCGGCTCGCCGGGAGCCGAATTGGGTGGAGCCGGGAACGAGCGGCGATCAGTATGGCTCGATGGCATCGGAGCTGGTGGAGCACTACGGCGTCGACTGCTTCGAGGACACGCGCTTGACCAGGTCGCCGCATGGACGGTTGGAGTTCCTCCGCACCCAGGAGCTGATACGGCGCCTGCTGCCGGGCGTCCGTTCACGGATTCTGGACATCGGCGGTGGAACCGGGGTCCACGCCGCGTGGCTGGCCGCGGACGGCCACGTCGTCCACGTCGTCGACCTGGTACCGCGTCACGTCGACGCAGCCGCAGCGCGCGATGGCGTCACGGCCGAGGTGGGTGACGCCCGGCAGCTCAGCGCCGGCGACGAGAGCGTTGACGTCGCGTTGCTCCTCGGCCCTCTGTATCACCTGGTCGAGCCCGCTGAACGCGCCTGCGCACTGGCCGAAGCGAGGCGTGTCCTGCGGCCCGGCGGCCTGTTGGTGGTCGCTGCTGTCAGCCGCTACATGTCCCTGCTGGAGGTCGGCAGCGAGGGCAGGTTGACCGCTGAGATGGAGCCGTCGGTCGCCTCCGTGATCGCGACCGGACGCTACGACGGGCATGCCGGTTTCGTCGACGCTCACTTCCACACAGCGGACGAGTTGCACGCCGAGATGACGGATGCCGGCGTGCGGGATGTCGCCGTCTTCGGCATCGAGGGGCCGGCGTGGCCGGCGCTCGACTCCGCCGGCCTGCAGGAGTTCGAGGCCAGGGTCGAAGCAGCACTGCGATGCGCCCGCATCGTCGAGCGGGATCCACTGTTGATCAACACCAGCGCTCATCTGCTCGGGGTGGGCCGCAAGTAGCGGAAGCACGCGCGGGCACGCCCCTAGGCACGTGCGGCCCGCAGCAACCGCAGCTGCCCGATCTCGGCGGTGTTCTTCGTCAGCTCGACGTTGACCCAGGCCACCATGTCCGCGACGGTGCGCTCCGGTTCGTCCGTCCACGGGAAGGGCGCGGCCTTGTCGAGGTCGGCGTCGCTGAACCCGTCGAGGACTGCCGACCATTCGGTGCGGAGGTAACGCAGCCACGCGATCGTCTTCTCGCCGTCGCCGGGCCAGCTGATCTCGGTGCGGTCCCGGGGGTAACGGCCACGCGCATGGTCGATCGTCACGGTCCACCACCAGCCGATGTGCCAGGTGATCCAGCCGATCGTGGGCACGGGGATCGGCTCGGGCTCGGTGTCCTCCCAGTCGGGCACCCACGACCCATCGGCGGTGGGTCGAACGGTCCAGCAGAGGGCAGCCGGCTCCCACAGGAAGTCCTCGCCCTCCAACCGGTCCAAGTGGTACTCCAGCAGCGACCACGTCAGGTCGAACTGTGACTGCAAAAGGTCAGAACGGGACACCGGCACCGGCCGATCCTGACAGGCGCGTCACAGTCGAGTCGCCGTTTTCCGCTGCACGGACGCTGGTCGATGCAGACGTGGAGCTGCTGCAGCAGGTCAGAGGGCGCCTCGGTGAAGGCCGCCGACCCGAGTGTGATCGTTCTCCTTCAGCCGGCGTGAGGGGCTCGGGCTGCGCCGTGGTCGAGAATCGCGGCATGTCCGCTGCGATCGACCTGATCACCGGGGAGCTCGACACGCCGTTCCTGGCCGTCGACCTCGACGTCATGGAGCGCAACCTCGCGAGCATGGCCGGGGCGGCGCGGGCGCGCGGTTTCGCGCTGCGTCCGCACGCGAAGACCCACAAGTGCCTCGAGATCGCCCGCCGTCAGGTCGAGCACGGCGCGGCCGGTCTGACGGTTGCCACCGTGGGCGAGGCGGAGATCTTCGCCTCGGGCGGCTTCACGGACCTGTTCATCGCCTACCCGATCTGGGCGGCGGGCGGGCGGGGCAACCGGCTGCGGGCCCTGGCCGAGCGCGCCTCGCTGCGGGTCGGCATCGACTCCGAGGAGGGCGCGCAGGCCCTCGCAAAGGCCGTGGCCGGCGCAGATGTGGAAGCCCTCGTCGAGATCGACAGCGGCCACCATCGCAGCGGCGTACGACCCGGGCAGGCGGCGGAGGTGGCCACAGCCGCCGCACGCGCGGGGCTGCGGGTGGTGGGGATCTTCACCTTTCCCGGCCACGGCTACGGCCCCGGACGGCGCGGGCAGGCAGCCGTCGACGAGGCCGGCGCGCTGACCGAGGCGAGGGCGTCGATGCGGAAAGCCGGTCTGGAGGTGGAGGTGTCGAGCGGCGGCTCGACCCCGACCGCTGCGCTCTCCGACGCCGGGGCGCTCACCGAGATCCGGCCCGGCGTGTACGTCTTCAACGACTCGCAACAGGCGGAGCTGGGCAGCTGCGACTGGGCCGACATCGCCCTGACGGCGATCAGCACGGTGGTGAGCAGCTCGGGCCGCCGGGTCGTACTCGACGCGGGCAGCAAGATTCTCGGCGCCGACCAGCCCGCCTGGGCGACCGGCGGTGGCAGGCTCCCCGACCACCCGGACGCCCGTGTCGTCGCCCTGTCCGAGCACCACGCGACCGTCGTCCTCCCGGAGGACGGCGTGTCGCTGCGCCCCGGCGACGTCGTGCGGGTGGCACCCAACCACGTATGTGCGGCCGTCAACCTGGCGGACGAGCTGATAGTTCTGGCGAACGGCGCGCAACAAGACCGCTGGCAGGTCGCCGCGAGAGGGGCGAACGCCTGACCCTGCGCGACATGGACACCCCTCGCCGTTCGGCAGCCGTTTTTTCCGCGTCATGTGTCCATATCGCGCGGAGGACCATCGTGCGATCCCACGATCCCGCTACGGTGACGGCGATGCTTGAGGACTACCGCGCCGGCGTCGGCATCGACCGTGCGGACGACGAGGCCGACCCCGTGAGGCAGCGTGTCACCTGCCCGCTCCTCGTCCTGTCGTCCAACCTGGCCGACCGTGGCGCAGTCCACGATCGACTTCTGCGACCACATCGCGGAGGAAGCACCGGACGAGCCGGTCGTAGTCCTCATCACATTCCTGAGAGTTCGATGAGGGCCGGCGAGGCGTTTCCGGACACATGCGGAGGACGGCTTGTCCGGGTACCTGCCTAGAGTCGGGATCATGGGTGGTGTTCGCGGCCGCATCGTCGGCTTCCTGGCCCGTCGGCGCTTCGGTCGCAGACGTGCGGCCGGTGCGCCCGACGCGCTGCTGTCGCTTCTGCCCGACTCTGCGTTGGTGCCGCTGCAACGCACGGGGCTCGATCCCGTCGCCGCGCTGGGCAACCTGCGCGAGCACGAACCCGTCAGCCGGCTCCGGCTGCCGTTCGGGCTCCGCGCATGGGTGGTCACCGGCTACGAGGAGACCCGCGCGGTGCTGGGAGCGGGAAGCGCATTCAGCAACGACTTCACCAACCTCGTCGGCACCGTGGGCATCACAGCCGACCAGAATCCCGGCGGGCTCGGATTCACCGACCCACCTGCCCACACCCGCCTGCGCCGGATGCTCACCCCTGAGTTCACCGGCCACCGGCTACGTCGGCTCGCGCCCCGGATCGAGGCCATCGTCGCCGGCCAGCTCGACGAGATGGCCTCGCTCGCCGAGGCGAACGGCGCCGTCGATCTCCTGCAGACCTTCGCACTCCCCATCCCCTCGCTGACGATCTGCGAGCTACTGGGCGTCCCCTACTCCGACCGCGCCGAATTCCAGCGGCTCAGCACCACCCGTTTCGACCTCCTCGGCGGGGTCACCGGTTCGCTCGGCGCGATCTCGGAGTCGATGGAGTACCTGCTCCGCATCGTGGAGAAGCAACGGGTCGAGCCTGGTGACGGCCTGCTCGGCATGCTCGTGCGGGAGCACGGCGACGACATCTCCGACCACGAGCTCGCAGGCCTCGCCGACGGGTTGCTCACCGGAGGGCTCGAGACCACGGCCAGCATGCTCGCGCTGGGCACCATCGTCCTGCTGCAGCACTCCGAGAGCCGCCGCGCCGTACGCGACGACGACGCCGCGATCGAACCGTTCGTCGAGGAGCTGCTGCGCTATCTCACCGTCGTCCAGGTCGCGTTTCCGCGGTTCGCCCGGGAGGAGACGACGATCGGCGGCCAGACCATCGCCAAGGGCGACATCGTCCTCTGCTCGCTGAGCGGAGCCAACCGCGACGGCGACGGCCTCGACGACTTCCACCCCGGGCGCCCCAGCCGCCCACACCTCGCCTTCGGCTACGGCCTCCACCGCTGCATCGGCGCCGAGCTCGCCCGCATGGAGCTGCGCACGGCCTACCCGGCCCTCATCCGCCGATTCCCGGATATCCGGCTCGCCACCGACCCGGCCGACCTGTCCTACCGCAAGCTGTCCTTCGTGTTCGGGGTCGACGCCCTCCCCGTCACGCTGCACTGAAGGGGATCAGGCGAGGAGGGCGACATATCGGTCGAGATCGACGTTGCCGCCGCTCACGATCACACCCACCCGCTGGCCGGACAGCTCAGAGGCGAGCCTGCGCACCGCGGCGAAGGCCAGGCAGCCGGTCGGCTCCACCACGATCTTGAGGGTCGTGGCGAACACCCGCATCGCGTCGACCAACTCGTCGTCCGTCGCGGTGTAGATGTCGTCCACCTCGCGCCGGATGACGTCGAAGGTCAGCTCACCGAGATGCTGGGTCTGGGCGCCGTCGGCGATGGTGACGGGCGTGTCGATATGGACGATCGATCCGGTACGAAACGATCGCAACCCGTCGTCACCCGCCTCCGGCTCCACGCCGTAGATCCGGCATGCCGGCGACAGCGCGCGCGTGGCCAGCGCCGCACCCGAGAGCAGACCGCCGCCACCGAGGCAGACGAACAGCGAGTCGAGCTCGCCAACCTCCTCGATCAACTCCTTCGTGGCGGTCCCCTGCCCGGCGATGACGTCGGCGTGGTCGTAGGGCGGGATGAGCGTCATGCCCTTCCCGGTGGCCAGCGCCCTGCCGAGCTCCTCGCGGTCCTGGCTGTAGCGGTCGTACTCGACGATGGTCGCGCCGTACCCGCGCGTGGCGGCGAGCTTGCTCGCCGGGGCATCGTGCGGCATGACGATCGTCGCCGGTATACCGAGGATGTTGGCGGACAGCGCGATCGCCTGCGCGTGGTTGCCGGACGAGAACGTGATCACACCCGCGCGCCGCTGCTCGTCGTCGAACCGGGACAGTGCGTTGAACGCGCCCCGGAACTTGAACGCGCCCATCCGCTGGAAGTTCTCGCACTTGAAGAACACGGACGCGCCGATCTCCGCGTCCACCCTGCGGGAGGTCAGCACCGGCGTCCGGTGTGCGTGGCCATGGATCCGCTCGGCGGCGGCCTCGACGTCGGCGTAGGTGGGTGGTGTCGGCATCGTGCTCCTGTCCTCGGTGCGTCTCTCGCATCGTGAACGACGCGCGCTCCGTCGTTGTGAGCGGCCCGGGTTACGAGCCGGCTTCTCCCTTCCTCGGCCGCACCGAGACCGGGATGAGAGGACGTTCATCCCGGTCTCACCTGATGCCTCCGGATGCCTTCATAGCGTCCTGATCAGCGGATTTCCCCGCTGGAACCCGGACGAGAGGCCCGATCGCCATGAACATCATCGCTCGACGAATCCTCCTCGCGGCTGTCGCTGCGGGCACGGTCACGCTGGTGGGCGCCGCACCCGCCGTCGCCTCGCCGCAGCCCGTGCCGGCCCCCGCCGCCGTCATGTCCGCCCAGAACGACGACGACGGCCCCGGCGACGACGACGGCCGGGGTGACGACGACGGCCGCGCTCCGGCCGGCGGTGTGCAGACCGGTACCGGTGGGCTGCTCGCCCCGTCCGACGACGACGATGACGACGGCAGGGCCCCCTCTGGCGGCGTGTCTGCGGGCGCCGGTGGCACGGCCGGTGGTGTCGACCTCGCCGTCCCGCTCGGCGCGGCCGGTGTGATCGCGCTCGCCGGCGGGACGGCGCTGGTCCGCGGCGGGTTCCGTGCGGACCGCACGGACTGACCGGACCTGCCATGCGCACCGGTATTCGTCCCAGTGCCCTGACCGCCGCCGCGCTGGCCACCGCCGCACTCCTGGCCACTGGCTGCGGGACCGCCCGCGAGACTGCAGCCCCGGTCGTCGCCCCGGCAATGACCGTGACCGCGGCCGCCGAGCCCGAGCAGGTCGCGGATCCCGTCCGGGTTCGCATTCCGCGGATCGGAGTGGACGCAGCGGTCCGTGCGCTCGAGCTCGACCCGCACGGGGTGCTGCCACCGCCTCCGACGAACCACGACACCGGCTGGTGGCGTGCGGGCCCTGAGCCCGGCGAGGCGGGTCCTGCCGTGGTCGTCGGTCACGTCGACTCGCGGGAGGGACCCGCGGTGTTCTTCCGGCTCCGCGACCTCGACCCCGGCGACCGGATCGCGGTGGACCGGGCGGACGGCACCACCGCGGAGTTCACGGTCGGCCGGACCGAGCGGTACGGGAAGAACTCCTTCCCGACCGCCGAGGTCTACGGCGACACCCCGAACGCTCAACTCCGGCTCATCACCTGCGGAGGGGCGTTCGACCGCAGGTCGGGGCACTACCTCGACAACGTGGTTGTGTACGCCGACCGGATCGGCTGAGCAGAATCCAGCAAACGACCGACGCCGGGTCCACCTCGAAGGGTGGACCCGGCGTCGCCCGTCGTCATGGCTTACCGATGGACGGACCTACGGCCGTACATGCCCGAGACGAGGAAGACCCCGAGAGCGGCCACGACGACCTGGAGGATCAGCTCTCCGATGTGGAAGCCCGATCCGGTCGCGAACCCCACGGCGCCTGCGATGAACGAGCCGATGAAGGCGGCGACGATACCGATGATGATCGTCAGCCAGATCGGGATCGGCTGCTTACCCGGCACGACCAGTCGACCCAGAGCGCCGATGATGAGGCCGACGATGATCGCAGTGATGATGCCCGTGACGGTCACGGTTCCTCCAGCTAAGCCCGGGGGCCGCTCTTGACGACCCGTTTCGGGAGGCTTCCCGATCACTTCGGGAACCAAGCGTGATCGACACAACGCGGGCGCTCTTTGCGCTGATCGGGCTAACGCTCACCACCGAAGGATGTGCACCGCCGACCACCGGATGGCCTGATGACGACCGCCGCAGCGTTCGCCGGACGTCGCCACACCTGGATTGGGATGAGCGGCTGGCCCGTCTGGTCACCTGGTCCGGACGAAGAGACCCCGCGCTCGCCTTTTTCAGGAGCCTAGGTGCGGCTCTGGGCTCAAGAAGCCACGTTCACCAGTGTTCATTCCGCGGGGTCACGGCCGATTTGTCCGGCGATGGGCCGGGCGTGTTCAGCAGCGGCCTACTGGTGACGACAGTGGGCCCCCCACAACTCCAGCAGGCCGGGTCGGGATCGAGGTCGCGACCCTCAACTTCGCACGTCGGGCAGTGGTAGGCCGACACCCTCTGCTCCGTCGAAGGGCGACGGCTCGGTACGACGACGGTCGGGACAGGCGCCTCGCCCACGATGGTGGCCATGTTGTTCTGGCGAGCCGGTCCGATCGTGCCCAGATCAGCGGAACCGATGAGCAGCACGTCGCCCACCCCCCAGCGCAGCGTCCCGAGCCGGTCCCGGTGGAGGGCGCTGACCGGAACTGGCTGCGTCAGTTCGTGGCGAAGGGCGAGCTGAGCCGCCGTGGCGGACACCGCATTCGACGGCCTCGGCTCGTCGTACCCGTAGGTGATCTGCTGGAGCCGCACTTGGTGCTCCGGGCGGTAGCCGATCGGGGCGAGCGCCGTCGGCACCTGAGTGGCGCGCAATACGTCGCCGGTGACACTCCCTGTGGAGAATCGGCGGGACGGTTCACCCCGGGACGCACCGAGGACCACCATGCCGGCGTCGAGTTCGGCGACCAGCGCAAGGATCCCTTCGGCCGGTGAGCGCGCTGTGCGGGTCATGTACACCGCGTTCACGTCGTCCCCGAGGAACGCCTTGGCCTCGCCGAGCCCCTTCGCCGCGGACCTCCACAGGGACTCTGCGTACTCGGCGCCCCTCACTGCGGTGTGCGGGCTGCTCCCCATCTCGGGGATGATCGTGCAGACGGTCAATATCACGTCCGGGGAGGAGAACAGGCGGGCCGCCGCGAGTGCCGCTCGCCCACCGTTGTCCGGCGAGTACGCCACTACGTAGTTCATGTCGTTGCGACCGGCTCGTCCCGCGGAGTCGGTTGTGTCGCCTGGCGTGTCGATGCCTTCTTCCATGACCCATTTCTCCGTTTTCCACACCTGCGGCGCCCGGGCGTCAATAGATGCGTGGATCGCCGATGCTGATGCTCGGCCGACCGCTTCGCGCGGTATGTGAGTGCCGGCGTGCAATACGTAGCGGTTGGTGCAACTCCAGCCATCGTCGCGCCAGTGTCCGGTGCGAGGCATCGCAGCCAGCAGGTTCCAATATCTTGATGCCTACGGGGTCCGCGCATGCCTGCTAGCAGGAATGCATCAGAGCCTTATCACGACGATCAGCCCAGGCGAACACATAAGGACACGTTAAGGGTGTCAGGAGGTGCTCACCCCGGCGAACAAGGTGTGGTGGGCCGCATGCCAGGAGTCCTCGTCCGGTGCGCACAGCAGGCCGCCTGACATACGGCCGACGCGGAAGGGGGCGCCGTCGAAATGGGCGCTGAAGCCGCCCGCCTCCCGGTGCAACAGCCAGCCCGCCGCGTGGTCCCACGGCATCAAGCGGTTGTAGGAGAGGAGGTGGCAGTGCCCGGCCGCAGCCATCCGGTACTCGTGGCCGGCGCAACGGAACCACGTGTAGCTGCCCAGTTCGGACAGGTTGGCCGTGACCACGCTCCTCATCGATTCCGGCAGGAACTGCGTGCCCGCCACTGCTGCCATCTCGTTCACGGGCGCCGGATCGGCGACTCGTAACCGCGCGCCGGCGGTGCCGTCACGGCGGATCCACGCGCCCCCGCCATCGGTCGCGATCGCCGAGGTACGGGTGACCGGGTCGTGGATGACGCCCGCGACGATCCGGCCTCGCTCGACGACTGCCGCCATCACGGCGAACAACGGGAGGCCGGCCACGAAGTTCTTCGTCCCGTCGAGGGGGTCGAGCACGAATGCGAGGTCGGCCTCATCGAGAGCTCCCACAATGCCCGGATCGTTGGCCGCGGCTTCCTCCCCGATCACGGTCGCTCGAGGGTACTCGTGACGAACCGCCTCCGTGATCGCCTTCTCTGCAGCCCAATCTGCCGTCGAGACAATGTCGAAGGCTGACGTCTTGGTGACGACATCAGTAGTGGAAAGGCGTCCGAATCGAGGCATTATCTCCGCGGCGGCGACACTGCTCAATACGTCGTCGACGAACTCGACATCCATGCCTCCAGGCTACTGTGCGGTCCTGGTTCGCGGCGCAAGACTCGATTCATACACTTCGGCGAACGGTATTCGGGAGACGCATTTCGGGGCCCAGAGCCACCCTGCCCGCCATCGCAGCCCGGGGACCCAGTGCTGGGTCCGGCCCACGTGCTCGACCAGCATCTGTGGGGCTCCTATAGCGTGCCTCGAACCGCGTGACCGGAGGAGTCGATGCTGGGATGACGGCAGGGCGACCGATGCCTACGCAGGACGACGTGCTCGGGTACTTCGACACGCTGTCGAACTGGGGACGGTGGGGCGACGACGACGAGCTCGGCACGCTGAACCACATCACCGACGACGTTCGGCTGGCGGCGTCGCGGGCCGTGCGCCACGGCAGGAGCGTGTCGTGCGCATGGGAGATCGCCGTGCCGGGGGAGATGGAGCGGTCGACGACGACGTGCCCGTGCGCCGCCGACATGCCGGGCGCCGAGAACATGCCGGTGCCCGCATTCCACGCCGACCGGCGCTGGGGCTTCTCGTCCGAGCGGCTCGGCATCACGTTCCACGGCAACACCGTCACCCACGTCGACTCCCCGTGCCACCTCTTCTGGGACGGCACGATGTACAACGGGCGCTCGCACTCGCTGGTCGACCCCGCAACGGGATCAGCGTGGGCGGCCGTCACGGCGGCGGCGAACGGGATCATCACGCGTGGTGTCCTGTTGGACATCGCGAGGGTCCGTGATGTGCCGTGGTTGGAACCGGGGCAGGGTGTGTTTCCCGACGATCTCGAGGAGGCCGAGCGTCGCCAGGGTGTGCGGGTGCGGCCCGGCGATGCGGTACTGCTGCGGACCGGCTACGGCCGCGGCCGGCACGAAGCCGGTGCGGCCGGCGGTTTCACCCAGGCCGGCTGGCACGCGTCCTGCCTGCCGTGGCTGCACGAACGGGAGGTCGCGCTGATCGGCGCCGACACCCCCCAGGACGTTCAGCCATCGGGGTACGAGGACGTGTTGATGCCGGTCCACGCCGTGAGCCTCGTCGCGATGGGTCTGTGGCTGCTCGACAACTGCGACCTGGAGGTGTGCGCGACAACGGCCGCCGAGCTCGGCCAGTGGGACTTCCACCTCGCAGTTGCGCCGGTCCGCTTCGCCGGTACGTCCGGCAGCCCGGTCAACCCGATCGCCACATTCTGACCGACGGGTCATGAGGGGTGCGATGCGATAAAGGACCCGGCCCGCGGCTGGAACGCGGTCGGGAGGCGACCCATCGCCGCACACGCCGACGGTCGGCGCGGAGGCCGCCCGGGCGGCCCGGCAACAGCGGCCGGCGATCCCAGCCGCCGCTACCGCACGTCGCGAACCTGACTCCATCAGATCGCAGTGCTTCCAACGAAAGCAGCCCGTCCGCGTGGCGCTACTCGGCGTTGAGTACCTCGCGCAGCCGCGCCGCGAACGCGTCGGGCCGGCCGGCACCGTCGAGGAAGCCGAGGTGGTGGCTGGGAAACGTCGTCGCTTCCTGGCCCAGCACCCGTGCGGCCGCGCGGGCGGTGCGGGCCGTGTAGACCTCGCCGGTTTCCTCGCCCACCGCGATCACCACACGGGTCGGTGCCGCGGACAGCGCGGCGATGTCAGGGTGGTAGTCGGTGATGGCCACGGCACGTCCGGACAGCAGCGGGTGATCGCGCGAGCCGGCCGGCGCCCAGATCGCCGCCGCGCACGGGACGATGTGGATGTCACAGCGCTCTGACCTGCGGCGGACTCTCCGCACGGAGCTCGGATTCACTTCGGCGGCCCGCGCTCGCGGTCGGACCGCTCTCCCCGAACGAATCGACAGTCGCTGCGCCTGGAGGGCCGCCCTGGGCTAGCGCAGCCATCGCAGAGCTGCGTCAGCGCAGTCCTCGGGGGTGCTGTTGAAGGCGATGGCTGCGGCGGGTGCATGCTGCCGGACCAGGTTGATCACCTTCTCGAAGAGTTCGAGCAGCGGCTCGTGACTGCGGATCCCGCCCCCGATCACCACGCAGCCGTAGTCTCTGCTGGTCAGCGCCTCGACGATCGCCTCTTCGGGGTTCTCGTCGAGCGCCACCAGGCACCAGTCGGCCTCGAAATCATGATCATCGAAGCGGGCCCGTCCGCGTGCTATCGCTGCCTGGACCGGCTTCGGGTCCCAGCCCTGGATCTTGGCGGGATCGAGCCCGACCACCAGTACTCGTGCCGCTGTCACGCGTCCTCCTTGACGTTCCCATGCCAACGCGGTGGTTGACGGTAATGCCGTCGACCGACAGGAGACGTCGATTGAGCCGCCGTGCCTCGCCGCTCGGAAGCGAAGAGGGATGGGCGTTCGCGCTTGATGCGCCATCCCAGCGTTGTGGACGCCGGCGCCGGTCGGTCGCAATCAACACCGCGCCGTCCGTCCGGGGGACCGCGCGCTGCGGGACGCGGCCCGGACTGGTTGTGGTCAGGCCCGTGTCGGGCGAGCCAACGACAGCCCGTGATTGCCACCGAACGCCATCGCAACTGCCACTGGCAATCCCGGCTCCGCCTGGCGGCAACGCCCGCTCGCCGACCGCGGCATAGCGTCGATCTGCGGTCCGGAAGATCGAACGCAGCGAGACCTGGGCGGTCCGCGCGAAGACGAAAACGCAGCTCGAACGTGCCCTCGACTGGTCGGACGGGATCGTCGACCACATCCTCGCCGGGACCGCCAATCGCGATGGGCAGCGGTGCCAGCCGTCCGTACCGCGCGCGGCACTTCCTCTCGAACCTACTTTTCCAGGAAGGACTGCAGCATGGCCGTCACTTCCTGCGGCTTCTCCTCGGTCACCCAGTGCCCCGAACCCTCGAGGACCTGGCCGTCGACGTTCTCGGCGTAGTTACGCCATTGGTCGGCGATACCGCCACCGAACGACGCCTGGCCGCCGATCGCCAGGATGGGCATCTTCAGTTTGCCTTCGGCCGCGAACTTCGCGTTCCGCTGGACGTCTTCGCGGAGCTGGCGATAAATGCGCATCCAGGCTGTCGTGCGGCCGGGCTCCTTCAGGTAATGGGCGTAGAAGTCGTAGTCAGCCGAGCTGAAAGCGGGCTTGTTGGCCAGATACTCGCCGATGAAGCCTCGGACGAAGGGGCCCTCGTGACCGGCGATGAGCTGCTCGGCGAGAGGCAGCTGGAACATGCCGAAATGCCACGCCGACGGGGTTTGCGGGTTGGCCTCCAGGGCCGGGTAGCTGTATATGGTTTCGTCCGGGATGGGGGCTTCCATCACGGCCATGCGGCGCACCTCTGACGGCCACTGGGCCGCGTAGGCGTAGGCGACCCACAGGCCGATGTCGTGGCCGACGACCTGGACGCCGTTGTTCAGCTTCAGCTGCGTCAACAGTTGATGCACGTCGTCGGCCATCTGTGCGGTCTGGTAGCCGCTCTCGGTGACCTCGGAGTCGCCGGCGCCGCGCAGGTCGACGGCGATCACAGTGTGGGTCTCGGAAAGTGGGCCCATCTGCTGCCGCCACTCAGTCCATGTCTGAGGGAACCCGTGGATCAGCACTACCGGTGAGCCTTTACCACCTTGCATATAGTGCATGCGGAAGCCGTTTACCACCGCGTACTCGGACTGAAAACCGGGGGGAGGTTCAGCTTGTGGCCACTGTTCCGCGGCGCCAGGACTATCACCCCGTGCTGCGCAGCTCACGGTGACGGAGACCGTCAGTATCGCCACCAACGCGGTGATGAGAACGATGAGTCTGCTGGTTTTCCGTACTCGACCATCCATGGTTCACCTCCCTGAGGTCGATCTCTGCTTCTCCGGAGCGAGCACGCAGCCGGGTGCCGCCGAAGACGGCGACGAGCAACAGGATCGATAATTCCACCGAACTATTGCGACGATGATCTTCTCTGGCGCCATGAGCTCGTCACGCGAAGGAGCATGCATCGCTCGTGAGTCCCGATCGTTCCGCGATCGAGCCGCCTTGTGCGCTTGCGCCAGGACAGACAGTTCGCGATCTGCGGCCGTTTGGATGAGACCGGGCCCACTCTTTCCGCGATTGGTGAGACTGCGCCACCCGCAGCCATCGTGTCATCAGGGCCTGCGGGCATCTCCTCTACCGGGTAGCGGGAAGGTGCGCTGGGTGTCAGCGGGAAGGCGGGCCCCCGGCAAGGTCGCGATGAGTGGGCGGCGACCAGCGGTGACATGCGGGTGGAGGTACGGGTGCGGGCATGGACCCGACGTGATCATGAAGTGTCGAGGGCATCGATGCGGCGCGGCGTTGCCGGTCAGTCGGGGGCTGCTGTGGAAGCCGCCGACGACGGGTAGCGAACGGGTCAGTTGAGCACCGGGGCACCACCGGCGGAGCTGATTGCCACCAAAAACTGCAACCACAACGCAACGGCCGGGCTGCCCTGGTGGGCGGCCCGGCCGTTTTCGCTGCTCAGAGAGCGGAGGATGCGGGATTCGAACCCGCGAGGGCGTGAACCCAACACGCTTTCGAAGTCTGCGTGCTGGCGTCCGCGGTCGTGCGGCGCCAGCCGCGCTGCAGCTCAGGGCGGCCGACTGACCTGTGCCGTACGAGCCCGTACCGAGCTGAACGAGACTGGAACTGAGACTGCGACCAGTCCGGATGCGCTTGCTGACCAGCCGCGTGACCAGCAATCCTCCGCGGCGGACGGCGCGGCCCCGCGTCGGCGCTCACGACGCCGTCGGAACCGACCGCAGTCGGTCGTGCGTGCGCGGTCAGGCTGGCCGCCGCGCAGCAAGCAGTACCTGCGGGCGCAGCGACGGCGGCTGCACCGGCAGCCTCAGCTCGGCGACTTCGAGACCGGCGTCGACCAGCATTCCGACCAGCTCCTCGGGGCGGTACAAGTGGGTCGTCCAGGACACCGGCAGGCCGCCGTACCCCTCCGTGCGGGCGATATCGCCGTCGCCGACGTGCGTGCCGACCAGCGCCTGACCGCCAGGGACGAGCGCGTCGGCGAACGTCCGCAGCACGCCGGGCAGCGCCTCCCGCGGGAGGTTGAACAGCGACCACCAGCCGAGCACGCCGCCGAGTGAGGCCGGCGCGAGGTCGAGGTCGGTCGCCGAGGCGACGGAGAACCGCAGGGCGGGGTACCCCCGTCGAGCGTGCTCGATCATCCGTGGCGACAGGTCGACGCCCGAGGTGTGCAGACCCAGGCCGGTGAGGTGGGCGGTGACGATGCCGGGGCCGCAGCCAACGTCGAGGACCGGACCGAGCCCACGGACGGACTCGGCGAACGCGGCGAGCACGGCCCGAAGCCACGGCTCCGCCTCCAGCCGGCCTACCCCCATCTCGACGTAGGCGTCGGCCACCCGGTCGTAGGACTCACGGACCGTCTCTAGGTCGGAGAGTTGCTGCACGAGGGCACCCTACGCACGCTGCGTAGTCGACTCGCCACGCCCGCCGCCGCTGGGCGGTAACAGAGAATTAACGACGACGCCCGGACGTCCACGTGAGCGGGCATCCGGGCGTTTGCGCTGTTAGCGCTAGCGGAGGATGCGGGATTCGAGCCCGCGAGGGCGTGAACCCAAAACGCTTTCCAAGTCTGCACTGCAGCGTTCATGGGCGGCCAATCCTGGTTGGGCCGGCGGCCATCCAGCCGGAGCGGTCCAGGCCGAACACCCCCGGACGCCACTGAACGAGACTGAAACTGAGACTGCTCCGTCGTGATCCTCATGCTCCTTCGAGGGTCTCGCGCGTCCACATGGTGTCCGCTGCCGACGGATTTACAGAGCGCTGTCATATCGGCTCTGACCTGCGGCGAAAGGCCGCTCCCATGGTCTGCGTCCGTGCATAGTCCGCGCGGGTCGTTCTTGCCCCTCACGCCGGGTCCTGGTGGAGATCACCACCCTGCCGCGCTCCCCTGATCTCCGAAGCGGCGTCGGGTGCGGGCAGAGGCCGCTTTGCTCGTCGGTCCGCTGCGCCAGACTGCTGTTCGTGGATCAGCGTGCCCGCTTCCTCGCCTTCGTCCAGCGGAACTCGATCAATGCGGCGATCCTCGACCGCGGGCCGGCGCTCGGTGTCCCGGACTGGTGGCTGACTGCCGGGGCGGTGTTCCAGACCGTATGGAACGTCCTGGACAGCCGTAGCCCCGTCGCCGGGATAGCCGACTACGACTTCTTCTACTACGACGCCTCCGACTTGTCCTACGAGGCCGAAGACGTGGTGATCCGCAGGGCCGCCGCGCTGTTCGCTGACCTCGGGGTGACGGTGGAGGTCCGCAACGAAGCGCGCGTCCACCTCTGGTACGAGGCCCGCTTCGGTGTCCCGGGAGTGCAGTTCACCAGCTCAACAGACGCGATCGACCACTTCGCGTCGACGACGTGCTGCTTCGGCGTATCTCGGACGCCAGGGGGTGCGCTGGTCGACTACGCGCCCCACGGGTACGCAGACCTGTTCGCGATGCGAGTGCGTCCGAATCCACGGTTGGCACCGCGCGCGGTCTATGAGGCGAAGGCTCGGCGGTGGCAGCAGGAATGGCCGAGCCTGGTCGTGGATCCCTGGCCCGACTCCGTGGGAGTGGCCGGGTAGCCGGACGCGCCGGCCACGACCGGGCCGGAGGTAGAGGGAGTGGGCCGGGCGCGGCATCGAGGACGAGCTGGCCGGCCGCATCGGGGGCTGACGGACCGACAACTGACACTGGAACTGAGACTGAACGACAACGCCCGGACGACCACGTCAACGGTCGTCCGGGCGTTTGCGCTGGTAGCGCTGGCGGAGGATGCGGGATTCGAACCCGCGAGGGCGTGAACCCAACACGCTTTCCAAGCGTGCGCCATAGGCCACTAGGCGAATCCTCCGTGTCGAAGCATAGCCGGGTCGCTCGCGCCGCCGACGTCGGCACTACACTCCTCCACGGACCCCGCGCGGCGTCCATCCTGTGAACTCCCCCAGGGCCGGAAGGCAGCAAGGGTCAACGGGCTCTGTCGGGTGCGCGGGGTCCCCTCATGTCCGCATGCGGCTTCCCCCGCGGCCCCCTGTCGGTGCCGGTCGGTAGCCTCGCGGCTGTGGCGCTGGCTCTGTACCGCAAGTACCGCCCGGCGAAGTTCTCCGAGGTGGTCGGGCAGGAACACGTCACCGATCCCTTGAGCACGGCTCTCGCCGCCGGCCGCATCAACCACGCCTACCTGTTCTCAGGGCCCCGTGGCTGCGGCAAGACGTCGTCGGCCCGCATCCTGGCGCGGTCGCTCAACTGCGAGCTCGGGCCCACGCCCGATCCGTGCGGCGTCTGCCCGTCGTGCATCTCACTGGCGCCGGGCGGTCCGGGCAACATCGACGTCACCGAGCTCGACGCCGCGTCCCACGGCGGTGTGGACGACACCCGTGAGCTGCGCGATCGCGCCTTCTTCGCCCCGGCGGAGTCGCGCTACAGGGTGTTCATCGTCGACGAGGCGCACATGATCACCACGCAGGGTTTCAACGCCCTGCTCAAGATCGTGGAGGAGCCGCCGGAGCATCTGGTCTTCGTGTTCGCCACCACGGAGCCCGACAAGGTGCTGCCCACCATCCGCTCGCGCACCCACCACTACCCGTTCCGGCTCATCCCGCCCGGCACGTTGCGCAAGCTGATGGAGCGGATCTGCGCCGACGAGGGCGCGGTCGTCGCCCCCGCCGTCTTCCCGCTGGTCATCCGGGCGGGAGGTGGCTCGGCGCGCGACTCGCTGTCGGTCCTCGACCAGCTGCTCGCCGGGGCCGGACCGGAGGGCGTCACCTACGAGCGGGCGGTGGCGCTCCTGGGGGTCACCGACGTCGCCCTGATCGACGACGTCGTCGACGCGCTGGCCGCGAGCGATCGGGCGGCCGTGTTCGAGGCGGTCGACCGGCTGGTGGAGGCCGGGCACGACCCTCGCCGGTTCGCCGCCGACCTGCTGCAGCGGCTGCGTGACCTCACGCTGCTGCAGGCGGTCCCCGAGGCCGCCGAGCGCGGGCTGGTGGAGGCCGCAGACGACGAGCTGGCGCGGATGATCGAGCAGGCCGGCAAGATCGGGCAGGCCACGCTCGCGCGGTACAGCGAGATCGTGCACACGGGGCTCACCGAGATGCGGGGGGCCACGGCGCCTCGGCTGCTGCTGGAGCTGCTGTGCGCACGGATGCTGCTCCCTGCGGCCACCGTCGCCGAGCCGGGGCTGCTCGAACGCCTGGAACGGCTCGAACGGCGCAATGCGATCGCCTCGGCTCCGCTTCCTGCGGACGAGACGGGTGCCGAGCCCGCGGAGCCGGCCGAGGGCCGCCGTCGGTTCCAGCGCCCGAGCGAACGGTCGGAGCAGCCCGCCGGAGCGCCGCCACGGGGAGACGGCCGGGCCGAACGGCCGCCCGCCACCGCGGCAGGTCCGCGCACCACCGATCCGCGAGGCGGGTCGTCTGCTGAGCCTCCTGGCGCCGCCGAGTCCCAGGGCAGAGCAGCCGGAGCACGCCCGGACGCTGATCCTCGGGGAGCGGCCGCTCCGCCTGCTGCCCCTGGTCTGCAGGGCGGGGCAGCCGGTGGGCGCTCGGGTGCTGATCCGCGGGACGGCGCGGCGACCGAGCGCGACCGCAGCGATCAGGGCGGCGAGCGCGCAGCCGCCGATCCTCGGCGTGAGGCCGCGGGAGGGCGCCCCGGCGTCGAGTCCCGTGGTAGTGCCGCCCAGCGCCCAGGTGGGGACGAGTCCGCCGGCGGGCGCCGCGGCACGGATGGTGCCGGTCGGCGACCGGGCACCAGCGGCGCCCCTTACGACGGCGCTGGATCGGGAGCGGCGGCCGTCCCGGACGACTCGGCGTCCCGCGTCGACGGTGGTGCCTCCGGGCGCCCGGCCGCACCCGCGGCTGCCGCGCCGCTCGACGCCGCTGCGGTGAGGCGAGCGTGGCCCGAAGTGCTCGCGGTCGCCAAGGAGCGCAAGAAGCGCACGGCCGCGTTGCTGGTCAGCGCCACCGTCCGGGCGGTGGAGAACGACACCCTCGTGCTCAGCATCGGCACCGCGCCGCTGGCGCGGTTGCTATCGGAGCAGAGCAATACCGAGGTGATCGCCGAAGCGTTGCACGCGGTGCTGGGCGTCCGCTGGCGGGTGCGCTGCGAGCACGGCGACGGGCCTGCGGCAGCGCCGGCCTCCTCCAGCGCCTCACCTGCACCCGCCTCCTCGCCACCGGCGCCGCAGCGTCGCCCCGTTCGCCCGCCGCCCGTCCGTCGTTCCACCGCTCCTGAGGACGGCGTGCCGCTTCCGCCCGAGCCGCCGGAGGAGGAGCCTCCGCCCGACGACGAGGAGTCGATGATCGCCGAGGCGGCCGCCGAGCCGATCGCGGCTCCCGTCGAGCGCCGCGACCCCGAGGAGGCGGCGATCGAATTGCTGAGCGCGCAGCTGGGCGCCAGGGCGATCGACCACCGCTGACCGGCGCGGATAGCCGGGCCGCGGTGGTCAGCGCGCAGCCGGCGGCCGGTTCGTCCCCCATGTCCATGCCGGTCGGGTGGTAGTGCAGGGCGATGGGTGGGTGGCGTCTGCACCGAACGTAGGGTTCGGTTCCGTGAGCCCCGGACAGGTTCGGACGGACGTTCTCGTCGGGCTGACGGCCGACGAGGTGGCGGAGCGGGTCGCCACCGGCCGCACCAACGACGTGCCGGCCCGGGCGAGCCGCAGCGTCGCGGAGATCGTGCGGGCCAACGTGTTCACGCGGTTCAACGCGATCGTCGGCGTGCTGTTCGTGATCATCCTGGTCATCGGCCCGATCCAGGACGGCCTGTTCGGCTTCGTGATCATCATCAACACGTTGATCGGGATCGTGCAGGAGCTACGGGCCAAGCAGACGCTGGAGCGGCTGGCCGTCATCGGTGAGGCTCGCCCCCGGGTGCGGCGCGACGGTGCGTCGGTCGACCTGCCGCCCAACGGGGTCGTGCTCGACGATGTCATCGAGCTCGGACCGGGCGACCAGGTCGTCGTCGACGGGGTGGTGCTCGCCTCGGAAGGGCTCGAGCTGGACGAGTCGCTGCTCACCGGGGAGTCCGACCCGGTGCACAAGCAGGTGGGCGACCAGGTGCTCTCCGGGAGCTTCGTGACGGTCGGCACCGGCGCTCAGCAGGCCACGAAGGTGGGCCGCGAGGCCTATGCGGCGAAGCTGGCCGAGGAGGCCAGCCGGTTCACGCTCGTCGAGTCCGAGCTGCGGTCGGGCATCAGCCGGATCCTGAAGATCGTCACCTACCTCATGGTGCCCGCAGCGGCGCTGATCATCTGGAGCCAGCTGCGCACCGAGGGCACCGATGTCGACGACGCGGTGCGCGGGATGGTCGCCGCGCTGGTGCCCATGGTGCCCGAGGGGCTGGTGCTGCTCACGAGCATCGCGTTCGCGGTCGGGGTGATCCGGCTCGGCCGGCGCCAGTGCCTTGTTCAGGAGCTTCCGGCGATCGAGGGTCTCGCCCGCGTCGACGTGGTGTGTGCTGACAAGACGGGCACGCTCACCGAGAACGGCATGCGGCTGGCCAGGGTGGAGCCGTTCGGTGAGCGGGACGGGCTGCCGCCGCTGAGCGGGCCGCTCGGCGCGTTGGCTGCCGCCGACCCCCGGCCCAACGCGAGCCTGGCCGCGGTGGCGGAGGCGTACGAGTCGCCGGGCTGGACGGTGTCTGCGACAGCGCCGTTCTCGTCCGCGCGCAAGTGGAGCGGCGCGAGCTTCAACGGCAACGGCAACTGGGTGCTCGGCGCGCCGGACGTGCTCCTGCCGGAGGGCAGCGCCGAGCGCGCGGAAGCCGAGCGCGTGGGGGCCTCCGGCCTGCGTGTGCTCCTGCTCGGCCGCTCCGACGGCGCGGTCGACGCGGTGACGGCGCCAGGCACGGTCGAGCCCGTCGCGCTCGTCATCCTCGAGCAGCGGGTGCGGCCCGAGGCGGCGGACACGCTGGCCTACTTCGCCGAGCAGCGGGTCGAGGTCAAGGTCATCTCCGGGGACAACGCGGTGTCGGTCGGTGCGGTGGCGGCCTCGCTGCACCTGCCGCAAGCCGAGGCCCCCGTCGACGCGCGCCGGCTCCCGGACGACCGGGCCGAGCTCGCCGGCGCGCTCGAGCACGGCACGGTCTTCGGCCGGGTCACCCCGGGACAGAAGCGCTCCATGGTGGGCGCCCTCCAGTCCCGCGGACACACCGTCGCGATGACGGGCGACGGGGTCAACGACGTGCTCGCGCTCAAGGACGCCGACATCGGCGTCGCCATGGGCTCGGGCAGCCCGGCCACGCGGGCCGTCGCGCAGATCGTGCTGCTGGACAACTCGTTCGCGACGCTCCCGCACGTGGTGGCCGAGGGCAGGCGCGTGATCGGCAACATCGAACGCGTCGCGAACCTGTTCCTCGCCAAGACCGTCTACTCGGTGCTCCTGGCGATCCTCATCGGGCTGGCCGCGGTGCCGTTCCCGTTCCTGCCGCGCCACCTGACGCTGATCGGTTCGCTCACGATCGGCATCCCGGCGTTCTTCCTCGCGCTCGCCCCGAACACCGAGCGCGCCCGCCCCGGGTTCGTGCGCCGCGTGCTGCGGCTCGCGGCCCCGTCGGGAGTGATCGCCGGCGTGGCCACGGTGGTGACCTACCTGGTCGCCCGGTCCGACGACACGGCCACGGCGGTCCAGCAGAGCACCGCTGCGGTCGTGACGCTGTACCTCATCGCCACCTGGGTTCTCGTGGTCGTCGCGCGACCGTTCGAGTGGTGGAAGATCGTGCTGGTCGCCGCGTCGCTGGCGGCGTTCTGTTATGCGCTCTTCCTGCCCGTGCTGTTCGGGCAGGCGTTCTGGCAGCTCGACCCCGGCGACACCTCGACGATGGTGCTGGCCGTGGTCGTGGCGGTGGTGGGTGCGGCGCTGGTGGAAGTGGCGGCGCGCATCGACCGTCGGCTGGAGCCTTCGCCCGCCACGGCCTGAGGCCCCGACGGCTCAGTGGGGCAGGTTCAGGTACGCCAGTACGCCCTGCGTCAGAGCCGCCGCGTAGCGGGCGCGGCCCTCCTCGCTGGACACCACTGCCGCCTCGTGGGGGTTGCGCATGTTCGCGCACTCCACGAGCGCGGTCGGGCGGGTGGCCAGGCTGAGCCCGGCCAGGTCGGCGCGCGGGGAGAGCCCGTCGCGGCCGATGTAGTTCGAATCCGCGAAGCCCGCGGCCCGCATCGCGTCGCGGAGGCTGACGGACAGCTCGCGGGCCGGGCCCTCCTGAGCCGGGTTGAGCGGCGGGTCGGAGAACGCCACGTGGAAGCCGGTGCCGCGGGAGGCCGCGCCGTCGGCGTGAATGGAGACGACGGCGTCGGCGCCCGCACTCTCCCCGGCACGCCCGCGCTCGTCGACGCACGGCCCGACACCGTCGTCGTCCGTGCGGGTCATGACGACCCGGACGCCGGCGGCAGTGAGCTGCTGCGCGACGCGTGAGGCGACGTCGAAGGTGAAGGCGTGTTCGGGGTATCCGGCGTTGGTCTGCGTTCCGGTGGTGTTGCAGGGCTTCGTGCCCCCGCGCCCGTCGGGCACCTGCCGGTTGATCTCCGCGAGGTTCCGGGAGTTGCGGCCGTTGTGGCCGGGGTCGAGCACCACCACGGGCGGGCCGGCGGCCGCCGGCGCCGACGTCAGGGGCGGCGCCGCGATGGCGGCCGCGGGCAACCGCGGCGGGGTCGCGCACCCGCTCCCCACGGCTGTCAGCCCTGACAGCACGGCTCCGAAGAGCAACAGGCGAGCGATCCGCACGTGGTCAGCGTGACACGGACGGCCGATGCGTCCCCGCCTGGGAGCGTCGACCTGTCGTGGAGGCGTTAGCCTTTTGGCCTGAGCCGGACGCGCTGGACGCGCCGGGCACGACGTGCGAGGAGATCGCTGTGCAACCCGGTCAGCCCGATATGCAGATGATCCTGCAGCAGGCACAGAAGATGCAGGAGCAGCTGATGGCCGCTCAGGCCGAGCTGGCGGAGGCCGAGGTCGTCGGCCAGGCCGGCAACGGGCTGGTGCAGGTCACCAGCACGGCTGCCGGCGAGGTGCGCGCTGTGCGGATCGATCCGAAGATCGTCGACCCCGACGACGTCGAGACGCTGCAGGACCTCGTCGTCGGCGCGCTGCAGGACGCTGCGCACAAGGCGCAGGAGTTGCAGGCCGAGAAGATGGGACCGCTGGCCGGTGGTTTGGGCGACGCCGGCGGCTTCGGCCTTCCTGGTCTCGGCTAGCCGGTGTTCGAGGGACCGGTCCAGGACCTGATCGACGAGCTGGGCCGGCTGCCGGGTGTGGGACCGAAGAGCGCCCAACGGATCGCGTTCCACCTGCTCGCAGCCGACCCCGTCGACGTGTCGCGCCTGCAGGACGTGCTCCAGAAGGTCAAGGAGGGCGTCCGCTTCTGCGAGGTCTGCGGCAACGTGTCCGAGCGGGAACGATGCCGGTACTGCTCCGATGCGCGCCGTGACCCCACGATCGTCTGCGTCGTCGAGGAACCGAAGGACGTGCTCGCCGTGGAGCGCACCCGTGAGTTCAAGGGGCGCTACCACGTGCTCGGAGGGGCACTCGACCCGCTGGCCGGCGTCGGTCCGGACGGCCTGCGGATCAGGGAGCTGCTCGCCCGCCTGGGTGGCACCGGCCCGGCCCAGGACGAGGGCGAGATCGCCGAGGTGATCATCGCGACCGACCCGAACACCGAGGGCGAGGCCACGGCCACCTACCTGGTGCGGCTGCTCCGGGACTTCCCGGGCCTGTCGGTCACCCGACTGGCGTCCGGCCTTCCGATGGGTGGCGACCTGGAGTTCGCCGACGAGCTGACGCTGGGCCGCGCCCTGTCCGGCCGCCGCACCCTCTGAGTCGGGGGGTCCTACGGCGGCGCCGGTGCTGCACTACCCGGCACCGCCGTGGCGCGATCACCCCCCGGGATCGCACCGCGTCAGTCGTCGTCCCACTGGGGGTCGTGGTCATCGACGCCGTGGTACTCCGGCTGGCGGGCCTCCCAGTTCCGCCGCCGCTCCGCCGCGACCTCTCGCCATGACGGGGCCTGCGCGACGTCCACGATCCCCACGACGATCGCGATCATCACGATGAGGGCGACCCCGCCCACGATCACCGCGATCATGGCGACCACCTGCCAAGGTGGACGGCCACCCCGCGGGCGCTGCTGCTGATCTTTGTGTTCGACATTCCCATCGAGTCCCTTCTCGGTGTGCAACTCGTTCCGGCCGGCTGCCGGACAGCAGTGGTCCCGGGATTCGCACCGGGACGGGACGCGGCGCTCCGGATGGCGGAGCGGGCTTCGCGTCGGGCACAGGACTGGAGAGGCAGGCGTCGGGTGGTTCTCACAGCGGCCTCCTCTCCGGGGATGCCGCAGTCGGGTGTGGCGAGTACCACATCCGACCTACGGATGCTTAGATTGCCTGAAGACAGTGCGTCATGCAATTGCAGGGAGCGTGATGACGCATTGATCACCCGCACGTAGCAGTGCTGGACCCGCGATCAGGAGAGGCATGGCCGCACCGCAGAGCCCGATCGGCTCCCGCCGCCGACTGGGAGCCGAGCTCCGGCGTCTCCGGGGCAAGGCCGGGCTGACGCTCGACGAGGTTGCGGACATGATGACCTGCTCCACGTCCAAGATCTCCCGCCTGGAGACGGGGAAGGGCATCCCGAAGATGCCCGACATCCGCGAGCTGATCCGGATCTACGGTGTCACGTCCGACACCGAGCAGGACATGCTGCTCCGCCTCGTGCGCGACGGCCGGCAGCCGGGGTGGTGGGAGCCCCTGACCGAAGGGGTGCATCCGGAGCGGTTCGTACTGGACAACCCGGGTAGGTACGCGGCGTTGGAGAACGACGCCGCGGTGATCCACTCGTTCGACGTCACGCTGGTGTTCGGGCTTCTGCAGACAGCGGACTACGCCCGCACGGTCCTCTCGACACTTCTGCCCCACCACTCTCCACAAGAGATCGACCGCCTCGTGGAGCTGCGCGTCACGCGGCAGGACGCCTTGCGCCGGACCAGCCCACCTCCGCTCGAGCTCGTCGCCGTGCTGGATGAGGCGGTTCTCCTGCGGAAAGTCGGGGGAAGGGCCGTCTGGAAGGCGCAGCTCGAGTACATCATCGAGATGAGCGAGCTACCGACCGTGTCGGTGCGCGTGCTGCCGTTCGAGTTGGGTTTGCTCCGTGCGCACTACGGACACTTCGTATTGCTCAAGATCCCCGACGAGCTGGGGTCTGATGTGGTCTACGTCGAGGGGCATGCGGGCGAGACGTACCTTGACGCGCAGTCCGAGGTGGACCGGTACAAGGACGTCTTCGCGGATGTCCTCCAGCACGCCCTCTCCCCGCGTGAGTCGCGGGAGACCATCGCGCGATGCCTGTGACTCACGGTCGATCGCTGGACGATCCGGTGCAAACGGCATGGGCTTCGCTCTCGGGGGATGCACGGTCGGGTATGCCGGATAGCAGGCTGAACCCGGCCAGTGCTTAAATCCGCCTGTCTACGCAGCTACGCCGCCGACTTCCGGTCCTCTGAGCAACGCGAACCGGTCGTCGCGGCGCTGCTGACCTGCTGCGTTTCCAAGAACCCTCGTCTGGGTGAGCCCCAAGATCAACTCTGGAGAGCGGAGGGCAAGATGACCGGAGTCGTCCCCCGGCATTCCTCGCGTACCGCCGAGGGCTCGACTCTCGTTGTCGGTACAGCCCGCTCCCCGAGGAAGGCCCCAGCACCAGTGATCGAGTACCACATCAGTAGCTACTGCAACGGCGGCGGCTGCGTCGAGGTCGGGCGCACGCCCGGCGGTCCTGTCGTGGTTCGCGACAGCAAGGACCCCGAGCGCCGGGCCTCGCTCGTCTTCACCGCAGAAGAGTGGGCGGCGTTCGTCGCCGGGGTGAAGAGCGGGGAGTTCGACCTGGCCTGACTGTGC
Organism: Pseudonocardia yunnanensis; assembly: GCF_039534065.1. Lineage (NCBI taxonomy): Bacteria > Bacillati > Actinomycetota > Actinomycetes > Pseudonocardiales > Pseudonocardiaceae > Pseudonocardia > Pseudonocardia yunnanensis. Next base: position 77,686 of record NZ_BAAAUS010000037.1, on the reverse strand, counting down.
CGGGCGACGTGAGTGCGGCTCGGGCGCACCCCGTCGACGAACGACACTTCGGTGCGATAGGTCTGAACCGGCGCCCCGCCCGCTCAATGGCCGGGCCCGGTGAGCGAGCTGAGAAGGCTCCGGTGGCTTGTCGGACCCAGGCTCGGAGCGCGGGTGCGCTCGACTGAGCGAACGGACCGCTCGCGCTACTGCCGCAGGCCCGGTGTGTGCGGAACTTTGCGCTGAGCGCGTACGAGCGGTCCTTCCGCCCCATAGCTTCGGACGAACGCGCCGCTCGTCCGCGGTTCTTCAAGGCTGCGGGGCGGCTCTCGTCGGGTACTCCGGAAGCGCGCCCCGCTGCAGACGGTGTCCGGCCGCGCGCGAGCCGTAGCCCAACCGTGACTCGAACATCTACCGATCGGTATCGCGGCCCATTACGTTCGGCATCCCCGCCCTTTACTGTTCGCGGGTCTCCTACCCGAAGAGGTGATGCCCGCATGAGGTCAGCTGCCCGACGACTCGCGGCCGTGTTCGCGGCCGGAGCGCTCGCCGTCACTCTCGCCGCCTGTGCTCAGTCCGAGCGGGACAACGGAGCTGCCGAGGGTGGGTCCGGCGCCACCGGGGGCACCCTGGTGTTCGGGGTGCCGGGGGCGCCCGACAACTTCGACCCGATTTTCGCCCAGGACGGCGAGACCTTCCGGCCGGTGCGGCAGATGTACGACACGCTCATCACCTACAAGCTGGGTAGCTCCGAGCTCTCACCCGCGCTGGCCCTCGAGTGGACGCCGAACGCCGACTTCACCGAGTGGACCTTCAAGCTCCGCCAGGGCGTCAAGTTCCACGACGGCACCGACTTCGACGCCGAGGCCGTCTGCTTCAACTTCAACCGCTGGGTGAACCTGCCGAATGCCGCCGCACAGGCGCAGGCGGTCTACTACAGCGACACGTTCGAGGGCTTCACCAACAACCAGGCGAGCGCCACCGCCACGCCCGTCTACAACTCGTGCTCCGCGCCCGACCAGTACACGGCCGTGATCAAGCTCAACCGCGCGAAGGGTGCCTTCCCGGCGGCGTTCGGTCTAACGTCGCTGTCGATCTCGAGCCCCACCGCGATGCAGCAGTACAACGCCGACCAGATCGAGCAGAGCGGCGAGGCCTTCACCTACGGCCCCTACGCCACCGAGCATCCCACCGGCACCGGTCCGTTCAAGTTCGAGAGCTACGACCGCACGGCCAACGTGATCACGCTCGTGAAGAACCCCGACTACTGGGGTGAGCCCGCCAAGGTCGACCGGTTGATCTTCCGCGTGATCCCGGACGAGAACGCGCGCAAGCAGGAGCTGCAGGCCGGCACGATCGACGGCTACGACTACCCGTCGCCCGCCGACTGGGAGTCGCTGAAGGGCAGCGGCTACAACGTGCTCGTCCGCCCGGTGTTCAACATCCTCTACCTGGGGATCAACCAGGCGAAGAACCCGGCGCTGCAGGACATCCGGGTGCGCCAGGCTCTGGCCTACGCGATCGACCGGGAATCGCTGGTGCGCAACCAGCTCCCCGAGGGCGCCGTGGTGGCCACCCAGTTCCTGCCGGAGACGGTGGCGGGCTACGCGAGTGACATCCAGCCGATCCCGTACGACCCCGAGCGCGCCAAGGCGCTGCTGGCAGAGGCCGGTCAGTCGAACCTCACGGTCAATTTCTACTACCCGACCGAGGTCACCCGGCCCTACATGCCGAACCCCACCAACATCTTCACGGCGATCCAGGAGAACCTGCGCCAGGCGGGGATCACGGTGAACGCGGTGCCGCAGCCGTGGAACGGCGGTTACCTCGACTCCGTCAGCGTCAACGGGGTGCACGACCTGCACCTGCTCGGGTGGACCGGTGACTACAACGACGCCGGCAACTTCATCGGCACGTTCTTCGGCCGCAACAAGCCCGAGTTCGGCTTCACCGACCAGGCCCTCTTCCAGGAGATCACGGCCGCCGACACCACCTTCGATCCGGCGGGGCACGCCGCGGCGTACGAGCAGGTCAACCGTGACCTGATGACGAAGTACCTGCCGGCCGTCCCGCTCAGCAGCTCGCCGCCCGCCATCGTCGTACGGGAGAACGTCACGGGTCTGATCCCGTCGCCGTTGACGGACGAGCGGTTCTACACGGTCAGCAAGGGCTGACCCCGCCGACCCCGGGTGGCGCCGCCGACGATGTCGGCGCCACCCGGGTTCCTATGCGACGTCGTCGGCAGCCATCCGCGGCGTCACATACGAGCGTTACATCAGGAGAGGGGACATGCTGCGATTCGTGTCGAGGCGCCTGTTACAGGTGATCCCGACGCTGCTGCTGCTGTCACTGCTCGTGTTCGCGTGGCTACGTAGCCTTCCCGGCGGTCCGGCGTCGGCGTTTCTCGGCGACCGTGCAACACCCGAACGGGTCGCCGAGCTCAACCGCGTCCTCGGCCTGGACCAGCCGGTCCTCGTGCAGTACGGCCGGTTCCTCGGTCGTGTGTTGACCGGTGACTTCGGCACGTCGTCGATCACCGGAGAGCCGGTGATGGCCGAGATCGGGCGCGCACTGCCGGCCACCATCGAGCTGTCGGTCGCGGCGCTGCTGATCGCGGTGTCGCTCGGCATCCCGCTGGGCTACCTCGCGGCCCAGCACCGGGGCCGGCCGCTCGACGTCACCACCGTGATCGGCACACTCGTGGGCGTCGCGGTGCCGGTGTTCTTCCTGGGCTACCTGCTCAAGGCCGTGTTCGCGGTGCAGTTGGGTTGGTTCCCGCCGTCCGGCCGCCAGGCGGTGGACCTCGACGCCACGAACGTCACCGGCTTCGCGGTGCTAGACGGGCTGCTCACCCGCGAGTGGGACGCGAGCTTCGACGCGCTCGGCCATCTCGTGCTGCCCGCGGTTGCGCTGGCCACGATTCCGCTCGCCGTGATCGTGCGGATCACGCGTGCGTCGGTGCTCGACGTGTTCGGTTCGGACTTCGTGCGCACCGCCAACTCCAAGGGCCTCGCCCCCGGCACCGTGCGCAGCCGCCACGTCCTGCGCAACGCGCTGCTGCCGGTGTCCACGACCATCGGCCTCCAGGTCGGTCTGTTGCTCGCGGGGGCGGTACTCACCGAGAAGGTGTTCGTGTGGGGCGGGATCGGCACACTGCTCGCCGACGCCATCACGCTCCGGGACTACCCGCGACTGCAGGCTTTGCTGCTGCTGGGGGCGCTCGTGTACGTGCTGGTGAATCTGCTCGTCGATCTCTCCTACGCGATCATCGACCCGCGGGTCCGGCTCTCATGATCAGGGTTTCGGCAGCGATCGGGTTTCCGGCATGACCACCACGTGGGCGGAGCGCCGGAAGGCGCGGATCGACGACCTCTCCGCCGGGCGCAGCCTCAGCTCGGAGGCATTCCGGCGGCTGCGCCGTGACCCGGTGGCGATCGCAGGCGCGGTGATCGTCGGCCTGTTCGTGGTGGTCGCCGCGTTGGCGCCGCTGATCGCCCCGCACGGGGCGGCCGAGGCGTTCCCACAGCTTCAGGAGAACCTGCGGCCGGGCTCGATCCCCGGACCGCAGGACGGCTTCCCGCTGGGCAGCGACCAGCTCGGTCGCGACTTCTTCTCGCGGCTGATCCTGGCCGCACAACAGACACTGCTGGTGGGCGTGCTCGCCACGCTGATCGGGCTCGCGGCCGGCATCGTGATCGGCGCCCTCGCCGGTGCGTTCGGCGGCTGGGTCGACACCGTGCTCATGCGGATCACCGACGTCATGCTGGCCATTCCGAGCCTGCTGCTCGCGATCTCGGTGGCGGCGCTGGCGGCGAGCCCGTCGCAGACCACGGTCATCATCGCGGTGGCGATCGTCGGTGTGCCGATCTTCGCGCGCTTGCTCCGCGGCTCGATGCTCGCGCAGCGGGAGAGCGACCACGTCGTCGCGGCCACGGCGCTGGGCGTGAAGCGGAGCGCGGTGGTGCTGCGCCACATGCTCCCCAACGCCATCGGGCCCGTGATCGTGCAGGCCACGCTCACGCTCGCCACGTCGATCCTGGACGCGGCTGCGCTGTCCTTCCTCGGCCTGGGCGACGCCGACCCGGGTCGCGCCGAATGGGGGCTCATGCTCGCGCAGGCCCAGACCTACCTCGACGTGCGACCTGCGCTCGCCTTCTTCCCGGCGGCCGCGATCATCGTGGTGGCGCTGGGCTTCACGCTCCTCGGCGAGTCGCTGCGCGAGGCCCTCGACCCCAAGGGGCGCCGATGACCGGTCAGCTGCTGGAGGTGCGTGATCTGCAGGTCGCGTTCACGCGCCGCCGTGAGCCCGACACGATCGCCGTCGACGGGGTGAGCTTCGACGTCGCTCCCGGTCAGGTGGTCGGCCTCGTCGGGGAGTCGGGCTGCGGCAAGTCGGTGACGTCGCTGGCGATCATGCGGCTGTTGCCGGCTCGTGGGGTGCGCGTCACCGGATCGGTGCGGATGGACGGCACGGATCTGCTGACGCTGTCCGAGTCGCAGATGCGTGAGCGCCGCGGCCGCGACCTGTCGATGGTGTTCCAGGACCCTCTCTCGTCGCTCAACCCTGTGATCCCGATCGGCCTGCAGGTCACCGAGGTGCTGCGCCGGCACCGCGGGATGGCGGGCGACAAGGCCCGCAAGGCTGCGGCCGAGCTGCTGGAGCGGGTGGGCATCCCCGACCCCCGGCGCAGGCTCGACTCCTACCCCCACCAGCTCTCCGGCGGCATGCGCCAGCGCGCCCTCATCGCCATCGCCCTCGCCTGCCAGCCGCGGTTGCTCATCGCCGACGAACCGACCACCGCCCTCGACGTCACGATCCAGGCGCAGATCCTCGGGCTGTTGTCCGAGCTCGTGCAGGAGACGGGCGCGGCCCTGATCATGATCACGCACGACCTCGGCGTCGTCGCCGGGCTGTGCGAGACCGTGAACGTGCTCTACAGCGGACGGATCGTCGAGCGCGCGCAGCGGCACCGGCTCTTCGGCACGCCGCGACACCCCTACACGCATGGACTGCTGCGCTCGATCCCTCGGCTGGACGCCCCGCCGGGGGAGGAGCTGGAGGCGATCCGCGGATCGGTGGTCGACAACCTGCCGTGGGACCACGCCTGCGCGTTCGCGCCGCGGTGCCCGCGGGAGATCCCACAATGCACCGAGGTCAGCCCCCCGGTCGAGACGAGCGGCGGCCGGCTGCTGCGGTGCCACAACCCCGTTCCGGCGAGCGCGGAGTGACCGCCATGGAGACGAGCGAACCCCTGCTCGACGTCCGCGATCTCGCGGTCCACTTCCCGATCAAGCGCGGTGTCATGCTCGACCGCACCGTCGGGCACGTGTACGCGGTGGACGGCGTCTCGCTTCACATCGGACGTGGCGAGACCTACGGGTTGGTGGGCGAATCGGGCTGCGGCAAGTCCACCCTCGGTCGGGCGATCCTGCGGCTCGTGGATCTGACCGCGGGGCAGGTGACGTTCGACGGCGTCGACGTGGCGCACCTGCGGGGTGAGCAGCTGCGCCGGATGCGCCGACGCTTCCAGATGGTGTTCCAGGACCCGATGTCCAGCCTGGACCCCCGGCAGTCCGTGGAGTCGCTGCTCACCGAGGGAATGAAGGCTCACGGGCTCTCCCGCGGGCCCGCCGCCGACGGAGCGCGCCTGCGTGACCTCGTCGACTCGGTCGGGCTGCCGGCCGGCGCGCTGCGCCGCTACCCGCACGAGTTCTCCGGCGGCCAGCGTCAGCGCATCGGGATCGCCCGCGCGCTCTGCGTCGAGCCCGACCTGATCGTGGCCGACGAACCGGTGTCGGCGCTCGACGTCTCGGTGCAGGCGCAGGTCCTGAACCTGCTCGGCAGACTGCAGGCCGAGCTGGGCCTCACCTACCTGGTGATCGCACACGACCTGGCGGTTGTGCGGCACGTGAGCGACCGGGTGGGCGTGATGTACCTCGGCGGGCTCGTCGAGGAGGCGCCCTCCCAAGCGCTCTACGACGATCCGCAGCATCCCTACACGCGGGCCCTGCTCTCGGCCGTGCCGGTGCCGGACCCCGAGTTGGAGGACCGCCGGGAGCGCATCCTGCTCACCGGGGACCTGCCCTCGCCCGCCGCGCCCCCCAGCGGATGTCGCTTCCACACGCGCTGCCCGTGGCGCCAGCCGACGCGGTGCGACGACGAGCGGCCCCTGCTGCGCGTGATCGACGGAGCACCCACAGGGCACCGGGTCGCCTGCCACTACGCGGAGGACATCCGCAGTGGACGACTCCAGACGCACCGCGTCGACGTCGAGGCGGTCGACGACGTCCTCGCCCCGGGCGCGGTGCCGGACCTGCCCGGCTCGGTTACGGAGATCCTGGGTCGCTGAGGGGTTCTGTCCTGGTGGGCTGTCCGGCCTCGGTGGATTCCTGTGCACGGGCCCGGCGGGCCAGCAGCGCACCGAGGATGAATGCTGCCGGCACGCCGACCGCGACGCCGAGCAGCGGATCACCCGTCGCCTTCCCGCCGACGTAGCCGATCAGGACGTACACGGCCGACCACAGCAGCGCGCCGAGCACCGACGCCCGCGCGACTCCGCGCCACGGCAGGCGTAGAGCGCCGCAGAGCAGCGTGGAGACCACGACTCCGACCGGCACGAAGTACGACGGCACGATCACCGCCGCCCCGGTCGTGCGCACCCGGGCCTCCACCCAGTCGGCCGTGCGTGCCCCTGCGGGCCGGCGCCGTAGCCGCGCGAGCAGCGCGGGACCGGCGTACCAGCCGATGGCGTACTTGACGAGGTCACTGAGGAGGGAACCGATCGCGGAGGCCACGATCACCAACGGCAGCCACAACGCACCCTCGGCCGACCACGACCCGCCGGCGACCAGAACCGGCTCGGCAGGGGTGAACGGAAGCGAAGTCCACAGCAGCACGACGAGATAGGCGGCGGTGGGATTCACCGGCAGCTGCACACAACGACGCTACCTGATTGCGAACCGCATCTCGGAGCCGTACCGCTCGGGTACGGCCGCCCAGGTAGCACTTCGGCTCCGACCAGCGGGCGTCCACGTGGATGGGGGACAGTCCTGTCCATGGACGAGCAGCAATTGGTGGCGACGCGGCGTGCTCTGCACGGCGTGGCGGAGAGTGTGATCGCCGGTCCGCAGTACCGCGCGCACGGCACGATCCGGCTGGCGGTGTGCTCCGGTGGTTTCGCCGGGGTGGCGGCACCGCTGCGGGTGCAGGGCACCGACCTCGTCGGCCCGGACGGCCGGTGGCCGCTGCACGGGACGCTGCGCGAGCTGGGGAAGGCCGCCGGCGTGGAGGCCGGGCCACCCGAGGGGATCTACAGCGACACGTCGGGGGTCGACCTGGACGAGCCGTTGGCCGTGGACTCCCCGTCGGCAGAGCTGATCCTTGGCTGGTTCGCCCGGGGCGACGCCGGGCTGCGGGCGTTCGAGCCCGAGTCGAGCCCGGTGCTCTGGCCGGAGCACTTCGACCTCGGCATCTCCGTCGGCGAGGTCAACTACGGGATCTCTCCCGGCGACGACGGGAATCCCCTGCCGTACGCCTACGTGGGCCCGTGGACGCCGCGTGAGGGGGAGTTCTGGAACGCCCCGTTCGGCGCGCTGCGCTCGGCGAGTGACCTCCCCGACGTGTCGGCCGTGGTGGGGTTCTTCACCGAGGGCCGCAACCGGGCCTGACACGCGCGGGTACGGGTGCCCGAGCACCCGTACCCGCGCGAGCGGTCAGCGCATCGCGCGGTTGACCGCCGAGACCACGGCCTTGAGCGAGGCGTTCACGATCGAGCTGTCCACGCCGACACCCCAGAACACGGTGTCCTCCACGGCGCACTCGACGTAGGCGGCGGCCCGGGCGTCGTCACCTGCGGACATGGCGTGCTCGTGATAGTCGAGCACCCGTACGTCGAAACCGATGCCGGCGAGCGCGTCGACGAACGCCGCGATCGGCCCGTTGCCGCTGCCGGTGATCTCGTGCAGGTCGTTCTCGACGCGCACGGTGGCGACGATCTCGTCGGTGCCCTCGCCGTCGCTGGTGAGCCGATGGCGGATCAGCTTCAGCGGCGTGACGCGGCCGAGGTACTCGGTGTCGAAGACGTCCCGCATCTCCTTGGGGGAGACCTCGCCGCCCTCGGAGTCGGTGACCTCCTGGACCACGCGGGAGAACTCCATCTGGAGCCGCCGCGGCAGATCCATCTGGTGCTCGGCCTTCATGATGTAGGCGACGCCGCCCTTGCCGGACTGCGAGTTCACCCGGATCACGGCCTCGTAGGTGCGGCCGATGTCCTTGGGGTCGACCGGCAGGTAGGGGACCTCCCAGCGGAACTGGTCCACCTCGACGCCGGCCTCCGCGGCGTCGGCGTGCATCGACTGGAAGCCCTTGTTGATCGCGTCCTGGTGGCTGCCCGAGAAGGCCGTGTAGACGAGGTCGCCGCCCCACGGGTGCCGCTCGGGCACGTCCAGCTGGTTGCAGTACTCGACGGTGCGGCGGATCTCGTCGATGTCGGAGAAGTCGATCTGCGGGTCGATCCCCTGCGTGAACAGGTTCATTCCCAACGTCACGAGGTCGACGTTGCCCGTGCGCTCGCCGTTGCCGAACAGGCAACCCTCGATGCGGTCGGCACCGGCCTGGTAGCCCAGCTCGGCGGCGGCCACGGCCGTGCCGCGGTCGTTGTGCGGGTGCAGGCTGAGGACGACCCCGTCCCGGCGGGCCAGGTGCCGGTTCATCCACTCGATCGAGTCGGCGTAGACGTTCGGGGTGGCCATCTCCACCGTCGCCGGCAGGTTGACGATCATCGGCGACTCGGGGGTGGGCTGCCAGATCGCCGACACCGCGTTGCAGACGTCCACGGCGTACTCGAGCTCGGTGCCGGTGTAGGACTCGGGGGAGTACTCGAAGCGCCAGTCGGTGGCGGGGTACTTCTCGGCGAACCGCAGCACGTCCTCCGCGCCGTCGGTCGCGATCTTGGAGATGCCTGCACGGTCGGAGCGGAAGACGACCCGCCGCTGCAGGATCGAGGTGGAGTTGTAGAGGTGGACGATCGCGCGGGGAGCGCCCTCGCAGGCCTCGTACGTGCGCTCGATCAGCTCCGGACGAGCCTGGGTGAGCACCTGGATCGTGACGTCGTCGGGGATCAGGTCCTGCTCGATGATCTCCCGTACGAAGTCGAAGTCGGTCTGGCTCGCCGCCGGGAACCCGACCTCGATCTCCTTGTAGCCCATGCGTACGAGCAGTTCGAACATGCGGTGCTTGCGGGCCGGGCTCATGGGGTCGATCAGGGCCTGGTTGCCGTCACGCAGGTCGACCGCGCACCACAGGGGAGCCGTGGTGATCCGTTTCTCGGGCCAGGTGCGGTCGGGCAGCGACACCGGCTCCACCAGCTCGTGGAACGGGCGGTAGCGGTGGATCGGCATGTGCGAGCCGCGCTGCGGATTCCAGACGGGCTGCTCGTCGGGAGCGGGGCGGGACGGCTTGCGCAGCCTGCTGGACGTCGAGGAGCTGAAGGCGTCGGGCGAGGTGGTCATGCGGGATGCACTCCTGTGGTGGGCCGATCAATTGATGACGTGACCGGCGCGCACGTCTAATCCCCGCGACGAGGGGCCGGTCGGTCAGACCCCGCCGCGGCGACGAAGGAGCAGGAGCGCCACGCCTTCGAGGTTAGCCCCAGCCGGGGGGAGTTCCGCAAGCGCCCTGTGTCCGTCGCGTCATCCCATTGGGTGATACCGGCTGGTAGGAGGAGGATGCGGAGCGTGTCACTATGACCGTGTTCGTGTCGGGGTTCGTGTCGTGGAGTGCTTCGCGCGGGTACAACGGAGTAGCGGAGCGAGTGCCATGGGGAGGTCGTTGTGACAGTGGGAACCACGGCACGGCGGGGCATCGACGGCCTGGCCAGTGTCCTTCGGATCGTCGGCATGCTGATCGTGCTCGTCCTCGTGCTGCACATCGTGCTCACGCTGCTGGACGCGAATCCGGCCAACACGATCGCCATGATGATCAACCAGCTGGCCGACACGTTCAACCTGGGTCTGTCGAACCTTTTCCTGCCGCCCGACCCCAAACTCCGGATCGTGCTCAACTACGGCACGGCGGCCCTCGTGTGGTTCGCGATCACCAGCGTTGTGGTGCGCATCGTGCGCCGTATCCCGTGAGCCTCGCGATCTCGCCGAGCCCCGCCGGCTGAGCACCCTACGTAGTCGAGTTCCTACCTGCGCGCGGCCGTCGCTGATGCGAGTGGCGGCACCTGTGAGGGTCCCCTGTGGTGTGGACCATTCCAGTCGGTAGCGGGCATGCTGCCCGGTAATGTGGGATTCCGACCAGAACCTCGGCCGGTAGCGCTTCCGCGACTCTCGGTGAGGACGGTAGCCCACGGTGCCGCGCTACGCGGCATCAGGACAGGAGGTCGGCGGTGGCCCTCGTCGTGCAGAAGTACGGCGGATCGTCAGTCCAGGATGCGGATCGGATCAAGAAGGTCGCCGAACGGATCGTCCGCACCCACAAAGAGGGCCACGACGTCGTCGTGGTGGTGTCTGCCATGGGCGACACCACCGACGAACTGCTCGACCTGGCCGAGCAGGTGTCGCCGGCCCCGCCGCCGCGCGAGATGGACATGCTGCTCACCGCGGGCGAGCGCATCTCCAACGCCCTCGTCGCGATGGCGATCCACTCGCTGGGTGCGCAGGCCCGTTCGTTCACCGGCTCCCAGGCCGGCATGATCACCACGTCCAAGCACGGTGACGCACGCATCGTCCAGGTGACGCCACAGCGTCTGCGGGATGCGCTCGACGAGGGCTCGATCGTGCTGGTCGCCGGCTTTCAGGGCGTGAGCCAGGACTCCAAGGACGTCACCACGCTCGGTCGCGGTGGTTCCGACACCACAGCGGTGGCCCTCGCCGCCGCCCTCGAGGCGGACGTCTGCGAGATCTACACCGACGTCGACGGCATCTACAGCGCCGACCCGCGCATCGTGCCCGACGCCCAGCGCCTCGACACCATCACCTACGAGGAGATGCTCGAGATGGCGGCCTGCGGCGCGAAGGTCCTCCACCTGCGCTCCGTCGAATACGCGCGCCGCTACAACGTCCCGCTGCGGGTGCGCAGCTCGTACAACGACAAGCCGGGCTCGCTAGTCAGCGGCTCGATCGAGGAGATTCCCGTGGAGAAGGCGATCATCACCGGGGTGTCGCACGACCGGTCTGAGGCCAAGATCACGGTGACCGGGGTGCCGGACACGCCCGGCATGGCCGCGCGCATCTTCCGCACCGTGGCCGACGCCGACATCAACATCGACATGGTGCTGCAGAACATCAGCCACTCCGGCGCGCGGCGCACCGACATCACGTTCACGCTGCCGCGCACCGACGGACCTCGCGCCATGGCCGCGCTCACCGCCGCCCAGGCCGAGATCGGCTTCATCGAGGTGCTGCACGACTCCGAGGTCGGCAAGGTCTCGCTGGTCGGCGCGGGGATGCGCAACCACCCCGGTGTCACGGCCACGTTCTGTGAGGCGCTGTCCAACGCCGGTATCAACATCGAGACGATGAACACGTCGGAGATCCGGATCTCCGTGATCTGCCGCGTGGAGCAGCTCGACGCCGCGGTGCGTGCCCTGCACGCCGCCTTCGAGCTCGGGGGAGCGGAGCAGGCCGTGGTGCACGCGGGGAGTGGGCGATGAACGAGTTCGGCAGGCAGCAGGGAGAGGGCTCGCCCACAGGGGGGCCGGTCGTCGCGATCGTCGGTGCCACCGGTGCGGTGGGCACCACGATGATCGACATCATCGACGGCCGCGGGTCCGTTCCGTGGTCGGAGATCCGGCTGGTGGCCTCGCCCCGGTCGGCCGGCCGGGTGCTGCCCGTGCGTGGCAATGACGTCCCCGTGCAGGCGCTCGCGCCGGAGGTCTTCGACGGCGTCGACATCGCGCTGTTCGACGTGCCCGACGAGGTGAGCGCGCAGTGGGCGCCCATCGCCGCGTCCCGCGGCGCGGTGGTCGTCGACAACTCCGGCGCGTTCCGCATGGATCCCGACGTGCCGCTCGTCGTGCCCGAGGTGAACGCCGAGAAGGTCACCGAACGGCCCAAGGGGATCATCGCCAACCCCAACTGCACCACGCTGTCGATGATGGCCGCGATGGGCGCGCTGCACCGGGAGTTCGAGCTGGAGGCGCTCGTCGTCGCCTCGTACCAGGCCGCGTCGGGCGCTGGGCAGGCCGGGATCGACCGGCTCTACGCCGAGCTCTCCGCGGTGAGCGGCCACGAGGTCGGGATGCGCGGCGGCGACGTCGCCGAGGCGCTGGCCGGTGCCGGGCTCGATCCCGCTGCTTCGCCGTTCCCGGCGCCGCTGGCCCTCAACGTCGTGCCGTGGGCCGGGTCGCTCAAGGACGACGGGTGGTCGTCGGAGGAGCTCAAGGTCCGCAACGAGGCCCGCAAGATCCTCGGCATTCCCGACCTCAAGGTGTCGGCCACCTGCGTCCGGGTCCCTGTGGTCACCACGCACTCCCTCGCCGTGCACGCCACGTTCGCGCGTGAGGTGTCGGTGGACGCGGCGCGCAAGGTGCTGAGCGAGCAGCCCACGATCGTCCTGCGCGACGACCCCGCTGCGGGAGAGTGGCCCACTCCCGCCGACGCCGTGGGCGGCGACCCCACCTGGGTGGGGCGTATCCGGCAGGCGCTCGACTTCCCCAACACCCTCGAGCTGTTCGTGTGTGGCGACAACCTGCGCAAGGGCGCCGCGCTCAACACCTACGAGATCGCGGAGACGGTGGCCGCGCGGCTCTGACGCGCGGCCCGCGGGTGGCCCGGCTCAGCCGGGCACCCGCAGCCGGGTGATGATCGCGCGGTGGTCGCTGCCCGCGATGTCGTGCACCTTGAACGACTCGGCGGTGATGCCGTTGCTGGCGATCACGTGGTCGATCTGAGGCCCGAACAGGTCGCGGATTCGTTGTGTGGGGCCCCACGTCGGTACGAGGCCCTCGCCGGTCTGTGCCCCGGCGTCACCGCATCCGGCGATCGCGTCGCGCAGCACCGAGTGGTCGAGCGTGGCGTTGAAGTCGCCCGCGACGATCGCCGGGGTCGGGCCGGCACACCACTGCCGGAGCAGGCCGAGATCCGAGCGCCAATCCGGCACGCTGCCGGGCACCGGCGCCACCGAATGGAACGCCGCCACGCGCATGCCGCCCAGGCCCGCCCCGCTGAGCTCGATGTACGGGAACGCCGAGGTTTCCTTGCCGATCCGGGCCTGCACGTCGCCGAGTCGATCGGACACCGCGGTGGTGACGCCCCCGACATCACGGCTGCGCGGCCCGGTCGAGCTCTCCAGGTGGTAGCCCATGGGCTCGATGAGCGGCCGGAGCCGGTCGGAGAAGCGCACGCCCGACTCGCTGAGCGCCACCACGTCCGGCCGCTCCTGTTCGATCAGCGTGGCGAGCTGCTGGACGTCGGCCCTGCCCTCGTAGGTGTTGAAGGCGAGGACCGTGAACGACGTGCCGCCGGCGGGCACCGGATCGGCCACCAGGCGTGGCACGAGCATCGCGGCGCCCACGAGCAGCACCAGAACGACGCCGTCGACGAACGGCAGCACACGCCGTTCGAACACCATCACCACGAGCAGCAGCACGAGCAATCCCGCGACCCCGATGAGGATCCACGGGCGGAACGGCACGAGCTGCGCGAACGGGCTGCGCTGGTCCAGCCCGAACAGCAGGTCGGGGAGGGCGAACACGGCCACGAGCAGGGTGAAGACGATCGCGGCCACGTAGCGCAGGGCGTCTCTGCGGCCAGAGGAGGAGGAAGGAGTCGATGGCGGACCCGGCGGTGGTGCTGGGGCCTGCAGACGGTCCGGCGGCGCGGTCATCGGCACCGAGTGTGCCTTAGATCGGTTGAGAGCCGACTGAGGGTCCTACCTCGATCGAGGCAACGGGCGGGACGTTCTGCCTGCGCAGACGAACGCCCCTGCGGGCGAGGAGTGCTGCGACTCCGGCGACCGCGATGCCGGCAAACCCCACAGTGATCACGGCCACAGCGGGCGACCCGACGTCGATCAGCAATCCGGCGACCGGCGTGCTGATCGCAGCCCCCACGGTGATGGCGGATCCGTGCAGCCCGGTGACCAGACCGCGGGCGTGCTCGGGGGCGAGACCGCTGACGGCCTCCGAGCTGGCCGCGAGCGACGGCGCGCAGAGCAGACCCGCGGGCACCAGCAGGAGTGCGTAGGACCACCAGGGGCCGGCGGCGGCCACGAGCAGCGTGGCCACTCCCATGGCGGCGACCAGCACGAACAGCGACGGCGAACGGCGGGCCGCCCCGTAGAGGAACCCTCCGGTGAGCGACGCGATGCACCACACCGCGTTGACGACCGCGATGGCCGCGGCCTGTCCGCTGGTCTGCAGCCCCGCGATCATCGAGATCTCGGTGCCGAAGATCAGCACGACGGCCGCGGTGGTGGCCAGCAGCGCCCCGAGCAGGCGCAGGTCGAGCCACTCGCGAACCGAGCCGGGCCGTGCGGCGTCCGAGGTCTCCGGGGCCCGGGTGGGCGGGTTGAGCAGCCAGAGTGCGATGCCTGATGCGACCCAGCCGGCCCCGACGATCCACATGGCGGTGCTGGTGGACAGCTGCAGCGCGAGGAGCGTGCCGACGGCGGGGCCGATGATGTAGGACATCTCGACCGACATCGAGTCGAGCGCGAAGGCGGGCCTGCGGTGCCGTGCGGGCACCATCGCGGCGAGCGACTGCCGCACCACCGAGTACACCGGCATCCCGAGCAGGCCGCCGAGGAACGCCCCGACCAGCAGTGCGGGATAGGACAGCCACGGGGCGACGGTCCAGAACACCGCCTCCGCGCACAGCGTGAGAGACAGCATCGTGCGCAGCCCTCGCCGGTCGACGAGCCTGCCGAGCAACGGCGCGCCGACTGCCATCCCGATCGTGGACGCCGCGCCGACGAGACCCGCGGCGGCGTAGCCGTGCCCGAGGGTGAGCACCACGTGCAGGGTGAGCGTGATGGTGGCGGCCGACGGAGCGATGCGCGCGAGGAACGAGACGGCCGTGAGCGCCGCGACCCCGGGCAGCGCGAGGACGGTGCGGTAGGCGGCCAGGCCGGCAGTGCCCTCGTCGCTGCCCTCGTCGCTCGGCGTCACGGGGACATAGTGGACCGGAGGGCTGACAAATCTCGACCGGATTCGGCCACGCCGGGCGCTCGGACCGCATTCGGTTCAAGGCCAGCCGGACGTGCGCGCGGAGATCCCCTTCGTGGCGTCGGGATCGGCATAGGGTGCCCGTCCGACCGGCCCCTTGTCTGCCGCCCTCACGTCCAGGAGGACCCATGCCAAGACCGATCCGTGGTGCAGGGCTCGCCTGCGTGGCCGTCGTCGCGGTCGCGCTCCTCGGTGGTTGCAGCGCGGCCGGGGAGGCGCCCGCGGCCTCCCCGGCAGCCCAGAACGGGGCGCTCGCTGCAGGCGACCCCGCAGCGCTTCTCGCCAGCGCGGCCGCCGCCACGTTCGCGTCCGGTTCCACCCGCTTCGCGCTCCAGATGCAGGTCAGCTCGGGCGGTCAGGACACCACGGCCAGCGGGGCGGGTAGCTACGACTTCGCCCGGAAGGTCGGGGACATCTCCGTGACCACAACCGGCACCGCTGCGCAGCGCAGCCAGGTCGACGTGATCATGGACGGCGCCTCGTTCTACACGCGCCTGCCGGGGCAGGAGGGCTGGACGCGGACGCAGGCACAGGGCACCGCGGGTAGACAGCAGTACGACCCGGCCCAGCAGCTCGACATCCTGCAGAAGGTGTCGAGCGACGTGCGGCTGGTCGGCGTCGAGGAGCTGCGGGGTGAGCAGGTGCGCCACCTCGCCTTCACCATCGACCCGGCGTCACTGGCCGCGGCGTCCGGCATGGCGGGCGACGGGGCGGCCGCGCTGCAGCGCGGTGGACCGATCGCGGGTGACGTCTACATCGACGACGCGGGCCGCGTGCGAAAGCTGCAGACCCGGATGACCATGGACATCGCCGGGGCGAGTACCGCGATCAACGTCGTGTCCGAGTACATCGAGTTCGGCGTGCCCGTCACCGTGCAGCCACCGGATCCGGCGACGGTGCGCTGATCAGCCCTCGACGCTGCCGGCGAGCAGGCCGCGCACGAAGTAGCCGGCCCCCGCTCCCACCCCAGGAACGGGGGCCGTCGGGTTCTCGGGCAAAATTCGCGTTGCTACGAACATGGGTCAGAAGGCCCAATCGGGACGTGCACGGGGAGATCTCGCCGAGTGCCGGCCGGATCGGCATGGGGGTCCGGTCCGGCGGTTCCCTTGTCGGCCCCACACGTCCAGGAGGACCCATGCCAGGATCGATTCGTCGTGCCGCGGTCGTCGCTGTGGCCGCCGTCGCGGTCGCACTTGTCGGTGGTTGCAGCGGGAGCGGGGCAACAGCCGGTAGCCCGTCTCCCCAGAACGCAGGCGCCTCTACCGGCGGCGACCCCAAGGCGCTCCTCGCGGAGGTGCCGGCCGCCACGTTCGCAGCCGGGTCCGTCCGCTTCGAGGTCACGATGCAGGTCAGCTCGGGCGGGCGGGACACGACAACCAGCGGTACGGGCACATTCGACTTCGCCCGGAAGGCCGGCGACCTCACCATGGCCGCCGCCGGCGGGCCTGCCAGCGAAGTGATCATGGACGGCGGCAACGTCTACACCCGCCCCGCTGGGGAAAGCCGCTGGTTGCAGATGAATGGGGCTGCGATGGGCGGTCAGTTCGACCCTGCCCAGCAGCTCGACACCCTGCAGAAGGTGTCGAACGACGTCCGGGTCGTCGGCACCGAGGACCTCCGGGGCGAACAGGTGACCCACCTGGCCTACACGATCGACCCCGCGGACCTTGTGGAGTCGTCAGGGACGACGGGCCCCGCGGCGGAGATGCTGCGCAGCGGTGGACCGATCCCCGGCGATCTCTACATCGACGACGAGGGCCGGGCCCGCAAGGCGCAGACCACGATGTCCACGACCGTTGGCGGGACGACCAGCACCGCGACCGTCGCTGTGGACTACCTCGAGTTCGGCGTCCCCGTCGCCGCGCAGGCGCCGGACCCGTCCACGGTGGACACCCTCGGCGGGAGCTGATCCCGCGGCGGGCCGGGATCAGCCCTTGACGCTCCCGGCGAGCAGGCCGCGCACGAAGTAGCGCTGCAATCCGAGGAAGACCAGCAGCGGGATCACGATCGAGACGAAGGCGCCGGCGGCGAGCAGGTGCCAGTCGGCGCCGCGCGTGCCGGCGAGGTCGGCCACCCGCACCGTCAGCGGCGCGACGTCCGACGTGCCGCCCGCGAATACGAGCGCGACCAGCAGGTCGTTCCACACCCACAGGAACTGGAACACGGCGAACGCCGCGATCGCGGGCTTCAGCAGCGGCAGCATGATCGTGGTGAAGATGCGCACGTGCCCCGCGCCGTCGACGCGCGCGGCCTCCACGAGCTCCTCCGGGATCTCGCGCATCGCGTTGTGCAGCAGGAAGATCGCCAGCGGGAGCGCGAACGTCGAGTGCGCGATCCACACCGTCCAGAACGTGTTGTTGAGGCCGCTGCCCACGAAGATCTCCAGCAGCGGCAGCAGCGCCACCTGCAGTGGCACGATCTGCAGCGCGAAGATCCCCACGAAGAGCGTGTCGCGCAGCGGGAACTTCGTCCAGGCGAAGCCGTACGCCGCGAGCGTGGCCAGCACGATCGGGATGGCCACCGAGGGAAGCGTGATCAGCACCGAGTTGACGACGTAGCCGATGAGCGGCTGGTTCCCGCCGAAGAGCACCTCGGCGTAGTTGTCGAAGGTGATGCTCGGGTGGGCGAAGAAGGTCCACCAGCCGGTGCGCTGCACCTCCCGCTCGGGGCGGAACGAGGAGAGGAACAGGCCGAACGTCGGGATCGTCCACAGGACGGCGATCACGATCGCCGCGAGCGACGCCCACGGTGAGGACAGCCGGCGACGCGCGGTCGCGGGCCGCGTCGAAGCCGCCGTGACGATGCCGGGAGTCGCGTCGTCCCGCGTGTCGAGCAGCGTCATCGCGCGTTCGCCTTCCGCATCTGCCGCACGTTGTAGATCACGATCGGCACCACCAGGAGGAAGAGCAGCATGGCCAGGGCGGAGCCCATTCCCAGGTCGGAGAGCCGGAAGCTCTGCACGTAGAACTCGTTGGCCACCACGCTCGTACCGAACTGACCTCCGGTCATCGTGCGGACGATGTCGAAGACCTTGAGCACCGCGATGCTGATCGCGGTGACCACCACGACCACGGCCGGCCGGATGCTCGGCAGGGTGATGTACCAGAACAGGCGCACACCGCCCACTCCGTCGAGCCGCGCGGCCTCGACGATGTCGCTCGGGATCGCCTTGATCGCGGCCGAGAGCACGGTCATCGCGAACCCGGCCTGGATCCAGATCATCACCACGATCAGCAACAAGTTGTTCCAGGGCTGTTGCAGGATCAGGTTGACCGGCTCGAACCCGAGCCAGACGAGGAACTGGTTCACCAGCCCGGTCTGCTGGATGTTCTGCTGGTTGGGCCGGTACTCGTAGACGAACTTCCAGATGATCGACGCCCCGACGAACGAGATCGCCATGGGCAGGAAGATCAGCGCCTTGGCGAACGACTCGAAGCGCGTCCGGTCCACCAGCACCGCGTAGATCAGCCCGATCGCCGTGGCGAGGATCGGGGTGAGCACCACCCAGAGCACCGTGTTGCGCAGCACCAGCAGCAGGTCGGGCTGGGTGAAGATCCGCACGTAGTTGTCGAGGCCGATGAACCCGGCGCTACGAGCATCGAGGAGCGACTGCACCGCGGTACGTGCCGCCGGGTACAGCAGCCCGATGAGGAGCAGCAGCAACGCGGGCGTCGCGAACGCGATACCGGCGACCACGTCGGTGCGGCGGCCCTTGGCGCGGCCTGCGACCAGAAGAACCGCGCCGAGCACGGCGGCGAAGACCGCTGCTGCCACGAGGAGTTGGAGAAGCTTGTCCAGCAGGGTCATGCCGGCTCACCTCCGAGCACACCGAGGGGCACGCCCCGGGACGGACGGCCCGGCGCCCGCTCGGGGCCCCGGGCCGTGTGGCGCGGTTCCTACTGGGAGGCGGGCCAGGACTGTTCGATGAACGTCAGCGAGTCCGCCGTGCTCTTGCCGGTGATCCAGTCGGTCATGCCCCGCCAGAACGTGGCGGCGCCGACCGCGGCCGGCATCAGGTCCGACCCGTCGAACCGGAAGGTGTTGCCCTCGTCCTGCAGGATCTCGGCCGAGAGCCGGTCGATGGGGCTCGACAGGTTGGCCGGGTCGAAGCCGGTGTTGGCGCTCACCCAGCCGCTCTGCCCGAGCGCCGAGCCCGCCTTGGCCTTCTCGTTGGCCCACTCCGGCGAGGAGAGGTAGGCCTGGAAGGCCTGGACCTCGGGCCGGTCGGAGAACGCCGCCACGAACTCGGCGCCGACGAGGATGGTCTGCGGTGAGGCCGGGTTGATCGGCGGGAGCTCGAACGCGTAGACGTCGCCGTTCTCGGTGATGTCGGTGCCCTCGGGCCAGTTCGCCGCGTAGAAGTTCGCCTGGCGGTGCATGTAGCAGGTCTCGTCGAGGATCGGCAGGCCGCCGTCCTGGAACGTGGTGGTGGCGATCGAGGAGACGTCGCCGAGCCCGCCGTTGACGTACGCGGGGTTCTTCAGCACCGAACCGACGCGGTCGAGCGCCGCGTTCACCTGCGGCGCGTTGAACGGGATGGCGTGGCTGACCCACTGGTCGTAGACCTCCGGACCGTTCTCCCGGAGCATCACGTCCTCGAGCCAGTCGGTGAGGGGCCAGCCGGTGGCCTCGCCTGACCCGATGCCGGCGCACCAGGGCTTGCCGCCCTCGGCGACGATCCGGTCGGAGAGCGCGATCATCTCGTCCCAGGTCTTCGGCACGGTGTAGCCCTTGGCCTGGAAGGCCTTCGGCGAGTACCAGACGAACGACTTCACGTTGGCGCCCAGTGGAGCGGCGTAGAGCGTGCCGTCGACGCTGCCCGCCGACTTGAAGGTCTCCGGGAAGTACTGGTCGACGTTGGCGGCGACGCCGGCGGGGGCAGGCTTCACCGCGCCCGTCTGCCGCACGAGGGTGGCCAGGAGGCCGGGCTGGGGTACGTACGCGATGTCCGGCGGGCTACCGGCCTGCACCCGGACGGGGAGCTGGGCCTCGAACTCCTTCGAGCCCTCGTACACGACCTTGGCCCCGGTGCACTGCTCGAACGGCTTGTACGAGTCGATGTGCGGCTGGTCCTCGGGTTCGACGATCGAGGTGTAGACGGTGATCGTCTTCCCGTTCAGGTCCCCGTACTGGGCGTAGGCACCGCACTCCGGGGCAGGCCCGGTGGGGCCGCCACCCGCGACGTTGCTCCCGCTGCATCCCGCGAGCACGAGCCCCAGGGCGAGGACCCCGCTCGCGAGGCTCGCCGCGCGCCCTCTTGATGGCACAGCAGGCATCACATCTCCGCTTCATCGGGGAAGGACGGGCGCGTGCCTCGCACCCGGGAATCACGCCATGGAAGCGGTCGCGGACGGAAACGGGCAATAGCGGACAGTAACGATAACGTAACCTCACGCTACGTGCCCAATTGCCACTCAGAGTAGTAGGCCTGTCCTGATCGTGACCGGCATGGCACTCTTCGATCGCTACTCCCTCACACTCGGATCGTCCGGCACGTTCCTGCCGGTGGAAGGAGCACAGCATGGCTGCTGTGACCTATGACAGCGCGAGCCGGATCTACCCCGGCTCCACCGTTCCCGCTGTCGACTCGCTCGACCTGGAGGTCGCCGACGGGGAGTTCCTCGTCCTGGTGGGTCCGTCCGGTTCCGGCAAGTCCACGGCCCTTCGGATGCTCGCGGGGCTGGAGGACATCGACAAGGGCTCCATCCACATCGGGGGCCGTGACGTCACGCGCGTGCCGCCCAAGGACCGCGACATCGCGATGGTCTTCCAGAACTACGCGCTCTACCCGCACATGACGGTCGCCGAGAACATGGGCTTCGCGCTCAAGATCGCCGGCCAGTCCAAGGCCACGATCCAGGAGCGGGTCATGGAGGCCGCGAAGATCCTCGACCTCGTGGACTACCTCGAGCGGCGCCCCAAGGCGCTGTCCGGTGGTCAGCGCCAGCGCGTCGCCATGGGTCGCGCGATCGTGCGCCAGCCGCAGGTGTTCTGCATGGACGAGCCGCTGTCCAACCTGGACGCCAAGCTTCGCGTCTCCACCCGCACGCAGATCGCGTCGTTGCAGCGCCGGCTCGGCACGACCACCGTCTACGTCACCCACGACCAGGTCGAGGCGATGACGATGGGCGACCGCGTCGCGGTGCTCAAGGACGGGCTCCTGCAGCAGGTCGGCACCCCGCGCGAGATGTACGACAAGCCGGCCAACGTGTTCGTCGCCGGGTTCATCGGATCTCCCGCGATGAACCTGCTCCCGGTGGACGTCGACGGCGACACGCTGCACTTCGGCGGCGCCGACGTCCGCGTGCCTCGGCAGGCAGCCGACGCCGTGGGCGCCACTCGGTCGGTCACGGTCGGCGTCCGGCCCGAGGACATGGACATCGTCGAGAGCGGTGCCGGCCTCCTCACCGAGGTGGAGGTCGTCGAGGAACTCGGCGCCGACGCCTACGTCTACGGCAGCACCGAGGTGGGCGGCGAACGCCGCGCGGTCATCGCGCGGGTCGACGGGCGCACGCCGCCGAACAAGGGCGCGGTGCTGCACCTCGCCCCCCGTGAGGGCGCACTGCACATGTTCGCCGGCGACACCGGTGAGCGCATCGAGATCTGATCGAGCCTGTCCGAGCGGCCCCGGGACCAGCGGTTCCGGGGCCGTCCGGCGTTCAGGAGACCGGGGTGGGAAGCGCGGCCCGCAGGTGCACCTCGTCGTCCACGATCTCTGCACACGGCCGCAGCCCCGCGCGGCGGAGTAGTCGGGTGACGCCGAGATCGTCGGCGCGGGCCACCCCGGTCAACTCCGTCATCCCCTGCTCGGCGGCCGTCTCCGCCACTTTGCGCAGCAGCGCCGTGCCCAGCCCCCGGCCCTGCCAGGCGTCCTCCACCAGGACCGCGGCCCGGGCCGTGCCCACCCCGGCGCCGTCGAGGTTGGCGATCCCGACGGCGCTACCGCCGTCGACCGTCACCGCGAGCACGGCCCGGCCGTAGTCGGAGCCCACGCCGAGGAGCGCTTCGAGCTCGCCGGGGGCGAGCTGACGCGTGGGACTGAGGAACCGGGACCGCCGCGAGTGCGGGGCGCAGCGCGCGTGCAGTGCCGCCACGAGCGGGGCGTCGCCGTCGGAGGCGGGTCGCATGCGCACCTCCGATCCGTCGCGCAGCAGGAGGATCCGGTCGGGGGATGCCGCGCGTGCCGGGGCGCGCATTGCGAGCTGGGTGGCGAGCTCCAGCAACGCGGCCGCCCGCGAGAGCTCGGTGGCTGTGAACGGCCAGGCCCGGCCCAGCCGCAGCTGCTGAGCTCCCACGCGGATGACGTGCGTGTGCCCGTCGTCGTGCTCGGCGGACGGGTCGACCAGTCGCGCTCTGAGCATCGTGGCCACCGCGCGTGGTGCGCTGCCCGGATCCGCCGCGACCATCCGGGCCAGGGCCAGCACGGTGGTGGCGGGGTCGGAGAGCTCAGTGGCGTCGGCGCGCACGAGGAGCGTGCAGGGGATCTCGGCGCCCTCCACCGCTTCGACGAGGGTGGCCGGGTCGGCCGACTCCGGCACCTTGACGAGCAGTTCGTCGGTGATCGAACCATCGTCTGCAGGCTCGCCGACGACGTGCAGGGAGATGATGTTGCAACCCGCCGCCCCGACCGCCGTGGCCAGCTCGCCGAGCCGGCCGGGCCGGTCCTCCAGCTGGACATGCACCCGCCACAGAGCCATGTGCGCCACCTCCTCGGGGATCGGGTCCCCAGAGTTCCCGGGAGATGTTTCGTAGCCACTAACGAACCATGACAGCGGTGGATCCCGGGAGATAGGTTGTGCACGACATATCCTCGAGCGAAGGCGAGCACATGACAGAGGCGATCTACACCGCTGAGGCGACATCCACCGGTGGAGGCCGTGACGGTCACGTCCGCTCCTCGGACGGCATCATCGACCAGGACGTGAAGTTCCCGAAGGAGATGGGTGGCCCCGGAGGCGCCACCAACCCCGAGCAGCTCTTCGCGGCGGGCTACTCCGCCTGCTTCCACGGCGCCCTGCGCCTCGCCGGCAAGAACAAGGGCGTGCGCATCCCCGACGGCGCAAGTGTCGACGCCGCCGTCGGGATCGGCCGCGACGACACCAGCATGGCGATCAGCGTCGCCCTCACCGCCCACCTGCCCGGTCTCGACCAGGCCACGGCGAACGACCTCGTCGAGGCCGCCCACCAGCTGTGTCCGTACTCCAAGGCCACCCGCGGCAACGTCGACGTGCAGCTCAACGCGACCGTCTGACCCGTGCGCGGATACGGATGCTCCTCGCATCCGTATCCGCGCAGGGCTGCGTCAGGCCACTGCCCGCAGCGCGAAGGCGATCTCGGTGGCGATATGGCGCATGGTCTCGTCGACGACGAGCGAGCCGTGGCCCGCATCGAAGCGGCTGACCTGGTAGTGCACGTCGCCCTGGGACGTGCCGACGAGCGGTTCGATGCCGCTCCGCTCGGCGAGCGCGTCCAGGTAGTTGTCGACCTGCCGGATCGGGCACCGCGGGTCGTTCTCTCCGGCCAGCACCAGCACCGGGGCGCGCACCTCGGCCACATAGGTCAGCGGGGAGGCCACCCGGTAGGCCTCCGGACGCTCCTGCGGTGATCCGCCGAACAAGGCCCGGTCGAACGCGCGGAGCTGCTCCATCTCGTCGGCGTAGGCCGTGAGGTAGTCGGCCACCGGCACCCCCGCGAGCACCGCGGCCCAGCGGTCGGGCTGCGTGCCGGCGGCCAGCAGGGCCAGATAGCCGCCCCATGACCAGCCCTCCACCACGCAACGCTTCGGGTCGACGAGCCCGGACTCGACGCAGTGGTCGAACACCGCGGCGACGTCCTCCAACTCGGTGAGCCCCGGCCTGCCCTCGATGGCGTCACGCCACGCCGAGCCGTACCCGGTCGAGCCGCGGTAGTTCACCTCCACGACGACGAACCCGGCATCCACCCAGGCGGCGCGGGCCGCGCTGAACCGGTCCTCGTCGGCCGCGTGCGGGCCCCCGTGCAGGCTGAACACGGCAGGCGCCGGGCCCTCCACGCCGGACGGCCGGGCGACGAGCGCGTGCACGCGACCACCGGGACCGTCCACCCAGAGGTCCTCGACCGGCACCGAGCCGGGCGCACGCTCCCCGGGCGGTGCGATGAGCACGTGGTCGGTGCCGTCCGGGCGCAGGGCGCGCACCGCAGGCGGCTCCGCAGCCGACGAGCACGTGTACTCGACCGTGCCGTCCGGGCGGACCTCGGCCGAGCCGATGCATCCCGGTGCCACGGGCAGCTCCTTCAGCACGCCCGTGTCGAGGTCGTAGCGGTGCACGCGGGTCCGGGCGGCGTGGGTGTGCCAGACGAGCAGGCTGCGGCCGTCGGGGTAGAAGTCGGCCACGATCTCCCCGGGCAGGTCGAGCGACAGCTCGCGCTCCGCGTCGGCGAGGACGTCCCAGATCAGCAGCTCCTCGCGGCCGTGGCGCTCGTGCAGCATGAGCAGCCGCCCGTCGCCGGCGATCGGGGCGAACGCCAGCGGGGTCAGGCCCTTCCCCTCGCCGTCGGACTTCTCGGCCACCGTGCCGACGTCGGACACCCTGACCACGCGTACGGAGGGGTGCCGGGAGTCGCCGTGCTCGGAGTGGCTGATCGCGAGCAGCGTCTCGTCCTCGGAGAGTGCTCCGACGCCGGCGTCCTCGGCGTGCGTGTAGACGACCTCCGGCGGGCCGTCGCCGCGGTGCAGCCAGATCTTCGTGCCGTCGTCGGTCGAGGTACCGACGGCCACCACCCGGCGGCCGATCTCCAGGCCTGCCGGATAGCCGTCCTCGACGCCCGCGACGGCGGCTGCGGCTGTGGCCTCGTCGGTGAGCCCGGCGAACGGCTCGGTCACCCAGTGCCCGAACTCGTCGCCGTCGGTGTCGGCGAACCACCACACCGTCGCACCGTCCGGCGGGAGCGTTGCCGTGAGCGTGCCGCTGCGGCGGTCGGTCACCTGCCGGTGCGTGCCCGTCGCGCGGTCCCAGACGTAGACCTCGGTGGTCCCGCTGCTGTTGGACGTGTACACCGACCGGTCAGGGGCATCGCGGGCCCAGCCCGGCCGCGACATCCGCGTGGCGGTGAACCGCGCGCGCCACCGCTGCTCGCGCTCGTCGTCGAAGAGCCGGTCGGGGACGGGTGCGGCAGGGTGTTCGGTCACGCATTCGATCCTGCCGCACCTCGCCCGGACGCCGTCGCGTCCGTGGGCCCACGGTTGAATCTCGTCGTGCGGATTCGGGGGACCACGACCGGCGGCCGTCTCATGGGGCCGCGTCTGGCCGCGACGTTGGTGGCGATGGTGCTTGTCGTCGTCGGATGCGGGACCGCGGGCACCGGCACCGCCGCGCCCGTCGTCACGGCCGACGGTGTCCAACGGGTGGAGGTGACGTTCGCCGGCGGAGCGGTCACCGGCGGGGTGCGGCGGTACGCGGTGCCGCTCGGGTCCACCGTCGACCTGGTGGTGGCGAGCGACGTGGCCGAGCAGGTGCACCTGCACGGCTACGACCGGATGACGTACGTCACCGCGGGCGCCACCGCCACCCTGCGCTTCGCGGCCGACCTGCCGGGGGTGTTCGACGTCGAGCTGGAGGGCAGCGGCACCCCCCTGACGCAACTCCAGATCGCCTAGCCGGGGCGGGGCGTGCGTCGATCACCTGTGTGCGTCTCCGCGTAGGGTGACCTTGTGCCGGGGGTGCGGATTGCGCAGTTGCTCCTGCTCGTGGCCATGACGGCACTCCTACTCCCGGGAGGCGCGACGCCGGCTCTCGCACACGCCGGTGGGCTGTCGTCGTCCACCAGTGAGGCGCGGGTGCTCGCGATCGATCCGCCCGTCCCCGGTCTGGACGTCCGTGCGGTCGAGTTCGGTGCCCGCCTGCGGATCGAGAACGGCACCGGCGACACCGTGGCCGTCGAATCGCTGGACGGATCCCCGCTCGCCGCCCTGCCCGCCGTCGCTCCGGGCGCCGTCGCCTACTGGGTCGACCCGCGGGTCACTGCTGCCGCGGCCGGCGACCGCCCGGATGGCGATCGGCTGGCCTGGTCGGTTCCGCTTCGCGTGGGCACCGGCGCGGCAACGGTGCGTGGCGAGCAGTTCTGGCCCCCGCCCCCGGCCACGGCACTGTGGGTGGCTCTGGCGCTCGTCGCGTTGGCCGTCCCGGCCGTGGTGGGTGTGCTCGGGGCGGGGCGGCGGCTGGGCAGGGTCGCACTCGCTGCGGCCACGGTCGTGGTGATCGGTTCGCACCTGCTGCACGTCTTCGGCTCCGCCGGGGCGCCGGAGGACCAGCCGTACGCGCTGATGCTGCTCAGCGCCGCGGGATACGCGCTGCTCGGCTGGCCGCTCGGCGCTGTGGGGGCGTGGCTCACGGTGCGAGGGCACGTCGGTGGCCCGCTGCTGTGCGTCGCGGCGGGAGGCTTGTTCGCCATCGTCATCACCCCGATCGACGCCTTCACCCTAGTCGAGGCCGTGGTCCCCTTCTCATGGGGCGCGGATTTCGACCGGCTTCTGGTGGCGCTGACTCTCGGCGGGGGCCTCGGCGTCGTGGTCGCCGGCATGGCGGTGCTGCGCCGCGGTCCTGTCCCGGCGGCGTAGATGCTGCTCGCGCACGGCATCGGCGATGTCGAGGGGCTGCCTCTCGACGGCGAGCTCGTGCTCCAGACCGGCGGCGTGGTCGTGCTCGTGTCGTTCCTTGCCGTGGCGCTGTTGTGGAAGCATCCGCGCTTCGCCGGCCCGGTGACCGGACGTCCGCTGCCTGCCGTTCTGGACTCGCCCCGCCTGCGCGACGCGCTCCAGGCGGTGGCGCTCGCCGGGGCGGTCGCGATCGTGGGCTACGGCTTCGCCGGTCCCCAGGACCCCGACGCGAACCCCGCCCCCAGAGCGCTCTACGTGTTGCTGTGGGTGGGGGTCGTCCCGGCGTCGCTGCTCTTGGGGCCGGTATGGCGGGTGGTCAACCCGTTGCGGCTGCTGCACCGCCTCGTCGCCACGGCGCTGCGCATGCCCGTGCAGGGCACCGCACCGCTACCCGATCGACTCGGCCACTTCCCGGCCGCGGCCGGGCTGCTCGTGTTCGTCTGGCTGGAGCTGGTCGCGCCCGCACGTGACCGGCCCGCCGTCGTCGCGGGGTTCCTGCTGGCGTACGCCCTGGTGCACACCGGGGCCGCGCTGCGGTTCGGCGCGCGCTGGTTCGACCGGGCCGACGCCTTCGAGACCTACTCGGTGCTCACCGGCGCGCTCGCCCCCATCGGTCGGCTGGACAACGGGCGGATCGGTCTGCGCAACCCGTTCCGAGGGCTCGCGGCCGTTCCCGCGGCGCCGGGGCTGGTCGGGTTCGTCGCGGTGTGGTGGGGCTCCACCGTGTTCGACGGCCTCACCGGCTGGATCAGCTGGCAGGCGCTGAACCTCCCGCCGGTGCTCGACACCCTCGTGCTCGTCGGACTGGTACTGATCGTCGCAGGCCTCTACCGAGCCGCGACCGGACGGCTTGCGCGCCCGCTCGTCACCACGCTGGTGCCGATCGCGGCCGGATACACGATCGCCCACTACGTCACGTTGCTGCTGGTCGAAGGGCCTCGTGGGCTCGCACAGCTCGCGGGCGCGCACCTCGGGGCGGTCACCGCCGTGCCCGCGCCGGCGATCGTGGCGGGCGTTCAGATCGCCGCCGTGCTCGTCGGGCACGTCGTGGCGGTCGTCGCCGCGCACGACCGGAGCGTGGCCCTGCTGCCCGAACACCGGCGCCTCGCCGACCAGGTGCCGCTCGTGCTGCTGATGGTGGCCTACACGATGGCCGGGCTCTTCCTGCTCGTGCTCTCCTGATGCCATGACGGTGGTCCGGTCGATCCTGCTGTTCGTTGTCGCGGCAGTGGCGGAGATCGGCGGAGCGTGGCTGATCTGGCAGGGAGTGCGGGAGCACCGCGGGTTGCTGTTCGTCGGCGCAGGCGTGGTGGCGCTCGGGGCGTACGGGTTCGTCGCCACCCTGCAGCCGGATCCGCACTTCGGCCGGATCCTCGCGGCGTACGGGGGGATCTTCGTGGCGGGCTCGCTCGCCTGGGGGATGGTGATGGACGGGTTCCGCCCGGACCGGCTCGACTACATCGGAGCCGCGCTGTGCCTCGCCGGAGTGGCGGTGATCATGTACGTGCCCCGCTGACGGGTCGCGTCACCAGGCGAGCTCCGCGCAGCCCGTGCGCGCACCGGGCGGCTCCACCTGCAGGGTGAAGTGCGCCAGGTGGTGGCGTTCGGCGAGCAGTTCCTGCGCCTGGGTGAGCACCACTGCCGGATCACACTTCGCGTCGACGGTGAGGTGGGCGGAGCCGACCTCCATGCCGGATGTGAGCGTCCAGACATGGACGTCGTGCACGTCCTGCACACCCTCGAGGGCGGCGAGTTCGGACCGGATGGCGGCGACGTCGACATCCGCTGGGGCGGCCTGCACGAGGATCCGCAAAGCTTGCCGGCCGAGCGACCAGGTGCGCGGCAGGATGAACAACCCGATCGCGATCGCGATGATCGGGTCGGCGTAGGGCCAGCCCCACACCAGCATGACCAGACCGGCGATGAGCACACCGATCGACCCGAGGGTGTCGGAGATGACCTCGAGGTACGCGCCGCGGAGGTTGATGCTCTCCTTCGCGCCCTGGCGCAGCAGGCCGAACACGATGAGGTTGGCGGCGAGGCCGGCGAGCGCGGTGAACATCAGCGGGAGCCCGGGCACCTCGGGTGGGTCGGTGAACCGGTGCACGGCCTCTACGACCACCCAGGCGGCCACGCCGAACAGCAGCACTGCGTTGGCGAGAGCGGCGAGCACCTCGGCGCGGTAGAGCCCGAAGGTGCGACGGTCGTTGCGTTGGGTGGCACGGGCGGCGGTGATCGCGGCGAGCGCCATCACGATGCCGAGCACGTCGGTGAAGTTGTGCCCCGCGTCGGAGAGCAGCGCGAGCGACGACGTGGCGAGTCCGACAATCACCTGCAGGACGAGCGACGCCGTGAGTACGACGACCGATATCGCCAACCGCCGCGAATAGCGGCCCGAGGCGCTCTGACCGGCGTCGACGCCGTGACCGTGACCGTGACCAGCCCCCATGGGCGCCAACATATGCGGAAGTGTGCATGAGTGCAACTTGGGCCACCCGACGATCGATGATCGCCGTCGTCGGAGGGTCGTGCGATCATCCGCGCGTGACGGAACCCGTCCTACCGGAGAACATGCGCGTATCGGACGTCGAGCGTGGCAAGGTGCAAGATTCATTGCGCCGCGCACACGACATCGGCCAGTTGGACCTCGGCGAGTTCGACGAGCGCGTGCGCTCCGTCTGGGCCGCCCGCACTCGCGGCGAACTTGAGCGCGTCACGGCCGATCTGCCCGCGCTGCCGCCCGAGCCGGGGCGCCGCACCGTCTTCTCCGGCACCGGTGGCGGCATCGCCATGCGCGTGCTGACGATCATCTGGTCCAGTCTCTCCGTGGTCAGCCTGTCGATCTGGGGCCTCGTCGCACTGAACACCGGCAGCTCGCTGTGGTTGCTGTGGCTGGTGCTGCCGCCCGGCCTCGTGCTCCTGGTGCTGTACCTGGCGGGCATCGGGCGCCCGAGGCGCAGCTGAGGCGGTAATAGCTTCGCAATTGTGATGTCATGATCGGCGAGGCGGTGTCGTTCCAGATCGTTATTGACTGTCTGGCCAAGCTGGTCGCGACAAATGGCCGTGGCGCCGGCGGCCCGATTTTCTGCGATGAGCTGTCAATTTCTCGCCTGAACGGGTTGACTGCAGGCCAATCGCCCCCATCGCGCGATCCTGGCCGTGCATGCCTTTCGGGGCGCGCTGAGACGATCTGTGACCAGCGGCGATGATCTCTTCCGGCTCGCGCAACCCCGCCTTGTCGGCTTCAAAACGCAGAGAAAGCAAAGGTGTGGAGGAAGTTCTCAACCGTCCAGCAGGATCAGAAGTCCGACATTGAAAGTTCTGTCGGACCACGATCAATTGAGTGGTGCGGAGGAAGTCGTTCCATCGGGTAGGTTCAATACCGTCTGCAAATCGTAAGCATCGGCTGCTCCTCGTTACGGCGCGGTGGGCTGCCGACTCCGAGGGGATCCCGTATGCCTGTTCAGTTGCCTGATCCGTCGGTCATCACCAAGGTCGCCGAGAGTTACGGTCTGGGTCTGACCGACGCCGACGTGGCGTCCTTCATCCCGGCGGTGCACGGCGTGCTCCGGTCCTGGGACATCGTCGAGCGGTTGCACGCCGAGGTCGAGCCGGCCGTTCCGCAGCGGGCCTGGAGCCGTCCGGGGGCGGCCGACAACCCGCTGGGCGCCTGGTACGTCACCTGCGAGGTGACCGGCAACGCTGGGGGTCCGCTCGCCGGGCGCACGGTGGCGGTGAAGGACAACACGGCCGTGGCCGGGGTGCCGATGATGATCGGTTCCCCCATCATGGAGGGCTTCGTTCCGCGCCGGGACGCCACGATCGTTTCCCGGATGCTCGAAGCCGGCGCCACGATCGCCGGCAAGTCGGTGTGCGAGAACCTCTGTTGCTCCGGCGGCTCGCACACCTCGCGCACCGGGCCGGTGCGCAACCCTTGGGACCTCGCTCGATCCAGCGGTGGGTCCTCCAGCGGCAGCGCGGCCCTTGTCGCATCGGGCGCGGTCGACTTCGCCACCGGCAGCGACCAGGCCGGGTCGATCCGCATGCCCGCATCTTTCAGCGGGATCGTCGGGCACAAACCCACCCACGGCCTCGTGCCGTACACGGGCGCGATCTCGATCGAACAGACGATCGACCACATCGGTCCGATGACGCGCACGGTGGCGGACGCCGCACTGATGCTCGGCGTCATCGCCGGGTTCGACGGGCACGACCCCCGGCAGCCTGTGGACCTCGTCGTCGACGACTACGTGGGCGCGCTGGCCCGCTCGGCCGAGGGACTGCGGGTCGGCGTGGTCGCCGAGGGCTTCGGGCACCCGAATTCCGAACCCGCCGTGGACGACACGGTGCGAGCGGCCGTCGAGACCTTGCGGGAATCCGGGCTCACGGTCGAGGACGTCTCGATCCCGTGGCACCTGCACGGCCGGACGCTCTGGGACGTCATCGCCGTAGAGGGCATCACTGCGCAGATGGTGGATGCCAATGGCTACGGGCTGAACTGGCAGGGCCTCTACGACCCCGAGTTCATGGAGTTCTACGGCAACAGATGGCGTGAGGACGGCAGCCGGTTCTCCGAGACGGTCAAGCTCGTGCTGCTCTCGGGCCGGTATTCGCTCGACCGCTACCGGGGCAAGCACTACGCGATGGCCCGCAACCTGACCTCGCACTTGCAGGCGGCCTACGACGAGGCGCTGTCGCGTTTCGACGTGCTGGTCATGCCGACCACACCGATCCAGGCCTCGGTCATCCCGGCCGACGACGCCCCCCGCGAGGAAGTGATCGCCCGCGCCATGGAGATGGTGAACAACACCACTCCTACGGACGTGTCGGGCCATCCCGCGTGCAGCGTGCCCGCCGGGATGGCGAACGGTCTCCCGACCGGAATGATGATCGTCGGGAAGCGGTTCGACGACGCCACCGTGCTCCGGGTGGCCCACACATTCGAACAGGCCGTGGGTGGATTTCCGGCACCCGCCGGAGTGGCGGTCGGGGGCGCCGTCGCTTCGTGAGCGCTACGGATCCGCAGCTGTACGGACGCCAACGGGCCCAGCGTGCCGTTGACCGGCGTAGCGCGGGCGGCTCAGCGTCCGGGTACCGGGGCCGATCGACGTCGATCTGACGACGCTGTGGCCGTAGCGCGCCACCAGCGGCGCGATGCCAGCGCCGCCAGCCCGGCGCCGGCGGCGTTGAGCAGTACGTCGTCCACGGAGGACACCCGATCCAGCCGCAGGACGTACTGCGCCACCTCGACCAGGATCGAGCAGCCGGCCGCGAGCGCCAGGATCCGCGGTACCGAGGCCAGCGCCGCGAACCGCATCGGGGCGAAGAACCCGAGCGCTGCGAACACCAGCAGGTTGCCGACGATCTGGCCCGTCGCCGTCAGCGGCGCGTCGGCGAGGATCGTGAGCAGGTCCCGCAGCGGCACCAGGCTCACCCGACCGGGGACGGCGCCCGCCCGGCTGCCCGGCAACATGATCATCCATACCACCGGCACCGTCCCGTAGACGATGCCGACCTCGGCCAGCGACGACCGCCACGGCGGCGTGGTGCCGGTGGAATTCCGAAGGCGTGCCAGAGCCCACACCGCCAGCGCGGCCAACGGCAGTGCGGCCACCGTCATGAATGCGACGCCAGTGAACGTGCCGACCCAGAAGTGCCATCCCCCGGCCATGCCACCCCCGCTTCCGTCGGACCGCGGAATCTACCCGGGCCCTGGCCGGGCCCCTGTCTTGATGGTCAGGCGGGCTGACCGCCGGTTGAGCACCTTGCGACGAAGAGCGTGCGTCGATCGAGACGGACGCCACGTCGAGTCGGAGGCTTCCGATGACCACCCGGAGCGGTGGTAGAAGCAGCACCGGGCCGATCCCGATCTTCGGGTCGAAGCTGAGGAGCGTAACGGGGCCGAGCCAGGGAGTCGTCCTGATGAGCCAGCCTTCACCGATGCCAGAGCCTTCACCGCGAGGAGCCCGGGCCCGGGGGGATCACTCGGTTGGGAGCGTTCCGCTCTGCGGTGTTCCGTGCTGCCGGCGGCCCGGACCATTCCCGGCGCGGAGAATCAGTTCTCCATCAGTGCATTGTCGTATGGATCACCAGTCGATCCTATCGAAGCGCGAATGCCGTGATCGGCCAGGCGCTGCGTAGAGCGAAGTTTCGGCGGCAGTGTCAAAGACCCCGACTTCTGGAGTTCGTACATGCAGGCTCATATCGCGCGGTTCCGCGCGGCCTTTGCAGTGGCGACTGCATCAGCATTGCTGCCCGTTTTTGCCCTCGCCGGGCCTGCGGCTGCTGCGCCGCCCGTCGCCGGGGATCCGGGCGTGTTGCAGGAGGCGTTCACCGCCGCGGCACAGCGGTTCCACGTCCCGGGCGACGTACTGCTCGCAGTGTCCTATATCGAGTCGCGCTGGGACGCGCACCCTGGAAAGCCCAGCGTCTCCGGGGGATACGGGCCCATGCACCTGACCGACCTCCGCGCCGCGCTCGCGCGGTCCCGCCTGGCAGCGGATGGCCGAGGTGACCCGGCTCGGCCATCGGCCCCGGCGCCCGACTTCCCCCGGACTGTGGCCGTGCCCGCATCGCTGCGCACCGCTGCGTTGGCCGCGTCGCTGACCGGCCTGTCCGAGAACCGCATCCGTCTCGACCCCGCCGCCAACGTGACGGGCGGCGCGGCACTGCTCGCGGCCGACCAGCGGGCACTTGGGCAGCCACTCACCGCCGATCCTGCAGACTGGTACGGCGCGGTGGCCCGCTACTCGGGCGCAGACACGCAGGCCGCGGCAGCGGGCTTCGCCGACGAGGTGTTCGACGTCGTCCGACACGGCCAGGTGCGTACAACCGACACCGGGCAGCGCGTCGCACTCGCCGCTCGGCCGGGCGTCGCACCGCACACCGCGCAGGTTCGAGCGCCGGGCCCGCCCGTCAGCCATGCCGAACGCACCGAGTGTCCCGCTCGGGTGAGGTGCACGTGGATTCCAGCCCCTTACGAACAGTACGGGCCGCATCCCACGGATTACGGCAACCACGACCTCGCCAACCGGCCCAGGGACTCCTCCATTGATTACATCGTCATCCACAGCACCGAAACAACATGGGACGAAGCCATCGGGCTCGTCCAAGACCCGACCTATTTGGGTTGGCACTACACCGTGCGGTCCTCGGACGGGGCCATTGATCAGCACCTGGCACGAAGGACATCGGCTGGCACGCGGGCAACTGGTACATCAACTCGAAGTCGATCGGTATCGAGCACGAGGGCTTCCTCGCCGATCCCGACGCCTGGTTCACCGAGGCGATGTACCGATCATCGGCACGTCTCGTGCGGTACCTGGCGCATCGCTACCGCATTCCGATGGACCGCCAGCACATCATTGGCCACGACAACGTGCCGGGTCTCACGCCGGACGCGGTGGCGGGAATGCACACCGATCCCGGCCCGTATTGGGACTGGGCTCACTACTTTCGCCTCCTCGGCGCGCCGTTCCACGCGACGGCCGAGTCCGGAGCGGACGCGGTGACGATCGACCCGTCCTACCCCCGCAACGAGCCGGCCTTGACGGGATGCGTAACGCCAGGACCGTGCGCCCAGCACGGATCGAGCGCCGTAATGCTGTACACGGCGCCGAGCGTCTCGGCCCCTCTGGTTGGGGACGTCGGACTACACCCGAGCGGAAAGAGCACCACCGACGTCAACGACACCGGCGCGCGTGCCTCCGCCGGGCAGCAGTACGTGGTGGCTGGGCACAAGGGCGGATGGACGGCGATCTGGTATCTGGGCCAGGAGGCATGGTTCCGCGACCCGCATCGCCGACGGGTGGCGTTACCCGCGCGGGCCGTGGTCGCCACACCGCGGCGTGGACTGGCGTCGATCCCCGTTTACGGCGGGGCGTTCCCGAAGGCCTCCGCTTTCCCGGCCGACGTTCCCGTACCGGCCGACACGACCCTGCAATACAGGTTGCCCGCCGGAGAGAGCTACGTCGTGGGCGACGAAGTCGCCGGGGACTACTACTACGCCAAGGCGTACGACAGCGTGCGCACATGGATCAGGGGTGGGAAGTACTACGAGATCCAGTTCGGTCACCGGGTCGAATTCGTGCGGGCAAGCGACGTCACCCTTGACCTGGTGCGGTGAAGGCCGGCACGTCACCTGGCGCCGCAGGGCCGGCGTGGCCGGACGAGGGTGGTATTTCTATACCGAAGCATGCTATGTTCGGTATAACTATACCGGTGCTGGTGACGTGAGGTACTCGTGATCGAACTGAAGACGCCTGCGGAGATCGAACGCATGCACGTGGCCGGGCGTTTCGTCGCCGAGGTGCTCACCGAGGTCGGCAGGCTCGCCGACGTGGGCGTCAACCTTCTGGACCTGGAGCACCACGTGCGCGGCATGATCAAACGGCGCGGGGCGGAGTCGTGCTACTGGGACTACGCGCCGTCCTTCGGAAAGGGCCCGTTCCGCAACGTCATCTGCCTGTCGGTGAACGACGCCGTCTTGCACGGCTTACCTCACGACTACACGCTGCGCGACGGGGACGTGCTCAGCGCGGATCTTGCGGTCAGCGTCGACGGATGGGTGGCCGACTCGGCGCGCACGGTCGTCGTCGGGACCGCCGCCGAGGAGGACATGCGGATCATCCGCGCCACCGAGGAAGCGTTGGAGGCGGCGATCGAGATGGCGCGTCCGGGCAACCGCCTGGGTGACATTTCGGCGGCGATCTGGTCGGTGGCCCGCGACTACGGCTATCCGGTCAACAGCGAGTTCGGTGGTCACGGTCTCGGTCGCACCATGCACGAGGAGCCCCACGTTTCGAACAAGGGCCGGGCAGGGCGCGGCCTCACGCTCCGGCCTGGCCTCACCCTCGCGCTTGAACCCTGGTTCGCGGGTACTACCGACCGGATCGTTTACGACGCCGACGGCTGGACGATCCGGTCGGCTGACGGCTCGCGTACGGCCCACTCCGAGCACACGGTGGCCATCACCGGGGACGCCCCTCTGGTGCTCACCCGGCGTGAATCGGAGCATCCCGCAAGGCTGCGCTGACCAGGAACGACTCAGGGCCTGCCCGAAATATTCGGACAGGCCCTGAGCTGTGTCGGGGCGACAGGATTTGAACCTGCGACCTCTTCGTCCCGAACAAGGTGAGGGCACGTGATCTACCTGTGGCGGCGGAACATGTG
The DNA here is from genome assembly GCF_039534065.1 of Pseudonocardia yunnanensis. Classification (NCBI taxonomy): domain Bacteria; kingdom Bacillati; phylum Actinomycetota; class Actinomycetes; order Pseudonocardiales; family Pseudonocardiaceae; genus Pseudonocardia; species Pseudonocardia yunnanensis. The sequence goes on along the minus strand of NZ_BAAAUS010000037.1, from coordinate 41,731 downwards.
CAGGTCAGGCTGTTGGTGTACGTCGCTCTCCGGCGGCGCCGACCACCTCCACCGAGAAAGGTCATCTCCCAGATTTCTCCCAAGGGAGGGCCTCAGGGTGGCAGCGTCGTCTAGCGGTCGGCGTCGAGGTCGTCGTGAAGAGCTCCAAAATGAGACGCCAGGTACAACGCGATCGACACGGGACTCCGTATGCGCACCGCGGCCACATCCGCGGCGCGCATACGGAGAATGTCATTCAGATCCGGGAGCGAACTCGACCCGGACATGCTCCAACGGATCAACCTGTTGTCCAGTCACGCTACGCTCAGCTGCCTCGGAATAACGCTCCGAAACAATCCGAACTCGCGCAACGACCCATTCTTGCGGAAGGAAAAGCCGGAACGATTCGTTGAGCCCATGGAAGGAGGTAGCCCGAAGCTCCCTCTCTTCGACCGGGTACAAGAGTTCCTCCCACGCGGCTGACCCGAAGCTCCTTTCCTGGAGGTCCCGCACAACGGTTACATCAAGTTCGACCTGGCCAGTGTGTGTGCCAACTTGAACGTAGATGACGCTGTTGTGGACAGACGCAAACTCGAGCGGATCGTTCGCCGGACGATCCGGGGACGACAGGGCAGACAACGGCCCGATCTGTAGGTATCCGTAGGCAACGTCGAGGAGAGTACTGCTCATCTGCCACGTCCCCCTTCCTGTGCAAACCTCCGTGCAATTACGGAGTGATGTACGCGATGATCATCGCCATCCGCAGGTCGTGGAACGCCCTGCTGCTTCGTGACCCAGTCGGCGCGGCGGGGATGCAGTAGCCGACAGCACGGGCATGCGGTGGGCCGAAGTCGTCGGGACGGCAGAGCCCCGCCCTGGTGGATGCAGGAGCTCGGAACACCGCCGCCGCTCATGGACGAGCGGATGGGACACGCAGACGGCACCGTGCAGGGGCGCTGTTCCCACGTCACGTCCGAGATGCGCCGACGGCTCATGCACGGCCTGACCGAGCAGTGGGAGTCCTCCCTGGCGGCCCGCCGCGAGATGAGCACTCGATCACCCGTCGTAGTGCTCGACGCCCTGCTACAGGAGCGGGCGTAAGCCCTCCATCTGGACCACCAACACCGCCGGGTCGGAGGACAGCAAGGTCACCTCTAACAGGCGGCGCGGACCGCGATGGCATCGTCAACTAGTTTGTTCGTAAGTGCTTGGGCGGAATCGAAGTCGTTATTGTCGAGGTATGTCGCTAAGAGGCGCCAGTCGATGGCGAGTGCGATGACCGCGCTGACCACTTCGCGGTCGTCGGACTGGTCAGCGGCCCGGTCGAGAGCATCGGCGTATGCCCTAGCGTGGCTGGTGAAGTCGCTGAGCGCTTCGGGGAAGGGCACTGCGTCGAAGACTTCTAACGTAGCGAGGGCCGCATCGCAGCCACGATCTACGGTCTTGGTCTTCGGTAGGGCTACGTCGCGGCGTCCGACAGTCGACTCTTTGACTTCCTCACTGACCTGTGCCCTAGAGGTTGGCGGGGTCGGCGTCGTGGTGGAACTGGACGAATGGCCACGATCGTTGGCCCAGTCCTTGAGTTCTTGCCAGTTCGCTATTCCCAGCCAGGCGAGAATCCCGATGATTGCGGTGATCACGCCGAGGAACTCCACTGTGCCTTTCATGCCGTTGTTCGAGGGCGGTCGGGACCCGTCCTCGGTCGGCGTTTCTGTCATGGAACCCCTTGAGTCGTAGAAGTCCACCATTCTGGCGATCGCCGCGCCGTGTGTCCCGCTTGGGCCAAAGCGTCAGGTCGATGAGCCCGGAACGTCTGGAGATGGGCAGGCCATCCGTCCGGAGCGAGATCGTCTCCCAGAATTCTCCCAAGCTGGGTCCGAGACGAGGTCGGGGCCGGCTCTCCCTCGCGGAGAACCGGCCCTGACCTGGTGCTATCTGGTCGGGGTGACAGGATTTGAACCTGCGACCTCTTCGTCCCGAACGAAGCGCGCTACCAAGCTGCGCCACACCCCGGTGGCCCGTGGGCCGTGACCAACTCTAGCCGACGTCTGCGGGCGCTGACGCGCGGGTTGCCCGCGCCGACGCGACCACCGACGCGCGCGGCACGAGCGTCAGCAAGCTGGCCTCCGGCGGGCAGGCGAACCGCACGGGCGCGAACGGCGAGGTGCCCAGACCTGCGGAGACGTGCAGCCACGTGTGGGCGCCCCACCGGGAGACACCGCGAGCGCGGGAACGGTCGATCCCGCAGTTGGTGACGAGCGCGCCGACACCCGGCACGCGCAGCTGCCCGCCGTGGGTGTGGCCGGCGAGCACGAGGTCGTAGCCGTCGCCCGCGAACCGGTCGAGGACGCGTGGCTCCGGTGAGTGGGTGAGGCCCAGCCGCAGGTCCGCCTGGCGAGTGGGGCGGCCGGCGATGCGGTCGTAGCGGTCCAGCCCGAGGTGGGGGTCGTCGACACCGGCGGCGGCGATCGTGACGTCCCCGGCGGTGAGGCTCACCTGTGCGTGGGTGGCGTCGGCCCAGCCCCGCTCGACCATCGCGGCCCGCAGGTCACGCCACGGCAGCGGGGCGCCGTGATGGCGTCGCTTGCTCTTCACCAGGTAGCGGGCCGGGTTCTTCGGGGTGGGCCCGAAGTAGTCGTTGCTGCCGAAGACGAACACGCCCGGGTACTGCATCAGCGGCCCGAGGGCGGCGACGACAGCGGGCACGGCGCGAGGGTGAGCCAGGTTGTCGCCGGTGTTCACGACGAGGTCGGGCTCCAGGGCGACGAGCTCGGCCACCCAGCGCTGCTTGCTGTGCTGCCGCGGGGTGAGGTGCAGGTCGGACACGTGCAGGACGCGAATCGGGCGTGCACCCTCCGCCAGGACCGGCAGCGTGGCCTCTCGAAGCGTCCATCTCCGGCGCTCGATCCCCGCCGCGTACGCGAGCGTCGCCGCTCCCGTTGTGGTGGCGCCGAGAGCGATCCGAGCCCAGCTGTTCACTCGGCCAGGGTACGGCGAATGCTGGTTCCTCCGCGATCCCCACTATTTCGGTGACGATTCCTTGACTCCGCACCCCCGATCGCGGCGGCGCGGGGCCGGGTATGTACGCGGACACGCAGGCGGACATGCATTAGCGTGCAGCGCCGTGAGCACCTTGAAGGAGCAGCTGCGGACCGACCTGACCGCCGCCATGAAGGCTCGCGACGAGCTGGTGAAGGCCACCCTGCGGATGACGCTGACGGCGATCGGCAACGCGGAGGTCGCCGGCACGAAGGCCCGCGAGCTCGACGACGCCGAGATCATCAAGGTGATCACCAAGGAGGCGAAGAAGCGCGCCGAGTCGGCGGAGGCGTTCGCCGCCGCCGGCCGCGAAGAGCTGGCCGCCCAGGAGCGCGCCGAGGGCGAGGTGCTGGCCCGCTACCTCCCGGCCCAGCTGTCCGACGACGAGCTCGCCGCCATCGCGCGCACAGCGGTGGAGGAGACCGCCGCTGAGCTCGGCGAGCAGCCCGGACCGCGGCAGATGGGGCAGGTCATGAAGAAGGCCACCGCGGCCGCCGCCGGCCGTGCCGAGGGTGGCCGGGTGGCCGCCGCGGTGAAGGCCCTGCTCGTTCCCTGAGGGGCGGTGCTCCCGGCCTACTTGGCGGGAGCCTTCTTCCGTGTGGTCGTGGTGCGCTTCTTCGGTGCCGGCCCGCGCGCCCGGCGTTCGGCCAGCAGCTCGGAGGCACGCTCGTCGCTGATCTCCTCCACGCTGTCGCCCTTGCGCAGCGAGGCGTTGGTCTCGCCATCGGTGACGTACGGGCCGAACCGCCCGTCCTTGATCACCATCGGCTTGCCGGTGGCCTTGTCCGCGCCGAGCTCACGCAGCGGCGGGGTGGCCGCGGCGGTGCGGCGGCCGCGCTGTTTGGGCTGCTTGTAGATCTCCAGCGCCTCGTCGAGCGTGACGGTGAACAGCTGCTCCTCGTTGGCCAGCGACCGTGAGTCGGTGCCCCGCTTCAGGTACGGCCCGTAGCGCCCGTTCTGCGCGGTGATCTCGGCGCCGCTCTCAGGGTCGGTGCCGACCAGCCGCGGCAGCGAGAGCAGACGCAGCGCGTCCTCCAGCGTGACGGTCTCGGTCGACATGTCCTTGAACAGCGATCCGGTGCGCGGCTTGGGCTTGGCGGGCGCCTTCTTCTTGGTGCCGTTGGCGGTGGCCTCCGGAGCGATCGGCTCGGGGAGGATCTCCGTGACGTAGGGCCCGTAGCGGCCCTCCTTCGCGACGATCTCGTGCCCGGTGGTCGGGTCGACGCCTAGGGAACGGCCCTCCTGCGGCACCGAGAACAGCTGCTCGGCGACCTCGGGGGTGAGCTCGTCGGGCGCGAGGTCGTCGGGCAGGTTGGCCCGCTGCGACTGCCCGTCGCGCATGCGTTCGAGATACGGGCCGTAGCGGCCGACGCGCACCACGACGTCGTCGAACACCGGGACCGAGTTGATCTCCCGGGCGTCGATCTCCTCGAGGTTGATCCCGACGAGCTTCTTCAGACCGCCGGCCCGTGCCACCGATCCCGTGCTGCCCTGGTCCGCGCCGAAGTAGAAGCCCGAGAGCCAGTCGGTGCGGCCCTGGAGCCCGGCGGCGATCGAGTCGAGCTCGTCTTCCATCGCGGCGGTGAAGTCGTAGTCGACCAGCCGCCCGAAGTGGTGCTCGAGCAAGCCGACCACCGCGAACGCGATCCACGACGGGACGAGCGCCTGGCCCTTCTTCCACACGTACCCGCGGTCCTGGATCGTCTTGATGATCGACGCGTAGGTGGACGGGCGGCCGATCCCGAGGTCCTCGAGCGTCTTGATCAGGCTCGGCTCGGTGAACCGGGACGGCGGGTTGGTCGAGTGCCCCTCGGGGGTCAGCTGAGCGGCGGTCAACGCCTGGCCCTGCGTGAGCTCCGGCAGCCGCGACTCGGCGTCGTCGGCCATGCCACCGGCCTGGTCGTCCACGGTCTCGACGTAGGCCTTGAGGAACCCGGGGAAGGTGATCGTGCGCCCGGACGCGGCGAACGTGACCGCCTCGCCGGTGGCCGCGGTGCCGCCGATGCGTACGCTCACCGTGGTGCCACGGGCGTCGGCCATCTGCGAGGCCACCGTGCGCTGCCAGATCAGCTCGTAGAGCCGGAAGTCGTCGCCGTCGACCTCACGGGCGATCTCGCCGGGGGTGCGGAACGTGTCGCCTGCGGGCCGGATCGCCTCGTGGGCCTCCTGCGCGTTCTTCACCTTGCGCGTGTACTGCCGCGGCTGGGCCGGGACGTAGGCGTCGCCGTACAGGTCGCGGGCCTGGGTGCGGGCGGCCTGGATCGCCGACTCCGACAGCGTGGTGGAGTCGGTACGCAGATAGGTGATGTAGCCGTTCTCGTAGAGCCGTTGTGCGCTGCGCATCGTGCGGTCGGCGGAGAAGCGCAGCTTCCGGCCGGCCTCCTGCTGCAGCGTGGACGTCATGAACGGGGGGTACGGCCTGCGGGTGTACGGCTTCGACTCGACGGACTCGACGGTGAGACCGCGGCCCTGAAGCGCCTCGGCCAGCCGGCGGGCGCTCGCCTCGTCGAGGACGCGGGCGCTCTCCCGGGGGCTGTCCGCGGTCTTGAGACGGCCGTCGGGGCCGAAGTCGCGCCCGGTGGCCACCCGGGTGCCGTCGATCGAGACCAGGCGCGCGGGGAACTGCCGGGGGCTCGCCTCGGCACCGGCGTCGAGCTGCGCGGCGATGTCCCAGTACGACGCCGACACGAACGCCATGCGCTCGCGCTCGCGCTGCACGATGATCCGCGTGGCCACCGACTGCACCCGGCCCGCCGAGAGCTTCGGCATGACCTTCTTCCACAGAACGGGGGAGACCTCGTAGCCGTAGAGCCGGTCGAGGATGCGGCGGGTCTCCTGCGCGTCGACGAGGTCGTGGTCGAGATCGCGCAGGTTCTCGATGGCGGCACGGATGGCAGGCTCGCTGATCTCGTGGAACACCATCCGGCGCACCGGGATGCGCGGCTTGAGCGTGTCGAGCAGGTGCCAGGCGATGGCCTCGCCCTCACGGTCGGGGTCCGTTGCGAGCAGGACCTCGTCGACCGACTTCAGAGCGTCCTTGAGCTCGGCGACCTTGCTCTTCTTCTCGGGCGTGATGATGTAGAGCGGCGCGAACTGGTTGTCGACGTCCACCCCGAGCCGCGCCCATGCCTCGCCCTTGTACTTGGCGGGGACGTCGGAGGCGCCGCGCGGAAGGTCGCGGATGTGCCCGACGGAAGCCTCGACGATGTAGTCGTTGCCGAGGTACTGCTGGATCTTCTTCGCTTTCGTCCCGGACTCGACGATGACGAGTCGGCGTGGCGGTCGCCCGTTGGCGGTGACCGCAGCTGTGCCGTTGGGCCGACCCGGGGCGGCCTTCGCGGCAGCCTTCCGGCTGCCCGTGCCCCTCGGGGTCGCGGGCTTCGCACTCGTCGTTCCGGTTGCCACCTGGTCCTACTCCATCGTCTACGGCCGTTTCGGCGCCGCGCACCAGCCGTCCTGCTGGGTTTCCGCGCCCCATGCGCGGGAGTGCCCGGACACCGAGTATGCGGGTCTCCCGTTCCGGCAGTACCGGAACCTAGACTTCACCCGCCCACCTAGCGTGTCGCCCTCATCACACCGAGCGTCGCCCGGCGGAGCGCCTGCGACACCGTGTCGGCCTGCGCCGCGCGAGCGTAACCAGCTCGTCAAGACGCAGCCCTGCCCCAGCATCGGGGCCAGTCAGCGGTGTCGGCCCTGGCCGGAACCGGACCGACGAGCTCGACGAGCCGTTGGACCCGTCGGGTGCCGCTTATCCGCAGCGCCTGCCCGTTACCCACCCTCGCGGGTGATATTCCTGCTCTGGTGGCAGCGGCCACCAGAGGTAGGTGTGTTTCAGGGGCGTGCGGGTCGAGCCCGAGCAGGTAACCGCCCCGCTCGTCGGGCCGGCCTGCGGCCAGAGCCCACAGTCGTAACGCCGGCCCGTCCAATTGCCATCCCACCGGGACCGTTTTGACCGCCCCGTGTGTCCACGCCCGTGCCAACCCCACCAGATCGCAGCGGAACGCCGAGCGTAACGCGGTGGCGCCGCTCTCTGTTCGTACAGCCTCCATCCGGATGCCTGTGGCGGCGCACGCTGCCGCGAGCGCCGGTGCTCTGGCCGCATCGGGCAGCACGATCGAGAGCCGGGCCTGATCGCCCGCTCCGAACCTGACGATCTGTCCCGGACCGCACAGCAGCCCGGCGAGGTCGCTCACCCGCGGAGGACGGGCATCGGCGGAGAACAGCGACAGCTGCGACACGAGCGCACAGTAGAACACGCGTTCGAGCGTTATGGCCAGGGCGCGCCGAAGATCGGCACTCTCAGGCGTCGACGTGCGTGCCGGTCAGCGCGGGGCGGTGGCCGACAGCGCGGAGAGCTGCTGGCACTGCGCGGCCCGCTCGGCGGCCTTCTGCAGCCGGGGGGTGGCGCTCAGGTCTGCCAGCGGGTTCGGGGGCGTGATCGCGTCGAAGGTCGACTGGGCCTGGTTGAGCGCGGTCATGACGGACTCGGGATTGTTCGCGTCGGCAGCGTCCACCGCGGTCTTGGCTCCGGTGAAGTCCTGCTCGAGGAACTCCAGCGCACTCTGTGCCCGGCCCACGGCGTCGTTGCCGCCCTGCACCGGGGAGCGGCCGATCGACCCGAGCTGGGCGCGGCCCTGCTGCACTCCGTTGAGGACCGTGCCGAGGTAGTCGCTGACAGCGCCCTTGACGGTGGGCAGGTCGGCCCCCGGTGCGATGGCGGGCGGCGTCGTGGCCGGCACCGCGAAGCTCATGACGGCCCCGCAGAGGCGGTCGGCCCAGGCCACCGGATCGCTGCCGGGGCCCTCGGTCGGGGTCGGGGCAGGGTCGACGCCAGGGTTGCCGACGACCGTGGTCGTGCAACCGGCGAGGACGGCGGCGGCGACGAGCGCGGCGACGGCCGTCAGGGCGGGGCGGGTCGAGCGAGTCATGCGCCGGCTCCGGATCGGTGGAAGGTCGGCGTCAGTGTGCCCGGGCCCTTCCGGCGCTGATCATGGAGGTCCGGCCGACCCGCGGCGCCCGCCCCGGGTCGGCGTCGGTCCGCCGCGTCAGCCTCCGGTCTGGCGTTCGACCTGCTGGCAGTTCGGTGCCTGTGCACTCGCCCGCTCCAGCTCGGGGCTGGTCTGCAGATCGACCGTGGGGTCCGGCATGTTCGCCAGCTGCTCCAGCGGCGCGACGGCCTTCGGCAGCTCGGTGCGCAGCGACTGTGGGTTGCTGGTGTCGACCGCGTCCACCTGGGTCTTGGCGTCCTGGAAGGAGGTCCGGAACGTGGTCAGGGTCTTGGTCAGCCGGGTGATGACGTCGTCCCCGCCCGCCACCGGGGAGGGGCCTACGGCCGCTATCCCGTTGATCGCCGAGTCGGCCGCGGTCGCGCCCTGCCCCAGGTATTCGCTGATGCCCTTCGCGAGCGCTGTGGGATCGGACGCGGTGTTGAGCTGCGGTGGCGTGCCTGCCGTCTTGACGAAGGGCAGGAGAGCCCCGCAGACGCCGTCCACCCACTGCACGGGATCTCCCGCGGCGGTCGCAGGGGACTGTCCGGCCGGGGCGGCCGTGCCCGAGACGGCCGACGTGCAGCCCGCGATGCCCACCACTAAAGCGGCGAGCGCCGGAAGGAGCAGTGCCGGACGCGGTGTGGTTGACATGCTGCTCCTGGATCGAAGGTGATGTGGGCGGTCAGTGTGCCGCGTTGGAGGGCAGTAATCCGCGACAGGCCGGTCAGCGAGCAGGTGACGTCGTCGAGCGGACTTGCTGGCAGTTCGCAGCCTTGGCGGCGGCGGCCTTCAGCTCGTCGTTGGCCTGCAGTCCGGCAGTGGGGTCGGCCATGTTCCGTAGCTCCTGCAGCGGCGCGAGCGCCGTCGGCAGGGCGACCGACATGGTCTGGACGCTGGACGTGTCGACGGTGGTGAGCTGTCCGCGCGCCGCGTCGAAACCGGTGCGGATCTGGGTCAGGGCTCCCTTGAGCCGGGCGACGTACTCGTCACCGCCTGTCACCGGCGATGGGCCGATCGCGTCGAGTGCGGTGATGGAGCCCTGCACCGCGGTGCCCGTGGCGGTGAAGTAGTCGCCGAGCCCGCGAACGGTCGCGACGGGGTCGGCCCCGTTCACTTGCGGCTGGGTCGTGGCCGCCCGGGCGAAGCCGGACAGTGCACCGCACACCTGGTTCGTCCAGGCCACCGCCTCGGCGTCGCTGTCACCCCCGGTGCCGCACCCTGTCACGACGAGGAGAACGAACGCCGAGGCGAGCGTGTAGGTGAGCCTGCGAGTACTCATTCGGTCCTCCCGCAGCGGTGCGCATCATGACGCGCGGCGCGCGTCGATTCGCGGGGGAAGGTACTGGTAGGCCTCAGAACGGCCGGAGGCCGCCCACCCGAACGGGTGAACGGCCTCCGGACAGGGATGAGCGGTCAGCCGACCGAGCTGGCTGCCGGGGTGTCGGCGATCGAGGTGGAACGCCGCTTCGAGACGACGACCGCAGCCACGATGATTGCGACCGCCACGAGCGCGATGGCGATCCGCAGCGGGGCCGAGGCCGACGGGCCGACGGAGAACGTCACGACCGCCGGGGCGATCAGCACCGAGACCAGGTTCATCACCTTGATCAACGGGTTGATCGACGGACCCGCGGTGTCCTTGAACGGGTCGCCGACCGTGTCACCGATGATGGTGGCCTCGTGGGCGGACGATCCCTTACCGCCGTGGTTTCCGTCCTCCACCAGCTTCTTCGCGTTGTCCCACGCGCCACCGGAGTTGGCGAGGAAGACCGCCATCAACGTGCCGGCAGCGATGGCACCGGCCAGGTAACCGGCCAGCGGGCCGACGCCGAGGCCGAAGCCGACGGCGATCGGGGCGAAGATCGCCAGCAGGCCGGGGGTGGCCAGCTCGCGCAGCGAGTCGCGCGTGCAGATGTCCACGACGCGGCCGTACTCCGGGCGGACGGTGCCCTCCATGATCCCGGGGTTGTCCCGGAACTGGCGACGCACCTCGAAGACGATGGCGCCTGCCGCGCGGGTGACCGCGTTGATCGCGAGCCCGGAGAACATGAACACCACCGACGCACCGATGATCACGCCGACGAGCGTGTTCGGGGAGAAGACCTCGAAGGCGAACGCGGTGCCGGCGTCCTGCAGGGTGCCGCCCGCGTCGACCAGCGCCTGGGCGATGGCGTCGCGGTAGGAGCCGAAGAGCGCCGTGGCGGCGAGCACAGCCGTGGCGATCGCGATGCCCTTGGTGATGGCCTTCGTCGTGTTGCCCACCGCGTCCAGCTCGGTGAGGATGGCGACCCCGGGGCCCTTGACGTCGCCGGACATCTCCGCGATGCCCTGCGCGTTGTCCGAGACCGGGCCGAAGGTGTCCATCGCGACGATGACGCCGACCGTGGTGAGCAGGCCGGTGCCGGCGAGCGCCACCGCGAAGAGCGCAACGGTGATCGAACCGGTGGCCAGCGTGAACGCGCCGAACACCGCCGCGCAGATGACCAGCGCGGTGTACACCGCCGACTCGAAGCCGATCGAGATGCCGGCGAGGATGACGGTGGCGGGCCCGGTGAGCGACGACTCGCCGACGGTCTTGACCGGCTTGTCCTCGGTGCCGGTGAAGTAGCCGGTGAGCCAGAGGATCACGCCCGCCAGCACGATGCCGATGATGACGGCGATCGAGGCGATCAACCGCGGGTCGCTGCCCGCCATGGCGGCCACGACCGTGGTGTCGGTCGGGTTCGTCAGTCCCTCGAAGCTGCCCGGCAGGTAGACGTAGGCGGCGATCACGCACAGCACCGCGGAGATGACCGCGGAGATGTAGAAGCTGCGGTTGATGGTGGTCAGGCTGCTCTCGCCCTCGCGGGTGCGGGTGATGTAGACACCCACGACCGCCGTGATCACGCCGATGGCGGGAACGATCAGCGGGAAGAGCAGCCCCTGCAGGCCGAAAGCTGCGGTGCCGAGGATCAGCGCGGCCACGAGCATCACGGCGTAGGACTCGAACAGGTCGGCGGCCATGCCGGCGCAGTCACCGACGTTGTCGCCCACGTTGTCGGCGATCGTCGCGGCGTTGCGCGGGTCGTCCTCGGGAATGCCCTGCTCGACCTTGCCGACCAGGTCGGCACCGACGTCGGCGGCCTTGGTGAAGATGCCGCCGCCGACACGCATGAACATGGCGAGCAGCGCGGCCCCGAAGCCGAAGCCTTCCAGCACCTTCGGTGCCTGGCCGGCGTACACCATCACGACCACGGCGGCCCCGAACAGACCGAGGCCGACGGTGAACATGCCGACCACGCCACCGGTGCGGAACGCGATGCGGGTGGCCTTCTCCCGGCCGCCCTCCTCGTTGGCCGCGGCAGCGACGCGGATGTTGGCGAAGGTCGCGAGCCGCATGCCCAGGTTGCCGATTGTGGCAGAGAACACAGCGCCGACGATGAAGAAGATCGATCGCCCGATGCGCTCGCCGAGATCGTCCGCCGGGAGAGCGAAGAGCAGGACGAACACGATCACGACGAATATGCCGAGCGTGCGGAACTGGCGGTTGAGGTACGCCGTGGCGCCTTCCTGGACCGCTCGGCCGATCTCCTGCATCTTGGAGGTGCCCTCGCCCGCGGCGAGTACCTCCCGGCGCAAGATGAAGCCGATGGCCAGGGCAGCAAGGGCGACCACCGCGACCACACCGACGAGGATGCGGTCATTCGCTCCGAGCTCGAGGCCCTGGGCGAGGGTGGACGTGGACATCCGTCCTCCTGGTTCAGTGAATACCGGGCCAGGGAACTCCAGACGGCACCCCTGGCGTCTCGAAACCCGTCGCCGCAGGTGGGAGCGGTGCAGGCCTCTGCAGTCTATGGGTGGTACGTAGGGCACCCGCGAGTGAGGGGCAGGGGCGCGCTAAGGTTAACGATCTGATCACGAGTCGGTCGATTACGGTTGGGATCCGAACTTGCCGATGGTGTCGATCGTGAAGTTCACGTGACGGTCAGCGCTCCCTCACACCGGACACAGTTCCTGGTCATCACCTGCACCCTCGCGTTGCTCGTCGCCGTGCCCGTCGTCGCGGCCAGCGGGCTCCGCCATGCGGAGGCCAAGCCCAGCGGCGAAATGGCCTTCAGCGACTCGTCCGAGAGGCCGTCCGGTCAGCTGAGCGCTGCCATACCCGGCGTCGAGGCGCTGGCCGCACCCGCTGCGCCCGTCCCTCGCTCCGGACTCGCCCAAGCCGCTGTCGACGCCGCGCAGGGGACAGCAGGGAGCGCCACGGAACTCGCCGTCGCCGTGCTGGATCGCGAGACCGACGAGCTCGCCCTCGGTGCGCGAGGTGGGGAGCCCTACTACACGGCATCGCTGTCCAAGGTGCTCGTCGCCGTGGACGTCCTCGACCGCAGGCGGCTCGACGGCCTGGCCGTCGCCGACGCCGACATCACACTGCTGAACCGGGCACTGGGGCCCAGCGACGACAACGCCATGAACGCGCTCTGGAGCCGCTTCGACGGTGCAGGCGCCATCGGGAGGGTCAGCAGCCGCGTGGGGCTCACCGGCACCACGGCTCCGCGGGATCCATCCCAGTGGGGTGAGGTGTCGATGTCGGCCGAGGACACCGTGCGGACCTGGCAGTACTTGCTCGAGGACATGCCCACCGCCGACCGCGACCTGCTCGCCTCCGCCATGGACGCCGCTCCGGCGCGGGCAGCTGACGGGTTCAACCAGGCGTTCGGACTGCTCGCACCGGCGGTGGACGGGCCGGATGCCCCGGGGGCAGTGGCCAAACAGGGCTGGATGTGTTGTTTCTCCGGGAAGTACTACATCCACAGCACGGGTGCGGTCGGCGGCGACCGCCGCTTCCTGATGGCCCTGCTGGCCAGGGTGCCCCGCGCGCCGGGTTGGGAAGCAGCACGCCAGGAGATGACGCGAATCGCCACCGCAGCAGTGCAGGCGACGGCCTGACCGTCGGACCGATGTGCCAACCTCGAACACCGTGGGTGGCGGGAACGGACGAGCCGAGGGTGTCGCGGGGCCGGAGGTAGGCGCGCGGCCCGGGCGCGGCGAGGTCCTGCTCCGCCGAGTGCTGGCAGGGGCCGGGGCCGAACCACTGTGGCGGCCGACGGATCCGGAAGCGCACGACGTGGACGATGCGGCCGGCCCGCTGCGCCACGCCGTGCACATGCCCCCACGGCCCGGCCGGCCCGTCGAGTGGCCGGGTTGGGTACCGCACGAGGTGCGGGATGCATTCGGCCGCTCCGGTGTGCAGACACCCTGGAGCCACCAGGCCGACGGGGCAGCGCTGGCCCACGCCGGTCAGGACGTCGTGGTGGCCACAGGCACGGCATCGGGCAAGTCGCTCGTCTACCAGCTGCCCGTGCTCGCCCGCTTCGCCGCGGACCCCCGCGCCACCGCGCTCTACCTGTCGCCGACGAAGGCACTCGCGGCCGACCAGCTCCGGGCGCTGGACGCTCTCGGCCTGCCGGACGTGCGGCCGGCACCGCTGGACGGCGACACCCCGATGGACGCACGCGACTGGGCGCGCCGGCACGGCCGGTGGCTCTTCAGCAACCCGGACATGCTGCACCGCTCGCTCCTGCCGCAACACGGGCGCTGGACGGCGTTCCTGCGCAGGCTGCAGTTCGTGGTGGTGGACGAGTGCCACACCTACCGCGGGGTCTTCGGCTCGCACGTCGCGCTGCTCCTGCGCCGTCTCCTGCGCGTCTGCGCCCGCTACGGCTCGCGCCCCACGCTCGTGCTGGCTTCCGCCACCGTGGCCGAGCCCGCTGCCTTCGCGTCCCGGCTCACCGGCCGTGACGTCGTGGCGGTGACCGACGACGGCTCGCCGGGGGCGGGGCGCACCGTCGCGCTGTGGGAGCCGCCGTTGCTGCCCGAGCTGACGGGGGAGAACGGAGCCCCGGTGCGCCGGGCGGCAGGCGCCGAGGCCGCGCGCATGCTCGCCGACCTGGTGGTGGAGGGCGCACGGACGCTCACCTTCGTGCGCTCCCGCCGCGGTGCGGAGGTGACGGCGCTGGGTGCGCAGCGGCTGCTCGCCGATGTCGACCCCGCGCTGGCCGAGCGAGTGGCTGCCTACCGCGGTGGCTACCTCCCCGAGGAGCGCCGGGCGCTGGAGGCGGCGCTGGTGCGCGGCGAGCTGCTCGGGGTGGCCACCACGAACGCGCTCGAGCTGGGCGTCGACATCGCCGGCCTCGACGCGGTGGTGGTGGCGGGCTTCCCGGGCACGAGGGCGTCGTTCTGGCAGCAGTCCGGGCGCGCGGGACGGGCCCGCGACGAAGCGCTGGTGGTGCTCGTGGCCCGCGACGACCCCATGGACACCTACCTCGTGCACCACCCGGAGGCGCTGCTCGGCGCCCCGGTGGAGGGCTGTGTGCTCGACCCGCTCAACCCTTATGTCCTCGGCCCCCAACTCGTGTGCGCCGCGGCCGAGCTCCCTGTGACGGAGCACGACGTGTCGGAGGTGTTCGGGGGAGATGCGGCGGCGGCCGTGCTGGACGAGTTGGTGGCCGACGGCGTGCTGCGGCGCCGGCCCACCGGCTGGTTCTGGCCGTCGACGAGGGAGCGCCCCGCGGCGTCGGTGGACATCCGGGGCTCCGGCCTTGGCCAGGTGGCCATGGTGGAGGCCGAGACCGGCCGGATGCTCGGCACGGTGGACGGCCCCTCGGCCCCGGCCACCGCGCATCCCGGAGCGGTGTACCTGCACCGCGGGGAGAGCTATCTGGTCGAGGAACTCGACCTCGAGGCCGGTGTGGCGCTCGTGTGCCCCGCCGACCCGGACTGGCGCACGGACGCCCGATCCACGGCCGACGTGGAGGTGGCGCGGGTGCTCGCACACCGCGACCTCGGCGACGTGCGCGTGTCGTTCGGTGAGGTGACCGTGACGTCGCAGGTGGTGGCCTATCAACGGCGTGCCCCAGACGGCACCGTGCTGGAGACCGTGCCCCTCGACCTCCCCGAGCAGACCCTCCGCACCCGTGGGGTCTGGTACGACATCGACGAAGGCGCACTGATCGCTGCAGGCGTGCCGCCCGTACGGATCCCGGGGGCGCTGCACGCCGCGGAGCACGCGGCGATCGGCCTGCTCCCACTGTTCGCGATCTGCGACCGGTGGGACATCGGGGGGATGTCCACAGCCCTGCATCCGCAGACCGGTCGCCCCACGGTGTTCGTGCACGACGGCCATCCGGGCGGAGCGGGGTTCGCCGAGCGCGGGCACGCCGTGCTCGCCGCGTGGCTGACGGCCACGCGCGACGCCATCGGCGGCTGCGAATGCCGCACGGGCTGCCCGTCCTGCGTGCAGTCGCCGAAGTGCGGCAACGGGAACGTGCCGCTCGACAAGGCGGGCGCTGTGATCGTGCTGAGCGTGGTGCTGGACGCGCTGTCGGCGCCGGGACCAGGGGAGATCGAGTCGCCCCCGCGGCACACGGAGCGGGTGCCGAGGTAGCCGCCGTCGGCCGGCCACATCGGGGGCCGGGCCGGCCGACGACGGCCGGAGCGCGGTGGAACCGGTATCGGGGTGGGCGTCGGGGGGGACGCGCCGGCCCCACCGCAGCCTGGGGAGCGAGCTCGTGGTGCCGATGGCCGGGGCCGTTCGGAACCACGTCAAGTAGGCGCGCCCTGTCCCGTGTGTCGCCAGTGGCCGTCGCCCATCGGTTCGGCAGCCACGACGAACGTTGCGGTAGTGCGCCGAGTCGTCGGACGGCTGGCCAAGGCGGACGAATCGGGTTGATCGACAGCGTCCTGCCCATCCGTCGAATACTGCCTACCGTTCGCCGCGCAGATTTCCGGATGATGGAGTTGACATCGGGGAGAGTCGGGTGAACGGTGCACGCAACGCCGACCGAGCATGATCTGGATTTGCCGGAGCCGACGCGTGAGGCGTGGGACCGCTCGTGCCCGGCGCTACCAGTGCGGAGAGCGCGGGCAACGGTGGCGGCAGAGCCGGGCCTGCGCCTGGCGGGGCCGCGGCGACGGTGGGCGGTGCCCTGATCAGCGGGCGATGGTGCCGACGGCCGCTCGGGTTCCATCGGTCCCGCCCGGGCCCGGCCGACGGCTTCGGCGCCGGAAAGCGCGAGCGGCACCGGGACGTGGACCTCGACCAGGGCGTCCCATCCCGACAGCAAACATCGGATGACCTCGCCGCCCATCTCATGTGCGATCGCCTCGGCCCGTCGGCAGGCCGTGCCGGCGCCGTGGACGGCCTGCCCGGCCGCGGCGAGCGCAGCCAGGTCGGCTGCGGCCTCCGCCCGGTGGCGGGCAGCAACAGCGGCGCCGAGATGAAGACCGAGCAGGAGCGCAGCCATGATCACGGCAGCGCCCGCGGCGGCCCATACGGTGGCGATCCCCTCGTCGTGGGCGGGACGTACCCGACGTGGCGTCATGACCCGACGTCCCCGGGTTCGAGTGCGGCGACGGCGCGGCCGCCGACCCGGAGGGGGAGCGGCCGCAGCAGGTCGTGGGAGACCTCCGCGATGACGAGGTCGTCCCGATGCACCAGCTCCAGGCGAGCACCGGTGGGCGCGAGTTCGGCGGCGACAGCGCGACCGCGGTCGGCCTCGCCACGAGCGGCGAGCCGGGCCATCTCGCGTGCTGCGTCGATGCAGCGGATCGCGGCCGCCACCGCGACCACCGACGTGACCGCGACCGCGAGGAACACCGCGAGGCTGCACAGGGCGAGAGCCGCTTCGACGGTGACGGCGCCGGCGTCCGCCTGCTCCCGCCGCTGCCATCGTGATCGCCGATCGCCCGCACACCGGAGCTCGCGCCGGCCCGGCGAACGGTGCCCCGCGCGCGCCACCGGTGTGCGGGCGACCATCAGAACGTCACCGACAACGCGCGCTCGACGAGCTCGGTGAGGGCCGTGACGATCGACTCACCGCTGACCACCGCGTAGAGGACGGCGGCGAATGCGGCGGCGGCAATCGTGCCGATGGCGTACTCCACCGTGCTCATGCCGGCGTCGTCATGGCGGAGCGCTCGCAGTCGGGTGGACGTGTTCAGCGGTGTGGGGATGGTGAGCAGGGACATCAGATCTCCTTCGTGGTGGACATGCGCGGTGGTCACCACTGCGCGAGTGCCTCGCCCGCCAGGCCGATGACGACCGGGGCGATACCGAGGACCAGGAACGCCGGCAGGAAACAGAGTCCGAGCGGGCCGGTGATGAGCACTCCGGCGCGCTCCGCCCGTGCCTGCGCGGAGTCGAGCAGGTCGGCGCGGAGCCGCCCGCCCTCGGCTCTCGCCACCTGGGCGAGGGCCGCGCCGGTGCCGGCCGAGCGGCCCGCTGCGCGAGCGAACGTCGCGAGCGCGGGCACGCCCTCGGCCGCGAGCCAGGCGTCGACCGGATCGGCTCCGAGTTCGAGGAGGCCGGAGACGCGCCGCAACTGGGCGCCGGTGGAACCGCCGAGCGGCTCGGCTGCCGCCGACACCGCGACCGAGACCGGCAACCCCGCCTCCAAGCAGACCGCGAGCAGCTCCCAGCCGCCGGCGATGTCGCTGTCCTGCTCGGTGCCCGGGCCGGCGCGAGCGGCAGCGCGACGCGCGAACACTGCGCCTGCCGCTCCGGCCGCGATCCCCAGGACCGCGCCCGCCATGGCCCCGGCGACGGCCCATCCGAGCAGCCCGGCCGCGGCTGCCCCGATGGCCAGCCACGAACCGCGCAGTGGCGGGGACGCCACGGCATCGACCGGTGGCGGCGGATCGGCTTGCAGTGCCCGCAGCCTGCCTGAGCTGCTGGGCCCCGCAGCGACGAGTAGTGCGACGGCCAGCACCGCGAGTGCGGCGGCGGTGGTGCCCGGCACCGCGCTGATCGACGGACTCATGACGGCACCGCCGAGCGGAGGATGCGCTCCGACCACGCTGAGCCAGCCGCCACCAGCGCGACGCCGATGACCAGCAGCATCTGGCCGAGCAAGCCGCCGCGCAGTACCGCGACCGGGTCGGCGCCGACGAGCTGGCCGAGCCCGAGTCCGAGCAGCGGCAATGCGGTGAGTACGTGGGCGGTGGCCCGCGGCCCGGCCAGCTGGGCCCGCACGGTGGCCCCGAAGCGCACTCTCCAGCGGATGTCGTGGTGGGTACTCCCGAGCAGTTCGGCGAGCGGGATCCCGTGCCGCTCGGCGAGCGACCAGGCCACGGCGATGCGTTCGACGTCGGGGCCGATTCCCGGCCGTCCGACCGCGCCCCGGCGCAGGGCGGCGGCCACATTGTCGCCGAGACGTGCGGCAGCGGCCGCAGGATCGAGGATGTCGCGGGCCAGCGGACCGTCCGCCCGCGCCCCGGCGAGCGCGGCGGCCGGATGGCTGCCCGCCCGCAGCTCCTCTGTGATGCGGGAGACCGCGTCGGCGAGCTGCGCCGCGGCGGCCGCCGCCGCGGCGGCTGCCCGATGCCGGGCCTGTCGCCGTCGGACCGTGAACGCCACGAGCGCGCCCGCCAGTGCTCCACCCGGACCGGCGAGCAGCAGCCCGGCGAGCCCACCGAGCACAGCCGGTGCGGCGGCCCACGCGATTCGGCGGCCGCGGATCGCCGTGACCGGCCAGAGCACTGCGAGCCTCGTGGCCCCAGCAGCCGGGGGCAGGCATCCGATCGCCGCCGCGAGAGCGGCACACGCCATGGCGTTCACCACGGTGCCCGCACCCCGCGGTCGGCGAACAGGCGCCCGAGGGCATCGCGTCCGCTGGACCAGCCGCGACTGCGGCTCCACGCTGCTCCGACGGCGACTCCCTCGGAGGAGCGGGTCAGCACGCCGACGACATCCAGCACCCGGGCGCCGGAGCCGAGCCTGCGCATGTGGAGTACCACCTGCACAGCGGCGGCGAGCTGGCTGTGCAGGGCATCGCGGGGGAGCCCGCCGGTGGCCGCCAACGCCTCCATCCGCGCCGGCACCTCGCCGGCCGAGTTGGCGTGGACCGTGCCGGCACCGCCGTCATGGCCCGTGTTGAGCGCGGCCAGCAGGTCGCAGACCTCCGCACCCCTGACCTCGCCGACGACGAGCCGGTCGGGCCGCATCCGCAGCGCCTGGCGCACGAGGTCGCGCAGCACGATCCCGCCGGCTCCCTCGATGTTGGCCGGCCGGGCGACGAGCCGTACGACGTGCGGGTGCCGGGGGCGAAGCTCCTCCGCGTCCTCGACGCAGACGATTCGCTCCCGCGGATGGACCGTGCTGAGCATCGCGGCGAGGATCGTGGTCTTGCCCGTGCCGGTGCCTCCTGAGACGAGGAACGCGAGCCGGGCGGCAAGCACCGCCCGCAGCAGGGCCTCGCCGGTGGCGTCGACGGTGCCGAGTGAACGCAGCGCCGGCAGGTCGTGCGCGGCGGGACGCAGGACACGAAGGGACAGGCAGGTGCCGTCGGCGGCGACGGGCGGGAGCACGGCGTGCAGCCGCACCCCGACGTCGGCGACCCAACCGTCGACGTATGGGCTGGCGTCGTCGAGCCGACGGCCTGCGGCGATGGCGAGCCGCTGGGCGAGCCGGCGGACGGCGGCCTCGTCGGGGAACCGGACATCGGTGGCTTCGAGTCCCGATCCGCGGTCGACCCACACCGACGTGGGCCCGCACACGAGGACGTCGGTGGTGCGTGGGTCGCGCAGCAGTTCGTCGAGAGGGCCGGCGCCGACGAACTCCTGGCGCAGCACGCGCAGCGCCGCGAGTACGTCGAGGTCGGAGGCGACCCCGCCGGACTCCGCCCGCACGGCCGCGGCCACCGCCGCTTCGGTGATCTCTCCGCCGGCGGCGGCCAGCCGGGATCGCACGCGGTCGACCAGCGCAGACGCGGACCGCGGGCCGATATCGGCTGTGGCGCGGGCCGCGACGGCCAGTCCGGCGTGGCTCGACATGTTCACGCCGGCACCCCCGACGCCGGCCCTGCGAGCGCGCGCAGCTCGGTGAGCACCGTGTGCGCGGTGGCCGCGAGCGGACCGCGTGGCCTGCCCGGCGCGTCGCCGCGCTCCAGTGCCCGGGCGAGCCCTGCCTCGGGCCGCATCGCGGCCAGCAGCGGAAGACCGAGAGCGCGGGCGATCTCGGAGGCCGCCACGCCTCCCGGAGCCGGACCCCGGACGATCAGACGCACCGGGCCGCCGTGCTCGGCGAGTACGGCGGCCACCCTCGCCGCGGCGGCGCAGGACCGTACCTCGGCGGGTACGACGAGGACGGTGAGGTCGGCCGACGACAGCGCCGCGACGGCAGCCTCGGTGGGGTAGCGCGGGAGGTCGCAGACGACCGTCTCCCCGGCCCGCCGACCGGCCTCGACCACCGACCGGACCGCGGCGGGCGAGGGGCCGTGAGCGGAGCGGTCGCAGGACAGCACGCCCAGCTCGCCACCACCGCGGCGGGCGACGGTGGGGGCGGGAAGGGCGGCGTGCAACGCGGTGGCCGGCACGCGCCCGCCGCCGACCCCGATGTCGGGCCATCGCAGACCGCCGAGCTCCTCCGCTCCGAGCACCAGGTCGAGGCCTCCGCCCAGCGGATCGCAATCGACGAGCAGCACCCGTGACCCGTCGCGTACGGCAGTGACCGCGACGGCCGCCGCGAGCACCGAGGCGCCGGCGCCGCCGCGACCGCCTACGACGGCGAGCACGGCACCGTTGCGGCCGGGACCCTCGGCGGCCTCTGTGAGGGCCGCCACCAGCCACGACTCCGCCTGGGGGAGGGAGATGACGTGTTGGGCGCCGACCGCCACCGCGTGTTGCCACACGGAAGGGGCCGGTTCGCCACGGACAGTGACGATCACCTCGCCACGACGAGGCAGCCCCGCCTGCGCGCACTGCTGGGCTGCGGCCGCGTCGAGGAGCACGAGAGGCGCTCGCGGCCAGTGCGGACGGGCCTGTGCCGCGTCGATGGTGCGGTGGAGGTCACACCCTGCTGCTGCGGCCAACCGCAGGATGGTGTCGAGCAAATCGGGGTCGGACACCATCACCAACCCGCGCCGTTCACCTGCGCTCTGCTGCACCACGCCTCCCTCGTCCTGCCGCTCGGAAGAGCGGCCTGACCAGCGTGCGGTGCGCGTGGCCTCGGCGGAGGGCGGACCATGATCTTGTGGACAGGCGGTGACCGATGTGGATAAACCGGATCGAATCGGCTCCCGAATGCCCGGTTCTGTCGGTGTTCAGGGGCAGTGTGATTCGGGGGTCCCCTGGATACGGGACGGCCCCCGCCAGGGGGGATTGGCGGGGGCCGTCGGTGGTTCAGCTCCGGGGGGTCGAGCTGAACCGCGCCCGGACACGTCCGAGCACAACCAACTGTAGCCCTTGACGGGCTGCAACGCGCGCCTCTGGACGGACCATCTGTGCTGCGTTCGGGCAGTGCCGCGGGGGTCGGCCGTCGTTCGGGGGTTCTGGCAAGCTCGCTCGACGTGCCTGGTCCGTTGCCGACGCTACGCCCGAAGCCACACCCCGCGGCCTCGGGAGCCGCTGCCTTCTTCGACCTCGACAAGACGATCATCGCCGGGTCGAGCGCGCTCGCGTTCAGCCGTCCGTTCCGCCGCCGAGGTTTGATCAGCAGGCGTGCCGCCTTGCGGAGCGGATACGCTCAGTTGCTGCTCGTGCTCTCCGGGGCCGACGCCGACACGATGGACCTGCTGCGCCGGCGGATCACCGCGCTGTGCACCGGGTGGGAGGTCGCGCAGATCCGGGCGATCGTCGCCGAGACCCTGCACGACATCGTCGAGCCGCTGGTCTACGCCGAGGCCGCGGAGCTCATCGCCGAGCACAAGGCCAACGGTGACGAGGTCGTGGTGCTGTCCGCGTCGGGATTGGAGGTCGTCGAACCCATCGCGGCTCTCGTGGGGGCGGACCGGTGCCTGGCCACGCGGATGAGCGTGCAGGAGGGCCGCTACACGGGTGTGATCGACTACTACTGCTACGGCGAGGAGAAGGCGGAGGCAGCGCGGGCCATCGCCGCCGAGCAGGGCTATCAGCTCTCCGATTGCCGGGCCTACTCCGACTCGATCACCGACCTGCCGCTGCTGGAGGCCGTCGGGCACCCCACGGTGGTCAACCCGGACAGGGCCCTGCGCCGCGAAGCCGTGCAGCGAGGATGGCCGATCCTGACCTTCGCCGATCCGGTCGCGCTGCGGCGGTTTCGTGCCCCGGAGAAGCGAACGACGCTGGCAGCGGCCGGGCTGGGAGCGGTGGCGCTGGTCGGGGTGTCGTGGTACGGGCATCGACGGCGAACCCGCGGATGAGTGGCCGCGGAGCCGCTGCGAGAGGCCTTCGCCGGGCCCGGGTGTTCTGAACCGGTGCACTGCCGTGTGACCCTTGCTGTGCTCCGCGTCACGTACTACAAAGGGCGCACGGACTCCTGGTCGGCCAGGGACGGTGCGGTGGAGAAGCACCCGTTCCCCCTGACTGGGGCTCCGTGCGCAAAGGTCGGGCACTCCACGCACAGCACGCCGCGGGAGGCATGTCGTCGTGGGCCTGCGTACCGGGACGCTGGACGCCGAGGCCATTACCACGACACGTAGTGCACGCCTGGATCCTG
Organism: Pseudonocardia yunnanensis; assembly: GCF_039534065.1. Lineage (NCBI taxonomy): Bacteria > Bacillati > Actinomycetota > Actinomycetes > Pseudonocardiales > Pseudonocardiaceae > Pseudonocardia > Pseudonocardia yunnanensis. The sequence goes on along the minus strand of NZ_BAAAUS010000037.1, from coordinate 19,276 downwards.
ATGTTTGCGCGTAGACGGGCGGTGTCCCTGCCAAGGGGCGCCGCCCGTCTCATTGCCCCGGGCCACGAGCGTGATCAGGCCCGGGCGTCGGCGATCGACATCCCCTCGCGCGCTCCGGCCTCCCACTGGGCGCAACAGTGCAGCAGCCATGTTCTGAGGCCCTCGGGCGTGCCGCCGGCGAAGGCGGCGGCAGCGGTGCGGTACTCCGGGGCGTGGCGCAGGTGCCCGACCTCGGGCACGGCCAGCCCCTTGGGATCGAGGCCCGCGGCCACGGCCGTGAGCCGTGCCGCTGCGCGCGCGACCACACCGTTCGCGGTGGGGAAGGGGGCGAGCGCCAGCAACTCGCCGTGCACCACGGCGGCCAGCACCGGTCCGGGCACGGACGTGCCGCCCGTCAGCATGTCGGCGAGCAGCCCGAGCCGGGCGGAGATCCCCTCGGCCCGCATCGGCCTGCCGAGCTCGTCGTCGTGGCGTTCGGGAGGAACGAGATCGGCCGCTGCCACGACATGCAGGCGGGCCAGCGCTTGCAACGGCGAGGTACGCCAGACCGCCAGCAGCCGGCCGGACTCCTCGGCGACGCGAACGGCCCCGGCGAGCACCGGGCTCACGGTGTGCTCTGTTCCGGGGGCACCACCGTGAAGATCGACACCCCCCAGCGGGGCGCCGTCGAGGGCGGCTGAGGCCCGCGCGGCCCGCATGCTCGCCTCCGCCGCGCCTGCCGGCCACCCGCGCCGGTTGACCGGATGGTTGTGCACCGCCACCAGCGCGTCCCGGGCCCTCGTCACGGCGTCCTGGACGCCGGGCAGACCGAGCAGCGGAGCGAGCGGATCGGCGGTCGTGGGCACACCGGCATGGTGCCACCGCCGGGCGCCCGTTCCGCGTCTCGGGGCCCGTCGTGCCTGGCTGCCGGGCGGCGCGGGAGATCGGGATCAACCTGGACAGACTGGCGATGCGGCGGCTCGGAGAGGCCGCTAGCGTCGTGCTACGCACGAGGAGCCGGGCAGTGACCGCCCGGCGTGAGGCGCCCACTATCAGGAGGGCATTCATGGCCGACGAATCGACTCAAGCCACGCTGAGCAACCTGTCCACCGAGAGTCGGAGCTTCCCTCCGAGCGAGGAGTTCGCGGCGCAGGCCAATGCGACGGCCGAGTGGTACGACCGGGGCGCGGCCGACCGCGAGGCTTTCTGGGCCGAGCAGGCCGACCGGTTGCACTGGCACCAGAAGTGGGATCGGGTCCTGGAGTGGGATGCGCCGTTCGCGAAGTGGTTCGTGGGCGGCAAGCTGAACGTCGCCTACAACTGCGTCGACCGGCATGTCGAGGACGGTCACGGTGAGCAGGTCGCCTTCCACTGGGAGGGCGAGCCGGGTGACACCCGCACGATCACCTACGCGGATCTCAAGAGTGCGGTCTGCAAGGCGGCCAACGCGCTGGCCGAGTTGGGTGTGGGGGAGGGTGACCGGGTGGCGATCCAGCTCCCGATGATCCCCGAGGCTGCGATCGCGATGCTGGCGTGTGCGCGGCTGGGCGCGGCGCACAGTGTGGTTTTCGGTGGGTTCTCGCCGGGGGCGTTGCGTTCGCGGATCGAGGATGCGCAGGCGAAGCTGCTGATCACCTCGGATGGGCAGTTCCGGCGTGGCAAGCCCGCGCCGATGAAGGAGAACACCGACGAGGCGGTCAAGGACACGCCGTCGATCGAGCACGTGCTGGTGGTGAAGCGCACCGAGACCGATGTGCCCTGGACCGAGGGCCGCGACATCTGGTGGCACGACATCGTCGAGCGGCAGTCCGACGAGCACGAGGCCCAGCCCTTCGACGCCGAGCACCCGCTGTACATCCTCTACACCTCGGGCACCACCGGGAAGCCGAAGGGCATCCTGCACACCTCGGGTGGCTACCTGACGCAGGCCGCTTACACCCACAACGTGGTCTTCGACCACAAGCCGGGGGAGAGCGTCTACTGGTGCACGGCCGACATCGGCTGGGTCACCGGGCACACCTACATCGTTTACGGTCCGTTGGCCAACCGGGCGACGTCGGTGATGTATGAGGGCACGCCTAACACCCCGCACGAGGGCCGGCACTGGGAGATCATCCAGAAGTACGGGGTCTCGATCTACTACACCGCTCCCACGTTGATCCGGACGTTCATGAAGTGGGGCAAGGAGATCCCGGAGAAGTTCGATCTCTCGTCGCTGCGCGTGCTGGGCAGTGTGGGTGAGCCGATCAACCCCGAGGCCTGGATGTGGTACCGGGAGAACATCGGCAAGGACAACTGCCCGATCGTCGACACGTGGTGGCAGACCGAGACCGGCGCGATCATGATCTCGCCGTTGCCCGGCGTCACCGCCACGAAGCCCGGGTCGGCCATGCGTCCGTTGCCGGGGATCGGCGCCACGATCGTGGACGAGGGTGGTACGCCGGTGGAGCACGGCAACGGTGGCTACCTGGTGCTCGACGAGCCGTGGCCGGCGATGTTGCGGGGCATCTGGGGTGATGAGGAGCGTTACCGGGAGACCTACTGGTCGCGGTTCGCCGACCAGGGCTACTACTTCGCCGGTGATGGCGCGAAGTACGACGACGACGGTGCGTTCTGGCTGCTGGGCAGGGTCGATGACGTGATGAACGTGTCGGGCCACCGGATCTCCACCACGGAGGTGGAGTCGGCGCTGGTCAGCCACCCCACGGTGGCCGAGGCGGCGGTCGTGGGTGCGTCGGACCCGACCACGGGGCAGGGGATCGTCGCGTTCGTCATCCTGCGGGGCAACGTCGCGCAGGACGAGGCGAAGGGCGCCGACGCGATCAAGGCACTGCGTGATCACGTGTCCAAGGAGATCGGGCCCATCGCGAAGCCGCGCCAGATCATGGTCGTGGACGAGTTGCCCAAGACCCGCTCCGGCAAGATCATGCGCAGGCTCCTGCGCGACGTGGCGGAGAACCGCGAGATCGGGGACGTCACGACGCTCGCCGACTCCTCCGTCATGGACCTCATCTCCGAGGGCCTCAAGAGCGGCAAGTCGGAGGACTGACCGGCCGGTTACCGGCCCGGTGGCGACGCCACCGGGCCGGCCCGCGCCGACCGTCCCCACTGGACGATCGGCACATCCGTCCCGACCTATCGGACGAGAGCGCCGCTCGTAGCCCCGAGCCTTGGGCTCGGCTTCGCCGCGCCCTCATCCCGGTCCGGTCGGCCACCCCGCAGACTTCGCCGCGGGACTGGCAATGCTTCTAACTTCAGTCCGGCAGTCTCCCCGGGCTCGTCAGGCCCGCTCCGCGGACGTGGCTGTTGACGTTGCCGCGGGGCTGACTGACCTGGCTTCTCGCCGGCCCGCTCCGGCTCGGTAGGCCCCTCCGCGGAGGTTGCCGCAGGGCCCCACCTCCCGGTTTCGGTCGGCCTCTGTCCGGCGCGGTAGTTCGCGCCGGTGCAGTTGCCGCGCTGCCGCCTCTCCTGGCTTCGCCGCGGTCTCTCTCCGACCCGGTAGGCCGCTCCGTGGGCGTCGCCGTTGGCATTCATTGCCGCGCGCCAACCGTCCTGGCTTCGCCCAGGCCTCCCATACCCGGCTGAGCCGGCTCTGTCGACGTTGCCGCTTCCGCGGCTGCTCGCCGGAGGCTGCCGCCTTCTCGCGGGCTCTTGCGGCCGGCGCCGGTCGCTGCCGCGTAGTCGCGCCCGGGCCTCCACCCGCCCTCCCGTGCGCTCGGGACCGACCCTGTCCCGGGCCTCCGTCGCCGAACTGCAGGACGAAGTGGCCGAATCACGCCTAATTCGGACAATTAGCTATGGTAAAGGGACTGCCAAGTCCAGCTTGATCTTGGGTAAAAAATGCGCCGTTGGGCCATTTGGCGACAACAAAATCTAGACAAGGAGTCATACCGTATGCAGTATGTGAACCACCCCCGCAGCGGCGACAGGAGGAGATGCGTCACATGTCTCAGCTGGTCCCCGAGTTAGTCCTGCGGACGTTCGACGCCGCCCGTCGACCACGAGCGGTGGCTCTGCCGGTTCCCTGACGCCTCGCCCTGTCAGCCGGTCTACCTGCGTCTTTGCTAGCAAGACGCTGTCGGCATGGCAGGACCGGCGGGAGCCTACAACCAGCACTAAGGGAGCTGCAGCGCGGTCCACCCGCTCTGCTTGCTCGGTCGGTGGTGCGCGAATTCGGGTGCGTTGCCAGCCGGCCAATTGATGGAAGACACGACAAGTGGTCGGGTCCATCCTCCCTTCTCGTCAAAGGAGACGACGTGACTGTCGCGGATCGTGAAATAACCGACTCCAACGGGCGCGTCTACCGCGTCGGGATACCGGCGGAACAAATACTTGGGCGCTCGCGCAAGTGGATGATGTGGTTGCCGTGGGCGTCCATGTTCGGGGTCAGCGTCTTCGAATACGGCTACGGCGCCGCGGAGAGCACCCTCGAGGACGTACACGGTTGGTCGCTCGGGCAGGCCTTCTGGCTAGTCAGCATCTGGACGGTGTTCCAGGCGGGAGTCGCGTTCCCAGCCGGACGGCTTCGCGAGAAGGGCATCGTCTCGGCCCGGACCGCCATGCTCACCGGTGCCGTCATGGTGTTCGCGGCGTTCGTCGTGCTCGGCCTGACAAGCAACCTCGTGTTGAACTTCCTGTTCTACTCGGTCATCGGCGGGACCGGCGCCGGTCTCGTGTACGCCACGTCGATCAACATGGTCGGAAAGTGGTTCCCCGAGAAGCGGGGCGGGAAGACGGGGTTCGTCAACGGTGCCTTCGCCTACGGCGCAGTGCCGTTCATCTTCGTCTTCAGCTACGCGTTCAACGAAAGCAACTTCACGCTCGTCCTCACCCTCATCGCCCTGTACATGCTGGTGGTCGTCGGTATCAGCGGTTTCCTGTTCAAGGACCCGCCCAAGAACTGGTGGCCCCACGACGTCGACCCGCTCGAGTGGGCAGCGAGCCCCAAGTCCGCTCGTAGCCTGGCCAAGAACCCACCGGCCGTGAAGCAGTACGGCCCGATGGAGGCGATCAAGACCGGTCAGCTCCCGCTGATGTGGTTCGCGCTGGCGATCATCGGCGGCGTGTCGCTGTTCGGGATCGGCTACCAGGTCGACTTCGCGAAGGAAGTTGGCTTCGGCCCGTTCATCGCCGCGTCCTCGGCGGGTGTGCTCTCGATCGTCAACGGCTTCGGCCGTGGGTTCGTCGGATGGCTCTCCGACCAGATCGGGCGCAAGGAGTCGCTCATCATCGTGCTGGTGGTCGAGGGAGTCGCGCAGTTCGGCCTGCTCTGGGGCGGGGACACGCACAACGAGGCGCTCTTCATCTTCTTCGCCTTCCTCGCAGGCCTCGGTGGTGGAGCGTTCTTCCCGATGTTCGCCTCGCTCACCCCCGACTACTTCGGCGAGAACAACAACGCGACCAACTACGGGCTCGTCTACAGCTCCAAGCTGGTCAGCGGCCTCTTCGGGCTCGGCGTGGCGTCCTGGGTGGTCTCGACATGGGGCTACAACGGGGCGTACACGATCGCCGGTGCCATCGCGTTCCTCTCCGCGGTGATCTCGCTGTTCCTCCGGCAGCCCGGTCGCGGCGCACGAGAGCGCGCGGCGTCCAACTCCGCCCTCGGTTCGTCCGCTCCCCACGCGGTGGCCGATGGGGGCCGGGCCTGACCCGACCCGGTGCCGATGGAATGGATCGGGCGAGCTGCCGGGTGCTGCCGGTGGCTCGCCCGGTCCGGTCGGTGACCTACCGGGCCTGTCGGCCCGTGTGAGACGAAATGGAGATCGCTGGTGAATCGCTCGAGGTGCATGGCCCGCCACAGGGCGCTCCCCGCGCCCCAGGTATCGCTATGAGCAGCGAGGAGCTGCTGCGGCGGCACGAGGCAGGCGGCGGCCGGCTCGCCGCGTCGAACGCTCGGGGCGCGGCGGCCGCACCTGGGCTGCGCACCGTCGTGGTGACGTGCATGGACACCCGAATCGACGTCCAGGCCCTGTTCGGCCTGGGGCTGGGTGAGGTGCACACGCTGCGGAACGCGGGCGGGGTGGTGACCGACGACGTGGTGCGTTCGGTGGTGGTCAGCCAGCGGAAGCTGGGAACGCGTGAGGTGCTGGTGGTGGCCCACAGCCGGTGTGGGATGGCCACGTTCAGCGACGACGACTTCGCGGAGGAGCTCGCGTCGGAGGTGGGGATGCGTCCACTGTGGCGGACGTACGCCTTCGTGGATCCCGCTGTGGACGTGCAGCGGGGTGTGGAACGCCTGCGACGTGATCCGTTCCTGCTGCCGGAGACGGTCGTCCGCGGTTTCGTGCTCGACATCGAGAGCTTCGCCCTCACCGAGGTCGGTGGCGACGAGCCCGCAGGCCTGGCCGGCGTCAGGGACTCGGCCTGACATGACGCACGCAGCGACCGCCCCCGAAAGCCGAACTGCCCGCCCCGGGTTACGGGACGGGCAGCGGGAGCGGACGTCTGCGGCGTCAGCCGGCGGACTTGCTGGTGGGCTCCGGCACCTCCTCGGCCGGGTCGTCGCCGTCCTTGGCGGTGGTCGGGTCGGCGGCCGCGTTCTCCGCGGCGGCGTCCTTGCGGGACTTGGCGAGGCTGGCCACGGTGGTGATCGCCAGCGTGCCGACGATGACCAGCAGCGACGCCCAGATCGGCACCTCGGGGGCCCACGAGACACCGTGGTGGTGCATCGCCTCGAAGATCAGCTTGAAGCCGATGAAGGCCAGGATGATCGCGAGGCCCTTGCTCAGGTACACCAGCCGGTCGAGCAGGCCACCGATGAGGAAGAACAGCTGCCGCAGCCCCATCAGTGCGAATGCGTTGGCGGTGAATACCAGGTACGGCTCCTGGGTGAGTCCGAAGATCGCCGGGATGGAGTCGACCGCGAAGAGAAGGTCGGTGGTACCGATCGCGACCATCACGATGAGCATCGGCGTGACGAGCCGGCGCCCGTCGACCTTGGTGGTGAGCGAAGCACCCTGGTACTCGGTGGTCGACGGGACGACCCGGCGAACGGCGCGCAGAACGCGGTTCTCCTGGAACTCCTCGTCCTCGTCGGAGTGCCGGATGAGCTTCCAAGCGGTGTAGATGAGGAATGCGCCGAAGAGGTAGAACATCCAGTCGAAACGGGAGATGGCCTCGGCGCCGAGCGCAATGAAGATGCCGCGCAGGAGCAGAGCCAGAACGATCCCGATGAGCAGCACCTTCTGGCGGTACTGCCGCGGCACGGCGAATCTGCTCATGATCAGGACGAAGATGAACAGGTTGTCCACCGACAGCGAGTACTCGGTGATCCAGCCGGCGAAGAATTCACCTCCGTACTGCGGCCCGGTGAAGGCCAGTACACCGAGCCCGAAGATGACAGCGAGAGCGACGTAACAACAGACCCAGATCGTCGACTCCCGCATCGACGGATCACGTGGATTGCGGGCGACCAGATAGAAGTCGAAGGCGATGATGGCCACGAACGCGCCTATCGTCGCGAGCCAGGCCCAGAACGGAACACTCATCTCTCTCCTCGGAAATCGGCGGTCGACGGTCGAAGTGCCGCGGCGGAACCGTGGCCGGATCGACCCGGCCCCGCCGCGGCACTGCGGTCACGAGGACCGTCGGGACCGCGCCCGTGCAGCGCCGGACGACGACGCCGCAGCACGCGGACGATCGCGACCGGTGTTGCGCCGGGCGCGCTTGCTCTCCCGTGCCTCCCACATCGCGCTTGCCTGCTTCACGTAGACAGCGAACATGGTTCGGGCGGCGGGATTGTGATCCTGGATGCGCATGAGCCAATGCGGCGCGATCCGCTCGTGGAGCCAGATGAAGCCGATCGCATAACCCATGCTGACGAGAGCCTGGAAGAGCAGGAACGTCAGAACGTCGCTCGGCGGCGCGAAACTTCCGCCGAGCAGCGCGGGCGTCACCGTCTCATGCACGAGGCGCGAGAGGGGGAAGCCCAGCATCCAGTAGATCGCCACGGGCGCGAAGACCCCCGGCCGGAACCAGCCGGTGGCGGCGATCGCCCCGTAGCCGGCTCCCAGCAGTGCAAGCGGAACACCGAGGGTCAGTGCCCCGACCGCGGCCCACCCGATGGGATGGCCGACGGCCGCTACGAGCAGACCGACCACGGCACCCGACGCAGCTCCGATCGCCGCACCCGGTACCCCGAGCTCCGCGAGCTGCAGCACTCTGGTTTTGGACATGTCAGTCCAGCACCGCGCCGAAGCGGATCAGGCTGTAGAACAGCGAGCCCAGGTAGAACACCGCGCCGAAGCCGATCACCAGGTTCGTCCACAGTTTCGGACGGATCGGCTTGGGCAGCAACCGGTTGTTCACCAGCAGCAATACGACGCAGTAGGCGCCCATGGCGAACGCGGAGAGGAACGCCAGGACGTCCAGGATCGCTGCCGGACCGTCGGCCGGGCCCCAGAGCAGGATGACGATCCCGAAGAGGATCACGCCCCACAGGAAGCCGGCGTAGAGGTGCGCCATCCGGAACCGCTTCGCGCCCGGCACGAAGTGGTAGGTCATGTCCGACTGTCCACGGGAGAACGAGTCGAACAGGCCCAGGGTGGCGTTGAGGCCGATCAGGGCGATGAAGCCCATGAAGACCGAACCCAGCGCCGGCACCCCGACGGAGGCGATCGACGAGGACATCGCCGCGAGAGCTGCCTCCCGCTCACCATCCCGGAGCAGGTTGACGACATCCGGGCTCTGCCGGGCCGCGACCTGTGCGATGACGGTGAACGAGATCGTGACGAGCATCGTGATGCCCCAGAACAGCAGCAGGGCGTCGAACGTCACCCAGCGGCGCCAGCCCTTCCACTTGCGCATCTCGTCGGCGTCTTCGGTGTCGAACATGAAGCCGCGCGACGGCATGATCTCCTCGTCGCCGGAGTGGCGCAGACCACGCAGCTTCGGGATGTGCGCGCCCATGCCGGCGCCCTTGTCGCGCAGGTGCAGCGTGTACCACATCTGCTGCATGCCGGACGGACCGGCGAACGCGATCGCACCGACCACCACCGGGAACCAGGCGGCCGTGAGGGCCTCCTCGGGCAGGTACCCGAAGGCGAACATGCCGGTGATCGTGCTGGCCAGGTCGCCCCAGGAACCCACGAGGGAGGCGATGATCGCGGTGCCGAGCACGAGCACGCCGATCAGGATCGACAGCACGCTCTCGAGCAGGTTGTAGATGAACTTGGCCAGCGTGAACACCGTGCCGACCAGGAGCATCCCGACAATCGCGGCAACCTGCCATGGAACGCCCGTTACGGCTTCGAAAGCGGACGCTCCGGCCGAAAGGTGACCCGGCCAGATGTAGATGAGTATTGCGATGGTAAAGAAGAACCACATGATCGGTTTGAACACACGGGCAGCGCCTGTGAATATGCTCTCACCGGTTGCCATGGCGTACCGGGCCATTTCCAGCAGTACAATGGCCTGGATGGTCACGCCGATCAGGAACAGCCAGCGGATCTCTGGCCCGAACAGGAGAACGAGCCGGGGCCACATGTAGGACTCGCCCATGCCCACACCGAGCGCGACGAGGAAGACCGTCGGGCCGAGGATGTGGACTGAGGGCGGAGCTTCCGGCAGTTTGCGGATGGGCATCGGCTCGAGGCCACCCGCATGCCAGACGCGTTCGCCGGTAGCGTCAGTTGCGTACCCGGTTGTGGCGCCAGGCTGTCTTGATGTAGTCACTTTTGTGGACCTTCCGATTGGTGCTTCGTACGGCCTATCGCCCCTCGCCATGGCCTCCTTGTCGTGACGATGCGGCGACGGTCGGCCCGGCAGGCTGTCCCTGGAGGGTGGGCGAGATCCCCCAGGGGACGCCGGCCGGGCCGACCGTCCCGTACCCGGTCCGGCGCTGGGGCCGTGACCGGTTCGAGCCGGCCCCCGGAAGGGCCGGCCCGAAGACCTTTCAGATCAGTCCGGCGCTCCTGGCCCAGCGGTACTTCGCTCCCAGAACGGCGACGGGCTTCTCAGTGGTGTAGGGGTACGCGACAACTCCGTGCTGGTAGAGGTAGTCGCTGGCTTCCTCGACCTCGACGTCTCCCGCGAGGGACGCCACGACCGGCTTCTCGATGCCCTTCGCCCGAGCCTCGGCCACCACGCGAGCGGTGAGCTCGGCGAAGACCATCGGCGGGGTGACGATCGTGTGCCAGTAGCCGAGGATCAGGGCGTGGATCCGGTCGTCCTCGAGACCGAGCCGGATCGTGGCCTCGTACGTCGAGGGCGGCTCCCCACCGGTGATGTCGATCGGGTTGCCCGACGCGCCGAACGGCGGGATGAACGCCTTGAAGGCCTCGTCGAGGTCCTTCGGCATCTCCATCAGCGACAGGCCGTTCTCGACCACCGCGTCGGAGAGCAGCACACCCGAGCCACCGGCGCCGGTGATGATGACGACGTTCTCACCCTTGGGAGTGGGCAGCACCGGGATGCCCCGGGCGAACTCCAGCATGTCGTTGAGCGAGTAGGCCCGGACCACACCCGACTGCTTGAGGATGTCGTCGTAGACCTTGTCGTCGCCGGCGAGAGCACCGGTGTGCGAGCTGGCCGCCTTGGCACCCAGCGCCGTACGTCCGGCCTTCAGCACGACCACCGGCTTCTTCTTGGTGATCCGCTGCGCCGCCTCGACGAAGGCCCGGCCGTCCTTCAGGTCCTCGAGGTGCATCGCGACGATGTTGGTGTCGGGGTCCTGCTCGAAGTAGGTGAGCAGGTCGTCCTCGTCCAGGTCGGACTTGTTGCCGAGTCCGACGATCGCCGAGACACCCATTTTGCTGGTGCGGCTGAACCCGAGGATCGCCATGCCGATGCCGCCGGACTGCGAGGTGAGGGCGACACCGCCCTTGACGTCGTAGGGCGTGCAGAACGTCGCACAGAGGTCCTGCGGCGTGTAGTAGTAGCCGTAGATGTTCGGCCCGAGCAGGCGCACCCCGCCCTCGCGGGCGATCTGGACGATCTCGTCCTGGAGCTCGTGGTTGCCCGTCTCCGCGAAACCGGAGGGGATCAGCACGGCGGCCGGGATGTTCTTCTCGCCCACCTCGCGCAGCGCCTGCGGCACGAACTTCGCCGGCACCGTGAACACGGCCACGTCGACGTCACCGGGCACGTCGCCGATGTTCTTGTAGGCCTTGCGCCCCAGGATCTCGTCGGCCTTGGGGTTGATGGGGTAGATCTCGCCTGCGTAGCCCCCGTTGATGAGGTTCTTCATCACGGAGTTGCCGATCTTGCCGTCCTCGGCCGACGCGCCGATGACCGCGACCGCCTTCGGCCGCATCATCCGGCTCATCGTGGCCAGGATCTCCTCCTGGCTGTAGCGCACCGGCTCGGCGTGCTCGGCGTTGTCCAGCAGGATCCGCACGTCGGCGGCGGACGCGCCGTCGGGCCGCGCGAACACCGGGTTCAGGTCGAACTCGCTGATCTGCGGGAAGTCGGTGACGAGGTCGGACAGCCGCGTGATGACGTCGGCGAGCGCGTCGGCGTCCACCGCCTCACCGCCGCGGACACCGCGGAGGATCTCGGCGGCCTTGATGCCGTCCAGCATCGAGATCGCGGTGGCGTGGTCGACCGGCGCGAGCCGGAACGTGACGTCCTTGAGCACCTCGACGAGCACACCGCCGAGGCCGAAGATGATCACCTTGCCGAACGTGGGGTCCGTGGTGGCCCCGATGATCACTTCCTGGCCGCCGCTCAGCATCTGCTGGACCTGGATGCCATCGATACTGGCGTCGGCGTTGTAGGCCTTGGCGTTGGCGATGATCTCGTCGAAGGCGCCGCGCACCGCGTCGTCGCCCGAGATGCCGATCTTGACGCCGCCGGCCTCGGTCTTGTGCAGGATGTCCGGGGAGACGATCTTCATGGCGACCGGGCCGCCGAGCTCTCCGGCCAGTCGCACCGCCTCGTCGGCCGTGCCGGCGAGACCCTCACCGGGGGTCGGGATCCCGTAGGCCTCGCACACGCGGCGGCCCTCGGGAGCGGTCAGCGAGTCGCGGCCCTCCGCGCGGGCCTTGTCGAGGACCTCGCGTACCGCGTCTTTGTCGTAGGCCACGCTCTCGTTGGCCATATTCAGATCACTCCTTGCGTCTTGAGCTCAGCGAAGCGCTCCGGGGCGAGTCCCAGTTCGCGCACGTACACGTCCTCGTTGTGCTCCCCGAGCAGTGGCGAGGTCTCCACCTTCACCGGGGAGTCGGACAGCTTGATCGGGCAGCCGACCGTCTTGAAGGCGCCCCGCTCCGGGTGGTCGACGGTGACGACCATGTTGTTGTCGGCGAGGGAGGCGTCCTCGATGATCTCCTTGGTCGACAGGATCGGGCCACATGGCACGTTCAGAGCGTTCAGCTCCGCGAGCGCGTCCCACTTCGAAAGGCGGGACGACCACTCCTCGATCAGCTGGAACATCTTGTCGAGCTTGTTCAGCCGCGCCGCAGGGGTGGCCCACTCCGAGTCCTCGGCGAGCTCGGGCCGGCCGATGAGGTTGGCGATGGGAGCCCAGCCCGGAGGCTGCACGATTACGTAGATGTAGTCGTTGGGGCCGCCGGGGCTGCACTTCACCGCCCAGCCGGGCTGGCCCCCACCGGAGGCGTTGCCCGAGCGCGGCACCTCGTCGGTGAACGACTCGTTCGGGTACTCGTTGAGCGGGCCATGCTCGAGCCGCTGCTGGTCGCGCAGCTTCACCCGGCACAGGTTGAGCACGGCGTGCTGCATCGCCACGGTGACGCGCTGGCCGCGACCCGTGGTGTTGCGCTGCACCAGCGCCGCGAGGATGCCGGCGACGGCGTGCATGCCGGTGCCGGAGTCACCGATCTGGGCTCCGGTGGCCAGCGGCGGCCCGTCCTCGAACCCCGTGGTGGCCATCGAGCCGCCCATGGCCTGGGCGACCACCTCGTACGCCTTGTAGTGGGTGTAGGGACCCTCGCCGAAGCCCTTGATCGAGGCGTAGACCAGCCGGGGGTTGATCTCCTGGAGGCGGTCCCAGGTGAATCCCATCCGGTCGACCGCGCCCGGGCCGAAGTTCTCGACCAGGACGTCGGACTTCTGGACCATCTCGATGAAGAGCTTCTTGCCTTCCTCGCTCTTCATGTTGAGCGTGATGCTGCGCTTGTTGCAGTTCAGCATCGTGAAGTAGAGGCTGTCGACGTCGGGAATGTCCCTCAGCTGCTGACGGGTGATGTCCCCGGTCGGCGCCTCGAGCTTGACCACATCGGCGCCGAGCCAGGCGAGGATCTGCGTCGCCGACGGCCCGGACTGCACATGGGTCATGTCGAGAACGCGGATTCCGTCTAGTGCGCTCATTCGTATACTCCCCGGGGATCTGCAGTGATCACTTGTACATGGTCTGGTTCATGGTTCCCGGGGCGTAGACCTCCGGGTCGACCCAGACATTGATGAGGGACGGCAAGCCCGACTCGCGGGCTCGCTGGAGTGCAGGGGCGATGTCGGCGGGGTCGCGGACCTCTTCGCCATAACCTCCGAGCATCGTGGCGAACTGGTCGTATTTGACGTTGCCGAGTGTGTTGCCCACGCGGCCCCGGTTCTCGCCGTACTTCTGGATCTGCCCGTAGCGGATCTGGTTCATCGACGAGTTGTTGCCGACGATGCCGACGAACGGGAGGTTGAAGCGAACCAGGGTCTCGAAGTCCCAGCCGGTGAGGCTGAAGGCGCCGTCGCCGAAGAGGGCGACGACCTCCTTGTCGGGACGGGCGTGCTTGGCGGCCATCACGAACGGGATGCCGACGCCGAGGGTGCCCAGGGGGCCGGGGTCCATCCAGTGGCCGGGGGCCTTGGGCTGCACCACCTGGCCGGAGAAGGTGACGATGTCACCGCCGTCGCCGATGTAGATCGAGTCCTCCGTGAGGAACTCGTTGATCTCGTGCACGAGCCGGTACGGGTCGATCGGCATGGCATCGGAGCGCTGGCGGGGGAGGCGCTTCTCGTACGCGGCGGTCTCGAACGCCCGCAGCTCGTCGATCCAGGCCTTCCGCTTGGCCGCGCCGGTGGTGATGCGGCCCGAGGAAGCGGCCGTAGTGGCCCCCAGGATCGCGCCCACGTCGCCGACGAGGCCGAGGTCGATGTCGCGGTTCTTGCCGACCGTGCGGTAGTCCAGGTCGATCTGAACGACCTTGGCCGTGGGGGAGAGCCGCCGGCCGTAGCCCATCCGGAAGTCGAACGGCGTGCCGACGATGATGATGAGGTCGGCCTCGTTGAACGCGTGGCGGCGGGCCAGCTGGAAGTGCATCGGGTCCTTCGGGGCGAGGGTGCCCCGGCCGGCGCCGTTCATGAACGCCGGGATGTCGAGGGTGCGGACGAACTCGATGGCGGCGTCGGTGGCCCGGCAGGTCCACACCTGGTTGCCCAGGAGGACGCACGGCCTCTCGGACTGCGCGATGAGGTCGGCGAGCCGCTCGATGGCGGCGGGGTCGCCGACGGACCTGGCGGAGGCGCGATAGGACCCCGGCTTGGGCAGGCGGGCCTGCTCATAGGGCACGTGGGCGTCGAGGACGTCGCGTGGGATCTCGAGGAACGACGGGCCGGGGGCTCCGTTGAAGCACTCGCGGAAGGCCATCGACACCATGTCCGCGACGCGGGCCGTGTGGGGGACCGTGGCCGCGAACTTTGTGATCGGCGTCATGATGTCGACGTGGGGGAGATCCTGCAGCGAGCCCATCTTGTGCTGGCTCAGTGCGCCCTGGCCCCCGATGAGCAGCATCGGGCTCTCCGCGCGTAGCGCGTTGGCGACGCCGGTCACGGCGTCGCTGGTGCCCGGGCCGGCGGTGACGACCGCGCAGCCGGGCTTGCCGGTGATGCGCGCATAGCCGTCGGCGGCGTGGGCCGCAACCTGCTCGTGACGTACGTCGATGACCTCGATGCCCTCATCGACACAGCCGTCGTAGATGTCGATAATGTGACCGCCGCAGAGGGTGTAGACCGTATCCACGCCCTCGGCCTTGAGTGCCTTCGCGACCAGGTGGCCGCCGGAGATCGTCTCGGGTGCGATCGCCGCATCGCTCACCCCGTGGCGTTGAGCGCTCGCGGGGATCGTCTGCGTCATGGCGATGCACCTCCTCGTCGTCTCGCCACTCGGCCAGCGGCTGGTTCCATACTGCATACGGTATGGGTGCTTTGGTACTCCTAGCTTCGTCGGATGTCCAGAGCGGGTTTCCCGACAGCCCTCGTGACCCCTGTATGTCCGTCCTGTGCCGTCTTGACGTCGCGGTTCCATACTGCATACTGAATGCACAGTCGCCGAGGACGGGAGCTCGACGTGAAGGTTGCTGTGCTGGGTGCCGGTGCGATCGGCGCGTATGTAGGAGCGAGCCTCAGTCGGGCGGGTGTCGACGTACACCTGGTCGCCCGCGGCGAGCACCTCAAAGCGCTCCGAGCCAACGGAGTCCAGGTACTGAGTCCCCGCGGTGACTTCACCGCCCATCCCCACGCAACGGACGATCCCGGCGAGATCGGGCCCGTCGACCACGTGTTCCTGGGGTTCAAGGCCAACGCCTACGCAGCGGCCGGCCCCATGATCAAGCCGTTGCTGCACGACAGCACCAGCATCATCGCCGCTCAGAACGGGATCCCGTGGTGGTACTTCCACCGCCTTCCCGGACAGTTCGAGGGCCACCGCATCGAGAGCGTCGACCCGGACGGAGCGGTTACGGCCGCGCTCGACCTGGATCGGGCCATCGGTTGCGTGGTCTACGCCGCCACGGAGATCGAAGCTCCCGGCGTCGTACGGCATCTGGAGGGCACGCGGTTCTCCATCGGGGAACCCGACGGCAGCATCTCTGCGCGCTGCACGGAGTTCGCCGAGGCGATGGTGGCCGGCGGCCTCAAGTGTCCGGTCGAGGCCGACCTGCGTTGCGACATCTGGATCAAGTTGATGGGCAACATCGCCTTCAACCCGCTCAGCGCGCTCACCAGGGCGACGATGGCCGGGATCTGCCGCCACCAGGGCACCCGCGCCCTTGTGGCTCAGATGATGGAGGAGACCCTCGAGGTCGCCCACCGGGTGGGCAGCTACCCCGAGATCTCCGTGGAGAAGCGTCTCGCCGGCGCAGAGCGCACCGGCGAGCACAAGACCTCCACGCTTCAGGACCTGGAGCGTGGACGCCCGATGGAGCTCGACGTGCTCCTGACCGCTGTGGTGGAGCTCGCCGATCTCACCGGCGCCGAGGTCCCCACTCTCCGGGCGATCACCGCTGTTGCCGACCTGCTCAACCAGCAGGTGGCCGCGGCGTCCTGACAGGTCCACGCCCAGAGGCCGCCGGCGGGTGAACAGCCTGCCGGCGGCCGGCGCGTCTCCAGGCCCGAAGCGCACGAACGGCACTCCCGATCAGGTCGGCGGGAGTGCCGTTTCTGTATTCCGGGGCCGGCCGGTGTGCGCACTGCGATGCCCTGAATATGCAGAAACGGCCTCCTCGCCGGTTCTGCCGGGAGGTGGCCGTTCTGCGCCTGGGGGCCTCAGTCGTCCAATGGCACCAGCTCGGGCGCGGGCTCGAACTCGTTGATGGTGTTCAGGGACCGGCTAATCGCGGCGTTGGCCTCCCGCTCCACCATGACCTCGACGAGGACCGGCAGTTGCTGCGCCTCCGACTCGAGCGCCGCCCAGCTCAGCGCGTCGGCGATATCGCCGGGCTGCTCGACGCGTCGCGCCGGGCAGCCGAAGGCATCCATGAGCTTGACGTGATCGATCCCGCCCTTGCCGTGACGCGGATCGACGGCGTTGTTGACCATGACGATGACGAACGGAATCTTGTGCTGGGCGGCGCCCGCGATCTCTTCCATGAGGAACTGGAAGGAATGGTCGCCGACCACGGCGACAACCTGTTCATCCGGGAGCGCACTTTTGACGCCGATTGCGGCGGGCACCTCCCAACCGAGCGGGCCGGGGCGGCCGCACACCATGTGGCGGCGCGGTTTGAACGTCTGCTGGAATTGGCCGGACCAGATCTCGTACAGGCCGATCGCAGTGACGAACGTGGTGTCGGGCCCGAACGACCGGTTGATCTCCCGGAACACGCGCGGGGGCTTGATCGGCATGTCGTCGAAGTCGTCCCGGCGCCTCAGGGTGGTACGCAGGTGCGCCACCCGTTCCACCCAAACCCCGGGCGCGTGCTGCGGCGACGAGCGCCGGGCGTGGTCGCGCATGGCGGCCAAGGTCGGCTTCGCGTGCCCGACGATCCCCAGGTCCGGCTCGAACACCTTGCCGATCTGTGTCGGCTCGATGTCGACGTGGATGAACTTCCGTCCGTGCCGGTAGGTCTGCAGGTCGCCGGTGTGGCGGTCGCAGAACCGCGCTCCGACCGCGAGCACGAGGTCGCTCTCGAGAAATGTGGCGTTGCCCCAGGGGGTCTGCGTCTGCAGCCCCGCCATGCCGGCGAACAGCGGGTGGTGCTCCGGGAACGCTCCCTTGCCCATCAGCGTGACCTGCACCGGCACCTGGAGGTACTCGGCGAGCTGGCGCAGCTCGTCCGACGCCTGTGCGCCGATGACCCCGCCGCCGGCGAGGATGATCGGCCGCTCGGCCTCCTGCAGCATCTGCACGGCCGCGTTGATCGGCTGCGCCCGTGGCGCCGGTACCTCGATCGGGATCGGTGCGTCGACCTTGCGGTTGTAGAGGCAGGCGCCGCGCTGCACGTCGATCGGCAGGTCGATGAGCACCGGGCCCGGACGGCCCGAGCGGGCGATCCGGAACGCCTCACGGAACACCCACACGGCCTGGGCCGGCTCCGTGAGCCGCACGGCCCACTTCGTCACCGGCTTGGCGATCTCGACGATGTCGACGGCCTGGAACGCCTCCTGGCGCGGCGTGGCGGGCTCCGCCTGCCCCGTGATGCAGATGATCGGGATGGAGTCGGCCAGCGCCGTGGAGAGGCCGCTGATCATGTTCGTGCCGGCGGGACCGGACGTTCCGATCGTCACCCCGACCTTGCCGGTGGCTCGTGCCCACCCGTCGGCGGCGTGCGTGGCGCCTGCTTCGTGGCGCACCGTGAGGTGCTTGATCCCGCTGTTCCGCAGCGCCGCGAACAGCGGCAGGATCGCGGCGCCGGGGGTGCCGAAGACCGTGTCGACACCCTCCGACTCCATGACCGCCGCCACCGCCTCCATGCAGGGGACGACCCTGCTCGCGGTGGTTGCCATCGCTAGCCTTCCGAGTCCCCGTTCCGGTGGCCGTCGATCAGCAGTAGCCCGGGCTCGGCGTTCTCGAGCACCCCACCGGGCCCGAGAACGACCTCTTCCACGTAAGGCGATTCCGCCAGCATCGGGCCACCCATGATCCCGAGACCGGCGATCCCGACGGTCTGTGTCACACGGACTCCTCGACGGCGGCGGCGGACCGCAGGTGCCGGGGGAGCCAGCCGAAGCTGTCGGCGCTCGGCCCCACCGGCTTGTACTCGAGGCCGACGTAGCCGCGGTACTCACTCGTGGCCAGCCGGTCGAGCAGGGTGGGCCAGTCGAGGTCGCCCGTGCCCGGCTGGCCCCGGCCGGGTGGGTCGGCGATCTGGACGTGACCGAACCGGTCGGCGCGCCGCTCGATGAGCTGCTCGACCGGCTCGCCCATGCGGGCGAGGTGGTACAGATCGGCGAGGAACGCGATGTTCGGCACGTCGTGGATGACCCGCAGGTACTCGATCAGGTCCAGCGCCTCGTGCGAGGACGTGATCGGGTAGTCGGGGCTCTCGATGCTGTTGAGAGCCTCTATCACGACGGTGGCCCCGGCCCGTTCCGCGGAACGCGCGGCGAGCACGAGGTTCTCCGTGGCGATCTCGCGCTGCTCGGGCACGCTCGATTCGGGGTCCCAGTTTCCGTACAGGGCGTTGAGCACGGTGCATCCGAGCGAGGCGGCGAGGCCGACGGCCACGTCGATGTTCGCGCGGAAGCGTTCGCTGTCGGCGGGCCGGGAGAGCAGTCCCCGATCTCCCGCCGCCATGTTGCCGGCATCGAAGTTCAGGCCGACCAGCCGCGTGCCCGAGTCGAGAATCGCGTCACGCAGCTGGTCGAGATCCCGATCGGACGGCACCGGCTCCGGGAAGGGCCACCACAGCTCGACGGCGTCGAACCCGGCTGCCGCTGCCGCTGCGGGTCGCTGCAGCAGCGGTAGCTCGGTGAACAAGATGGACAGGTTGACGTCGTAACGCAATGCCATCTGGGCGGCGTCGGACATACGGCTCCTCCCGGAGTCGACGGACGTGGCGAGGACGGAGTTCGGGTCGCGGCGGCTCCGGCAGGCCTAGTGCGCCTTGATGAGCTCCCGCATGAGCGCGGCGGTCTCGCTGGGGGTCTTGCCGACCTTGACGCCCGCGGCCTCGAGAGCCTCCTTCTTGGC
>NZ_BAAAUS010000036.1:0-190329 GCF_039534065.1 Pseudonocardia yunnanensis | reverse complement strand
GTTCATGCCGCGCTCGAGCCCGCGGCGCGCCTCCTCGTCGAAAGCGATCATCTTCGCCATGGGGGTGTTGTCCTCCGATTGGGATGACACGAAAGTCTCGCGTCGAGCCCGGCGCCCGCGACGGACGACCGACAACCCTGCGCCGGTCTCACCCGCTCGACATCTGGCACTCTACCGTGCCGAGTGCCAGTCCGGTTCTAGCACTCGCACCTGTCGAGTGCAACGTCGCCCGAACGTGATCGGAAGAGCTGAAATGAGTCGGGGGGACCGGTTCGACCGATCCCCCCGCTGACGTCACCGAGCTTGCGGCGCGCCTCAGATACGACGTACTGCGTCGGCCTGGCTGCGCCCGTCCCGACCTGCCGTCGTCTCGAACTCCACGCGGTCGCCCTCGTCCAGCGTCCGGAAACCGTCTGCTTGGATCGCGCTGTAGTGGACGAAGACGTCCGGCCCACCGTCGGTGGCGATGAAGCCGAAGCCCTTCTCCGCGTTGAACCACTTGACCGTGCCCTGAGCCACGGCACCTCCATGTTCCTCGCCGATCTATGGACTCGACGCTACCCAAAAACCGGCCCCTGCGCCCTCACGAGAATCGGTGGCGTGGTCGGGCAGGATGCGTCTGTGGCGAGCTTCCGGAGGACCGTAGAAGAGCATCGCGCGGCTGTTGCCGCGCTGCTGTCGCCGATGCCGGCGGAGGACGTCGTGATTGCGCAGGCCAGGGGCCGGGTGCTCGCGTCCGACGTCGTGGCCGCCGTGTCGCTGCCCTCTTTCGACAACTCCGCGATGGACGGGTACGCGGTGCGCGCTGCGGAATTGCTCGGCAACGGCGACGGCGAACCGGTGGAGCTGCCGGTGGGCGCCGACATCCCGGCCGGACGGGTCGACGTCCCGCCGCTCGAGCCCGGCACGGCGCACCGGATCATGACGGGGGCGGCACTTCCTGCCGGTGCCGATGCCGTGGTGCCCGTGGAGGAGACCGACGGCGGCACCAGCACGGTGCGGGTCACCGCGGTGCCGAAGCCGGGTGCGTACGTCCGGTACGCGGGCGAGGACGTGCGGGCGGGCGATGTCGTCCTTCGGGCCGGCACGGTGCTCGGCCCGGCGCAGATCGGGGTGGCGGCCGCTGTGGGCTGTGCCACGGTGTCGGTTCGCCGGCGTCCCAAAGTGCTCGTGTTGTCCACCGGTTCCGAACTGGTGGCCCCGGGCACGGAACTGCAAGAAGGGCAGATATACGAATCGAACGGGCCGATGCTGGCCGCCGCCGTCGAGGACGCGGGTGGGCAGGCGGAGCTGTTGCGGTTCGTACCCGACGACGTCGAACAATTCCTCGACCGACTCCGGCAACGGCTGGATGCCGGACAGGTCGATCTTGTTCTGACCTCGGGCGGCGTGAGCGCCGGGGCCTACGAGGTGGTGCGCGACGCGTTCACGGGGCGGGGCGTCGAGTTCGGCAGGGTGGCGATGCAGCCGGGTGGGCCGCAGGGCGCGGGCCGCGTCGCCGAGCTGGGCGGGGTCTGCGTGGTGACATTGCCGGGCAACCCGGTCAGCACACACGTGTCGTTCGAGGTGTTCGTCCGTCCCGCGCTGCGTGCCTCGTTCGGGCATCCGCACCCCGAACGGCCCCTCGTGACGGCCACGCTGAGTGAGCACTGGCGGTCTCCGGCGGGCCGCCGTCAGTACCGCCGGGGCCTTCTCGACGCGGTCGAGGGCACCGTGCAGGAGGTCGGGACCTCGGCCTCACACATGCTCGGTTCCTTGGCCAGGGCAGACTGTCTGGTGGTGGTCCCGGAGGCCGTGACGGAGCTCGACGCGGGCGCCGCTGTGGAGCTGTGGTTGCTCGAGCCCTGATCCAGTGCTTAGAATGTGACGTAGGTCACGCACTAGAGAGGCAACAATTTCCGCCGCCACGACGTCTTACTGATTGGGTGTTCGGCCGATCGGTGCACATCACAGGCTTTGAGGGGCTGTGATCTGGACGATCGATTGGGTACTCGGGGATACTTGGAGAACGACCCGGGGAGACCGGGGTCGCTTCGCAAAGACCTACCGCCCGTCGCTGGGGAGCGGACGAGCGGTTCCACGGCCGGGGTCGTCGTCTCGGGGGATGACGGCCCCGGCCCTTTGCTTTCCGCCGAACCCCACTCCGGTGACGGCAGTGTGGCACACGGTGACGAACTGCCTTCGCGTACCGTAGCCGCCGCAGCGACCGTCGCGTGTCACCATCCGGAGGAGCCGACCAGCCCCCATGCCCGACCGAACCGGGGCCCATCCCGGGGCCTCCCCCTCTGCGTCGTCCCCTGCAGGACTGTCGTTGCCGCACGTCGCCGGGCTGATCAGGGCCGCTGTGCCCCCTATGCATCCCGGAGGCCGCCCGCTGGTGGCGGGCGTGGCCGTCGCTGCAGCATTGGTGCGCGCCGTCACCGGCCGCGGCGCTCTGGCGGGAGCGCTCGCCGCCGGAGCCACCGCCGCCTTCTTCCGTAATCCGCGCCGGGTCCGGCCGCCGCTCGACGGCGTGGCGCTCGCTGCCGCCGACGGCACCGTGGCCACCATCTCCGACGTGCTGCCGCCGCCGGAGCTGGACCTGCCACGAATTGCGGCTCCGCGCGTCAGCGTCTTCCTGTCCGTGCTCGACGTGCACGTGCAGCGAATCCCGGCCGACGGGCGCGTGCTCGCCGTCGAGTACCGGCCTGGCCGATTCCTGTCCGCCGATCTCGACAAGGCCAGCGAGGACAACGAGCGCAACGCGTTGCTGCTGGAGACCACCGCCGGCGTCCGGCTCGGGGTGGTGCAGATCGCCGGGCTGCTCGCACGCCGCATCGTGTGCGACGTCCGTCCCGGCAACGAGGTGGCAGCGGGCGAGACCTACGGCCTCATCCGGTTCGGCTCGCGCGTCGACGTCTACCTGCCCCCGGGCTCGCGGGTCACCGTCGCCGTCGGGCAGCGCACGATCGGCGGCGAGACCGTGCTGGCCGAGCTCCCCACCGGGGGGGCCTGATGCCCGCCCCCGCCTACAACGCCGGCATCCGGCTGCTCCCGAACGCCGTCACGGTCCTCGCCCTCTGCGCCGGGCTCTCGGCGGTGTACTTCGCGCTGAGCGGCCGGTTCGAGCTGTGCACCGCCGCGGTCGGCGCCGCCGCCCTGTGCGACGCGCTCGACGGCAGGCTGGCCCGGTTGCTCGACGCCAGCACCCGGATCGGTGCCGAGCTCGACTCGTTGGCCGACCTGGTGTCGTTCGGTGTCGCGCCGGCACTGGTGCTCTACATCTGGGCGCTGGAGGGCAGCCGGTTCGGCTGGATCGTCGCGCTGGTCTTCGCCGTCTGCATGGCCTTGCGACTGGCCCGGTTCAACACCCTCATCGACGTCGAGGACGAGTACCCCTTCACCAAGGAGTTCTTCGTCGGCGTGCCGGCCCCCGCGGCGGCCCTGTCGGCGGGCCTTCCGCTCTACCTCACCCTGCACTTCGGGCCCGGGTGGTGGTCGGCTCCGCTGCTCGTGGGGCTGTGGGCGATGGCCGTGGCCGCGCTGATGGTGAGCAGGCTGCCGACGCTGTCGTTCAAGACCGTGCGGGTGCCGCAGAAGTACATCGCTCCGCTGCTGGTGCTGGTCGGCATCGCCGCCGCGTTGCTGATCACGGCGCCGTTCCTCGGGCTGGCCATCGTCGCTGTGCTGTACCTGGGGTTGATCCCCTACAGCGGCTACCTGCACCGGTGGCTCACGCGGCATCCGGAGGCGTGGGGCGTGCCGGTGCGGGAACGCCGCGCCGTCGCACGGGCGGCGCGTTCCGCGCGCAGGCTGGGGCTGCGTTCCCCGCTGCGCCGCCGGGTGGCGGGCCGCGCCAGCGCCGTGGCCCGTGCCGTGCGCCGCTTCGGCGACGACCCTGCCGGTGCGATGCAGCGCCGGATGCCGAACGGTCGGGCACCCGGCCCGGCCCAGGTACCGCGCAACAGATTGCGCCTGGGCCTCCGCAGAGTCCGCCGCCGCTGAAGCGCCCGGCAGTTGGGAGCCGTAGCGCTGTCCGGGAGCCGCCCGGGACAGCACTACGGCTCCGCGATTTCATGGGGTGCGGGGGCGCTAGCGTTCAGCTCGTGAGCGCCCCCTCGATCACTCTCGTCGCCCGGCTCGCCGCGTCCGCCACGGACGCCAGGCGCGGCGTCGTCCGGCTGCATCCCGAGGTCATCGACGCGCTGGGTCTGCGCTCGTGGGAGGCAGTGACCCTCACCGGTGCCCGCGTGACGACGGCGCTCGTCGCGCCGATCGACGGGCCGGCAGGTCAGGCGACCCTGGATGACGTCACCCTCTCCAACGCCGGGCTGTCCGACGGTGCGCCGGTCGTGGTGGCTCCGGCGGCGGTCGAGTCCGCGCGCCGGGTGCTGCTCACCGGCTCCCGCCTCGCCCGTGCCGCCCTCACCCCCGAGGTCGTGCGGCTCGCCCTGCTGGGCAAGGTCGTCACCGGCGGCGACGCGGTCTCGCTGCTGCCCCAGGACGTCGAGCCCCTGCCCGGCCTCGACGTGGGCACGGCCCGCCGCCGCGTCGCGGGGGCCCTGGGCAGCGCCTGGACCACGGAGCTGCTCACTGTCGCAACGGTGGAACCGGCGGGAGCGGTGGCCGTGCAGCCGAGCACGGTTGTGGGTTGGGAAGGCGGCCCGGCGACCGGCGTTCCGGTCCAGGGGACGGGCGGGTCCGCCGCCCGGGCCGCGGAGAGGGCGGTATCGCGGCCGTCGGGAGCCGCGGTGGCCGCAGGCACACGTGGCACGCCCGCGCCCGTTGCGGTGACTCAGCAGGAGGCCGCCGAGCCCGCGGTCGCCGTCGAGGACCTGGTCGGTAACACCGACGCGGCCCGCCGGCTCGTCGAGTGGCTGGAGCTGACCCTCGATCGGCCGGACCTGCTCACCCGCCTCGGTGGCTCCGCCCGGCTCGGCGTGCTCCTCGTCGGTCCCGAGGGCGTCGGCAAGCTGACGCTGGCACGCAGCACGGCCGCCGCGGTCGGCGCCTCCTGCGTGGAGCTCGCGGCGCCGGGCGTGGCAGCGCTCGAGGCGGGCGCCGCGTCGCAGCGGGTGCACGACGTGATCGGCTCGGCGCGGGCCGCGGCGCTGGCGGGCTCGCGGACCGTGCTGGTGGTCACCGATGTCGACGCCCTGCTCCCCGCTGCCTCCCCGCCCCCGCTCGCCACGATCGTCCTCGGCGCGCTGCGGGAGGCGGTGGAGACGCGTGGGCTCGCTCTGGTCGCCACGACGGCGTCGCCGGAGTCGGTCGATCCGCGGCTGCGGGCCCCCGATCTCGTCGACCGGGAACTCGGGCTGGCGCTTCCCGACCTGCGCACCCGCACAGAACTCCTGCGTCGGCTGCTGTCCGCGGTGCCGCTGGCCGACGGCGTGGACCTGAAGGCGGTCGCCGAGCGCACCCCCGGCTTCGTCGCCGCCGACCTCGTCGCGGCGCGACGGGAGGCCGCCGTGCAGGCTGCGCTGCGCCACGCCGGTGACGGAGAGCCCCGCATCTGCCAGCAGGACCTGCTCGACGCCGTGGCCTCGGTGCGGCCGATCTCCATGTCGTCGTCGGACACCCTCCAGACCGGCGGGATCACGCTCGACCAGGTGGGCGACATGGTCGAGGTCAAGCAGGCGCTCACCGAGGCGGTGCTCTGGCCGCTGCAGTACCCCGACTCGTTCGCCCGTCTCGGCGTCGCCGCGCCCCGTGGGGTACTCGTCTACGGGCCGCCCGGCGGTGGGAAGACGTTCCTGCTGCGCGCGCTGGCCGGAACCGGGCAGCTCAACGTGCTCGCCGTGAAGGGCGCGGAGCTGCTCGACAAGTACGTCGGCGAGTCGGAGCGGGCCGTCCGGGAGCTGTTCCGCAAGGCGGCGGACGCTGCGCCCGCACTCGTATTCCTCGACGAGGTGGACGCGCTCGCGCCGCGACGCGGCCAGTCGTCCGACTCCGGGGTGGCCGACCGAGTGGTCGCCGCGCTGCTCACAGAACTGGACGGGGCGGAGCCGTTGCGCGACGTGATCGTCGTCGGAGCCACGAACCGGCCGGAGCTGATCGACCCGGCGCTGCTGCGGCCGGGCAGGCTGGAGCGGCTGGTGTACGTGCCACCGCCGGACGCCGCTGCGCGCGCCGAGATCCTGCGCGCGTCAGGGAGGAACATCCCGCTGGCCGACGACGTCGATCTCGACGCCCTCGGTGCGGAGCTCGACGGCTACTCGGCGGCCGACTGCGCCGCCGTGCTGCGCGAGGCCGCGCTCACGGCGATGCGGGAGTCGCTCGACGCGGCTGTGGTGACGGGTGCGCACATCGCCGCAGCCCGGGCCGCCGTTCCGCCGTCGCTCGACCCCGAGCAGGTGGCGGCCCTGGCGGCCTACGCCGACCGCCGCCAGACCTGACAGAGGTGCGTCAGCGGCCCTGGTAGTCGTTGGTGGCGATGACGATCAGCCCGGGGCTCGCCTCGTCCAGGCCCGAGAATCGCGGCTCGACGCGGAGTCCGAACTGGCCGGCGAGGGCCTGTGCCGCCTGCTGCTCGCCCGTGCCCGGCCGGTAGTAGACGGTGCTGGTCGGGATGATCCCCGACGGGTAGTTGCCGACCTCTTCGACCTGCCAGCCCGCGTTGCGGAAGTCGGCGGCGGCGCGTGCGGCGAGCCCGGTGATGGTGCTGTTGTTGTAGACCCGCAGCGGTGAGCGGACGGCGCCGGTTCTGCTCGCGCCGTCCGAGCCGGCGCCGGCCTGGGAGGACGACGCATTGCCGCCGGGAGCGCCCGTGGGGGTGGGGGTGAAGGACGGCACCGCCACGGCGGCCTGGCTGGTGGGGGCAGGCGCTGCCGGAGGCGGGGCGGCCGGAGCGGAGGCCGCCGGAGTGGGGGCGGCCTGTGGCACGGGCGGCGCACTCGGATCCGGGGTGATGCTGACCTGTGTGGACAGGGGAGGTGGGGCAGCCTGCTGGTCGCTACCGGACCCGCCTCCGCCGGTGGCGAGGGTGGCGAGTCCGACGACGCCGGCGATGATCCCGATCCCGATCAGCGCGAGACCGCCGATTCGCAGCGGAGACGGGCCCCCTGACGAAGCGGGTGAGGTCACGTATGCCTCCGGTGGGGGGTTAGTTCCTATCAGGCCGGGGCGATCATGGTGCCTCTACCACGGCTCCATGCCCAGCCGACGCGCCGCGCGGGTGCGCTGGCGGCTGCTGCGCAGCCGACGGAGCCTCCGCACCAGCAGTGGGTCGGCCGCGAGTGCCTCCGGCTTGTCGATCAGCGCGTTGAGCACCTGGTAGTAGCGGGTGGCAGACATGTCGAACAGCTCGCGGATAGCCTGTTCCTTCGCGCCGGCGTACTTCCACCACTGACCCTCGAAGGCGAGGATCTCGCGCTCCCTGCGGTCCAGCTCCCGATGGGCGCTTCCGGTCGAGGACTCCCCGCTGGGTCCGATGGCGGACTCCATCACGCTCCTTGCTGGCCGGCCTCGCGAACTGCGAATCACATGCCTGTCATTCGCGGCGGCCATTCAACCACGATGGACCGACCAGAACCGGGGAGGCACGCACCACCCGGTGGAGTGGACCGACGATCAGTGATGGGCCGCCGACTAATGTCGGCGCACGTGGCCGTACGACCCATCCGCATCATCGGTGACCCCGTCCTGCACACGCCGACCCGTCGCGTCGAGGTCTTCGACGACGGGTTGAAGGCGCTCGTCGAGGACATGTTCGAGACGATGGCGGCGGCCGAGGGCGTCGGCCTCGCGGCCAACCAGATCGGGGTCGACCTGCGGCTGTTCGTCTACGACTGCCCTGACGAGGAGCGGCGCGAGAGGGTGCGCGGGGTCGTCGTCAACCCGGTGCTGGAGACGTCGGAGCGGCCCGAGACGATGCCCGACCCGGAGGACGACGAGGAGGGCTGCCTCTCCGTGCCCGGCGAGCACTTCCCGACGGGCCGCGCGGAGTGGGCCCGCGTCACGGGGGTGGACCTCGACGGAGCGCCGGTCGAGGTGGAGGGACGCGGCTTCCTCGCCCGCTGCCTGCAGCACGAGACCGACCACCTCGACGGCGTGATCTACCTGGACCGGCTCGTGGGCCGCAACCAGCGCGCCGCCCGCAAGATGCTCAAGCACACGGGCTGGGGCGTGCCCGGGCTGGAGTGGGATCCCGCCACCCAGCAGGCCGAGGACGTGTAGGAACACGAGAGCGCGGACTTACGTTTCTTCTTCTGCAAAACTGTAAGCAGAAGGAGGTCGCCGTGGACGAGCTGGACTCCTACTCCCGCACGGTCAGCGCGGTGGCGGCCGAGCTCACCGGGCGCGTCGCGGCCATCCGCACCGGGCGGGGCAGCGGCTCGGCGGTGCTCGTCGACGCCGACGGTGTGCTGGTGACCAACGCTCACGTGGTCGGCGACGCGCGCCGGGGCCGGGCCGATTTCGTCGACGGAACCCAGACCGACGTGACGGTCGTGGGCACCGACCCACTCTCCGACCTCGCGGTGCTGCGCGCCGTCGATCCGGGTGACCTGCCGCCGCCGGTGCAGCTCGGCGATGCCGACCAGCTCGTCGTCGGCCAGCTCGTGGTGGCCGTCGGCAACCCGCTCGGTCTCGCCGGTTCGGTCACGGCGGGCGTCGTGAGCGCGCTCGGGCGGGCTCTGCCCACCCGCAGCGGAAGCGCGGGCCGGGTGGTGGAGGACGTCATCCAGACCGATGCTGCGCTCAACCCCGGCAACTCCGGTGGAGCGCTCGCCGACAGCCACGCGCGCGTCGTCGGGATCAACACGGCGGTCGCAGGCGTCGGCCTCGGGCTGGCGGTGCCGGTCAACGCGACCACCCGGCAGATCGTCGCCACCCTTCTCGCGGACGGGCGTGTGCGGCGCGCCTACCTCGGGGTCGTCGGCGCGCCCGCCCCCGTGCCGGCCTCGGTGGCCGAGCGGTACAGCCGCCGCAGCGGTCTACGGCTCGTCGAGGTGATCGGTGGCAGCCCGGCAGCGCACGCCGGGCTGCGCGCCGGTGACCTGGTGCTCGACGTCGGCCGTCGCCCGGTCCAGGACGCGCAGGGCATCCAGCGCCAGCTCTTCGGCGACGCGATCGGGGTGCCGCTCCCGGTCACCGTGCTGCGCAACGGAGCCATGGTCGACGTCGTCGCGGTCCCCACCGAACTGCGCTGAGACGCTCCGGCGGATCAGCCCACGTAGCCGTGCTCCCACGCCCACGCGGCGATCTCCACGCGATTGCGGGCGGACAGCTTGCTCTGCACGTTCGTCAGGTGCGTCTTCACCGTGGAGAGCGAGACGAACAGCTCCGCCGCGATCTCGGCG
Source organism: Pseudonocardia yunnanensis (assembly GCF_039534065.1). NCBI lineage: Bacteria > Bacillati > Actinomycetota > Actinomycetes > Pseudonocardiales > Pseudonocardiaceae > Pseudonocardia > Pseudonocardia yunnanensis. The sequence continues at coordinate 181,048 of NZ_BAAAUS010000036.1, read as the reverse complement.
TTCGTGCGGCCGCGGGCGACGGCCCGTACGACGTCGAGTTCGCGGGGGGACAGCGGATCGCGCAACGCCGATCCCGCAGCCGGCCGAGCCGCGAGGTGCTTGAGCAGCCGCACGGTGACCGACGGGGACACGAGCGCGTCGCCCGCCGCGGCGGCCCGCACCGCCTCCACGAGCAGCCGCGGCCCGGCGTCCTTGAGCAGGAACCCACAGGCGCCCGCCCGCAGTGCGCCGTACACGTACTCGTCGAGGTCGAACGTCGTGACGACGACGATCCGCGGCGGCGTGGGGTCGCTCATCAGCGCGCGGGTGGCCTCGAGCCCGTCCAGCTCCGGCATGCGGATGTCCATCAGCACCACGTCCGGCCGCAACGCGCGGGTGCGTGCGACGGCGTCGACGCCGGTGCCCGCCTCGCCGACCACCTCGACGCCGTCCTCGGCGGACAGGATCAGCCGGAAGCCGGTGCGCACCATCTCCTGGTCGTCGGCGAGCACGACTCGGATCACCGGGCGCCCCGCAGCGGCAGCCGGGCCGAGACCGTCCAGACGCCGGGCGCCGTCGGTCCCGCGGTCAGCGTCCCGTCGAGCGCTCCGACCCGCTCGGCCATGCCGGCCAACCCGAAGCCGCTGGAGCCGGCGCGGGGCACCACCCCGACCGCGGGCACACCGTCGTTGCGCACCGACACCAGCAGAGCCTCCTCACGCATCCGGACGTCCACCTCCACCTCGGTCGCGTCCGGAGCGTGTCTGCGGACGTTGGTCAAAGCCTCCTGCACCACCCGGTACCCGGTCGCGGCGACCCCGGCCGGGAGCACGGCTTGCTCCAGCCCGGGCGCGGTGGTGAGCCGGACGAGCCGGGACTCCGGGTCGAACCGGTCGACGAGGGTGCGGACCTCGCGCAGCTCGGCACCCGGTGTGCGTGTCGCCTCGGCGTCCTGACCGCGTAGCACTCCGACCATCCGGCGCATCGCGGCCAGCGCGTCCGTGCCTGCCATCTCGATCGCGGCGAGCGCCCGGTCGACGTCGTCGGGCGAGCGGCGGGCCACGACCGAGGCGGCCTGCGCTGCGACGACGATGCCCGTGACGTGGTGGGCCACCACGTCGTGCAGCTCCCGGGCGAGCTCCATCCGTTCCGCCGACCGGACGTCCGCGAGTGCGGCGCGCCGGCGCGTCTCGATCTCGCGCAGCACCAGCCCGATGGCGACGGCCCCGCCCCATCCGAGCGCGCAGGGCAGGCTGAGCGCGCGAGCATCGCTGCCGTCGAAGCGGGTGAGCGGCGACGCGACGATCGCCACCGCGGCGGCCGCGGTGAGCAGGAGTGCCCGGCGTAGCTCGCACTGGCGCAGCACGGCGACGACGAGGACGGCGAGCGCGAGCAGCTCCGTGAAGGAGAAGTAGAACTGGGGGCCGAGCCCGGATCCCAGCAGGGTCACCACCGGGGTCACGGCAAGGGCCGAGATCGCGAGCGAGGCACCCACGGCGAGCACCGCGACGGTGACCAGATCCGAACCCGGACGCCTACGCAGCAGGACGATCCCGGGTATGAGCAGGCTCGCGATGATCGTCACGACGTTGCCGGTGTTGTAGGCGAGGACCGAATCGGGCAGGAGCCACAGCGCGTAGGCGGTGACCTCGGCGATGAGCCCGGCGTTCCGCCGGAACCAGCGGAGCAGGCGGATCATGAGGCGAGCCTATTGCGCCCGCGCGCCCATCCCCTCGGCCGGAAGTACGAGGCCGCTCCGTCCGGTTCCGTCCTCCGGACGAGGTGCGCAGCCCCCGTCCGCAGAGATCGTTACGACCATGACGGACCTGATCGGAGCGGTGCTGGGCACCGCGGCGTGGACGGCAGGCCTCCTCGTCCTCGCGTTGATGGCGGCGCTGCCGCTGCTGGAGAGCCTCGGCACCCCGGGGGGACGGCGGTGACCCATCCGTCGATGCCCGCGGCGGGTCGTCCCACCCCGGTCGCGGCCCGCCACCTGCGTCCCGCAGCTCGTGCGATCGGCCTCATGAAGGTGCACGGCCGCGGCGACGCCGCCGTCCGTGCGCTGGACGGCGTGGACCTGACCGTGCCCGCCGCGCGCTTCACCGCGATCATGGGGCCGTCCGGGTCCGGCAAGTCTACGCTGATGCACCTGCTCGCAGGGCTGGACACCGCCACGTCCGGCCACGTCCTGCTCGGGGACACCGATCTCGGTGCCTGCAGCGACGCTCAGCTGACGGCCCTGCGGCGGGACCGGATCGGGTTCGTGTTCCAGGCCTTCAACCTGCTGCCTCAGCTGACCGCCGAACAGAACATCGACCTGCCCGCACGGCTGGCGGGCCGTCGTCCCGACCGGGCGTGGCGCGACCACCTCGTCGGCCTGCTCGGTATTGCCGACCGCCTGACGCACCGTCCCACCCAGCTCTCCGGTGGGCAGCAGCAACGGGTGGCGGTGGCGAGAGCACTGCTGGGCCGGCCCGAGGTCGTCTTCGCCGACGAGCCGACCGGCAACCTGGACACCGCCAGTGGCCACGAGCTGCTGCACCTGCTGCGCACCTCGGTACGCGATCTCGGCCAGACCGTCGTGATGGTGACGCACGACCCCGTGGCGGCCTCGTTCGCCGACGAGGTGGTCCTGCTGCGGGACGGCACCGTCGCGGGCTGGCTTCCCGACCCTCGCCCGGAGTCCGTCCTGTCCGCACTGTCGGCGCTCTCCGGCCCCCGGGCGGGAGTCTGATGGCCGCCGTCGCGGCGACGCTGCTCGCCGAGACCCGTCGCAGGCCGGGACGGCTGCTGCTCACCGGGCTCGCGATCACGGTCGCCACGGTCTTCGCCGCCGGCACGTTCCTGCTCGGTGAGACGCTGCGCGCCTATCTCGCGGCGACCGTCGTGACCACGCCCGAAACCACCGCGGTCGTCGTGCTGCCGCAGCGCATGCCCGAGGACGCCCGCGGCGCCGACCTCGTGGCTCGGGTGGCCGCGGTGGACGGTGTCACGGACGCCGTCGGCGTCTGGGCGGCTTACCCGACGGTGAGCGGCGCCGGTTCGGCCACGACCTGGCACCTCGCGTCGGATCCGATGAACGGCCCCCTCACCCGGCTGACCGGACCTCTCCTGCAGGGCAGGCTTCCCGCGGGTCCGGACGAGGTCGCGGTGGGGGAGACCACGGCCGCACGCACCGGCCTCGCGCCGGGGCGCACGGTCACAGTGGACGCGGGCGACGCGGCGCCACGAACCGTCACGGTGACCGGCGTGGTGCCGCTGTCGGACAGCGGGCTCAACACCCTCGTCGCCACTCCGGACACGGTGGCGGGGCTCGGCGGCTCGCTCGACCAGGTGGACGTGGCGGCAGCCCCAGGGGCGGATGCCGCGGCGTTGTCGGGCCGCATCGCGGCAGTGCTCGGCGTGCCCGACGCGGTGCGAACCGGCGCGGAGCAGCGCGCGGCCGAGGTCGAGGACTCGTCGGCATCGGTGACGGCCGTGCTCGTGGGGGTCGGGGTGTTCGCGGGTCTGGCCGTCGTCGCGGGAGCCGTGGTCGTCGCGTCGACCTTCCGGATCGTGCTCACCCAGCGGCGCACGCAGATGGCCCTGCTGCGGTGCGTGGGAGCCAGGCGCGGACAGGTGGTGCGGGCGGTACTCGTGGAGGCGGTCGTCACGGGCCTGGTGGCCGGTGTGCTGGGTCTGGGCGTCGCACTCGTCGCGGGCTACGGGCTGCTCGCGGCGATGCGGGCGTCCGGCGCGGAGGGTGTTCCGGACCTGGTGGTGTGGTGGCCGGGGCTCGCCGGTGTGCTCCTGGTGGCCGTGCTGGCGACGGTGCTGGCCGGGCTGGCACCCGCGCTGGCGGCGGCGCGGATCCCGCCCGTGGCCGCGCTCGGCGTGGCCGACGCCGGGGACGCCGGTGTGCCCCGTGCCGGACGCCGGATCGCGGTGGCCGTGGTACTTGCGGCAGTTGCCGGTGGGCTCGCGGGGGTCGCACTCGCCATGCCGGGCGACGGCTCGCTCGCCCTGGTCGTCGTTGCGTTCTCCGGGATGGTCGCGTTCGCCGCGCTCGCCGTCGTGGGTCCCGTGCTGGTGCGGGGCCTGGTGGCCGTTGCCGGACGGCCGATCGCCGCGCTCGGCGGTGCCGCGGCCCGGCTCGCGGTCGCCAACGCCGCTCAGGTGCCGCGGCGCACCGCCGCGACGATCTCCGTGCTGGCACTCGGCGTCGGCCTGACATCGGCCCTGCTGGTCGGCATCCAGAGCACGCGGTCGGGGGCCGAGCGGAACATCGCGGAACAGTTCCCGGCCGACGTCGTGGTCAGCGCAGCGGATGCCGGGAGCGCCGCGTCGCTGGCCGCCCGGCTGACTGCCGATCCCCGGCTCGCCGTCCGTGCCGACGGACCCACGGTGTTCGTGAACCCGGCACCCGGCGTGTCCGAGGACGTGGCCCGCACGGCCGTCGAGCAGGGTGCCGGCGGTACGCAGGGGCTACTGGTGCAGTACGCGGGCGACGCACGGGCTGAGCTGGACTCCGTGCTCGGCACGGCGCAGCTGATCGGGTTCGGGCTCGTCGGGATGACCGCGCTCGTCGCCGTGGTGGGAGTGGGCGTCACGCTGATGTTGTCGGTGACCGAACGGACGCGGGAGACGGGGTTGCTGCGCGCGGTCGGGCTGTCGGGGCGCGGGGTCCGGTCGATGGTGGCCTGGGAGGCCGCGCTGAGTGGGGCGGGCGCCGCCGTGATCGGGGCGGTGATCGGCTCGGTCTACGGGGCACTCGGCGCGAAGGTGCTCGGCCTCGCCGAGGGGCCGCCGGCGTTGCCGTTCCCGTCGCTGGCGGCGCTCGTCGTGGGGGTTGTGGTGGTGGCGGCGCTGGCGGCGACCGTGCCGGCAGTCCGCGCGGGCCGGGTGCCGCCGATCCGCGCCCTGCAGGAGGCGTGAGAGTTAGAGCAGCGCGCCGAGGTCGATCTCGACGGGGAACGGCTCGGTGGCCGAGAACGTGCCGGTCACCGAGCCGTCGTCGGCGTATCCGAACTCGCCCGCGAGGTGACAGGCGAGGAGGGAGACCGGCTCGGTGGTGTCGATGATCCAGTAGTGCGGGATCCCCGCGTCCGCGTACTCGCCGCGTTTGTGGACATGATCGGTGCGCCACGATCCGGGGGACAGCACCTCCATCACGACGAGCACCTCGGACGCACGGATGATCCCGCCCTCGGTACGCACCCGCTTGCGGGCCTCCAGTGGCACGACGATCAGATCGGGCCGGCGGACGGTGCCGGGGGCCTCGGCAGGAGCGAGTTCGAGATCGACGTCCATATCCGGGATGACCTCGAGTCCGGGCGGCAACCGGCCGTGGAGCTGCACCGCCATCTCCAGCTCCGCGCGGTTGTGGTCCGGCGCCGGGGTCGGGTCAACAGCAGTCGGCCTTCCACCAGCTCGCTGTAGCCCGGCTCGATCTCGACGATCTCGAGGTACTCGGCCACGGTCAGCAGGTGGGGCGGGGCCACCGGCCGGATCGTCACGGCGAGGAGTCTGACAGGCCGGTCACTGTCGGCGTGCCAGCAGGAACTGCTGGGTCTCGGTGTTTCCTGCCCCCGGAACCTGCACCTCGTCGCACTGCAGCACGTCGAAGCCGGCAGCCGCGACGACCGCCGACAGTTCGGCGGTGGGGTAGGCGGTGACCGCCATGGGCACGCCGAGGAACTCGATCTCGACGGCGTCGAGGTCGCCTGCGACCATCCCGAGAGCCAGCAGGCCGCCCTCGCGCATGCGGGCGGCGAGGCCTGTGAGCACCACGGGGATGTCGGCACGCGCCAGCATCAGCAGCGCGAAGAACGAGGTGACGGCGTCGAACGTGCCGAGGGCGGGGTCGAGGTCGCGCAGGTCGCGCTGCTCGAACCGGGCTGCGGGCACCCGTTCCCGGGCCAGCCGCAGCATCCGCTCCGACTCGTCGACGCCGAGAACCTCGAGCCCCGCATCCGCCAGTTGCCGGGCGGTGGGGAGACCGGCGCCGCAGCCGTGGTCGAGCACCCGGGCGCGGGACGGCAGCCCGGAGATGAGGGCGCGCCCGAGCCCGAGCTGCGCCTCCCGGTCGCTGAAAGCCTGCTCGTAGGCCTCGCCGATCCGATCGAAGACGGCACTCATGGTCGTCGAGGATCCTCCGGGCGCTGCCCCCGGCGCCAATGCCCGTGACACCGGGGGCGCCGCGGTTCAGTCCGTGATCGGGTCCAGCACGAAGACGGGGATCTGTCGGTCGGTCTTCTTCTGATAGTCCGCGTAGGGCGGGTAGGCGGCCACGGAGCGCTCCCACCACTCGGCCTTCTCGTCGCCGAAGACCTCACGTGCCGTGTAGTCCTTGGTTACGGTGCCGTCCTGCAGGTCGACGTGCGGGTCGCCCTTCACGTTGTAGTACCAGACGGGGTTCTTCGGGGCCCCGCCGAGCGACGCGACGATCGCGTACTGCCCGTCGTTCTCCACGCGCATCAGCGGCACCTTGCGCAGCTTGCCGGTCTTCGCACCACGGACGGTCACCAGGACGACGGCCCGATCCTGGATCGTCTGTCCGTCGGTCGTGCCGTTCTCGATGATCTTGTTGGTCATGTCCCGGACCCAGTCGACCGGGCTGATCTCGAACTCACCCTGCAGAGGCATGTCAGCTCCAAACCGCGTCGGCCCCCCGGCCATTCCGTGATCTCTGGCGCACCAGAGGCTTTCCAGGTTACGGTCGGGGTAACACGGGAGCTCGCAGCGAGCGGGCTGAGAGGGTGGCTGGCGCCGCCGACCGCAGGAACCTGTCCGGGTAATTCCGGCGTAGGGAGGGCGACACATGGGGGAGCCGACGGTGGGCGTCACGCCGCCGAGGGTGATCACGATCGCGGGCACCGACTCGGGTGGTGGCGCCGGCATCCCGGCCGACCTCCGCGCGTTCGCGGCGTGCGGGGTGCACGGGTGCGTGGCGGTCACAGCCGTCACGGTGCAGAACTCCGTGGGCGTCACGGGTGTGCACGCCATTCCGCCGGAGGTGGTGGCCGCCCAGATCGAGACGGTGGCCACCGACATCGGGCTGGACGCCGCGAAGACCGGCATGCTCGCCAGCCGTCCGATCATCGAGGCGATCGTCGGGGCGTGCGACCGGGTCGGGATCGGTGGAAGCGGCCCCATCCCGTTCGTGATCGACCCCGTCGCGGCGTCGATGCACGGCGACCAACTGCTGGCCGACGAGGCACTCGAGGCATACCGCAGGTTGCTGTTCCCCCGCGCCACCGTCATCACCCCGAACCTCGACGAGGTGCGGCTCCTGATCGACATCGACGTGCACGACCGCACCGCCCAGTACGAGGCGGCGAAGGTGCTGCACGGTCTCGGCCCGCAGTACGTGCTGGTCAAGGGCGGGCACCTGAGCGAGGACACCGACGGCTGCGTCGACCTCCTCTACGACGGCCACACCTTCACCGAACTGCCCGGCCCCCGCTTCGACACCGGCAACACCCACGGCGGCGGCGACAGCATGGCGGCCGCCATCACGTCCGGGCTCGCCCGCGGATTGGCGGTACCCGACGCCGTCGCGCTCGCCAAGCGCTACATCGTGGAGGCCGTCCGCAACTCCTACCCGCTCGGCGCGGGCCACGGCCCGGTGTCGCCGCTCTGGGCCATCCGTCACTGGTGGGAGGAGCCCACCCCCTGATCTCCCGGCTGTTCGGCCGGTGAGCACAACTGGAGATGACACGCGGGAGCTCGTGGTGAAACGGGCTGAGAGGGCGGCTGATCGACGTCGCCGACCGCAGAACCTGTCCGGGTAATGCCGGCGTAGGAAGGACGATGCCATGACGGCACTCGAGGACCGCACCGTCGCACCGAAGGTCACCACCGGCCCCATCCGGGGCTCGCACAAGGTGTACCTGGACGGACCCGACGAACTGCGGGTCCCGGTCCGCCGGATCGAGCTCAGCACCGGCGAATACCACGATGTCTACGACACGTCGGGGCCCTACACCGACGAGAACGCGGAGATCGACGTCCGCGCGGGGCTCCCGGCTCTGCGCGCGCCGTGGATCGCGGGCCGAGAACCGGTGGACGGTGCCGCCACGCAGCTGGCGTGGGCACGGGCCGGGGTGATCACGCCGGAGATGCGGTTCATCGCGGTCCGGGAGGGCGTGAACGTCGAGCTGGTGCGGTCCGAGGTCGCGCGCGGCCGCGCCGTGATCCCGGCGAACCGGTGTCACCCGGAGGCCGAGCCGATGATCATCGGCAAGGCGTTCCTCGTGAAGATCAACGCGAACCTCGGCAACTCGGCCGTGACCTCCTCGATCGAGGAGGAGGTGGAGAAGATGGTGTGGGCCACCCGCTGGGGTGCCGACACCGTGATGGACCTGTCGACCGGCAAGAACATCCACGAGACGCGTGAGTGGATCCTGCGGAACTCGCCGGTGCCGATCGGCACGGTGCCGATCTACCAGGCACTGGAGAAGGTGGACGGCGACCCGGCGAAGCTGTCGTGGGAGGTCTACCGCGACACGGTGATCGAGCAGTGCGAGCAGGGCGTCGACTACATGACGGTGCACGCGGGCGTGCTGCTGCGCTTCGTGCCGCTCACCGCGAAGCGCGTCACGGGCATCGTCTCCAGGGGCGGGTCGATCATGGCCGCGTGGTGCCTCGCACACCATCGCGAGTCGTTCCTCTACACGCACTTCGAGGAGCTCTGCGACATCCTCCGTGCCTACGACGTCACGTTCTCCCTGGGCGACGGGCTGCGGCCCGGTTCGATCGCCGACGCCAACGACGAGGCTCAGCTCGCCGAGCTGCGCACCCTCGGCGAGCTCACGGCGATCGCACGCGCCCGCGACGTGCAGGTGATGATCGAGGGGCCGGGCCACGTCCCGCTGCACAAGATCGCGGAGAACGTGCAGCTGGAGGAGTTGTGGTGCAACGAAGCGCCGTTCTACACCCTCGGCCCGCTCGCCACGGACATCGCGCCCGGCTACGACCACATCACCAGCGCGATCGGCGCCGCCACGATCGCCGCGCGCGGCACCGCGATGCTCTGCTACGTCACGCCCAAGGAGCACCTCGGGCTCCCGGACCGCGACGACGTCAAGACCGGCGTGATCACGTACAAGATCGCGGCGCACGCCGCCGACCTGGCCAAGGAGCACCCGCGGGCGCAGGCACGCGACGACGCCCTGTCGGCTGCACGGTTCGAGTTCCGCTGGCTCGACCAGTTCCACCTGTCGCTCGACCCGGACACGGCGCTCGCCTTCCACGACGAGACGCTGCCCGCCGAGCCGGCCAAGACCGCGCACTTCTGCTCCATGTGTGGGCCGAAGTTCTGCTCGATGCGCATCACACAGGACGTCCGGGCGTACGCCGAGGAGCACGGGCTGACGAGCGTGGAGGCGATCGAGGCCGGGATGTCGGAGAAGGCTGACGAGTTCACCGGCGCCGGGGGCCGCGTGTACCTGCCGCTGTCGGAGGACTGAGAACCTCCCCTTAGTGCCGGGAGCCACGTTCACGCCGCGCGCCGCGACGTGAACGCGGCCCCCGTGCAAATCCCTGGTCACCGATGGTGTGAGCACTCCATGCATGTGCCGGAGAACTTGTTACGCGGTCAGACGGGGACGTGTTCTGCGAGCTAGGCTCGCAAGCGATGAGCATCATGGGCACGCGTGTGGTCCGCACCGAGGATCCGGTGTTCCTTTCCCGGGGCGCCACATATACGGATGACCTGACCGACGAACGGCTGAACGGTGCGCTGCACCTCACGTTCGTGCGGTCTCCACTTGCGCACGGTCGGATCACCGCCGTCGATGTCGAGGCCGCCCGTGAGGCGCCCGGTGTCGTCGGGGTGTTCACCGGCGCCGACATCGACCTCGCTCCGGCGCTGCTGTTCGCCGGCGCGAACCCCGGCATGGTCCGGCCCTGGCTGGCCACCGACAAGGTGCGCTTCGTCGGCGAGCCGGTGGCCGCCGTGCTCACCGAGCACCCCTACCAGGGGCAGGATGCCGCCGACCTGGTGGAGGTCGACTACGACCCGCTTCCCGCGGTGGTCGACCCTCGCGAGGCGCTGAAGGACGAGGTCCTCCTCTTCGAGGAGGTGGGCACCAACCTCGCCGGCGGCTTCGGGCACGACAAGGAGTTCGACGAGCACTTCTTCGACGGCTGCGAGGTCGTCGTCACGCGCGACATCGTCAACCAGCGGCTCGCCGCCGCGCCCCTGGAGACGCGCGCCGCCGCGGCCGTGTGGGGCGACGACGGGCGCGTCACGCTCTGGGCGTCCACGCAGAACCCGCAGTCCGCCCGCGACGAGATCGCCGGCTGGCTGGGTGTCGACGCAGCGCTGATCCACCTGATCGCTCCGGACGTGGGTGGCGGCTTCGGCGCGAAGATCGGGGCCGACCCCGAGTTCGCGCTGGTGGCGTGGTTCGCGCAGCGTCTGCAGCGCCCCGTGCGCTGGAACGAGACGCGCTCGGAGAACCTCACCGGGATGCTGCAGGGCCGGGCGCAACTGCAGACCATCACGATCGGTGGCAACCGCGACGGCGATGTGCTCGCCTACCGCCTCGACGTGCTGGCCGACGCAGGTGGCTACCCCCGCCTGGGCGTCTTCCTCCCGTTCTTCACTCGCCAGATGGCACCGGGCGTCTACGACATCCCCAAGGTCGAGTCCCGGGCGCGCACGGTCGTGACCACCACGACGTCCACGGGTGCCTACCGGGGCGCCGGTCGTCCCGAGGCCACGGCCGCGATCGAGCGGGCCATGGACCTGTTCGCCGCCGAGATCGGCATGGACCCCGCCGAGGTCCGCAAGCGCAACGTCGTGGCGCCGGACAAGTTCCCGTTCGAGACCAAGGGCGGTGCGATCTACGACAGCGGCGAGTACGCGAAGGCGATCGACCGCGTGCTGGATGGGGCGAACTATGCCGAGCTGCGAGCCGAACAGGCGCGGCGCCGCGAGCGTGGCGACGTCGTCCAGCTCGGCATCGGGGTCTCGGCCTACGTCGAGATCACCGGTGGTGGCGCGTTCGCCGAGGACGCCTCCGTCGAGGTGCACGCGGACGGCACGGTCACGGTCCTGACGGGCACGTCGCCCCACGGTCAGGGCCACGCCACCGCGTGGGCGATGCTCACGAGTGACCGCCTGGGCATCCCGATCGAGAAGATCACGGTCAAGCACGGCGACACCGACCTCATCCCGCGCGGCGCGGGCACCATGGGTTCCCGGAGCCTGCAGACCGGCGGAGTCGCCGTCCACCAGGCGGCGGGCGAGCTCGTGGAGCTGGCGAAGCAGCGGGCCGCCGACGTGCTCGAGGCGAACGTCGACGACCTGGAGGTCGCCGACGGCGCTGTGTCGGTCCGGGGCACGGACACCAGCGTCTCGCTCGCGCGGCTCGCGGAGCGGGAGCAGCTGAGGGTGGACAGCGTGTTCGACAGCGGGGCGCCCACGTTCCCGTTCGGCGCGCACGTCGCCGTCGTGGAGGTGGACGTCGAGTCCGGCAAGGCCGTGGTCGACCGGGTCGTGACGCTCGACGACGCCGGGCCGGTCGTGAACCCCCTGCTCGCCGAGGGCCAGCGCCACGGCGGCATCGCCCAGGGCATCTCCCAGGCGTTGCTGGAAGAGGTCGTCTACGACGAGGACGGCAACCCGCTGACGGCAACCTTCGCCGACTACGCGTTCCCGTCCGCGGCCGAGCTGCCCAGCTTCACGCTGCTGAACATGGAGACGCCGACCACCCTCAACCCGCTCGGGGTGAAGGGCATCGGCGAGGCCGGCACCATCGGCGCCACTCCCGCGGTGCAGAGCGCGGTGGTCGACGCCGTGTCGCACCTGGGCGTCCGCCACATCGACATGCCGACCAGCCCGCTACGGGTCTGGGAGGCGATCAATGCCGCGCGCAGCGAAGGCGGCACGCGCAACGACCGCTCCGGGGGAGCGCAGTGACCACATCGATGAACCAGACCGTCAAGGTCGGAATCACCGTCAACGGCTCGGAGACCACGGCCGACGTCGAGCCGCGGCTGCTGCTCGCGCACTACCTGCGTGACGTGGTCGGGCTCAAAGCCACCAACATCGGGTGCGACACCACCTCCTGCGGCGCGTGCACCGTGCTCGTGGACGGCGAGTCGGTCAAGTCGTGCACCGTGCTCGCGGTGCAGGCCGACGGGCAGTCGGTCACCACGATGGAGGGGCTCTCGGCGAACTCCACCGAGCTGCACCCGGTGCCCGCGGCGTTCCGCGCCGAGCACGGCCTGCAGTGCGGTTTCTGCACGCCCGGCATGGTGATGGCGACGGTTAGCCTGCTGGAGGAGAACCCGAAGCCCACCGAGCGTGAGGTGCGCGAGGGTCTCGAGGGCAACCTCTGCCGGTGCACGGGCTACCACAACATCGTGCGCGCGGTGCTCGCTGCGAGCGGGCAGAACCCCGACGCCGCGCAGACCACCTCCGTCGCTGCGGACGCCGACCAGTCCCCGGCCGGCGGCGTCGAGTCCGCACCGGGCTTCTCCACCGGGAGCGGTGCATGATCCCCGTCGCCTTCAACTACGCCCGCCCCGACTCCCTCGACGGCGCGCTGGCGCTGCTCGCGGAGCACGGGGAGGACGCCACGGTGCTGGCCGGTGGCCACTCGCTGCTGCCCGTGATGAAGCTCCGGCTCGCCGCCCCCGAGGTCGTCATCGACATCGGGCGGCTGCCCGAGCTGCGCTACATCGAGGTGCGGGGCAACGAGGTCGCGATCGGTGCCGGCACCCGGCACCGCGCAGTGGAGTCCTCCGAGGTGCTGGCGGCCGAGGTGCCGCTGCTGGCGGCGGTGGCCCGCACCGTCGGCGACCCGCAGGTGCGCCACCGCGGCACGCTCGGCGGTTCGCTGGCCCACGCCGACCCGGCGTCCGACCTGCCGGCGGCGGTGCTCACGCTCGGCGGCACCATCGTGTTGCGCGGCCCCCAGGGTGAGCGCGAGGTGCCGGCCACCGACTTCTACACCGGGGTGTTCTCCACGGTGAAGGAGCCGGGCGAGCTGATCGTCGAGATCCGGGTGCCCCGCACGGGGAGCGCCGGGTGGGCCTACGAGAAGTTCGTTCGGCGTGCCAACGACTGGGCGATCGTCGGGGTCGCCACGGTGGACGGCCGTGTCGGGCTGGTCAACATGGGCGCCACCCCGCTGCGGGCGACGGCCACGGAGGCCGCTCTCGCGGACGGGGCGTCGATCGAGGACGCCGCCGCACTGGCCGCCGAGGGCACCGAGCCGTCGAGCGACCTGGCTGCCACCGCGGAGTACCGCCGCCACCTGGCCAGGGTCCTCACCCGCCGAGCGCTCACCACGGCTGCTGCCCGCTGACCCGTCCAGGGGACGATCCGCCGTTTCGCGCATGACGTGGGCGAAATGGGGGAACCGGGGGAAATGGGCCTCGAGGAGTCCGCGCCGGCTGGGGATCGGAATGGAGCCTCCCCGGACGGTCGACGGCTCATCGCTGGTCGCTATGCCCTCGGCCGGGTGCTCGGTATCGGGTCCTCGGCCGTGGTGCATCGCGCCTGCGACCTGATGAGCGGCGCCGAGGTGGCGGTCAAGCACTTCCACGCAGGCGCCTCCGCGCACGACCGGCGCCAGCAGCGGCAGGAGATGAGGCTGCTGGCCCGGCTGCGCCACCCCGGCCTGGTCGGGCTGCACGACGGTGGCTATGCGGACGGCAGGCCGTTCGTCGTCACCGACCTCGTCGAGGGGCCGACACTGGCGCAGCGGATCAGCCGGGGCCCGCTGGCACCGGGCGCGGTACAGATGCTCGGCAGGCAGCTCGCCGAGGCGCTCGCCCACGTCCACGACGGCGGGATCATCCACCGTGACGTGAAACCGGCCAACGTCCTGCTCGACGGCCTCCGGCCGCGTCTCGCCGACTTCGGCATCGCCCGCACCGTCGACGCGACCGTGGCGACCGCGAACGGGTGCGTGGTCGGTACCGCTGCATACCTCGCGCCGGAACAGGTCCGCGGGGAGCATGTCGGGCCACCCGCGGACGTCTACGCGCTGGGGCTCGTGCTGCTGGAGGCTCTGACCGGGCGCCGCGAGTACCCCGGCCACGCCGTGGAGTCGGCGACCGCACGGCTGCACCGCTCTCCTGTGGTGCCCTCCGGGCTGCCTCCCGGGTTCGGTGAGCTCCTCGAGGCCATGACGAGGGACGACCCAGCCCGACGGCCTACGGCCGCCCAGGTCGCTGCTGTGCTGGCGGCCGACCCGTTCCTGCGGCCGCGCGGTTCACCGGCGGGTCGGTTGCACGGGCGCCACCGGCAGCAGTCGAGCCGCTGGTGGCAGCGCAGGCCACTGGTGTCCAGGCTCGTGCTCTGCGTTCTCACCGCAGCGGTCGCACTGCTCACCGTGGCATCGACGTCGGCTTCGGACACTCCTGCCGCAGCCGACGCGGAGCAGTCGCACACACCCTCCGGGGCCACGAAGTAGGCCCTCAGCCCACCAGGCCCGCATCCTGAGCTGCTATCGCGGCTTGTACGCGGGAGCGCAGGCCGAGCTTCGTCAGCACCCGCGACACATGTGTCTTCGTGGTCGCCTCCGTGATCACCAGCGCCGCGGCGATCTCGGCGTTCGACATGCCGCGCCCCAGGCACGTCAGCACGTCGGTCTCCCGTGGGGTGAGGTCGCCGAGGCCGGCCGGCGGTTGCGGGCGGCGAGCCGGTGGGGCGAGACGTGCGATGACCCGGCGGGTGACCTCCGGCGCGAGCACCCCGTCGCCCCTGGCGACGGCCCGCACGGCGGCGAGCAGCGACGGCGCGTCGACGGACTTGAGCAGGAACCCGGCCGCCCCGGCGGCGAGCGCGCTGTCGACGTACTCGTCGAGGTCGAAGGTCGTGAGAACGAGAACCTCACACGTCCGGTCCGGCGTCCCAAGGATGCGGCGGGTCGCCTCGATACCGTCGATGCCCGGCATCCTGATGTCCATCAGCACCACGTCGGGCGCGGTCTGCCGGGCCATCGCGACGGCCGCGAGTCCGTCGCCCGCTTCACCGACGACGGTGATGTCCGCTGCGGAGTCGAGGATCATCATCAGCCCGGTGCGGATCGCCGCCTGGTCGTCCGCCACCACCACGCGCACCGTCACCTCGGCACGCCGTCCGGGATCGGCGTGGGCAGCGTCGCGCGCACGCTCCAGGTCCGTCCGCGGGCGCCGGCCTCGACCGTGCCGCCCACCGCGCTCGCGCGTTCACCGAGTCCCAGCAGACCGGTACCGGTACCGCCGGCCGGTGGGGCGTCGGCGACGAGTTCGTTGTGCAGCTCGATCACCAGTTCTCCGTCGTGGTGCAGCAGGGTCATCCGCACGGTGCTGCCCGGTGCGTGCTTGGCCGCGTTCGTCAACGACTCCTGCACGATGCGGTAGGCCGTCTGGTCGACGGCGGCCGGAATCGGCTCGGGTGCCGAGCGTCGGTCGTCCACGTCGATGCGCAGCCCGTTGGCCCGTCCTGCGTCGAGCAGGGCGTCGAGCCGGTCGAGGCCGGCAGGAGAGGTGCGCGGGTCCGCATCGGCCGGGTCGTCGGCCCGCAGCAGGCCGATCATGGTGCGCATCTCGGCGAGCGAGGCGACGCTGTTCTGACGCACCGACGTGAGCACCCGGCGCAGGGTCGCCGGATCCGCATCGGGCAGCGTGAGAGCCGCCTCGGACTGGATCGCGATGGCCGAGAGCTGCCCCGCGATCACGTCGTGCAGGTCGCGGGCCATCCTGGTGCGCTCCGCCGTGACGGCGGCAGCGCGGTCCAGCTCGGCGACGCGGCGGGTCTGCTCGGCACGTTCGCGCTCGGCGACGGCCTGCTCGCGGTGGTGGCGCACCTCGTGGCCCCACAGCACGGGCACCGCCAGCACCAGGCCGAGGTTGAGCACGGTGAGCAGGGCCGCCCGGCCACCTTCGGAGATCAGGCTGGCCAGTCCGAGACCGCCGGCCACGGTCGCCGCGGCGCCCGCCACCATCTGGCTCGTGCGCCTCGTGCTGAACAGGACCGCGCAGTAGATCATGTCGCCTGCCACCAGTACGGACCCGAGCGGGCTGGTCCCGTAGGCCAGCAGCCCGGTGAGCACCGCGGCGCAGGCGACTGTCAGGCCGAGCACCGGCCGCTCGCGCCGCTGCGACTCGCCGAGGCACGCTGCGGCGAGCACAGCCAGCCCCGTCCACAGTGGCTGCGCGGCCTGTCCGGGTTGCACGGACACCGCGACCTCGGGCACGACGAGCAGCAGGAGCGATCCGACCACGAAGTAGGCCACGGCTCTGAGCGCGTCCTGCGCACGCTCCCGCCCCGACAGCCGCACGCGCCCATCTCAGCATGCGGGGTTCACCGTGCGCGTCAATCGAAGGTCGTACGCCCCCGGCCGTGGAGATCGGTCCGAGGGCCGACGACCGGAGCGTCCCCGGCGGGAACCATCTCCCGGCATGGGGGATTTTCTGTCCGACAACCCGTTGGTGCTGCTCATCGGCGCCTGCGAAGTGGGTTTCTGGGTGCTGCTCGCCGCCGGCCTCGCCGCGCGCTATCTGCTGCGGGCCCACCGGCTCAGCACCGTGCTGCTGCTGCTCGTGCCCGTCCTCGACGTCGTGCTGGTGTCGGCGTCACTCGTCGACGTGGCCGGCGGCTCGCCACCCGGCCTCACGCACGGGCTGGCCGCCGTCTACCTCGGGGCCACCGTTGCGTTCGGCCATTCGATGATCCGGTGGGCCGATGCCCGGTTCGCGCACCGCTTCGCCGGAGGACCGACGCCGCCGCGACCACCCCGCTACGGCGCCGCGAAAGTGGCGTACGAGTGGCGGGAGTGGAGCAAGGCCGCGCTGGCCTGGGGGATCGCGCTCGGCGTGATGCTGCTGACGGCGACGGTGGCCGGCACCGGTGTGCCCCAGCCGCTCGAGTGGTCCGCCGACCCGATGTGGGGCTGGGGTAGCCGAATCACGGTGGGCGTGCTGATCTGGTTCGTCGGATGGCCACTGTGGACCACACTCGCCCCGCCGCGTGCCCCGGAGACCACCGATGTCCGCGGCTGAGCCTGCTCCGGCCGGCGGTCGCATCGCCGCGCTGGACATCCTGCGCGGGACCGCGATCCTGGGCACGTTCGCCTCCAACGCTTGGCTTTTCGCCGTTCCGGGTGGCGCGACCGTCTGGTTGACAGGTGGGCTGCTGCCGCAAGACCCCGTGGGGGCAGGCCTTCGGCTGCTGTCCAACGGGAAGTTCCTCGCGTTGCTGACACTGCTGTTCGGCATCGGGATCGAGCTGCAGTACCGGTCCGCGCTACGCCGCGGCATTCCGTGGCCGGGCCGGTACCCGCTGCGGGCGCTGATCCTCTTCGTCGAGGGGGCGCTGCATTACGTCCTCGTGTTCGAGTTCGACGTGCTCATGGGCTACGCGGTGGCCGCGCTGCTGGTGGCGTACCTGATCGGGCGCAGTGACCGGGTGCTCCGGGCGTGGATCGCGGTCGTCGGCACCGTGCTCGCCGTGCTGCTGCTCGGAATCACCGCGCTGCTGCTCGCGGTTACGGACACACCGGGCCCGCCGCCCGTGGCCGACCCCTCGGCCACCGCGAGCTGGACTGCGCAGGTGGCCGCCCGTCTGCAGTTCTTCCTGCTGTTCCGCATCGAGATCCCGCTGATCATCCCGACGGCCACGGTGCTGTTCCTGACCGGAGCGTTGCTGCTGCGTGCGGGTGCGTTGACCGACACCCCTGCGGGCTTGCGAATCCGCCGCCGCCTGATGGTCGCCGGGTTCGGCGTGGCACTCCCGTTGAACGCACTCACGGCGTTCGGCAGCCCGGACTGGTTCCTGGTCGACCGTTATCTGCTGCCGCCGGTGGTGGCGCTCGGCATCCTCGCCCTGGTGACCACCCTCGTGCTGAGGTCGCGGCGCGCGCCAGGGCCGGCCCGGCGAGGACTCGCCGCCGTCGGGCGGACGGCGCTGTCCTGCTACGTGGCGCAGAACGTGCTGGGTGCGTTCATCTGCTACGGCTGGGGCCTCGGCCTCGCAGCCCGTTTCGCCGACGCGCCGTCGTGGTGGGTGGTCGGCTTGTGGGCAACCGTGTGCGCGGTGCTGATGGTGGGCGCATCGCTGTGGCTGCGGCGGTTCGACCGCGGGCCGCTGGAGCTGATCGCGCACCGCGTGCAGCAGATCGGACGCGTGCCCGCGCGGGCCGGGAGCGGGTGAGATCAGTGCACGCCGGCCCGCCAGGCGTCGATGTGGACGGTGGCCCCGTCGATGACGTCGAACGGGGCGGGCCCATCGCTGAGTGGTACGGAGCTCGGATCCGCCGCTCCCGGCAGCACGACGTCGAGCGTCTGCGGGGTCGTCTGGTCCGCCGCGGCGCCGTATCCCTTCCAGAACACGGCGAACGAGGCCGTTCCACCGGGGGCGACGCCCACCCGCTGGGCGGCGACCGGCAGGCCCGGCTGTGCGATGGATGCCGGCTCGACCACGAGTTGGAGCGGCCGACCGCCATGCGTGATGGTGATACTGGCGAACCCATCGAGGTAGCAGGGACGGCGCCCGTGGTGGGTCGCGACGACCGTGACGGCTCGGGAGCCCATGGTCGCGTCCCAGCCGGTGGTGCTCCACGTGAGGTCGCCGGGCGCGCACGGGGTATCGGCCTCGACCGGTGGCGTCGGCGTAGGGACGTTCGATGTGGTCGGCAGTTTCTCGGGAGGGCGCGTGGCCGGCTGCAGCTGCGGCGAGGGCAGCGGGGTCGCGTCCGGTTTCGGCCACGGCACCGCCGTGTACACCACGTGTCCCACGACCGCCACGGCGAGCGCGGCGATCACCGTTGCGGCCCTTCGCTGCACCGGGCCGTACTCGCCCAGGCGCCCGGCCCGCGGCGGCAGGGCCTGATCCAGCAGGACGGCGGCGACGAGGACCCCGGTGTTCGCGATCGCGAACGGCTCCAGCGCGCGGTAGAGAACCGCCGGCAACGCCCCCACCGTGATGGCCACGGCGCTCACCGAGAGCCCGATCGTCCAGTCGGCCCGCACCGACCGGCGGGGTGGTGCGGTCCGGAGTTGGACCCAGACCAGCGCGTGCCCCTGGAGCAGCCAGAAGACGCAGAGCGCAACCGGGAGGGCCTGGACGGCGAAGAACATGGAGACCAGCACGAAGAACCCGAGCACCCCGCCGAACGTCACACCCACGATGGCGGCTGCCCCGGCCCGGCCCCACACCGGCAGTGGATAGGCCGTGGTGGGCTCTGGAGTCCGCGGCAATGCGCGCCAGGTGAGGGCGAGGCCGGCCAGAACGACCACGATGCCGACGCCCACCACCCACCACATCGCCTGCAGCATCGCGGTCGACTCCGGCGTGACGCAGCGGTCGTGGAGGCCGCACTCGGACGGGTCGAACCAGAAGGGGGTGTACCGGGCAGCGATCACGGCGCCGACCAGCATCACCAGCAGCCCGGTGACCGTGACCGTCCAGGCGGTCCGGAGCGGCCGTGCGGTCGTGGCGACATCGATGTCCAGCACGGAAAGGCACTCCTCGTCCCGCGCGGGACGGGGCCGCGCCCGGCGGCACTCTATGGGGCGCAGGGCGGGTGATCTCCGGTCGCCCTCCGTTGCCGCCGGGATGCGTTCCCTTCGTCCGATCCGACCCGGCCGACATTTCTTCGAATGGTTAGGATCATTGCGCGTGACCGGTCGGCACGGTCGGTAGCTTGACGAGGTGGCGCTCGATACCGAAATGGACGACGTCCCCGGTCGCAGCGTGGTACGCAGCGTTTTTGCGCTCTTGCGTGAGTTGCGGGAGGAAACCGGGCCGATCGGCGTGAGCACGCTGGCCCGGCGCACCGGCATGCCCAAGTCCACCGTTCAGCGGCTGCTGGTGCAGATGGCGGCGGAAGGCGCGGTCGAACGCGTGGGCCGGGCCTGGACCGTGGGGCGGTCCCTCGGGCGGCCCGGTCCGGGCTCGCGATCGCTGTCCGGGTTGAGGCACCTCACCCGGCCGCGCCTGCGGAGGATCGCGATGTCCACCGGTGCGTCCACATTCCTCCTCGTCGGTGACGGCGCGGGGCCGGTGACCCTGGACCAGGTCAGCGGCTCGCTGGTGGATCCCGCCATCCCCCCGGAGTGGCAGATGCGGGCTGCTGCGCACCCGGCCTCGGCCGCGTCCCTGGCCCTGACGGTGGGAGGGACGGCCGTCGAGCACGGCTCGGTCGTGCCGGGGTACGAATGTCTCGCCACGGTGTTCCAGCTCGCCTCCGGCAACGCCGGCCTGCTGAGCGCCGCGCTTCCTCTCGGGAGTGGGATCGATCGGCTGGCGAGAACAATGGACCGGGTAGCCGAAACGATCAACGCCGAAGCCGGCCGGCTGGCGAGCGACGGCTGGTGACGATTTCTCGTTCCGCTCAGTGGCACAGCGCCGCTGCGTTTCCGGAGCCGGTCGGCAAGCTGAATAGGTACGGCGCGCCCGATTTCTCGGGAGGAGCCGATCGAACATCGCTTCATCCGGAGGGCTCGGCGCAATGGTTCCTGCAACATCGGTGCACGATTTCATCGTCGTGGGCGGCGGCAGCGCGGGCTGCGTGCTCGCCGCTCGGCTGTCGCAGGACGAGAACTCCCGTGTCCTCCTGCTGGAGGCAGGCGACCGCGTCCCGCTGGAGCGCGCGGCCGTTCCACCCGCGTGGCCGACCTTGCTGGGGTCGTCGATGGACTGGTGCACCAGCACCGTCGAGCTCGACGCCACCGGGGGCCCGATGCCGTGGCCGCGCGGGCGCGGGCTGGGTGGGTCGTCGGCCATCAACGGCATGGTCTTCGCGCGCGGAGTCTCGTCGAGCTACGACGCGTGGGTCGACGCCGGAGCCACGGGATGGGGGTATGCCGACCTGCTCCCGTACTTCATGCGCACCGAGAACGCCGAGGCCCGCGACTCGGAACTGCGGGGCGTCGGCGGTCCGCTGACCGTCGCTCCGGCACGCCCGCCGCATCCGGTGATCGGGGCGCTGCTGGACGGGGCGGCCGAGCGCGGTCACCCGACGGCGATCGACGTCAGCGCAGGCCGGTACGAGGGGTTCGGCCTCGCTGACCTCAACATCGTCGACGGAGTCCGGCAGAGCGCCGCGGACGCCTACCTCACGCCGGTGATCCGGCGGCCCAACCTCGACGTCGTGACCGGCGCGCATGCCTCCCGCGTGATCGTCCAGGATGGACGCTGCGCAGGAGTGGAGTACAGCGTCGGCGCCGACGTCGTCACCGCCGTCTGCACGGAGGAGGTGGTGCTGGCGGCGGGTGTCGTCGGGTCCGCCCAGTTGCTTCTGCTGTCGGGCATCGGACCGCAGGCCCACCTGCGCGACGTCGGGGTCGACGTGGTGCTGGATCTCCCAGGAGTCGGGGCGAACCTGCACGACCATCCGATGTCGAGCGTCGTCTACAGCGCCGGGCGGTCGATGCCGCCTGGTCGGCACAACCACGGCGAGGCGTGCGGTCTGGTGCGCAGTGATGCCGCGTCCGACGTCCTCGATCTGCAGATCCTGTTCGTCGCCTGCCCGTACCACAACCCGACGATGCTCGGGGCCGACGTGGGCTACTCGATCGCGTTCTCGGTGATGGACCCTCGCAGCCGGGGAACGGTGCGACTCGCCTCGGCCGACCCGGCCGCGGCCCCCCTCGTGGACCCTGGCTACTACACCGACGAACGGGACCTGCAGGTGATGGTCACCGGCCTGCGGATCGCACGGGAGATCGGCACGGCGACCGCGCTGGATCCCTGGCGCGGCGAAGAGGCGCTGCCGGGTCCCGGCGTGCACGACGACGACGGCGCCCGCGACTACCTCCGTATGAACCTCCTCCCGTATTTCCACGGCGTAGGGACGTGCCGGATCGGGGCCGTCGTCGACCCGGACCTCACGGTGTACGGCATCGACGGGCTCCGCGTGGCCGACGCGTCGGTGATGCCGTCGATCGTCTCCGCCAACACCCAGGCCACGGTCTACGCCATCGCGGAGCGCGCTGCCGTCCTGCTCGCGGGATGATCCGCCATCCGGTCAGGGGGTGAGGCGGGCCGACCAGGAGCGCGTGACCTCGACGAAGCCGCGGCGCGTGTACCAGTTCCGGGTCCAGTCGTCGGCCGCCACGTCCAGGAAGACCAGGTCGCAGCCCGCCTGCGCCGCGAGAGCCATCCCGGTGCGCAGCAGCGCGTCGCCGTGCCCCTGGCCACGGTGGTCGGGCTCGGTCGAGATCGCGTCGATCAGCGCGGTCCCGCCGTCGATCTTGACGACCGCCGAGGCGACGAACCGCCGACCGGCGGGGACGGCGAGGTGGCGCACGTCGAGCACGGCCTCTTCGAGACGCCGGCCGTCGAGGGCCTCGACGATCCGGGCGGGATCCATCCCGGGCAGGTCCCGCCGCCAGGCGGCATCAGCCAGGGGCCGCAGCTCGGCGGCGTCGACCTGCTCCACGCGGGCGACCGGCTCACCACCCGCGGGCGCCGCCATCCCCACCAGCTCCTGCACCTCCCAGCCACGCGTAGCGAGCTCCGCGGCGGTTTCCGCCAGGTGTGCCCCCGTGAGCAGGACCCAGCGTTCGGCTGCGCCGTCGAGGACGCGCTCGGCGTCGGCGGTGACCTGCGCGGCGTCGGCGCTGCCGCTCACCAGGAGCTGGTTGTGCTCGGGAGACCCCGGCACGGTGGCCGTGCGGACCGCCACCCCGCCCGTCACCGGCACCTCCGTCGTGGCGATCCGGCGCAGCAGCGAAGGCTCGAGCACCGCGTGGCGCCAACCCGGATCGACGGTGCCGAGGACAGGGGCGTCGAACCCGCCGTCGGGACGCGGACGGTAGGGCAGCACGCCGAGCACGGCCGCGGCGGGCACCGGGCCGTAGGCGTGGGGGAAGCGCATCGAGGCAGGGTCGGTCGGAAGCCCCGGTTCGAAGCGGACGGGAACGACGATCCGGTCCGGGTCGAGCACGAGGAGCACCAGGTCGGTGCGGCCCGGGAAGAGCCGCCCGGCGGGCAGGGCAACCTGGTCGGGGGTGGACAGGTGGACGAACCCCACCTCGTCGAGCGAGGGCGGCGCGATGACGCCGGCGGTGAGCGCGGTGCGCCACTCGGCGGGCGTGGCCAGGTGCAGGAGGGGAACGGACACGAAGGCAGCATGCCTCGCCGGTCGCGACGAGGAGCGCCCCGGTCCTGATCGCGGCGTTGACGAACACGAGCCTTGTCATTGGCACCGGGTGCCAATTAACGTGCGGGCCGGATCATCCCGTCGACGGCAGGAGACGCCATGTCCCCCATCGAGCAGTCCGAGTCCGTGACCGAGGAGCCCGTCGTCGAGGAGACCCTCGTCGAAGAGGTGTCGATCGACGGCATGTGCGGTGTCTACTAGCGGCCCGATGTCCACGAGCGACACGGCACGCGCCGGGTTCGATCCCGCCCTGCCCTATCGCTGCAGCCCGCAGGTGGCGGTGCGCCCCGAACCCTTCGGGGCGCTCGTCTACCACTTCGGCACCCGCAAGCTGTCGTTCCTGAAGACCCCGCAGCTCGTCGCCGTCGTGTCCGGCTTGGAGCAGCACGACTCCGTCAACGCCGCGATCGACGCGGCGGCCGTCGAGGAGGCACAGCGCCCGGCGTACCTGCGGGCCCTGGCCGGACTGGCGGCGAACGGCACCATCGAAGAGCGTTCCTAGAGATGGAGTGGCAGTGAAGCTGGTCGATCACTTCCAGTACGGCCTGAACTCGCCGATCTGCCTGACCTGGGAGCTGACGTACGCCTGCAACCTGGCGTGCGTGCATTGCCTGTCCTCATCCGGGCGCCGGGATCCGCGCGAGCTCACCACCGCCGAGGCCAAGGGCGTGATCGACGAGCTGCAGCGGATGCAGGTCTTCTACGTCAACATCGGCGGCGGCGAGCCGACCGTCCGACCGGACTTCTGGGAGCTGCTCGACTACGCGGTCGGCCACGACGTCGGCGTCAAGTTCTCGACCAACGGGATCAAGCTCGACGCGAAGCGGGCGCGGCAGCTCGCGGCCACCGACTACGTCGACGTCCAGATCTCCCTCGACGGCGCCACGGCCGCCGTCAACGACCACGTGCGCGGACCCGGCTCGTACGCCACCGCGATGCGCGCGCTGGAGAACCTCGCCGAGGCCGGCTTCGGCCAACCGAAGATCAGCGTCGTGATGACGCGGGAGAACGTCGACCAGCTCGACGACTTCGCGGCCATCGCCGACAAGTTCGGCGCCCAGCTGCGGATCACGCGGCTGCGGCCGTCGGGACGCGGGGCCGACGTGTGGGACGAGCTGCACCCGACCGCCGAGCAGCAGCACCAGCTCTACCAGTGGCTACTGGCACACGGCGACAACGTGCTCACCGGCGACTCCTTCTTCCACCTCTCCGCCTACGGCGAGGCGCTTCCCGGGCTCAACCTCTGCGGCGCGGGCCGCGTCGTCTGCCTGATCGACCCGGTCGGGGACGTCTACGCGTGCCCGTTCGCGATCCACGAGAACTTCCTCGCGGGCAACGTCCGCTCGCCCGGCGGGTTCCAGCACGTGTGGCGGGAGTCGGAGCTGTTCGCGGAGCTGCGGCAACCACAGACCGGTGGCGCGTGCCGTAGCTGCGGCTTCTACGACTCGTGCCAGGGCGGCTGCATGGCGGCCAAGTTCTTCACCGGCCTGCCCCTCGACGGCCCCGACCCGGAGTGCGTGCGCGGCTT
Organism: Pseudonocardia yunnanensis; assembly: GCF_039534065.1. NCBI lineage: Bacteria > Bacillati > Actinomycetota > Actinomycetes > Pseudonocardiales > Pseudonocardiaceae > Pseudonocardia > Pseudonocardia yunnanensis. Next base: position 156,451 of record NZ_BAAAUS010000036.1, on the reverse strand, counting down.
CGGCGAGCAGGCCCTCGCCGCGCGCGACGAGGCCGTTGCCGTCCCGCGGTCCGACGTGGACCACTCGCGCTCCGCCCCGCGGAACTCGCGGCGCCCCGTCCCGGTCACGATCGGGCGCCGTCCTGACAAGGCGTGCGAGACGAGCCCGCTCGCCGGGATGGCCGGTGACGCGTCCGACTCGCGCCTGCGGATCCCGGTCGCGGGGTCCTGAGGAGCCGTCCCCTCGGTGTCCGGCGCGAGCCTCGTCCAGCCGGTCGTCCTGAGGGGACGGACCGCGCCCAGCCGCGTGCTGTTCGGCCCGCACGAGACCAACCTCGCCCGCGACCGCGAGATCTCCGATCGGCACGTCGCCTACTACGCGCGGCGCGCCGCGGGCGGCACCGGTGTGATCGTCACCGAGGTGGCGAGCGTGCACGACTCCGACTGGCCCTACGAGCGCGCGCCACGCGCCGCCGACGCCGTCACTGGATGGGCCGCGGTGGTGGACGCCTGCCGCCCGCACGGCACCCTCGTGCTCGCCGGGCTCGGGCACGCAGGTGCGCAGGGCAGCTCGGCGTACGGGCAGCAGGCGCTGTGGGGGCCCTCGGGCGTCGCCGACGCGGCGAGCCGCGAGGTGCCGATGGAGATGGAGCAGCCCGAGATCGACGAGCTGGTCTCCGGGTTCTCCGCAGCAGCCGTGCTGGCCGCGCAGGCCGGGCTCGACGGCGTCGAGATCAACGCCGGGCAGCACTCGATCCTGCGCCAGTTCCTCTCCGGGCTCACCAACCGGCGCTCGGACGGCTACGGCAAGGACCGCACCCGGCTGTTGTGTGAGGTGCTCGCCGCCGTGCGGTCCGGGCTGGACCGCGACGGGACCGACGACCGCATCCTCGGCCTGCGGCTGTGTGTGGACGAACTGGCCCCATGGGCCGGGATCACGCCGGAGCAGGGCGTGGCGACCGCGCTCGCGGTGGCCGGGGCGATCGACTATCTCGTGGTCGTCCGCGGCTCGGGGATGTCGGTCTTCGCGACGCGGCCCGATCTGCACGTCCCGCCGGGGTTCAACCGCGCGCTCTGCGGCACCGTCCGCTCGGCACTCGGCGCGGCGGTGCCGGTGGTGTTGCAAGGCAGCGTCGTCGACCCCGCGTTCGCCCAGGCGGCGCTCGACGAGGGCGTCGCCGATCTCGTCGAGATGACACGAAGCCAGATCGCCGAACCCGACCTGGTCACGCACGTCCGTGCGGGGACCCCGGAACGCATCCGGCCGTGCACCCTGTCCAATCAGCACTCCGTCGTGCGCGACCCGCGCAACCCGATCGTCTCCGACGAAGCCGAGCCACGGGCCGGTCACGAGACGGAGGACCCGCCGGTCGACTCGCGCACTCGTACGGGCCGGGCGCGGCGCTCCGTGCTCGTCGTGGGGGGTGGGCCGGGCGGCATGGAGGCCGCTCGGATGCTGGCGTTGCGTGGGCACCGCGTGCGGCTGGTGGAGCGCGCCTGCCGGCTCGGCGGGGCACTGGTGCTCGCCGCGGCCGTCGGAGGGCGGGAGCGGATGGGTGTGCTCGTGCCCTGGTGGGAGCGGGAGCTGATCCGCTTGGGCGTCGACGTGGAAACCGGCGTCGAGGCCGACGTCCCGGAGCTGGACGCCGCTGAGCGCGCCGGGACCGGCGTCCTGCTCGCGACCGGTTCCCGGTCCGGACCACGTTCCTATGTCAGCGACGCGCCCGTGCTGTCCGCAGCAGAGTTCGGGGCCGGCGTGCTCGCGGCCGGATCCACGGAGACGGCGCTGGCCGGGCTGCCCGCGGGCGACGTCGTCGTGCACGATCCGATCGGCGACTGGACGGGCGTCGGCGTTGCCGAGCAGGTTGCCGCCGCGGGGCGCCGGGTCGCGATCGTCACCCGGGATGCGGTGGCGGGCGTCCAGCTCTCCCGCACCGGTGATCTGGTGCCCGCCAACACGCGCTTGCAGCGGGCCGGGGTGGCGCGTGAGCTGTACTCGCTGCTGTGCGGCGTGCGTGGTGGCCGTGCGGTGCTGGAGCACGTCTGGACAGGGGAGCGCCGCGAGATCGACTGCGCCGTGGTGATCGACTGCGGGCACCGGCTCCCGGAGGACGGCCTGTGGTCCGCGCATCCCGGTCTGCCCCGCGTCGGCGACTGCATCGCCCCTCGCACCGTGTACGAGGCCGTGCTCGAGGCGCGGCGGGCGGCGGCCGAGTTCGTGACGGTCTGATGCTGTTCTCACCACTGCGACTGGGGCCACTGACCCTGCGCAACCGGATCGTCTTCTGCGCGCACCTCACCAACGCCGCTCGCGACGGACGCCCGACGGCCCGGCATGCCGCCTACTACGCGGCCCGGGCCGCAGGCGGAGCCGGGTTGATCATCACCGAGGAGCACTCCGTCCACCCGGCCGACCGGCCCTACGAGAAGCTGATCGACGGCGCCGATCCCGATGCGATCGACGCTCACCGCGGGATCACCGAGGCGGTTCACGCACACGGCGTGCCGGTGCTGGCGCAGCTCAACCACAACGGCGCCCAGTCCTGCGGCATGTACTCCCGGCTCCCCCTGTGGGCGCCGTCGCCCGTACCGGATCCGATGTTCCGCGAGGTTCCGAAGGCCATCACCGCAGCGGAGATCCAGGAGCTGGTCGCCGGGTACGCACTCACCGCCGGACACTGCGTCGCCGGCGGGTACGACGGTGTGGAGCTGCAGTGCTCGCAGGCGTCGATCCTGCGGCAGTTCCTCTCACCACTCACGAACCTGCGCACCGATCGGTACGGCGGTCAGCCGGCCAACCGGGTGCGGATCGTCCGCGAGGTCGCCGCCGCCGTGCGCGAGGTGATCGGCCCGGATCGGGTGCTCGGGGTCCGCCTGTGCGGCGACGAGGGCATTCCCGGCGGCACCTCGCTCGCCGATGCGGTGGAGACCGCTCGGTTGCTCGATCACGACGGGGTGATCGACTACGTCAACACCTCGGTGGGGGTCGCGACGGCGACGTTGCACCTGGTCGAGCCTCCGATGGGCGTGCCGGCGGGCTACGCGCGGGCCGTCCCGTCCGCGATCCGCGCGGCGGTGTCGGTGCCGGTGATCGGCGTCGGCCGGTTCACCGACCCGGCACAGGCCGAACGCGCGATCCGGGCCGGGGAGTGCGACCTCGTCGGCGTGGTCCGCGGGCAGATCGCCGACCCGGACTTCGCAGGCCGTGCCCGCTCATCTCGCCGGATCCGCAGCTGCACGGGGTGCAACCAGGAGTGCGCGGGGCGGGTCGGGCTCAACATGCGGCTCGGGTGTGTGGTCAACCCGCGCGCGGGCCGTGAGGGCGTTCCGCTCCCGGCGCCTGTGCGGCAGGGGCGGCGGGTGCTCGTGGTCGGTGGCGGGCCGGCGGGGTTGCAGGCTGCGGCGACGGCGGCCGCGCGGGGGCATCGGGTGCTGCTGTGCGAGCGCCTGCCGTGGACCGGCGGGCAGGTGGCCGATGCTGCCTCGGCGCCCGCTCGTGAGGAGTTCGGAGCCCTGGTCGAAGACCTGCTGGACGAGTGCCTGCGGCTCGGTGTTGATGTGCGGACCGGCAAAGAGGTCAACCTGGGCGTGATTGAGCAGCAGGAGCCCGACGTCGTCGTGCTCGCCACGGGCGCCCGGCCGGCGTTGCCGGAGTGGGCCCGCGGGCTCGGCCGCGTCGTCGACGTCCGCGACGTCCTTCGCGGCGCCGCCGAGCCGTCCGGCACCGTCCTGGTCTACGACGAGCTGGGCTTCCATCACGGCACATCGGTGGCCGAGCTACTGGCCGCGCGGGGCTGCGTCGTGGAGATCATGACGCCGGGCATGGTCGTCGGGCAGGATCTCGGGCTCACCCTCGACATGCCCGGATTCCACCGCCGGGCGCGTGGGGCCGGCATCGCGCTCTCCACCGACAGGACGGTCCTCGGCGCCGCTCCGGCCGCGTCCGGCGTCCGATTGACCGTGCTGCACCATCCCGTCGGCGCCGTCTCCGAGACTGCGTACGACTGGGTGGTCTGCGCCGTACCGCCGGCCCCGGAGAACGAGCTCTGGACGGCGCTGCGTGACCATGATGTGCCGGTGCACCGAATCGGAGACTGCGTCGCGCCACGGCGGGCACATGCCGCCGTGCTCGAGGGATACCGGGTGGGGGCCGCGCTGTGAACGTCCGCCTCGGTGAACGCACCTGGACAGAGCTCACGACTGTGCGGCCAACCGTGCTCGTCCCGGTGGGATCGCTGGAGCAACACGGCCCGCACCTGCCGCTGGACACCGACGCTCGCGTGGCGACGGCCGTCGCCCACCGGGCCGCCGACGCGGACCCGTCGCTGTTGGTCGCGCCCGCGGTGGCCTACGGCGCGTCGGGCGAGCACGAAGGCTTTCCGGGCACCCTGTCGATCGGGCACGAGGCGCTGAACGCGGTGCTCGTCGAGCTGGGCCGATCGGCCGGTCCCTGGGTGCGGCGGCTGGTCTTCGTCAACGGGCACGGCGGCAACTTCCCGACCGTGTCCGAGGCCGTTCTCCGCCTGCGGGACGAGGGTCGGGACATGGCGTGGTTCGGCTGCGGCGTGCCGGACGGGGACGCGCACGCCGGGCGCACCGAGACGTCGATCCTGCTCGCGCTGGAGCCCACGCTCGTGCGGGAGGACCTGGCGGAGGCAGGCAACACGGCGCCGTTGGCCGAGCTGCTCCCGATCCTGCGCCGCGACGGGATCGCAGCCGCCAGCCCGAATGGTGTTCTCGGAGACCCGGCCGGTGCGTCCCGGGAAGAGGGCGAGCGCCTCCTCGCCGAGATGGGTACGGCACTGCGGGACCGCCTCTCCCGCTGGACTCTCGACCGCCGTGGGCGCCTGGCGTGAGCCAAGGGCTACTCGCAGGCGTCCCGCGTCAGGAGGTGCGGGCCACCAGGAGGGGGACGAGTTGTTCCTCCACCGACAGCGAGCCGTGCTGGCCGGGCAGCCGGGAGATCACCGGCTCGGCGACCGACCTGATCACGGCCGTTGTGCCACGCGCCGCGGCGACGACGTCGCCGATGCGGCCGCGCAGCTGTGGCACGACCTCCCCGAACCAGCCTTCCGCCGCGGCCTGGTCGCCCGGCACCACCCAGGCGTTGTCCCCCAGCACCGAGCGCCAGGTGGCCAGCACGTCCTCCATCGCCCCGGGCCGGACGTAGACGTGCCGGGAGCGCGCGTCGCCGCCGAGCAGCAGCACTCCCTCCTGCAGCACGGGGTCGGTGTCGGCGTCGAAGATCCGGTCGACGGCGACCATGCCGTGGTCGCCGGTCACCACGAGCGCGGCGTCGCTCGGCAGGTGCTCGGCGATCAGCGCGGCCAACCGGTCGACCTGGCTGAGCTGCAGCCGCCACGCCAACGTGCCCGGTCCGTGCAGGTGCCCGAGGAGGTCGAGGTCGGCGTGGTAGCCGTAGCAGAGCCGCCTGCCCGCTCCGGTGAGCCCGGCGATGATCTCTGCGGCGAGGTCGCCGAGGGCGTACGTGCCCCGGAAGTCGCCGCCCCGCAGCGCTGCCCGGGTGAGGCCGGATCCGCCGAACTCCTGTTTGGACACGACGGTGACGGCGACGCCGGCGGCTGCGGCACGCTCCAGCGCGGTCGGGGCTGCCTGCACCTGCTCGGGTGGGAGCAGTTCGCGCATGTCGATCGGGCCGTCCGCACCCTGGGTCGTCCAGCGCAGCGTGTCGAGCAGTTCACCGTCGTCGGCGCGGAAGGAGATGCCGACCATCCCGTGTGCCCCCGGCGGCAGCCCCGTGCCGAGCGAGGTGAGGCTGATCGACGTGCTCGACGGGAAGCCGACGGTGAGCGGCCCCGCGTCGGGCAGGCTCGCGAGGAACGGTGCGTCCGCCGCGTGCTCGCGCAGCAGCTCGGTGCCCAGGCCGTCGACGAGCAGCAGGGCCGCTGCTCGGACCGGCTCGAACGCCAGCGCCGGAGGTCCACCCGGCACTCCGAGGGCCGAGAGGATCGCGGGAAGCACCTCCGCCAGCGAGCGGTGGCCGTAGTCGGGCAGGACCGGGACGCTCATCGGAGTGAGCCTGCCACCGCGGCCGCCGCTGCGCCGCGAACGGTGAGATGCCTCTCCGGATGATGATGTCGCTTCGCGCCGCAGAGCCCTACGGTGACGGGGTGCTCGACGTCGGCGTGGCAGGAGTTTCCGGCCGGCGGAGGCCTTCGTGACGGCCACGGGCCCGGCGGAGAGTGCGCTGCCGCTCGGGTTCGGGGTGGCGCTGGACCGCCGGGTCCGCACCCTCGACGACGGCGCGGTGCTGATCGGTGGTGCACCGCCCCGGCTGCTGCGGCTCTCCGACACCGGGAGGCGCCTGCTCGCGAACGGGCGGTGCACGGTGACGGGCCGGGAGTCGGGCGCTCTCGTCCGCAGACTGCTCGACGCGGGGATCGCGCACCCGGTGGCCGAACCGGCGTCCGCCGTGCCGGCCGTGGCGGAGGTGACGGTCGTGGTGCCCGTGCGGGACCGGGCGCCCGAACTGGCGCGCCTGCTCGCCGCGCTTCCGGACGGGCTGGGCGGCCTGGTGGTGGTGGACGACGGCTCGACGAACGAGGGCGCGGTCCGGGCCGTGGCCGAGGCGGGCGGCGCCACCGTCCTGCGGCATCCCTCGGCCCGCGGCCCGGCTGCGGCACGGAACGCGGGCCTCGCGGTCGCGACCACCCCTTTCGTCGCGTTCCTCGACTCGGACGTCGTACCCCGGCCCGGCTGGCTGGCGCCGCTCCTCGCGTGTTTCGCCGATCCCGCAGTCGGCCTCGCGGCACCGAGGATCGTCGCTCTGCCCCCGGTCGAGCCGCTGCCGCCGGTCGGCGGGCTACTGGCCGCGTACGAGGCTGTGCGGTCCTCGTTGGATCTCGGGCCCGACCCTGCGCTGGTCGTGCCGCGCTCGAGAGTGGCGTACGTGCCGAGCGCTGCCCTGCTCGTGCGCCGCAGCGCGGTCGGCGCCGGATTCGACGAGCGGATGCAGGTAGCCGAGGACGTCGACCTGGTGTTGCGCCTGCACGAGGCGGGCTGGCGGCTGCGCTACGAGCCGAGCGCCCGCGTCGCGCACGATCACCGGACGACCTTCGGCGCGTGGTGGCTGCGCAAGGCGTACTACGGCACCGGGGCCGCGCCCCTCGCGATGCGGCACCGCGGTTCGGTGCCGCCGATGGTGCTGAGCCCCTTGTCGGCAGCTGTCGGGGCGTTGACGCTGGTCGGAACCCCACGGGCGGCGGCGGCAGCGGTGGTGGTGAGTGCGGTCGCGGCCGAGCGGCTCTCGCGGAAGCTGCCGGTTCGCCGGCCCCGCCAGGCCGCGGCGCGTCTCGTTGCAGCGGGAGTGGTGGGCGCGGTCGCGCAGACGGCCGACGCCGTGACGCGCCACTACTGGCCGGTGTCGCTCGCGGCGTGCCTGCTGTCCCGCCGTGCGCGCCGCACGGTGCTGGCCGTCGCGGTGACCGAGGGTGTTCTGGACTGGTGGCGCCATCGCGGTCGCGACCCCGCGGCCCGGCCGGGGCTGCTCGGGCACCTGCTGGCCCACCGGCTCGACGACCTCGCCTACGGCTCGGGTCTGTGGTGGGGTGCACTGCGCCACCACACTGTGGAACCGCTGCGACCGGTCGGAACCGGGCTCGCAACGGACCGGGCGTCGGCAAATCGACGTGCCGCGGAGACGGCCGTCCGTCAGGGCTAATCCGAAAGGGTGATTAGCGGGCCTTTTTGGATCCGCTCTTGCGGAACTATTTGCAGACTGTCTCCGCTTTCGCGGTGCCGTCGCACGAGTGCGCTGAGGTTCACCCCACGGTCACCCAGGGGTAGGTATACCGGTGCGAAGGGGATCGGTTGCACCGTCGGATCAACAGCGGTGTGATGTGCTCGCCGCCACAACGGGGTGGCGGCCCGGATGGTGGTGCGACCACCTCGGCCGGCCCTCCGGGAAGACATGCTGGCGCGATACGACACCGTGGTCGCGGTTGAGGAGAAGACTCATGGCACAGGTCCGGGTCACCGTCGACGGCGTCCAGTACGCCGACGACGTCGAGCCCCGCACATTACTGGTTCATTACCTCAGGGAGCGCCTCGGCAAGACCGGCACGCTCGTCGGTTGCGACACCAGCAACTGCGGTGCCTGCACCGTCCACCTGAACGGGCAGAGCGTGAAGTCCTGCTCCGTGCTCGCTGTTCAGGTCGACGGCGCCGAGGTCACGACGATCGAAGGAATCGCGCGTGACGGCAAGCTGCACCCCGTGCAGGAGGCCTTCAACGAGTGCCACGCGCTGCAGTGCGGCTACTGCACCCCGGGCATGATCATGCAGTCGATCGACCTGCTCGGGGACAACCCCGACCCCAACGAGCGAGAGGTCCGGGAGGGCATCGAGGGCAACCTCTGCCGCTGCACCGGGTACCAGAACATCGTTCGCGCGGTGCAGAGCGCCGCGGAGAAGATGAAGCCGGGTGTCCAGGCCGACGTGCAGTCGCCGGTGTCCGTGGCCGGAGGGGGCGACTAAATGACCGCGACCGCCGAACCCACCGTCGAGTTCGGAAAGGCCAGAACGCGCAAGGAGGACGCCCGCCTCATCACGGGCCGCAGCCGATACACCGACGCGATCACGCCGGCGGGCACGCTGCACATCTCGGTCGTCCGCTCGCCGCTGGCGCACGCCACGATCACGGGCATCGACAAGACCGCGGCCGAGCAGGCCCCGGGTGTCGTGGGCGTCTACACGGCGGCCGACCTGGGTCTCGAGCAGGTCGGCCTGCCCTGTGCGTGGCCGATCACGCCGGATATGAAGGCACCCCAGCGGCCCGTGCTCGCCACCGGCACCGTGCACTTCGCCGGTGAGGGTGTGGCCGTCGTCGTCGCCCGCAGCGCCGCCGAGGCCCGTGATGCAGCCGACCTCGTCGATATCGAGTACGAGCCGCTCGAGCCCGTGCTCGACATGGAGGCAGCGCTCGCCGAGGGGGCCACGCTCGTCCACCCCGACCTGGGCACGAACGAGAACGCCACCTGGGTGTTCGACTCGGGCGAGGCCGGCACCGGCGCGAGCGTCGCCGACGCGATCTCGGCCGCGGAGGCCGATCCCGACCAGGTGGTCGTGCGCCGCCGGTTCATCCAGCAGCGCCTCATCCCGGCGTTCATGGAGCCGCGGTCGGCGGTGTGCGACCCGACCGGCGAACAGCTCACCATCTACGCCGCCACGCAGGTTCCGCACATCCTCCGGACGATGACCACGGTCACGCTGGGTGTACCGGAGAGCAAGCTGCGGGTCATCGCCCCCGATGTGGGCGGTGGCTTCGGCGGCAAGATCGGCGTGCTGCCCGAGGAGATGCTCGTCGTCGCCCTCGCACAGAAGCTCCGCAAGCCCGTCAAGTGGAGCGAGACGCGCTCGGAGTCACTGCTCGCGGCCCACCACGGCCGCGACCAGATCCAGGACATCACGATCACGGCCAAGAAGGACGGCACCGTCACCGGCCTGGACGTGAAGCTACTGGCCGACATGGGTGCCTATCTCGGCCTGGTCGGTCCGGGTGTGCCGATCCTCGGCGCGTTCATGTTCAACGCGATCTACAAGATCCCGGCCTACAAGTTCAGCTGCACCAACGTCTTCACCACGAAGACGCTGACCGACGCCTACCGCGGCGCCGGGCGGCCGGAGGCCACGTTCGCCATCGAGCGGATCATGGACGAGCTCGCTGTCGAGCTCGGCCGCGACCCGATGGAGCTGCGCGAGCAGAACTGGATCAAGCACGAGGAGTTCCCGTTCACCACGGTGTGCGGGCTCACCTACGACTCGGGCAACTACGAGCAGGCCACGCAGCAGGCGATGGAGCTGTTCGACTACGCAGGCCTGCGTCGCGAGCAGGAGGAGCGGCGGCGCTCGGGCGACCCCGTGCAGCTCGGGATCGGCATCTCGACGTTCACCGAGATGTGCGGTCTCGCCCCTTCGCGGGTGCTCGGTTCGCTGTCCTACGGTGCGGGTGGCTGGGAGGCCGCAAGCATCCGGATGCTCGCCACCGGCAAGGTCGAGGTGATCACCGGCGCCTCGGGGCACGGCCAGGGCCACGAGACGGCGTTCAGCCAGATCGTCGCCGACCAGCTGGGCGTGCCCTTCGAGGACGTCGAGGTCCTGCACGGCGACACGCAGATCTCGCCCAAGGGTCTCGACACCTACGGCTCGCGCTCACTGGTGGTCGGCGGCATCGCGATCGTGAAGGCCGCCGACAAGGTCATCGCCAAGGCCAAGAAGCTCGCGGCGCATCTGCTCGAGGCGTCCGAGGACGACATCGAGTTCGCGAGCGGCAACTTCACGGTCCGGGGCACGGACAAGGGCAAGTCGATCCAGGAGATCGCGTTCGCCGCGTTCATGGCGCACGACTATCCGGAGGACATGGAGCCCTCGCTCGACTCCGACGCCGTGTACGACCCGGAGAACTTCTCGTTCCCGCACGGCACGCACCTCGCGGCGATCGAGATCGACACCGAGACCGGGCACGTCGACCTGCGCAAGTACGTCTGCGTGGACGACATCGGCAATGTGGTCAACCCTCTCATCGTCGAAGGTCAGGTGCACGGCGGCCTCGCCCAGGGCATCGCGCAGGCCCTGTTCGAGGAGGCCAACTACGACGAGGAAGGCACGCTGGTCAACGGCACGTTCGTCGACTACACGCTGCCGTCGGCGGCCGATCTGCCGAGCTTCGACACCCGCGTGGTGAGCACTCCGGCCACGTCGAACCCGCTCGGCGTCAAGGGCGTCGGCGAGGCAGGCACCATCGCCTCGACGCCCGCGATCGTCAACGGCGTGCTCGACGCGCTGCGCCCCCTCGGCGTCAGCGACATCGGGATGCCGTGCACGTCGCAGCGCGTGTGGCGGGCCATCCAGGACGCAAAGGGGCGTTCCACCCAGGAGACCCCGATCGACACCCACTCACCGGGTGCCGGTCTGGGCTCGATCGACCCGAACAACCCTCAGGGAGAGGTCCAGTGATCCCGTCCAAGTTCGACTACGTAAAGCCGTCGTCGGTGGCCGATGCCATCACGGCGCTGCGGGACGGCGGGGACGACGCGAAGATCCTCGCGGGCGGCCAGAGCCTGATCCCGGTGCTGCGGTTGCGGCTCGCCGCGCCCTCGGTGCTCATCGACCTGGGCGGCATTCCGGAACTGCGTGGCGTCCGCGAGGACGGCGACCGGATCGCGATCGGTGCGATGACGTCCTACTACGACGTCATCCGGGACGACCTGGTGAAGCAGCACGTCACGCTGCTCGCCCAGGCCACGGAGACGGTGGCGGACAACCAGGTGCGTCACCGGGGCACGCTCGGCGGCTCGCTGGCCCACGCCGACCCTGCCGGTGACCTGGGTGCGGTGGCGCTGGCGCTCGACGCGGAGATGGTGATCGCCGGAGCGGACGGTACGCGCACCGTGCCGGCGAGTGAGTTCTTTCTCGACTACTTCACCACGGCGATCGGTGAGACCGAGATCCTCACCGAGATCCGCTTCCCGAAGTACACCGGCTGGGGAAGCCACTACGAGAAGTTCAACCGCACCGCGCAGGCGTGGTCGATGGTCGCCATCGCGGCGGCCATTCGAGTGGAGGGTGGCTCCATTGCGGAGGCCCGAGTCGGGCTGACCAACATGGGCACCACGCCGATCCGTGCCACTGGCGTCGAGCAGGCGCTCGTCGGTCAGCCGGCCACCGCCGATGCCGTGCGCGCCGCAGCCGAGCACGTCACGGAGGGCACAGCCGCACCGAGTGACGCGGACGCGGCTGCGGACTACCGTGAGCATCTGGCCAAGGTGCTCACCGGCCGCGCGGTTCTGGCGGCCGCGGGCTGACGTTCGTCGATAAACCGTGGACGCCTGCTCCGACCACAGGGGCAGGCGTCCACGGCTTTTACGCCCCTCGGCGATCGACCAGGGGTCCGAGGAGGAGATAGCTCATGCAGTTGGAGAACAAATTCACGATCGAAGCGCCGATCGAGAAGGCGTGGGAGGCCTTGAACACGCCGGAGACCGTGGCTCCGTGTTTCCCGGGCGCCACTCTCCAGGAATACGAGGGTGACTCGTTCACCGGCACCGTGAAGGTGAAGCTCGGGCCCATCTCGCTGACGTACAAGGGCAAGGGCACCTACGTGAAGCGCGACGACGACAAGCACGAGGTCGTCATCGAGGCGAACGGCCGCGACTCGCGCGGCAACGGCACGGCGAAGGCCACCGTCACCGGCACGATGACGGCCGACGGGCCGGACCGCACGGCCGTCACGATGGTCACCGACATGACGATCACCGGCCGGCCCGCGCAGTTCGGCCGCGGTGTCATCTCGGACGTGGCCGACAAGATCATCGGTCAGTTCTCGGCATGCGTCGCCAGCAAGCTCGCCCCGGAGCAGGCCACAGGGGCGGCCACGCAGTCGTCCGCCGGCGCCGAGACCGCCGCCGGCGGGGGCAGCACCAACGGGTCCGGCGCGCCGGCCACGGCCACGGCCACCGCTGCCAAGGGCCCGGTTCTGGCGTCCGCCCCCAGCACGCCCGCGCCGGCGAGCGTCCCGAGGGTCGCGGCGCCGTCGATGCGCAGCGAAGTGGATGCGATCGACCTGCTCGACACCGCGGGTGCCCCGGTGCTCAAGCGGTTGGCCCCGGTGGCGGGTGGCCTCCTGCTGCTGCTGATCATCTTCCTGATCAAGCGCAGCCGCTCCAGCTGACGAAGCCGCCCGAGAGCCACGTTCCGCCCCACGGCGTGAACGTGGCTCTCGGGTGTCGGGCCGGGGATCGGTCAGCGGTGGCCACTCCGGTCGTCCCTGCCCCGGTCGTCGCCGCCCCGGTCGTCGTCGGCGTCGACTCGCGTGATCGCGCCGGTCGTCGCGTCCACGCGGACGTCGTGCTCGCCCGTCCGGTCCAGGATCTCGACCTTCCACTCCAGCCGGCCGTGCTCGACCTCCTGTTCGATCTTGGTGACCCTCCCGGCGCCCACGTGCGCCAGGGCGATCGCGGCGGCCTCGTCGCGGGAGAGCTCACCGAGGCGGCTGGATCCCGCCGGCGTCGTGATCGGGACCGTTGTGGGAACCGTCGTGGTGCTGCTCCCGTCCTGGACGGCGACGGGCCGTGGGGTGGCCGTCGTGCTCGTGTCGTTCGTGGCGGCGGTGGCGATCGCGGTACCGCCGATCAGCAGTGCGGCGACTGTGGCGGTCGTGGCGATCACGGTGCGGGGCGTGGGCATTTCTGCTCCTCCAGGTCGTTTGTCCGTCGACCTGGACACTGCCGATCATCGGGCTAGCGCCACGCTGCAAGAGTCCTAAGCGCGCCTTAGGCCGGAGTGTCCGGGCCACCGAGATCGACCACGACCTCGAGCCCACCGTCGGCGGAGCCGCCCAGCTCGAGCCGGCCACCCGCCTGCTCGGCGCTACGGCGGGCGATGTCGAGCCCGAGGCCCGTCGATCCGGCGCCGCTGGCTCCGCGCCGGACGGCTGCCCCGTCGGACAGGCCCGGTCCGGCGTCGGAGACCACGAGTCGGGCTCCGCCCTCCGGCCGCGGGGCGAGGCGCACCATGAACGACGTGCCGTCCGGAGTGTGGGCGAAGACGTTGCCCAGCAGCGCGTCCACGCAGGCCGCGAGGTCCGCGGCGCCCAGCGCCACCGGCAGCGGTCCCGGCGCGATGTCGACCACCGTTTCCCGGTCGGTGTCCTCGGCCAGCACCGCCCAGAACTCGACGCGCTCGCGCACCACTGCTGAGGCGTCGCTGCCGGCGCGTCCCGCGCCCGGGCCGGTGCCGCGTCGCCTGGCCTGTTCGATCGCCTGGGTGACCGCCCGCTGTACCGCGTCGACGCCCGCGCCGATCCGGGCCGCGTCGCCCTGCCCGGAGAGCGCCTCGGCGTCCAGACGCAACGCGGTGAGCGGCGTGCGGACGCGGTGGGCGAGGTCGGCCACGGTCTCGCGCTCCTCGCGCAGCAGGTCCGTGATGCGGCCGGCGAGTCCGTTGAGTGACTCGGCGACCACCCCGAGCTCGCCGGGCGCGCCGCTGTCGGCGCGGGCGTCCAGCTCGCCGGTGGCGAGACGATGCGACACCGCTGCGAGATCCGTGGTGGACCGAACCAATGAGCGGGCGAGGCTGTCGGCGACCGCCAGGCTGAGCCCGAGCAGGCCGACGCCGAGCGCTCCCAGCATCAGCCATGCCCCGGGAACGCCACGGCCGAGCTCGGCATCCGGCACGAACGAGCGGATCACTCCGGCGCCGCCTGCCTGGTCGCGCACCGCGAAGACGATCTCCCGGCCGCCGTCCACCTGCGCAGAGCTGCTGGTGCCGAGCGCCCCCAGCTCGACGAGAGGAGTCCGATCGGCGGCCGAACCGAGGACGGTGGCGTCGGCGAGGAACACGGTGACGGCGTCGGGCGAGCTGACATCGAGTTGCTGGACGGCGAGCGCGAGGGTGGCCCGGTCGGTGGTGCCCACGAGCGAGCTGAGCGACTGGGCCTCGACGGTGGCGGCCTGCACCGCCCGGTCGGCGGCGACGGTACGCAGCAACAGGGCGAGCGGCACGAGGAAGGCGATGAGGACCAGCGACGTCGTCGCCCCGACGAGGACCAGGATGCGGCGGCGCACGTCTGCTCTCCTCAGCCCTGCGGTGCAGAGATCCGCACCCCGACGCCGCGCACGGCGTGCAGGTAGCGCGGCTCCTGTGCGGTCTCCCCGAGCTTGCGGCGCAGCCAGGAGAGGTGGACGTCGACGGTCTTGTCGGCGCCGCCGTAGGGGAGCCGCCAGACCTCGGTGAGCAGCTCGCGCTTGCTGACGACCTGGCCGGAGCGGGCGGCGAGGTAGTGCAGGAGCTCGAACTCGCGAGGTGTCAGGTCCAGCGCGGCGCCGTCGAGGCTCGCCTCCCGCGACCGCGGGTCGACCCGCAGCCCGCCCACCACCACGGTCGGGTCCGCGACGGTGTCCCCGCTGCGGCGGAGTACGGCCCGGATGCGGGCGTCGAGCTGCGCAGCGCTGAACGGCTTGACCAGGTAGTCGTCGGCGCCCGCGTCGAGCACGGCCACGATCTCGGCCTCGTCGTCGCGGGCGGTCGCCACGATCACCGGCACACGGCTCGCCCCGCGCAACATCCGGAGCATCGTGGTGCCGTCGAGGTCGGGAAGGCCGAGATCGAGCACGACGAGGTCGGGCCGGTTCGTCACGGCCGACTCGAGCCCGGGGAGCGCCGCGGCGGCGGAGTCGACGGCGTGACCCCGCTCGGTCAGTCCGCGGATCAGCGCGCCACGGATAGCCGGGTCGTCCTCGATGAGAAGCACCTGGGCCACCTGCCGAACCGTAGGACAACGGAGATCGTTCCACGCGAAATCTGTGACAGGGCGGCCTTGCGATAGTGCGGCCTTAGGAGTGTCTTAACGCCCGTCACGACAGGCTGGGCGGATGTCGACGCCCCGACGCACGCACCCGGCTCTCGTCGCCCTCGCCTGGGCGGCGGCCGTGGTCGTCGCGACGCTCGTGGGGATGAGCGCGGTCGGCGCGATCGGCACCGGCATCCTCGGGGGCGGGCAGCAGCCGCTCACACCCGCCGAGGTCGACCAGGCCCTTGCCGTGGCCCGCTCGGCGCCGAACCCGCCGGTCGCTGCGCCACCACCGGTATCCCCTGCACCCCCCTCGCCTGCGGCCGCCGACGTCGTCGCGAGCCCCGGCGGCACGATCGTCGCGCGATGTGCGGGCGACGTCGTCGAGATCGTCTCTGTGAGCCCGGCGCAGGGCTTCCGGCTCCACGACGAGCGGGAGGGCGCCCGCGTCAGGTTCGAGTCCGAGGAGGAGAAGGTGGAGGTACGGCTCCGCTGCGAGAGCGGCCGTCCGGTGGGTGCGGTGCGGCTCGACGACTGATCGGTCGGCGAAATCCGGTGGTCGCAGGGAGTCGAGTCCTGCACTGTGACGCCGTGCCAGCACTGACCGACGAGCAGGTCGACCGTTTCGTCAACGACGGCTTCGTGCACGTCGAGGGCGCGTTCCCGCGTGAGCTGGCCGATGCGGGCCGGGAGCTGCTGTGGAAGGCCACCGGCTGCGACCCCCAGGACAGTGCCACGTGGACGCGGCCCGTGATCAGGCTGGGCAACTTCGCCCAGGAGCCGTTCCGCGCCGCCGCGAACACACCGCGCCTGCATGCGGCGTTCGACCAGCTGGTGGGGGCCGGGCGCTGGTTTCCGCAGGGGAGCCTCGGTACCTTTCCCGTCCGGTTCCCGCACCCGGACCCGCCGGGCGACGACGGGTGGCACGTTGAAGGGAGCTTCCCGAACGACGGCGGCGGCTACCAGCTGAACATCCGGTCACGCGGCCGCGCGTTGCTGATGCTGTTCCTGTTCTCCGACGTCGGCCCCGACGACGCCCCCACCCGGGTCCGCACCGGTTCTCACCACGATGCCGCCCGGCTGCTCGCACCCTACGGCGACGAGGGGGCCGAGTTCTTCGCCTTCGCGCGCGAGGCGGTGCCGGCCACCGAGCACCGGCCCGAGGTCGCGGCCACCGGGGCGGCGGGCGACGTCTATCTCTGCCACCCGTTCCTCGTGCACTCCGCGCAGCCCCACCGCGGCACGACACCGCGGTTCATGGCCCAGCCGCCCCTCCTGCCGAGGGGCGAACTCGATCTCGAGCGCCCGGCGTCACCCGTGGAACGGGCCGTGCACCACGCGCTGGCGTGATCGTCAGGCCAGGCCCGAGACACGGAGCGTGATGTTGAGCCTGCCCGCGGCGAGCCCGATGTCGGGCACGTCGAACGCGGGGAGCAGCTTCGGCACGCCGTGGTAGGCCAGCCTGCTCTCGTCGCCGAAGACGATCAGGTCGCCGGAATGCAGCTCGACGTCGGTCCACGGCCGACCGCGGTTCTCCGTGTTGCCGAAGCGGAACAGACACGGCGCCCCCATGCTGAACGACACGACGGGCTCGAGCGACTCCTCGTCGCTGTCGCGGTGCAGCCCCATCTTCGCGCCGGCGTCGTAGTGGTTGATCAGCGCGATATCGGGCCGGTAGCCGCCGGCGCGATCCGGGTCGCCGTAGGCCGCGGCGAGGGCATCACGGCCGAGGTCGCCGAGCCAGTCGGGGAACGGAGTGACCGGAGAGCCGTCCTGGTCGTCGCGGGTGCGGGAGTAGCGGTAGGGATACCAGTGCCAACCCAGGCACACGCTGCGCACCGACATCTGACCGCCGTTCGGCATGACGGCCGCGCGGATGCCGGGACCCTCGCTCGCCCACTCCCGGCACGCCTGGACCAGCTCGCGCTGCCTGTCGAGATCGAGCCAGTCCGGCACGTGCACCGCACCCGGGGCGAGCACCCGCCGCTCGCGGGGAATCAGGCCGGGTATCACGGCTCCAGTGTTCCGGAGCCGCGGTGGCGCGTCAGGGGATCGGGGTGGTGCCGTCCAAAACCCGCGAGTGCGGGACGGGGTGCACGTGATCACATAACGCCATGACGACTGACACGACGGCGACCGACCGCGCCACCCGGTTCCGGCAGCTGCACGAGACCGGTGTGCTGGTGCTGCCGAACGCGTGGGACGCGGCTTCGGCCCGTCTCATCGAGGACGCCGGTGCCCAGGCCATCGCCACCACCAGCGCCGGCGTCGCGTGGAGCCTGGGACACGCCGACGGCAACCACCTTCCCCGCGAGCTTGCCGCCGATGCTGTCCGGCGGATCGTGGGCGTGGTGAGCGTGCCGGTCACCGCCGACATCGAGACGGGCTACGGCGAGACCCCGGCCGAGCTGCGCAGCACGATCGAGGCGATCATCGCGGCGGGCGCGGTCGGGATCAACATCGAGGACGCCGGGGTTCCGCTGCGCGAGACCGGCGAGCAGGCCGGGCGCATCCGCACCGTGCGGGAGGCCGCCGATGCGACAGGCGTGCCGCTGTTCGTCAACGCCCGGATCGACACCTACCTGCGCCAGGTCGGTGATCCGGCGGGCCGCCTGGACGAGACCGTCTCGCGGGCTCGCGCCTACATCAACGCAGGTGCGGACGGGATCTTCGTGCCCGGCCTGCTCGACGTCGAGACGTTGCGCGAGTTGGCAGGCCTGCTCCCGGTCCCGCTGAACGTGATGGCGGGACCGGGGGCCCCTGCGGTCGCGGAACTCGCTGCGCTGGGGGTGCGCCGGGTCAGTGTCGGCACAGCGATCGCGCAGGCGGCGTACGCGACGGCGCGCCGTGGCGCCCGAGAGCTCCTGGACGGCGGTACGTACGACTCGCTGGCCCTGGGCGGTGTCGACTACGGCGAGCTGAACGCTCTGCTGTCCTGATCCGCCGTCACCGCGCGTTGTGGAAGATGATGCCGAGCACGTGCCGCTCGCCGCTGTGCACGGCGCTCACGCCGTGGCGCATCTGCACGCGGTGATAGCCGCGTGAGCCGAGTTTCGGCCGGTTCCGCACCGGGAAGATCACGGCTTCGCCCTGGCGCGGACGCACCACGACCGGCCGGGACTGCTGGCGGGGGCGCTGCTCGACGAACACGCTCTCGCCGCCGGTGAAGTCCTCGTCCGGCCTGCTCAGCATCACCAGGAACTGCAGTGGGAACGTGAGGTCCCCGTAGACGTCCTGGTGTAGGCAGTTGTAGCCGCCGGGGCCGTAGCGCAGCACGAGCGGGGTGGGCCGGTGCTGGCCCAGCGCCGCGCACTCGGCCAGCAGGTCGTCGAGCGTGGTGGGGAACGTGCGCTCGCCGAGGCGCTCGGCCCACCGGTTGGCGATGGTGGCCAGCGGTGGGTAGAGCTGCTCGCGCAGGGTCTGGACCAGCGGCGGGAGCGGGTCGGCGAAGTAGCGGTAGCTTCCCTCGCCGAACGCGTGCCGGGCCATCACGACCGTGCTGCGGAACCGCTCGACCTCGTCGAACATCGCGACCACGCTCGAGCACTGCTGCGGCGACAGCAGCGGCGGGGTGGTGGCGACACCGTCGGCGTCGAGCTGTTCCTCCAGCGCCGACCAGTCCAGGCGGTGCAGGGCACGTTCCGGTGCAGCGGTACTCATGACTCCACTGTCACCGATACCCCGGCCCGTTGCTGGCGGGAAACGGCCACTGGGTCAGGGCAGGATTGCCCGTATGCGGACCGGACCGAACAACGCCCTGACCGACGTGCCCGGCCTTCGGGTCGGGCACGCCTCCCTCGCCGGTCGCGGGGCGCTGAGCGGCACGACGGTCGTGGTGGCGCCGCCCGATGGAGCCGTCGGTGGGGTGGACCTGCGCGGCTGGGCGCCCGGCACACGCGAGACGGATCTCCTGGACCCGGGCCGGATGGTGCAGCGGGTGCACGCCGTCGTGCTCACCGGCGGCAGCGCCTACGGGCTCGCCGCGGTCGACGGCGTGATGGCGCGGCTGGAAGCGGAGGGATACGGGTTCGCGGTGCCCGGCGGGGTGGTGCCGATCGTGCCCGCCGCGGCCATCTGCGACCTGGGGCGCGGCGGTGATCCCGGGGTGCACCCCGACGGGTCGGCCGGCGCCGCCGCATTCGACGCCGCGAGCACCGGGCCGGTCGCCCAGGGGTCGGTCGGAGCGGGTACGGGGGCCGTCGCGGGCGGGCTGAAGGGAGGGGTGGGCACCGCGAGCACGGTGCTCGACGGGGGCGCGGTGGTGGCCGCGCTCGTGGTCGTCGACTCGGCGGGGTCGGGTGTGGACCCGGCCACCGGCACGCTGCGCGGAGCGCGGGCCGGGCTGCCAGGCGAGTTCCCGGACGAGGCCGTGGACGAGGCCGGACGATCCGCGCTGCTCGCCGCCGCGGCATCCCCACCGACGGTGGACCCGGCGACGACGCTCGCGGTGGTGGCCACCGACCTCGCACTGGACAAGGCGGGATGCGCCCGGCTGGCTGCGATGGGCCACGACGGGCTCACCCGCGCGATCCCGGCGGAGCACACGGGCTCCGACGTCGGTGTGGTCTTCGGTCTCTCCACCGCCGTTGGTCCCGCTCCGGGGATGCTGGACCTCTTCGTGCTCCACGCCGCGGCCGCCGACGTGGTGTCGCGGGCCGTCGCGCACGCGCTGCTCGCGGCGTCCACCGTGAGCACGGACTCCGGCTCGTGGCCCGGCTACGGTGATCTTGCGATCCGCGCCGTGTCAGATTGAGACGATGAGCGGAGCGGATCGGCCTAGCGTGCGTGAGCGCCGTCACAGGTGTGGCGGCGCACCGTCGCGAGGAGGAGCCGATGAAGGCGCTCGTCTACCACGGCCCGGGCGAGAAGTCCTGGGAGACCGTTGCGGATCCCAAGCCGATGGACCCCACCGACATCGTCGTGCAGATCGACACCACGACGATCTGCGGGACGGACCTGCACATCCTCAAGGGTGACGTCCCCACCGTCGAGCCGGGCCGCATCCTCGGACACGAGGCCGTGGGCACCGTCGTCGCCGTGGGCACGGCCGTGAGCGGTCTGAAGGTCGACGACCGGGTGATCGTCCCCGCGATCACGTCCTGCGGGCGCTGTGCGTACTGCAAACGCGGCATGCCGAGCCACTGCCAGGCCACCGGCGGCATCGGGTGGATCTTCGGCCACCTCATCGACGGCACGCAGGCCGAGTACGCGCGCGTGCCGTTCGCCGAGACGAGCGTGCACAAGGTGCCCGACGGGGTGACCGACCAACAGGTGCTCTTCCTCACCGACATCCTGCCCACTGGCTACGAGGTGGGCGTCCGCAACGGCCGGGTGAAGCCGGGCGACGTCGTCGTGGTCGTCGGGGCAGGCCCGGTCGGCCTGGCCGCGATCCAGACCGCGGGACTCGCGGGCGCCGCCACGGTGGTGGCCGTGGACGTCGCCGACTCGCGGCTCGAACACGCCGTCCGGTTCGGCGCCGACCACGTCCTCAACTCAGCCGGTGGGAACGTCGAGGAGCTGATCGCCTCGCTCACCGACGACGGGCTGGGTGCCGACGTCGCGATCGAGGCCGTCGGGATCCCGGAGACGTTCGACCTCTGCACCCGCGTGGTCCGGCCCGGCGGCGTCGTCGCCAACATCGGCGTGCACGGCCACCCCACGACGCTGCACCTCGAGGACCTGTGGATCAACAACGTGACCATCACGACCGGGCTCGTCGACGGGACGACCGTGCCCATGCTCATGAAGCTCGTCCGGTCCGGGAAGATCGCCGGCGACCTGTTCGGCACCCACGAGTTCGCGCTCGACGACATGCTGTCGGCCTACGACACCTTCGCCGACGCGGGTGCGAACAACGCGCTCAAGGTGGTGATCAGGAGGTAGCCGTCTTAGCGGACCTGGACCTCGTCGCCGATCTGCAGAGTCTCGAAGAAGGCGACCGCGTCGTCGTGTGAGAGGTGTACGCAGCCGGCGCTCTGCCTCTGCAGGCTTCCCTCGTGGAAAGCGATGCCGCCGGGGGCGAAGAACACCGAGTACGGCATCGGCGCGTTGTTGAACTCCGCGCTGCGGTGGTCCTGTTCCTTGCGCTGCACGGTGAACGTGCCCGGCGGGGTCTCCTGGCCGGGCGCGCCGTGGGTGATCAGGACCGCTCCGCGCACGACCTGCCCGTCCTCGATCAGCCAGGCCTCGTTGTGCGCGAGGTCCACACAGGCCTCGGCGGTGACCGTGCAGGGCGTGCCCGGAACGAGCTCCGCCTCGTCGCCTGCCGGTGTCACGTCGCCTGCCGGAGCGGTGGTCGCCCCTGGTGTGGCGGCCGCCGCCAGGCCGGCCAGGGGCGACGCCGTCAGGCCGATCATCCCGGCGCTGACCGCGCCGGTCAGCGCCACGACGCGACCCGCTCCCGCCCACGGGCGGACCTTCTGCTTGCTGTGCCTACCCATGTGCGCCCACGCCCGCCCTTCACGCTCCCACCCGCCCAACTGGGTGGCGCGGAGGGAGGTGACGGGCGATAAACGTGATCAACATTACAGCGCGTGAACCAGACGATCCCCGATTGCCCCGTAAGGGGGATATCGGACCGGTGATCCGCGGGTGGAGCGGGCTCAGCCCCCGGCAAACGGCGGAAGCACGTCGAGCGTGGCCTTGTCGTGGAGCGGGGTCGACCGGTCGCGCACGGCGACCTCGTCGAGCAGGAAGCTGCAGCGCTCCAGCACCCGGGCCAACTCGCCACCGTGCCGCTCCGCGACGGCGGCGAGCACGCTGTCGACGGTGACGTCGCCGGCCAGCTCCAGCGGTTCCGTCTCCGTGCCTGCGGCCGCCCTGGCCGCGGCGAAGTACCGGACGGTCACGCGGGTCATCGTGGTCGTGCTCATGTCTGCCATCCTCGCTCAGCCACCGATCGCGCTCATCGGGCGGTCCGGCTGAAGGAAGCCGGGGTCGTCGATGCCGTGGCCCGCGAGCTTGCCCCACATGGCGTCGCGCCAGACGTCCGCGATCTCGGCGTCGGTCGAGCCGCCGCGCAGCATCGCCCGCAGGTCGGTCTCGGTGCGCGCGAACAGGCAGGAGCGGATCTGGCCGTCGGCGGTGAGCCTGGTGCGGTCGCAGGCGCCGCAGAACGGACGCGTGACGGACGCGATGACGCCGACCACGGCGGGGCCGCCGTCCACGAGCCAGCGCTCGGCGGGTGCGCCGCCGCGCTCCGTGGGGTCGGGTGTGAGCTCGAAGCCCTCCCGTAGTCGCTGCATGACCTCGCCGGCCGTGACCATTTCCGAGCGCTCCCAGCCGTGCTGGGCGTCCAGCGGCATCTGCTCGATGAAGCGCAGCTCGTACCCGTTGTCGATCGCGAATCGCAGGAGCGGGACGGCCTCGTCGTCGTTCACACCGCGCAACAGCACAGTGTTGATCTTGATCGGGTTGAGTCCGGCCGCACGTGCGCCGGCGAGCCCGTCCAGCACGTCGGAGAGCCGGTCGCGCCGCGTGATGCTGGCGAACCGCTCCTCCTGCAGCGTGTCCATCGAGACGTTCAGGCGGTTGACGCCTGCCGCCGCGAGCGCTTCCGCCCGGCGGGCGAGCCCGACGCCGTTCGTGGTGAGCGAGATGTCCGGGCGCGGTTCCAGAGCTGCCGAGGCGGCGATGATCCCCTCGAGCCCCTTGCGCAGCAGCGGCTCGCCGCCGGTGAACCGCAGCTCCTCGACGCCGAGGTCGCGCACCGCGATGGTGATCAACCGCAACAACTCGTCGTCGGTGAGCTGCTCGGCGCGTGGCATCCAGTCGAGGCCCTCCGCCGGCATGCAGTAAGAGCAGCGGAGGTTGCAGCGGTCGGTCAGTGAGATGCGCAGGTCGGTGGCTACTCTGCCGAACGAGTCGACGAGTCGGGGGTCGGCGGGGCGGGCTGGGTCCCGGGGCGCGGCACGCCGCACCGCGGGGATGCCGAGATCGAGAGCCGTCACAACAAGAGCCTAACCGCCCTGAATGCCGCTTTGCGCGGCGACAAATCGCAGCTCAGAGGTGGTCTCCGCATCTGCGGATGCATACCGCCTCCCTGTTCCGCAGCTGCTGATCCTTTCCCCCTCCTCGGCTATTCAAAAGGAGCGGTGGATCACGCTGCGGAACAAGGAGTCAGCCTGTGGTTCGATCAGGCGTGCCGGGCCAGCTCCTGACGGGCGACGGTGCGCAGGTGCACCTCATCGGGACCGTCGGCAAGGCGCAGGGCCCGCGCCCAGTTGTAGAAGTAGGCGAGCGGCAGGTCGTCGCTCATTCCGGCCCCGCCGTGGATCTGGATGGCCCGGTCGATCACACCGCACGCGATGCGCGGGCACACCACCTTGATCGCCGCGATCTCGGTGGCCGCGCCCTTCGACCCGAACCTGTCGATCAGCCAGGCCGTCTTCAGCACCAGCAGCCGGGCCTGCTCCACCTCGATGCGCGACTGTGCGATCTGCTCGCGGACGACACCCTGGTCGGCCAGCGGCCTGCCGAACGCCACACGAGAGTTCGCCCGGCGAACCATCAGGTCGATGGCTCGCTCGGCCATCCCGATCAGGCGCATGCAGTGGTGGATGCGCCCGGGGCCCAGCCGGGCCTGCGCGATCGTGAAGCCGCCACCCTCCTCGCCGAGCAGGTTGGCCGCCGGCACGCGCACGTCGCGGAACACGAGTTCCGAATGCCCGTGCTGATCCTGGTAGCCGAATGTCGGCAGGTGCCGGACGATCTCCAGCCCGGGGGTGTCGCGGGGAACCAGCACCATCGACTGCTGCCGATGCGCGGCGGCGTCGGGGTCGGTCTTGCCCATCACGATGAAGATCTTGCAGCGCTCGTCGGCCGACCCGGAGATCCACCATTTCCGGCCGGAGATCACGTAGTCGTCGCCGTCGCGTTGAATTCTGGTCTGCACGTTGCGGGCATCCGAGGATGCGACACCGGGCTCGGTCATTGCGAATGCCGACCGGATCTCGCCCTCGAGCAGCGGGGTGAGCCACTCCTGCTTCTGCTCGGGCGTGCCGAACAAGTGCAGCGTCTCCATGTTCCCGGTGTCCGGCGCCTGACAGTTGATGGCCTCGGGGGCGATCACCGGCGACCAGCCGGAGATCTCGGCCACGGGCGCGTACTCGAGGTTCGACAGGCCGGAGACGCTCGGCAGGAACAGGTTCCACAGACCGCGGGCCCGCGCCTCCGTCTTCAGCTTCTCGACGACGGGCGGCAGGTCCCACTCCTGCGGGGTGCCGCGCCGCTCCGCACGGAACGCGTCGTACTCCGCCTCGGCCGGCAGCACCTTCTCGTCGAGAAACGCTCGCATGCGCTTGGTGAAGTCGGCAGCAGCGGCGCTGGGTTCGAAGTCCACGACCTGCACCCAACCACAGCGGAACCCCGACGTGGGCGAAGTCGCATTCGCGGCTTTAGGATCTGCGACGTGCCGCAATTCAGGATCTCCGACGCCGCGCGTCTGCTCGGAGTCAGCGACGACACCGTTCGTCGCTGGGTCGACGCCGGAACACTTCCGGTCCAGCCCGACGCCTCGAACCGCAAGGTCATCGACGGCGCGGCGCTCGCCGCGTTCGCCCGCGAACACGCACACACGCCACCCGACCCCTCCGACGTGCAGAGCTCGGCGCGCAACCGGTTCGTCGGGCTGGTCACGTCGGTGATCACCGACACGGTGATGGCCCAGGTCGAGATGCAGTGCGGGCCGCACCGGGTGGTGTCCCTGATGTCCAGTGAGGCAGTGCGGGAGCTGGGGCTCGAGCCCGGCGCCCTGGCCGTCGCAGTGATCAAGTCGACCACGGTCGTCATCGAGACCCCCGGAGGAAGTTCATGAGAATGCGGATGCTGACCGCCACAGCGGCGGCCGGGCTGGTGCTGCTAGCCGGATGTGGCGGCGGGGCGCCGAGCGACACGAACGCCGGCGGTGCGCCCACGCCGGAGAAGCGCACCCTCACAGTCCTCGCCGCCGCGTCGCTCACCGAGACGTTCGGTGAGCTGGAGAAGCAGTTCGAGACCGACAACCCCGGCGTGGACGTCGTCATGAGCTACGGCGGCTCGTCCGACCTGGCGCAGCAGATCGTCAACGGGGCGCCCGCCGACGTGTTCGCCTCGGCGAGCGACGCCACGATGAAGACGGTCACCGACGCCGGGCTCACCAACGGGGCGCCCACGATCTTCGCCAAGAACGTGCTCGAGATCGCCACCGTGCCGGGCAACCCGAAGGGCATCACGTCCTTCGCCGACCTCGCGAACCCCGACCTCAAGGTCGTCGTCTGCGCCCCGCAGGTTCCCTGCGGTGCCGCTGCCCAGAAGGTCGAGACCTCGACGGGCGTCGACATCAAGCCGGTCAGCGAGGAGACCGACGTCAAGAACGTCCTCGGCAAGGTCACCACCGGCAACGCCGATGCCGGCCTCGTCTACGTCACCGACGTCACGGCGGGCGGATCCCAGGTGCAGGGCGTGAACTTCCCGGAGGCCGAGCAGGCCACCACGAACTACCCGATCGCCACGCTCAAGAACGCCCCGCAGCAGCAGCTCGCGGAGTCGTTCGTGAGCCTGGTGACCGGTGAGCAGGGTCAGAAGGCGCTGCAGGCGGCAGGCTTCGGAACACCGTGACCACAACCCTCGGCGAGACGCCGACCCGACGCCGGCCCGATGACCACGAGATCGGCGTCGGAGTTCCCCGTCTGCTGTGGGTACCCGCCGGGCTGGCCTTCGCGCTGATCGCGCTGCCGGTGCTCGGGCTCGCGATCAAGGCCGACTGGCCGCAGGTGCCGGCGCAGCTGGTCAGCCCCGCCGCGCTCGACGCACTGAGGCTGTCGCTGATCACCGCGTCGATATCGACGTTGCTCTGCATCATGTTCGGTGGCCCGCTCGCCGTGGTGCTGGCGCGCAGCAGGCTGCCCGGCCTGCGACTGCTGCGTTCGGTGGTGCTGCTGCCGCTGGTGCTCCCTCCCGTCGTGGGTGGGTTGGCGTTGCTGTACCTGCTCGGGCGCACCGGGTTCATCGGTCGCGGACTGGATCTCGCGTTCGGCGTGACGATCCCGTTCACCACGACCGCCGTGGTGCTGGCGCAGACGTTCGTGGCGCTGCCGTTCCTCGTCGTCAGCATGGAGGGCGCGCTGCGCACCGCCGGCCGGCGCTACGAGGCGGTGGCGGCCACGCTCGGGGCGTCGCCGGGGCTGGCCTTCCGGCGCGTGACGGTGCCGCTGGTTCTTCCGGGGCTCGCCTCCGGTGCGGTGCTGGCGTTCGCCCGGTGCCTCGGCGAGTTCGGGGCGACAGTGG
The DNA here is from genome assembly GCF_039534065.1 of Pseudonocardia yunnanensis. NCBI lineage: Bacteria > Bacillati > Actinomycetota > Actinomycetes > Pseudonocardiales > Pseudonocardiaceae > Pseudonocardia > Pseudonocardia yunnanensis. The sequence goes on along the minus strand of NZ_BAAAUS010000036.1, from coordinate 129,901 downwards.
CCTTCGCCGGGAGCCTTCAGGGCACCACCCAGACGCTGCCGCTGCTGGTCTACCAGTTGCGGGAGACCGACGTGGAAGCAGCGGTGGCGCTGTCGTTGCTGCTGGTCGTGGTGGCCGTCGCGGTGATCGCGGTGGCGGCGCCACGCACCGTCGAAGTCCGGTGAGCGGCCTCGACGCGCGCGTCGTCGTGCGCCGCGCGGCGTTCACCCTCGACGTGGCCCTCCGGGTCGAGTCGGGGGAGGTGCTGGCGGTGCTCGGCCCCAATGGGTCGGGCAAGTCGACGCTGCTCGGAGTGCTGGCCGGCCTGTTGCGCCCGGACGAAGGGCATGTCCGGGTCGGGGACGGGCTGATGACCGACGCGGCATCACATGTGCTCGTGCCGCCCCACCAGCGCGGAGTGGGATTGCTGGCACAGCAGGCCCTCTTGTTCCCGCACCTGACGGCCATCGGAAACGTCGCCTTCGGTCCCCGGGCACACGGCGTGCCGCGCCGCGAGGCCGAGCAGCGGGCCCGCGAGCTCCTCGAAGCGGTCGGTGTGGCGGAGCTCGCCGACCGGCGACCGGCCCGGATGTCCGGTGGCCAGCAGCAGCGCGTGGCGCTGGCGCGCGCCCTGGCGCCGGACCCAGGCCTTCTGCTGCTCGACGAGCCGCTGGCGGCGCTCGACGTCGACGCCACTCCGGCGATGCGCTCGCTGCTGCGCCAGATGCTGCGCGGTGAGCGGGGGAACCGCCCCAAACAGACCGCCGTCCTGGTCACCCACTCCGCGCTCGACGCGCTCGTGCTGGCCGATCACGTCGTGGTGCTGACCCAGGGTCATGTGGTGGAAGAGGGCCCCGTCCGGGACGTGCTCGCCCGCCCGCGCAGCTCGTTCACGGCGCGGATCGCCGGCCTGGACCTCGTGCCGGGCACGGCGTGCCCCGAAGGGCTGCGGACGGCCGACGGCTTGGTCGTGTCGGGCATGTCCGGTCGCGACGGCGAGGTTCCCGTGACCGGCGAACCCGCGGTTGCGGTGTTCCCGCCCTCGGCGGTGGCGGTCTTCGCGGATCGGCCGCACGGCAGCCCGCGCAATGTCCTGCCGGTGCGTCTGGCGGCGATCGAGCCGCGCGGCGACATGGTGCGGCTGCGTGCCAGAGCGATGCCCGGCGGCCCGCACTGGGTGGACGGGCTGGCTGCCGACGTGACGCCCGCGGCGATGGCCGATCTCGCCGTCGAGCCGGGAGCGGAGCTGTGGTTCGCGGTCAAGGCCGCCGAGGTGGCGATCCACGCGGCCAGCTGATCTCCGGTTCCGTTGAACCATCTCGCCCCAAGATCCGTGACTTGTTATAGTTGTTTGCGAACAAGTCTTCAGGAGGGGGAATCATGGCTGGTCAGTTCGGGGGGACGTACCGGCGCGCGATGGTCACGCTCGTGCCGCCCGTGGTAGCCGCTGCGGTCGTGGTGGGCGTGTACGCCGCGCTCGCCCATCGGCTTCCGGATCGGGTGGACGGAGCGGGCGGAGTCGTCGAGGCGATGCCCTGGAGCAGAGTGCTCGCGGAGGGCCTCGTCTGGTCGGTGCTCGCCCTGATCTGGGGAGTCGTCTGGCTGTATGTGCGTCGCAGAGTTCAAGGCGGCCAACGATGGATCGCTGCGACCACGTGGGTCGGGTCGGTTCTGATCGTCGGCTACGTGCTCCAGCTTGTTGTGCGCAACCTGGACCTCGCCGGCCCGCCCGCCCGGCCCGCCCTGTGGTGGACATCGCCGTTCGCTGTCGTGCCCGTGCTGGCGGTCGTAGCACTGGTCTCGTGGTGGGCGATGGGTCCCGATCCGGAGCAGCCCGAAGCGGCAGGGGGCCCTCGGCCGGGTGCGCCTCGCCTCCAGCTCTCCGATGGCGAGCGGGCCCTGTTCGCGCGGACGGTGCTCTCTCGCCGCGGCGTCGCGTCCGCGCTTCTCTGGGCCGTGTTGGCGGTCTGGCAGGCGGTGTTCGGGTCGGGGACCTACATCATCGTCGCGCTCTTCGCGCTCGTGGCGATCATCGCGGCCGCGCAGTCCTGGGCCCGGGTCCTGGTCAACGAGCACGGCGTCCAGGTCATCCAGCCGCTGTTCCGTAGGGTCCTCGTCGGTGCGGAGCTGCGCACCGTCGTCGAAGCGAGGGCGGGCACTCTTGACCCGCGCGCCCTGCCCCGCGCTACGTACGGCGCGTTCCACATGCCGCACGAGTCGGGTTACCGGGCGACGGCGGGTGGAGAGGTGCTGCGGCTGCGGTTGTCCAACGGGCGCGAGTTCATCGTCACCGTGCCCGGCGCGGCCACGGCCGCTGGCCTGGTCAACACCCAGCTCGACCGGCGGCGCGCCACGGCGGGCGACGACCGTTGCTGATCCGCATCGACCCGACGTCCGCCGTACCGCTGGGCGACCAGGTGGCCGCCTCGGTGCGGCGGGCGATCGCCGAGGGGCAGGTGGTGGCGGGGGAGAAGCTGCCGCCGGCCCGGGAGGTCGCCGAGTCGTTGGGAATCAACCTGCACACCGTGCTGCGCGGCTACCAGCGACTACGGGACGAGGGTCTGGTGGATCTGCGCAGGGGTCGCGGCGCCGTGCTCACCTCGGCGGCGACGAGCGGCCAGGCGAGGATCGCCGAACGTGCGGCCGAGCTGGTGGATCTCGCCCGCAGCATGGGCCTCGGTGAGCAGGACGTGTTGGGTCTCGTCCGAAGCGCGTTCCAACAGGGATAGCGATGGGCCGGCGGATCCGTCGAGGGGCCGGATCCGCCGGTCATCCGCTGCTCTGCGTAGTCACGGATGACGCAGTGCAACGCGGCTCCGTCACATCCGTAACTTACGCCCCTATCGTGTCTCTGTTCCCAAACTTGCTGTATCCGTAGCGTCGCTCCACGTGACGCGCCTGCCCTCGTGGATCGCCCCGGTGGCGACTGCACTCGCGCTCCTCGGTGCGTTCGTGAGCCCCGGGAGTGCGGAGGCGCTCGTCGAGTCGCCCCGGACCGTCGAGTACGTGGTGCACACCCGCTCCGCGGCCGACACGGGCGCCGTCGTCGGTGCACTCGGTGTCCGGCCGACGGTCACGTTCGACCAGGCGTTCGCGGGCTTCGCCGCCGGCCTCGATCAGGCCCAGGTCCAACGGCTCGGCGCGCTGCCCGGCGTGGTCGGCTTCGAGGAGGACCGCAGGCTGGACGTGCTCGTGCCGCGGGCCCTCCGAGGGCAGAAGGCGCTCGAAGGCGTCCAGGACAGCCCGCCCAACTGGGGGCTCGACCGCATCGACCAGCGCGGGCTCCCACTCGACGGCCGATTCACCACGCGGGCGACGGGCGCCGGGGTGACGATCTACGTGTTGGACACCGGCATCGACACGACCCATCCCGAGTTCACCGGGAGGGCCACGGTCGGGATGAACTCCGCGGACGACGTCAACGGCGACTGCGACGGCCACGGCACCGTGGTAGCCGGCATCGCCGGCTCCTACCACTACGGGGTGGCCAAGGAGGCGCAGCTGCGCTCGGTCAAGGTGCTCGACTGCAGTGGCTCGGGCTCCTTGTCGTCCCTGCTCGCGGGTATCGACTACGTGGCCAGGGACCACCGGGGCCCGTCCGTCGCGGTGATGTCGTGGAGCTACGGCCAGTCGGATGTGCTCACGTCAGCGGTGACGGAACTCGTCAACCGGGGCGTCTTCGTGGCCTCGTCCGCGGGCAACTCCGGTTCGAACGATTGTGGGTCCGCGCCGCGCGCATCGCGGGGTGTGCTGGTCGTGGCGAACTCGACCATCGACGACGACCGGGGTCCGAGGTCCTCCACGGGAGACTGCGTGGACCTCTACGCCCCGGGTACGGGTATCAGGTCGACCTTCCCCGGCGGCGGCACGGCGTCCTACACCGGCACGTCGATGGCCGCGCCGCACGCCGCCGGGGTGGCGGCCCTCTACAAGCAGACCTACGGTGACGCGCCCAGCAGCACCGTGGAGCAGTGGATCGTGGGCAGCGCGACACCGGGCGTCATCGACGGCGGCGGCGCGGATGGCACCCCGAACCTCCTGCTCTTCACGGGCGGCCTGTGACGAGTCAGGTACCGAGCCTTCAGTACTTGCTCATGACGTGCTTGATCCGGGTGTAGTCCTCGAGCGAGTACCCCGACAGGTCCTTGCCGTAGCCGGACTCCTTGAACCCGCCGTGCGGCATCTCCGCGACCAGCGGGATGTGGCAGTTGACCCAGACGCAGCCGAAGTCCAGGGCACGCGACAGCCGGATCGTGCGGGAGTGGTCGCTCGTCCAGACGCTCGACGCGAGGCCGTAAGGCGTGCCGTTGGCGAACGCGACGGCCTCGTCCTCGTCGGTGAACGTCTGCACCGTGATGACCGGGCCGAAGACCTCGGTCTGCACGATCTCGTCGTCCTGCTGCAGCCCGCTCACCACGGTCGGCGGGTAGAACCAGCCCGGGCCGTCGGCCGGCGCACCACCCGTGAGCACCCGCGCGTGCGAGGGCACCCGGTCGAGCAGACCCGAGACCTTCGAGAGCTGGTCCGGGTTGTTCAGCGGCGGGATGAAGAGGTCCTCGGCGCCGGTCTGCTCGTCACGGGAGAACAGAACGCCGCCGGCCTCGGCGGCCAGTGCCTCCGCGAGCGCGTCGGCCACGTCGGCGTGCGCGATCACGCGGGTGGCCGCGGTGCAGTCCTGACCGGCGTTGAAGAACCCGGCCACGGCGATGTCGGCCGCGGCGGCCTTGACGTCGACGTCGTCGAACACGATGACCGGCGCGTTGCCGCCGAGCTCGAGGTGCACCCGGGCGACGCGGGACGCCGCGGCGGCGGCCACCGACTTGCCTGCCGGGATGCTGCCCGTGATCGCCAGCATGGCCGGGATCGGGTGCTCGCTCATCGCGACACCGGTGGAGCGGTCGCCGCACACGACGTTGAGCACGCCGGGAGGAAGCGCCTCGGAGAACAGCTCACCGAGCCGGACCGTGCTGGCCGGAGTGGTGTCGGACGGCTTGAGCACCATGGTGTTGCCCGCGGCGATCGCCGGGCCGATCTTCCAGATCGCCATCATCATCGGGTAGTTCCACGGCGTGATCGAGCCGATCACCCCGAGCGGTTCCCGACGGATCGACGAGGAATGCCCCTCCATGTACTCGCCCGTGGAGCGGCCCTCGAGGTGCCGGGCGGCACCGGCGAAGAACCGGAGCTGGTCGACCATCGGGCCGATCTCCTCCGACAGCGTCAGCCCGGTGGGCTTGCCCGTGTCGCGCGCCTCGATCTCGACGAGCTCCTCGCCGTGGGCCTGGACCGCGTCGGCCATCGTGAGCAGCGCGTTCATGCGGTCGCTCGGCGTGGTGTCGCGCCAGCCCTCGTCGAACGCGCGCCGGGCGCTGCGGTAGGCCGCGTCGACGTCGGCGGGCCCGGAGAGCGGCGAGGTTGCGTACACCTCACCCGTCTTCGGGTCCGAGATGTCGAGGGTGCGCCCGTCGGCCGCGGGTGCTGGCTTACCGTCGACGATGTTGTGGAACGTCTGCATGACGGGCCCCTCTCACTTCGTGTTGTTCACTTGGTAGCCGCGCTTACTTCGTCGCTGCGCCGGCGGAGTCACCGGACAGCCGGTTGGCCAGGTAGACCGGGAGCACCGAGATCACGACCAGCACCGCGGCCGCGACGTTGACCACCGGCAGCTGGTTGGGACGGAACAGGTTCTGGAAGATCCACAGCGGCAGCGTCTGAATGCCCGGTCCCGCGGTGAACGTCGTGACGATGATCTCGTCGAAGGACAGCGCGAACGCCAGCAGGGCACCGGCAACGATGGCGCCTCGCAGCGCCGGGAAGGTGACGTGTCGCCAGGTGGCCCACGGCGTGGCTCCGAGGTCCATCGAGGCCTCCTCCAGCGTGCCCGCCATCCGCCGCAACCGCGCGGAGGCATTGTTCACCACGATCACGATGCAGAACGTGGCGTGGCCCGCTACCAGCGTGAAGAAGGTGAGGCCGCCCAGAACCTGGGTGAACATCGTGTTCAGTGCAATACCGGTGACGATGCCCGGGAGCGCGATCGGCAGCACCACGAGCAGCGACACGGCGTCGCGGCCGAAGAACTCGTAACGGGTGAGCGCCAGCGACGCGAGGGTGCCGAGGACCACGGCGACGAGCGTGGCCAACAGCGCCACCTCCACCGAGGTGAGCAGGGCCGCGCGCACGCCGTCGTTGGTGGCGGTGACCTGCCACCAGTGCAGGGTGAGGCCCGGCGGCGGCCACGCGAACACCCTGCTCGTCGAGAACGAGTTGAGGATCACCAGCAGTAGCGGCACGTAGACGAACGTCAGGACGCCGGCGGCGGCGGCGCGCAACAGCCAACGGGCCGGGGTGGACAGGATCACGGGTGCCGCCCTCCTAGAGCCGGGACAGGGCGCCGGTGCGCCGGATCGTCAGCAGGTAGGCCGCCATCACGATCAGCGGCAGGATGGCCACGGCTGCGGCGAACGGGAGGTCGACCGAGAACGTCGAGTAGACCATGTTGCCCAGCATCTGATGGGTGCCGCCGACGGTCTGCACCGTGATGTAGTCGCCGAGCGACAACGAGAACGTGAACACCGAGCCGGCGGCGATCGCCGGCGCGAGCAGCGGCAGCATCACGGTGCGGAACGACGTCCACGGGCGGGCGCCGAGATCCGCGGTGGCCTCGAGGAACGAGCCACGCATCGAACTGATCCCTGCGTACACCGGCAGCACCATGTAGGGCAGCCAGAGGTAGGTGAGGGTCACGATCACGGCGATCCAGCCGTAGCCCGGGCTCAGTGAGCCGAGGAGACCGCCCTCCGGCACGAGCAGCATGCGCCACGCGTAGATCTTGACCAGGTACGACGCCCACAGTGGGGTCAGCACGAGTGCCACCAGCACCGGGCGCGAGCGCGGACGTGCCACGAGCGCCATGTAGGCCGCCAGCGGGAGCGCGAGCAGGACGCAGAGCAGCGTGACGCCCGCCGCCACCCCCACCGTGCGCAGAGCGGTGAGCAGGTACTCCGGCGTGGTCAGGACGTCGACGACGTTGTCGGTGGAGAACTCGTACTCGATCCGCCCGGTGAAGCTGTTGGTGCTGAAGAAGGCCGTGGCCAGCAGCAGGGCCAGCGGCGCGATGTACAAGAGGACGAGCCAGACGAGCGCGGGCGTGAGCAGACCGGTGAGGCGAAGGGCCGGTCGACGGTGCAGCACCGCCTGCAGGCGCCGCGACAGGGCGGGCGGCGCCGGGGTGCTTGTCACGCTGGACAAGATCTCCTCCACGATGCGAGGTACGGCCGGGTGTGACCCACCGTGGTGAGTCACACCCGGCCGCGGGTGTCGATCTGTGGTGCTGGCTCAGCTGTTCTGGAGCTCGGTCCAGGCACGGACCCAGTCGTCGTAGCCGATGCACTCCACGTCCCGGCGACCGTCGATGCACTGCTCGATGGGGGTCGTCCAGTAGTAGACGTTGTCCCAGAAGCCCGTCTCCTGCGCGTGGTACTGGGTGCAGTGGTCCGGGTTCTTGGTCAGCGCGCACGACTTCGTGTTGGCCGGGGCCTCACCGAAGTACTCCGCCACCTGCGCGTTCGCCTCGGGGGAGACGATGTGGTTCAGCCACTGGTAGGCGCAGTTGATGTGCTCGGTGTTCTTCTTGACCATCCACGTGTCCGACCAGCCGGTCGCTCCCTCGACGGGCTTCGTGGTGCCCACCGTGGTGGCGTCGGTGTTGGCCAGGTTCGCGGTGAGCTGCCAGCCCATCCCCTCCGACAGGGTGCCGGAAGCGAGGCCCTGGCCCTGCTTCACGTAGTCGCCCCAGTACTCGCCCAGCATCGGCTTCTGCTGGCGCAGCAGCGCGATCGCGGCGTCGAACTGCGTCTGGTCGAGAGCGTAGGGGTTCTTGATCCCCAGCTCCGGCCGCTTCGCCATCAGGTAGACAGCGGCGTCGGCGATGTAGATCGCGTCGCCGTAGGCGCTGAGCTTGCCGGCCGCAGGCGAGCCGGGCTCCCACATGTCCGACCACGACGTGGGCGGGGTGGGGTGCGTGGCGAGGTTGTAGAGCAGCAGGTTCGCCCCACGGCCGTGCGGGATGCCGTAGGTCTTCCCGGCGACGGTGTTCCAGGGCTTGTTCTTCAGGTCGGGCAGGATGTCCGCGTAGTTGGGGACCAGGTCGGTGTTGACCGGCTGCACGCGGTCGCCGTAGACGAGTCGCAGCGACGCGTCACCGGACGCCGAGACCACGTCGTACTCGCCCGAGGAGAACAGCTGCACGGCCTCGGCCGAGGTGGCGAACGTCTTGACCGTCACCTGGCAACCGGTGGCCTGCTCGAACGGGGTGACCCAGTCGACGGCCGGGTCGGTCGTCCCGTCCTCGGCATAGCCCGGCCACGCGAGCACGGACAGCGCCCCCTCGCCCTGTCCGACGGGACCGGCGTAGGCGGTGGCCTCCGGCGGGGAGTCGTCCAGAACCGGAGCAGTGTCCTCACTGCTGCCGCACGCGGCGAGTGCCAGCCCGAGGGCTCCGACCAGCGCGACTGTACGCAGCGCTGTCTGACATCTCATATGGATCTCTCTCTCCCGTTCTCTCAGCAGCGCGGTCGGGCGACGGCGCGCCTCGTTATCCCCCGGGGCACACTCCCCCGAGGTGGCTCACATGAGACGGATCTCGTGCTCCGGCTTCCACGAGAGCCGGACTGCCTGGCCGCGGCTGAGCGGCTGCCCGTCCGCGCCACCGTTGAGCAGTAGCGCGGACAGCACCCCACCGGCTTCGAGGGCGACGACGCAACGTGTGGTGGCCCCGGTGTAGACGAGCTCTTCGACGACTCCGTCAGCGCTCGTCCGATCTGGGACGGCCGGGGTGTCGGCGGCGGCGACGTTGATCTTCTCCGGCCGGATGCTCCAGCTGCCATCACGACCGAGCACCGACTCGGCGGCCTCCCCGGCCAGCACGTTCGAGGTGCCGACGAACCCGGCGACGAACGACGACGTCGGGCGCTCGTAGACCTCCTGCGGGGACCCGGCCTGCGCCACGCGACCTTCCGAGAAGACGATCGTGCGGTCGGCCAGGGTCAATGCCTCGTCCTGGTCGTGCGTGACGAACACGAACGTGATGCCGGAAGAGCGCTGGATCTCCTTGAGCTCGATCTGCATCTGCTCGCGCAGCTTCAGGTCGAGCGCGCCGAGCGGCTCGTCGAGCAGCAGGACCGCGGGCCGGTCGACCAGCGCGCGGGCCAGCGCGACCCGCTGGCGCTGCCCGCCGGAGAGCGCCGTGGGGTTGCGGTCCTCCAGCCCCTCCAGGCGCACGGTGGCCAGCGCGGCGAGCGCGCGCTCCCGGCGCTCGGCACGCGGGACACGTGCGATCCGCAGGGGGTACTCGACGTTCCGCAGTACCGACAGGTGCGGGAACAGCGCGTAGTCCTGGAACACGGTGTGCACATCGCGGTCGAACGGCGGAGCCGCCGTGACGTCGCGATCACGCAGCAGCACCGTGCCGGCCGTGGGCTGCTCGAAGCCGGCGATCAAGCGCAGAACTGTGGTCTTCCCCGAGCCCGACGGGCCTAGCAGCGTGACGAACTCACCCTCGGCGATGTCGAGGTCCAGGTCGTGGACCGCGACCACTCCACCTGAGAACTCCTTGCGGACACCGCGCAGGGAGATCGCCGGAATCTCGCCGGTGTGCTGCTGCGGCGTGACCGGGACGGATCGAGCAACAGACGGCACGCACCCCTCCGAGTGATATTCGAGGATAACCTATGAGTTTATATGTTTTGAGTCAAATGCTGTGCCAGCCTGGCCTCTCCGCCGCACAGAGGAGATGGGACGGGTGCGCAGGGACAGGCCAACGCCGACGGTGGGAGGTAAAGCTGGGGTCTTCGCCCCCCTCGAGGTCAGTAAGCGCGCCGACGCGGTAGTGCGTCGGCTGTCGGAGGGTATCCGCCTCGGTCTGCTGGTCCCCGACGAGCACCTGCCCAGCGAGAGTGACCTCGCAGAATCCTTCGGGGTCTCCCCGGTGACCATTCGTGAAGCGCTCACGACGCTGCGCGAACAAGGTCTGGTCGTCACCCGCCGGGGCCGGAGGGGCGGCAGCTTCGTTCGGGACGTCCGTGGCGGGGCATCCGAGCTCCTCCATGACCGGTTGCGCGAGGTGAGCCCGTCGGAGCTGCGTGACCTGGCAGACCACTACGTGGCGATCAGCGGCACCAGCGCCCTGCTCGCGGCCTACCGCGCCGGTGAGCAGGAGGTGGCGTTGATCACTGCCACTGTTTCGGACCTGGAGTGCGCCACCCACGCCGCCGAGCGGCGTCGGGCCGAGTCTCGCTTCCAGGTGGAGCTGGCGGCCGCAGCGCAGTCACCCCGCCTCACCCGCGCGACGATCACCCTGCAGTCCGAGGTGGCGCCCCTGTTGTGGCTCGCCACCGCCAGCGGCGCCGACCGCGCCGAGGTGCTGCGGCGCCACCGCGAGATCCTCGCCGCCGTGGTCGCGGGGGACGGCACGCGCGCCCGATCCCACGCCGCTGCCCACGTCTACGCTGCGCTGACCAGGGCCATTGCGCTTCAGCTCACCCTCATGGCGGAGGGCGAGGACGACAGCGCACCCGGCAGGGCGGCGGCCGAGGAACGCGCCTGGTGACGACGCGGACAGCCCCTGTTCAGGCGCTGGTCGACCAGGTCCCGTAGCTGTGCGACAGCGCGTTGCTGCCGTCGGCCGGCTTGCATCGCGCCCCGGTCGCGGCTGCACGCCGGTACCGCGCCGATCTCGGGTGGTCGCCTCGGTCCTGAGGATGCCCGGTACGCCACTGGTCGGCTCCGGGCTCGTGGTCCAGCAGGGTGGGAGCGAACGGCCCCCGGGCTCGTGGCCGGGCCGGCGCGGACATGACTGCGCCATGGGTGGAACGGGCGTGCGAAAACGCTGAACTGCACCGGCGCCCGGGGATCCGATAGGCGCTGTGGTCGCATTTCAATTCCGGTCGACAGTTCTCCCCGGGGAGATTCTCGGCAGGCCTTCTGTGACCCTCCCGGAATCGGCAACAGTCGCATTCGTAGAATATTTCTACGAACTGAACTCGGTAAATCTCCCTAGTGCCAGGGCAAGCCCTTACTCATCGTGTCAATACTTAGTGACACGTCGTCGGGTGGGTTGTTTCCGGTGATCATCGGACTTTCGGTCTCGGTATCGGCGCCGGAGGCGTCGACCGTATGCCGAGCGATGGGGCCTCAGTCTCCTCGCTCGACAGGGTTGGCTCGGCGGCCGCCTCGCGTCACCTGGCGGCGGGCCGGAGGCGCTCTGCTGAACGGACGCGATCACGATCCGCTGTTCGGTTCAGCCCTGTTCGGCTGATTAGACCAAGACGCACGCTTGTTCCGATTGATCTGCACGAGAGGATGATCCGTTCTGGTCGATATGACTGCTCGCCTCCTGTAGGAACGCCCAGCGGCGCTGTGGCCGCCGGTCCGTCGGCGGGACTGTCCTTGCTTCGGGGCGCGGTGACGGAGGGGCGTGTGTCGGAGTCGGGCGATCGACGAACGGCGCCACGCCGGCCGAGTCGGCGCCCGACGCGTCCGCAGTGCTCTTCTCGCCGAGATCGGCGTGGCCGCGATCAACCTCGGCGAACCCCGGTATGCCGCACACAGACGTGCCTGGTGGCCGCCATCGGTCACCAGGTGGCGCTCGGGGTGCCCCTCGTCCGACCCGAGGGCTGTGGGCGGGCGGGTCGCCCCGCGCTCAGAACGGTGGTGGCTCGTCGTCGGTTGCCGTGGTGGTGCGGGGTTCGGTGAGTGGTGGTGGGTCGACCCGGTAGGTGTGTCCGCTGGGTGTGGTCCAGATGATCGATCCGTCGACGTACTGGGTGACGCTCCACCCCGGATAGCCCTTCAACCGGTGGTGTGGCCGGCATTTCGGTCCCAGGTTGGCCGCCGAGGTGGGGCCTTCGCCGTTGGCGGGGTCGAAGGGCTGGTTGTGGTCCAGGTCGCACAGGTGTGCGGGGACGCGGCAGCCGGGGTGTTGGCAGTACTGGTGCCGTGCGATGAGGTGTTCGGCCAGGTGTGGTGGTGGTCGGTAGCGGGTGGTGCCGTAGTCGAGCAGGGCGCCGCTGAAGGGGTCGGTGACCAGTCGCCGCCAGACGCTGTCGGGGTCGGCGGCCAGTTCTCGTGCTTGTTCGGCGGGGATGGGGCCGTAGCCGGCGAGTTCGCCGGGTTCGTTGCTGGTTCCGCGCAGGGTGTCGAGCGGGACGGTGACCCGGATCTGGACCGACACCTTGTTGGTCACCGCGGGCACGCCTCCCGCGGGTGCGACCCCGGGAAGCCGGTCCGACCCCGGTGGCGGCGATCCCGGCCGGGAGATCGGGAAGCCGTCGTTCAGGAAGCCGGCCGGACTTGCGGTCGGGGTGGTGTCGGTCGGCGTGCCGGTCGCGGTGCGGGCGGCAGCTGCTTGGGCCTCAGCAGGGCCGGGATCGCTCCGCTTACCGTCAGCGGACCCGATCGCATCCAAGATGGGATCGGTCGGAGCGGTGCCGGTCGCCGCGGCGACCGTCGTGACTGCGGCGGATGTGCCACCGGCTTGCGGGTCGGTCGCTTCCGCGGCGGCGACGCTGTTCTCGGCCGCTTGTTGGCTGGCGTTGCTGCAGAACCCGGTCTCGCGCAACACTAGATCCACCAGGGCATCCGCCCGCCGCGCCGCCATCGGCCGTTCATCGGTGCTGCCGCACCCGCGGGCGTGTTGATCCAGCACGGCGAAGGTGCCCACCGCCTCAGCTGCGGGCAGGGTGGCCGAGAGGGTGGCCATGCCGTCGCGTTCCGGGTAGAGCACCACCCCGCGTTCGCGCTGCTTGCGCTCCCGCCGCCGCAGCGCGGCCTCGCCGTCCACCCGCAGCGCCGCCCGTCGGACCGCGGCACGCAGTTGGCCGTTGGTCTGCCCCGGCGCCCGCGGCAATACCTTCTGCTCCACCACCGCCGCACCAGCCGCGTCCAGATCCGCGCAGCCCTCGGTGATGATCCGCGCCTTGGCCAGCGTGATCGCCCCGGCATGCAAGGCGGCGAACGTGGCCGGGAACTCCTCCACCAACTGTCGGGCCTCACCGACCCGCCACGCCGCGCCACCCGGGGACAGTCGCAGCATCAACGCGACCTCGGCCTGCGCCGACTCCACCGCCTGCGCCGCGTTCAACCCCGCCGCAGGACTGGCCTCGGCGGAGGCGACGAACTGGGAGATCTCCTCGTACTGGCGCGCCTGCGCCCAGGCGATGATTTTCTCCCAACCCCCGATCCGCTCCAGCAGCTCAAACCGATCCGAGGTCGGCCCGGCCTGGGCCAGGAGCATGGTCATGATCCCGTCGGGGGCGTACCCGGACCACGACAGCGGTGCGGTCAGCGGGTCGTCCGCGGTCTCCACACCACCACTCTCGAACATGTGTTCGAGTCTAACTGTGGGCCCCGACAATTCCGGCGCGTCGCTCGAGTGACGGACTAGTTGCGCGGACGGTCGGCAGACCGTTCGATGCAGCCGGAGCTGGGAGGCGAGACGGGGCGCATTTCGATGGCGGCGCTCGCGGATCGGCCGCGGCCCGGCCCAGAGGCACCGACCAGCGCGACGCCAGGACGGCACCCCGGCCCGGGGTCGTCGCCCGCAGCGCCGGTGAGTGGGTCCCCACGTCTCGTCGACGGAGGGGAGGGGGCGTTGGTCACCAACCGCCCCCCGCGCCTGGGGTCCACGCCGTTCGCCGGAGGAGGGGATGCGGGGTGGCGGCCGAACGCCGACCCGCCCGCCGCTCACCGATGTCGACCCGCCCGAGCGTGACCCTCGCGATGTCGGCCCGTGACGTGTCGGCTCCGTGCGAGCATGGATTGATGGATGCCGCTGGACAGCAGCCGTCAGACTCCCGCAAGGACCCCGTCGACGAGCTGAGGGAAGCAGCTGACACCCTGCGTGGGTTCGTGCCGCAGTTTCGCGACGGCCGCCCGGTGAGCGAGTTCGTTCCGCTCGCGATCGGGAAGTTGATCGACGCGGTGGCCGACTCGATCGCCAGGGGTGACGAGGTGCGCGACTCGATCAGCTCGAGCGCGTTGGAGATCGCCCGTCACCTGCACTACTTCCCCTCGGAGCCCTCCGAGCCCTCCGACCAGCCTTAGGGCGTCAGCTCGGTGAAGCCGGTGTAGGGCACCAGCGCGTCCGGGATGCGGACGGAGCCGTCGGCCCGTTGCCCCTGCTCGAGGATCGCGACCAGCGTGCGGCCGACCGGCAGGCCCGAGCCGTTGAGCGTGGCCGCGAAGCCTCGCGCCCCGTCCTTGGCCTTCGTGCGGATGCCGGCCCGGCGCGCCTGGAACGTGCCGAAGTCCGAGACCGACGAGATCTCCCGGTACTTCTGCTGGCCGGGCAGCCACACCTCGATGTCGTAGGTGAACTCGGCGGAGAAACCGATGTCGCCCGCCGCCAGCCTGACCACGCGGTAGGCCAGCCCGAGCCCCTGCATCGCCGCCTCGGCGTGCGAGAGGAGCACCTCCAGCTCGTCGCGCGAGCGCTCGGCCTCCACGATCCGCACCAGCTCGACCTTCGAGAACTCGTGCAGCCGGATGAGCCCGCGGGTGTCGCGCCCGTAGGAGCCGGCCTCCGAGCGGAAGCACGGGGTGTGTGCGGTGTAGGCCAGCGGGAGGTCCTCGACGGCGAGGGTCTCCTTGGCGTGCAGGTTGGTGAGCGGCACCTCGGCGGTGGGGATGAGGTACAGCTCGCGGTCGGCCACGCCGGTCTTGAACAGGTCCTGCTCGAACTTCGGCAGCTGGCCCGTTCCCGTCATCGTGACGCGATTGACGAGGGTGGGCACCGACCACTCGACGTAGCCGTGTCGCTCGGTGTGCAGGTCGAGCAGGTAGCGGGCGATCGCGCGCTCCAGCGCCGCGCCCTTGCCGCGGAGAATCGCGAACCGCGGGCCGGCGAGCTTGGTGGCCCGCGGCAGGTCGAGGATGCCGAGCTTCTCGCCCAGGTCGACGTGGTCGAGCGGGGTGAAGTCGAGCGTCGGCGGCTCACCCCAGGTGCGGACCAGCTCGGCGTCCTCGTCGGACGCGCCGTCGGGCAGGTCGTCGCTGGGCAGGTTGGGCACGCCCAGCAGGAAGTCCTGCAGCTCCGCCTCCAGCTCGCGGTGCTCGTCCTCGGCAGCCGAGACGATGCCCTTCAACTCCCGCGCGCGGCTGACGAGAGCGTCGCGCTCCTGCGGGTCGCCTCCACGTCCGGCGCTCTTCACCGCGGCCGCGACGCGCTTGGACTCCGCCCGTGCCTCGTCGCCGCGCTGGATGGCGGAGTTGCGCCGCGACAGCAACTTCTCCAGGGACGTGACGTCCAGGGCGAAGCCACGCCGTGCGAGCTTGCGGACGGCGTCGGTGGAGGGATCGAGCAGGACTCGCGGGTCATGCATCACCCGAGGGTATCGCCGGGCGCGACCGCATTCCGGAGCGCCTCCTCTACTGGAGGTGGCGGTGCCCATGGTGATCGCAGCAGGATATGCGTCGTGTCACAGAGCAGTGGCACGTGAAGCAGACGAAAGGTCCGTGCCGTGTCCGATGCTGCTCCCGCCATCCCCTCGTATGCCTCCGGCACGTCCGACGTGCCCCTGCTCGGCGACACCATCGGCGACAACCTCGACCGCACGGCCTCCACCTACCCGGACGGGGAGGCGCTGGTGGAGGTGCCGACCGGGCGACGGTGGACCTACACGCAACTGCGGGACGACGTCGACGTGGTGGCGATGGGCCTGCTCGCGGCGGGCCTGAAGAAGGGCGATCGCGTCGGGATCTGGGCTCCCAACGTCGCCGAGTGGACGCTCATCCAGTACGCCACGGCGAAGATCGGCATCGTTCTCGTCAACATCAACCCTGCCTACCGCACCCATGAGCTCGAGTTCGTGCTCAAGCAGGCCGGTGTGTCGGTGCTGGTGGCAGCGGTCAGCTTCAAGACCTCCGACTACGCGGGGATGATCGAGCAGGTCCGGCCGAGCTGCCCCGAGCTGCGCCAGGTGATCCTGATCGGCACGCCGGACTGGGACGATCTGGTGACGGCGGGCCGTGCGGGTGACCGGGCCGAGCTGGCGCGGCGGCAGGGTGAGCTCAGCCCGGACGACCCGATCAACATCCAGTACACCTCGGGTACCACGGGCTTCCCCAAGGGCGCCACGCTCAGCCACCACAACATCCTCAACAACGGCTACTTCGTCGGACGGCTCTGCGGCTACACGTCCGCGGACCGGGTGTGCATCCCGGTGCCCTTCTACCACTGCTTCGGCATGGTCATGGGCAACCTCGGCTGCACCACCAACGGCGCCACGATGGTGATCCCCGGTCCGGGGTTCGACCCGAAGGCCACGCTCACGGCCGTGGCGCAGGAGCGGTGCACGTCGCTCTACGGGGTGCCGACGATGTTCATCGCGGAGCTCAACGACCCGGGCTTCGAGAGCTACGACCTGTCCTCGCTCCGCACCGGGATCATGGCCGGATCGCCGTGCCCGGTGGAGGTGATGAAGCAGGTGGTCGACCGGATGGGTATGACCGAGGTGACGATCTGCTACGGGATGACCGAGACGTCGCCGGTGTCGATGCAGACCCGGGCCGACGACTCGCTGGAGCGCCGGGTCTCCACGGTGGGCCGGGTGCACCCGCACGTCGAGATCAAGATCGTCGACCCGGATACGGGCCTGACCCTTCCGCGCGGGGAGCCCGGCGAGCTGTGCACCCGTGGCTACTCGGTGATGCTCGGGTACTGGAACGAGCCGGAGAAGACGGCGGACGCGATCGACCGGGCCCGTTGGATGCACACCGGTGACCTGGGGGTGATGGACTCCGACGGCTACGTCAACATCACCGGGCGAATCAAGGACATGGTCATCAGGGGTGGGGAGAACGTCTATCCCCGGGAGATCGAGGAGTTCCTCTACACACACCCCGACGTGCTCGATGCCCAGGTCGTAGGGGTGCCGGACGCGAAGTACGGCGAGGAGCTGTGTGCCTGGGTAATGGTTCGGGAGGGGGCCGCCGAGCTCACCGCCGAGGCGGTCCGGGAGTTCGCCGCCGGCAAGCTGGCGCACTACAAGATCCCGCGCTATGTGCTGGTCGTCGATGGGTTCCCGATGACCGTCACGGGCAAGGTCCGCAAGGTCGAGATGCGCGAGAAGAGCGTGGAACTGCTCGATCTCGGTGACGTGGCCGGAACTCATCACGCGTAAGAGCAGGGCTCCTCCCGTTCGACGGCTGCGTAAAGGGGTGCTCGCGGTCTAGGGTGGTCGCACGCGTCCCGGTGTCGCTCGACGGGCCAGACATAGCGACGGCCCAGGCATCAGGGGCGCGTTCGTCGTGCGGTCCACAGAGGTACCGCGCGGCGCAGGGTCGATCGAGGAACGGGTGAGCAGGGTGCCGACCGGCAGGGTCAAGTGGTACGACTCCGAGAAGGGGTTCGGGTTCCTCGCTCAGGACGGCGGTGAGGACGTCTACGTCCGGAAGGCTGCGCTGCCGGCCGGGGTGCAGGCGCTGAAAGCAGGGCAGCGCGTCGAGTTCGGCATGGCGGAAGGCCGCCGCGGACCGCAGGCGTTGTCGGTGCGGCTGGTCGATACGCCGCCGTCCGTCGTGGAAGCCACCCGGCGGCCCGCCGAGGACCTGCACAGCCTCATCGAGGACATGATCCGGCTGCTGGAGACCAAGGTGCAGCCCGACCTGCGCCGCGGCCGCTACCCGGAGCGCAAGACGGCCAAGCTCGCTGCCGAGGTGGTGCGTGCGGTCGCGCGGGACCTCGACGGCTCGTAGCCGCGTCACCCGGTCGTGTTGAGCACCCAGCTTGCGCGGATCGGGAACTCGATCTCCCCGGTCTCCGGGTCGGCCTGCGGCGGCGGTCCGTACTGCTGCACCTGGGCGGTGACGAGTCGGTCGTTCGGTGCCGGTAGCTCGAGCGTGTAGTCCTTCTGCGCGTTCGGGGCGAACACGGGGCTGCGTCCGTCGGTCTGCGTCCCGTTCGGGTCGCGGTAGGTGAACACCACCTGCCACGGCGTCTCGGAGATGTCCTGCGGCACCGTCACCTTGAGCTCGGTGCCCACCGGCACGGCGAGCCGCACGGGAGCCCCCGGGTCGCCCGTGCAGTCGGTGAGCTTGATGTCGCAGTACTGGGTGGGTCGCGCGACGGCGGTGTCCTGCCCGGCCGCGAACGTCACCTCGGGCGGAGCCGCGCTTCCGCATCCGGCCAGCACGAGTGCTGCGACCGGAAGCGGGAGAAGGCGGCCCAGGTGACGAAGACGGCGTGGCACCGGTCCACCCTACGGTCGGCCGGTCAGCGCACCGCCCGGGCTGGTGGGGGCGCCGCGGAGCGCACCCGGTGGCCGAGGAACGGCAGCAGGCTGCCGCCGCGGCTCACGAGTGCCGTCTGCACGCCTGCCAGCGCGACGACGGCCGCGACCACCGCGAACCCGATCCAGAACGTGGTGTGCGGCAGCAGCACGCCCAGCGCGCCGCCGAACACCCACGCCAGCTGCAGCACCGTCTCCGAGCGACCGAACGCCGACGCGCGCGACTCCTCGGGAAGGTCGCGCTGGATCGCGGCGTCGAGGCTGACCTTGGCGATCGCGCTGGCGGTGGCCCCGATGAGTCCGACGAGCGCCGCTGTGAGGATGCCCGGGAACACGGCGGCAACCACGGCCACGGTGACGGCGGCCGCGATGCAGGTGAGGATCGTGCGATCCGACCGGCCGAACTGGCGACGGGAGCCGACCGCGTTGCCCAGGAACGACCCGGCCCCCGCCGCGGCCCCGACGATGCCGATCAGGAACAGCTGCCGGGTCGGGTCGGACTCCGTCTGGCCCTTCACCACGAACGCGACGAACAGCGTGAGGAACCCGGTGAGCACGCGGACCGCGCCGTTGCCCCAGAGCGAGACCACCACCGGCCGGCCCATGGGGCTGCGCTTCCCGCGCCTGGTGGTGCGCAACGTGGCCGGCACCTCGCCTGCCGTGGACTCCACCCACCGCGGGATCCGCAGGCACAGCACGGTGCCGACGACCGAGAGCGCGGCCGTGTAGAACAGAGCGCCCGGTGATCCGGCGAAGGACGCCACGCCGGCGGCTCCGGCACCGAAGACGCCTCCTGCGACCAGCCCGAACGTCGTGAGGCGCGAGTTGGTGGTGACCAGCGTGATGGTCGGTGGCAGGACCCTCGGGGTGACCGCCGCCTTGAGCACCGAGTACGACTTGCTGAGCACGAGCATGCCGAGCGCGGCCGGGTACAGCAGCCAGGTGTCGTAGGAGAACGCCATCACCACCGCGAGCACCGCCCGGCCGGCGAACGAGACGGCCAGCGCGGCGCGGCGCCCCCGCTGCAGCCGGTCGAGCAGCGGCCCGATCACCGGCGCGACCACGGCGAACGGGGCCACCGTGATCACCAGGTAGAGCGCGACGTTGGCCTTGCTCTCCGCGGTGGCCGCGGCGAAGAACAGCGTGTTGGCCAGCGCGACCGCCACGGCGGCGTCGACCGCGTAGGTCATCATCGTGGCGTAGGTCAGTGCGGTGAGCCCGGAGCGATCGGCGCCGTCGGCGGTGGCGGCCCGCTGGAAGGCGCGGATCCCGTTCTGGGTCAGCTGCCGGCTGCGCATCGCCGCCACCCGCGTGACGGTGAGCTTGCGTGGCATCTGCTGCGTGGGGGGCTGGCCCTCGGGGTCGGGAGCCGGCGGCGGGCCCGCGTCCGGGCGGGGCACGTCGTCCGGGGCATCGGCCGCGGGACGCGTGGTGGGCTCTGGGGGCGGCGGCCACGACGGGGGCGGGGTGCGGCGGTGGGCTGCCGGGTCGTAGTCCGGGTCGTCGTGCCAGGGGTAACGCCGTCGCGGCTCGTACGGCGACCGCTCGGATGTGGAGGACGGCGTGCGGGTCGCCGGCTCCGTCTCCAGCGGGAGGGTGCGATGTGGGGTGGCGGGCGGCGCGACCTTCGCGGTGCGCTCGCCGTCGACCGTGACCCACGTCCGGCGGCCGCCCCGCCGGTTGCGGCGGGGCGGGAAGGATTCGGAGCGGGGCACGTGGTCATTCTGACGTATCGGCGGCCTTTTCGCGGGCCTTCGCCGCGCACCCGAAAGGTGCCCTCGCACGGCACCAGATCAGGCGAATCGCGGTCGGGACGGGAGTGGGCGACCCGCCGGTGCAGGTGCGTGGGCGCGAGTCAGGCCGGGACGAAGCGGACGCGGAACATCGACGGCCAGTTCTTCCCGGTGATGAGGAACTCCCCGCCACCCACCGCGGCGATCCCGTTCAGGACGTCGGCGTTGGCGCGCTGTGCCTGGTCCAACAGGCCTGCGGCGTCGACGACCGCCGTGACGTGCCCCGTGGCCGGATCGATGCGCACGATCTGGTCGGTCTGCCACACGTTGGCCCAGACCTGCCCTTCCGTGCACTCCAGCTCGTTGAGCTCGGTGACCGGCTGCCCGTCGAGTGTGACGGCGACCGAGCCCATGTCGGCGAACGTGGTGGGGTCCTGAAAATGCAGCTGGTCGCTGCCGTCGCTGCGCACGAGCCTGCTCCCGTCGTGGCACAGCCCCCAGCCCTCGTCCGCCAGCGGCAGCCTGCGCAGCAAGGTGAAGTTCGTCCGGTCCCACTCCAGCACCACGTCGTCGCGCCACGTGAGCTGCCAGATGCGGTCACCGACGACCGTGATGCCCTCTCCAAAGAGCCTCTCGGGCAGCGGGACGGACCTGCGCACGGCGCCGGTGGCCGGGTCCAGCTCGCGCAGCTGGGACTTCCCGGCGAGTCCCGTGCCCTCGTACAGGCCGCCGTCCGCGATCTCGAACCCCTGCGTGAACGCGGTGGAATCGTGCGGCAGCACGGCCAGCACCTCCGGCCGCAGGGCAGCCGCTCCGGCGTCGGGGACCGCGGCAGGGGAGGCGGCGCCGCACCCGGCGAGCATGAGTACCAGCGCCCCGACGAGTGCATGCCCGAAGGTCATGGCGTGGAGGGTGGCACAATCCCTTCGGTGAACGCTGTACCGACCCTCGACCCGCCTGTCCGGCTCGTGGCTGCGGTGGAGCAGGCCCGGTCCGCTGCCATCGACGAGGCTGCCCTCGACGTGGGCGCCGCCGCCGCTCCCGGTCTGGTCGGCGAGCACCTCGAGGCTGTGTCGGAGGGGCCTGGCGGCGTCACCCACTACTTCGACGCCACCTACGGCGGCTACCGCGGCTGGCGATGGTCGGTCACCCTGGCCACCGGCGGCGACGACACGCCGATCACGGTGAGCGAGGTCGTCCTGCTGCCCGGTCCCGATGCCCTCATCGCACCGGCCTGGGTGCCGTGGGGCCAGCGCGTCCAGCCCGGCGACCTCGGCGTCGGCGACCTGCTGCCCGCCCCGGAGGGCGATGAGCGGCTCGTTCCCGGGTACCTCGCTTCCGCCGACCCCGCCGTCGAGGAGGTCGTGGTGGAGGTCGGCCTCGGCCGCCCGAAGGTGCTGTCGCGCCGGGGCCGCGAGCTCGCCGCGCAGCGGTGGTTCGAGGGCCCGCACGGCCCGGCATCGGACATGGCTCGCGCTGCCCCCGGTCGCTGCGGGACCTGCGGGTTCTTCCTGCCGATCGCCGGCTCGATGCGGGGCGCGTTCGGGGTGTGCGGCAACGAGTACGGCCCCGCCGACGGAGCCGTCGTCGCCGTCGCCTTCGGGTGCGGGGCCCACTCCGACGTGCAGGTGGAGCCGGTCTCACCGGTGGCCGTCGCCGAACTCGTGTACGACGACGGGGTCGACCTGGAGACGGTCGAGAAGGGGTGAGCGCACCCAGCGTCGGCGCCGCGAGCGTCGTCATGGATCCCTTCGGTACGGCCGCACTGCGTGCTGCAGTGCTGGATTCCTGGGCGGGTTCACCCACCCGCTTCCGCGAGGACGCCAACGCCGAGGAGGACCTGCGCCTCGGCGGCTACGCCGACGCGTGGTTCGTCGAGCTCGCCCAGAACGCCGCCGACGCGGCCCGCGCCGCCGGGCAGCCCGGACGCCTGCGCGTCCAGGCAGTCGACGGCGAGCTGCGGGTGGCCAACACCGGCGTACCCCTGGACGCGGCCGGAGTGGCGGCGCTGGCCTCCCTGCGGGCATCGGCCAAGCGCGACGACCCCGGTTCCGTCGGCCGGTTCGGGGTCGGGTTCGCCGGGGTTCTGGCAGTGTCGGACGCGCCGCGGGTGGTGAGCACCGCAGGCGCGGTGGCGTTCTCCGCGGGGCGCACCGCCGAGGCGGTCGCAGCGCTCCCCGGACCGGCGGCCGAGCTGGCCCGCCGCGACGAGCCACCCGTGCTGCGACTGGTGTGGCCGGTCGATGAGCGGCCGCCCACCGGGTTCGACACCGAGGTGCGGTTGCCGGTGCGTCCCGGCGCGGACCTGCACGCACTGCTCGCCCAGGCCCGCGCGGGCGCTCCCGACCTGCTGCTCGCCCTGCCCGACATCGTCGAGATCGCCGTCGGGGACGACGTGCTGACCAGGGTCGACGGACCGGGGCCCGGTGAGGTGTCGATCGGCGGGCGGCGTTGGTTGCTCGCGCGGCGGGACGGCACGCACGGCGCAGACGATGCGCGGACTCAAGCCACGGAGGAACGGTCGCGCCGTGACTGGACGGCCTGCTGGGCGCTGCCGCTCACGGCCGACGGCAGTCCCGACCCGCTCTCCGGAGACGTCCTGCATGCCCCGACCGCCGCGGCCGAGCGGCTGGCGCTGCCCGCGCGGCTGATCGCCACCGTGCCGCTGGAGCCCGACCGCCGCAGGGTCCGTCCGGGGCCCGCCGCCGACCGGGTGCTGGCCGGCGCGGCGCAGGCCTACCTCGAGCTCGTGCGTGCGGTCTCTCCTCTCCAGCGGCTCGCACTCGTGCCCGAGCCCGGATTCCCGCGATCCGAGCTCGACGGGCGCCTGCGTCAGCTGCTCCTCGACGCGCTGCGTACCGCGGCCTGGCTCCCCGCCGCCACCGGCGCGGAGCTCGTGCCCGGCCGCGCCGAGTGGCTCGATCTGCCCGGTGCCGATCTTCCCGGTGCACCGCTGCCCGGCCTGCTCGCCGAGGCCGGGTTCGACCGGCTGCTGGCTCCGATGGCCACCACAGCCGGGCCTGCCGCGCTGGCCGAGCTGGGTGTGCACCGGCTGACCGCGGCCGAGCTGGTCACCCGGCTCTTCGGCGTCGAGCGTCCGGCCGCGTGGTGGCGCACTCTCTACGCCGAGGTGGCACCGATCGCCGACACGGTGCCCGGCCTCGTCGACGAGCTGCGTGCGCTCCCGGTCCCGCTGGCCGACGGCCGCGTCGCCGCAGGCCCGGCCACAGTGCTCCTGCCGCCCGAGGACGGCACCGATGCCGCGCGTGCGGTGCAGCACATCGCGACCCTCGCCCTGCCCGGCTTACACGTGGCGGACGCTGCGGCCGTGCACCCGCTGCTCGGCCGCCTCGGTGCCACCGTCGCCGACCCCGCCGGGCTGCTCGAACACCCCGCGCTGACCGAGGCCGTCGAGCGGTCCGTCGACGATGCCGAGGCCGGCCTCGACACCGGGCCGCTCGCCGAGGCGGTGCTGGAGCTGGTGGCCGAGCTCGGGAGCGCGCCCGCCGGTCTCGCCGCGCTGGCGCTGCCGGATCGCGAGGGACGCCCTGCCCGTGCCGACGAGCTGATGCTGCCCGACGCCGCGCTGCGTCCCCTGCTGGCC
The DNA here is from genome assembly GCF_039534065.1 of Pseudonocardia yunnanensis. NCBI lineage: Bacteria > Bacillati > Actinomycetota > Actinomycetes > Pseudonocardiales > Pseudonocardiaceae > Pseudonocardia > Pseudonocardia yunnanensis. The sequence goes on along the minus strand of NZ_BAAAUS010000036.1, from coordinate 106,298 downwards.
GCTGACGTCCCGCTCGACGTGCTCGACGAGGGCCTCGCCGCGCGGGTGCCGCGGTCGGCGCTCACTGCCGTCGGCGTCGTCGACGGGTTTGCGGTGGTCACCGACGAGGAGCCGGTTTCACCCGACCACGACCTCGACGACGAGGAGCGCTGGTGGGACTCACTCGATGCGCCGCCCACGCGGCTCGTCGCGGTGCGCGACCTCGACCTCGTCGCCGACGATGCCTGGCCTGCCGCGCTCGCTCTGCTCGGAGCGGTCCGGGAGACGCGGGCCGCAGTGATGGCGCTCGGCTCGTACACCGCGTGGTGGCTGGGCAGGCACGCGCGGCTCGGCGGTCGCCGCCCCGGCCACTGGCGCCTGCCCACAGCGCATGCTCTGGCAACGCTCTACGACCCGCCACCCACACCCGACGACGCCCCCGGCGTCTTCGACGACGAGGCCCTTCTGGCTGCCATCGGGGTGCGTGCGGACCTCGCGATCACCGACACTGCGGTGGCCGCCGACCTGCTGGCCCGGCTGGTCGACCCGGACCGGCACCCCGACGTCGCGCTCGTGGCAGACGCGCACGAGGCGCTGGCGGAGGCGGTCGCCGAAGGACGCGTCCGTTCCGCCGACCTCGACATGCCGGAGCAGGTCAGAGCGCTCGACGGCAGTGTCGCGGACGTCGACGTCGCGATGGTGCTCGACGCGCCGTGGCTTGCGGCGGTGCTCCCGGCGGGTGAGCTCGTCACGGGCGGCGACCCGGTGGCGTTGGCCGAGCTGCTGGACCTCCCGGCCGCCTCCGAGATCGTCGCCGCCGACGTGGAAGGGCCCGGACGCACGGTGCGCTGGGCGGAGATCAGCGATGTCGTGGTGGCGTGTCACACGCTCGGGGTGCCGGTGCCCCCGGGTGAGCTCGCGCTCCACGACGAGCTGTGGGTGGTGGTGCGACGCCCGGTGAGCGGCCGCTTCAGGGTGCTGAGCTGGCGTGATGCGTCGGGACGGTGGCATGCCGCCGACCCGTTGCGGGCCCTGCTCGGTCTGCTCACAGAGGACGAAGCCGTCGGGTGATCGACGTGGACGCGTGCTACACAAGAGCCCGTGACCTCCGCCAGTGACGGTGCGGCGCGCCGACCCCGCCGGGTGTGCCTGCTGTCCGTGCACACCTCGCCCCTGGAACAGCCGGGCACCGGCGACGCCGGCGGCATGAACGTCTACATCGTGGAAACCGCCCGGCGGATGGCTGCCCGCGGTGTCGACGTCGAGATCTTCACCCGGGCGACCTCGTCGGAGAACCCGCCGGTGGTGGAGCTGACACCGGGTGTGCTGGTCCGGCACGTGGTCGCCGGACCGTTCGAGGGGCTCGGCAAGCACGAACTGCCGAGCCAGCTCTGCGCCTTCACGGCGGGCGTGCTGCGCACGGAGGCCCGCCACGAGCCCGGCTACTACGACATCGTGCACTCGCACTACTGGCTCTCCGGACAGGCAGGCTGGCTCGCGAGAGACCGCTGGGGAGTCCCGCTCGTGCACAGCGCCCACACGCTGGCACGCGTGAAGAACGCGGCGCTCGCCGATGGCGACCCGCCGGAGCCCAAGGTCCGGGTGATCGGCGAGGACCAGGTGGTCGCCGAGGCCGACCGCCTCATCGCCAACACCGACGAGGAGGCGCGCCAGCTCGTGGAGCTCTACGGCGCCGACCCTGGGCGTACCGCCACCGTCGCGCCCGGCGTGGACCTCGCCCGCTTCACCCCCGGCGACCGCGGCGCGTCCCGGCAGGCGCTCGGCCTCGCCCCGGACGCCGTGGTGCTCGCGTTCGTCGGCCGGATCCAGCCGCTCAAGGCTCCCGACGTGCTGCTGCGCGCAGCGGCCGAGATGCTCCGCCGCGACCCCGGGTTGCGCTCACGGCTCGTCGTGCTGGTCGCGGGAGGCCCATCCGGCAGCGGCCTGGCCGAGCCCACGGCGCTGCAGGAGCTGGGCTCCTCCCTCGGGATCACCGACGTGCTGCGGTTCCTGCCTCCGCAGACGAGGCAGAACCTGGTGGACGTCTACCGGGCGGCCGACGTCGTCGCCGTGCCGAGCCACAACGAGTCGTTCGGGCTGGTGGCGTTGGAGGCCCAGGCCTGTGCCACGCCGGTGGTCGCTGCGGCGGTCGGCGGGCTGTCGGTGGCCGTGGCTCACGGCCGGTCCGGGCTGCTCGTGCCGGGGCACCGGGCGGAGCAGTGGGCCGACGCGCTCGGCGCAGTGGTCAGCTCTCCCGACCGCCGCGACGAGCTGGGCAGCGGTGCCGTGCAGCACGCGCAGAAGTTCTCCTGGGAACGCACGGCCGACGCGCTGTTGACCACCTACGCCGAGGCGGCCGCCGAATATGCGGAGCGCCAAGGGCTGGTGGTGCGCCCGGCGATCCCGGCGGGATGATCGGTCCGTGAGTACGGAGGACGTGGCGGCGGTCGAGGAGCGGGTGGCGGCCGCGCTGGCCGAGCTGGAGGCCGACCACCATCGGCGCGGAGCGGGGCAGTTCCTCGTGACGCTGCCCGGCACCAACCGGCTGCAGACGCACTGCTGGCTGCTGGTCCGTGAGCATTCGCTGTTCGTGCAGGCCTTCGTGTGCCGGCAGCCCGACGAGGACCACGACGCCGTCTACCGGTTCCTGCTGCAGCGCAACGCCCGGCTCTACGGCGTGCACTACGCGCTGGACCGGGTCGGCGACATCCACCTGATCGGACGGCTCTCCCTGCACGCCGTCACGACCGCCGAGCTCGACCGCGTGCTCGGTCAGGTGCTGGAGGCCGCCGATGGCGATTTCAACACCTTGCTCGAACTCGGCTTCGCCTCCTCGATCCGCCGCGAGCACGCCTGGCGGCAGGAGCGCGGCGAGAGCCTCGCCAATCTGAAGGCCTTCGAGCACCTCTTCGACTGACGCACTTGCCGTTCTTGCAAGATCGCTTGTCAGCCGGCGGCGTCAGGCTCGACAGTCGAGCCCTTCGCAGAAGGGAACATCGATGGACGAACGCTTCACCGCTCCGTTCTGGGACGAGCGCTACAGCTCGGCCACCCGCATCTGGAGTGGTCGGCCGAACCCGCAGCTCGTGGCGGAGGTCGACGGTCTGTCGCCCGGCACCGCCCTCGACGCGGGCTGCGGCGAGGGCGCCGACGCCACCTGGCTCGCGCAGCAGGGATGGCGCGTGACCGGGGTGGACGTCTCCGCCGTCGCCCTCGCACGTGCCGCAGCCCATACAGATCCGGAGATCGCCGACCGGATCACCTGGCAGCAGGTCGACCTTCTCTCCGGCTGGGCTCCCGAACAGCTGGCCAACGACCTGGTCAACTCCCAGTTCCTGCACTTCCCCCGTGCCGTGCGCGACCAGGTGTTCGCAGGCCTCGCCGCCTCGGTCGCCCCCGGCGGCACGCTGCTCGTCGTCGGGCACCATCCGTCCGATCTCGAGACGACCGCGCGGCGGCCGCAGGACCCTGACCTGCTCTTCACGGCGGAGGAGCTCGCGGCGGCCCTGGATCCCGGCCAGTGGGACGTCCTCGTCGCCGAGGCCAGACCACGCCTGGCCGACGACCCGGACGGCCGGGAGATCACCATTCACGACGCCGTCCTGCGGGCCCGTAGGCATCCCTGACCCAGGTCGGCATCCGGGTCGTTCCAGCGTTCGTGACGCGATCGTGACCAGTCGCGACCAACCGTGATCCACGCCGTCACCGTCCTTACCCCGACACCCCGGGCTCGCCGGGGCGAGGAGGCGGTGACGGTGTCTCGGTGGGGCAGACGCAAGACGGTGGTGGCCGCGGTGGCGGTGGTCGGAGTGCTTGCGGTCGGCACCGGTGTGGTGCTCGTCGGCTTCTCGCCGGGGGGTAGCTCGCCGGGAGTCGCGACCGTGGCTCCCGCCCGCCCCAGCCCTGGGCTGGTGGAGAAGGGCGTCCCCATGGACGGCGGGGCCGGGGCGTACTCGGAGCGTGCGGCCGGCAGCGATGCGCGCTCGGTCGCTCCGCCCCAGGCCGTGGCTCCGGACAAGGCGCCCGATCTTTCGGTCGGCACCGTGCAGCGGGAACTGGTGCGCACCGCCCAGATCTCCGTCGAGGTGAAGGATCCGACGGCGTCGTCGCGGCAGGTGCGGACTGCGGCCGCCGGCGTGAACGGGTTCGTCACCGAAGAGCAGTCGAGCGACACGGGCGGCCTGCTGGTGCTCCGCGTGCCGGCCGACTCGCTCGATCGCCTCATCGACGACATCGCGGCCGTCGGGCGGGTCGTGGGGCGCAGCAGCCAGGTGCTCGATGCCACCGAGCAGGTCGTCGACCTCGACGCGCGGGTGACGAGCCAGCAGGCCAGCGTCGCTCGGGTGAGGGCGTTGCTCGCGGAGGCCGTTTCGATCGGCGATGTGGTGGCCATCGAGTCGGAACTGGCGCGCCGGGAGGCCGACCTCGACTCGCTGACGCGCCGGCTCGAGGCCCTGCGCGACCAGGTGGCGCTGTCGACGTTGACCGTCGATCTGCGGTCGCCGGGAGCCCCTCCGGTGGGCGACCAGCCCCCTCCGGGATTCCGGGACGGTCTGGTGGCGGGCTGGGACGGGCTGCGTGCGGCAGGCACCGCTGCGGCCGCCGTAATCGGGTTCCTCTTGCCGTTCCTGCCGGTGGTAGCCATTCTGGGCGGGATCATCTGGCTGAGCAGGCGGGTAGTCCGGGCTCGGAGGGCGCCGGCATCCGCAACCGCGGGTGGGCGGAGCGGCCCGGGATCTGAGGGGGAGTCATGAACTCGGGCCACTCCGCTTACACCACCGCATCAACCGCGCGATCGGGGGCACCGCACGGTTGTGGGCTCCGGTCACGGCGAGGGGACGCCGCGCCCGGCTCGGTGCCGGCGAGTGGGGCTCACCGGACCGACGACGATCACGATGTCAGTGATTCATGACCAGAACAACACTTTCGTGTTACCCCATTCGGGTGTTTCGGTCGTGGGATCCGTGACCTCGCGTTCGACTTAGAGTTGGTGCCGCCTGATCTATGCGCCGTTTGGTGGAACCGGCAGAGTGCTGACAGTCGCAAGGGAGCCCTGAATATGCCTGTCCGTAGTCCCTACCCGGATGTCGAGGTCCCCGAGGTCTCGCTCTTCGACTTTCTTTTCCGTAACTTCGGCGAACGGGCTGATGCCGCGGCGCTGGTGGACGGCGGGTCCGGAGCGACCGTCACCTTCTCCGAGCTGGAGCGGATGGTCCTGAAGATCGCCGCGGGGCTCGCGGAGCGTGGCGTCGGCGCGGGTGATGTAGTAGGCATGTTCGCCCCGAACACGCCGCTCTACCCTGCGGTGTTCCACGGTGTGCTGCGCGCCAACGCCATCGTGACCAGTGCCAACTCGCTCTACACGCCTGGTGAGCTCGCGCACCAGCTCATCGACTCCGGCGCCAAGCTGCTGTTCACGGTCTCCCCGTTCCTCGACCGGGCGGCAGCGGCGGTCGCCCAGGCCGGGCTGCCTCCGGAGTCGATCATTCTGCTGGACGGGCAGGTGGACGGCCATGCCTCGCTCGGCGACCTACTGGCGAGCGAGGTGGAGCCGCCTGCGCAGACGGTGGGCGCGCAGGACACCGCAGTGCTGCCCTACTCGTCGGGTACCACCGGGCGCGCCAAGGGCGTGATGCTCACGCATCGCAATCTGGTTGCGAACCTGTTGCAGATCGAGCGCATGGGAAAGGTCTCCTCGGAGACCAGGATCCTGGCTGTGTTGCCGTTCTTCCACATCTACGGCATGACCGTGATGATGAACCAAGGTCTGCACAAGCAGTGCACCGTGGTCACTATGGCGAAATTCGACCTGTCGGAATTCCTTCGTGTCATCGCGGAGTATCGGGTCAATCGCGTCTACATCGCTCCTCCGGTGGCTGTCGCACTAGCCAAGCACCCGATGGTCGACGACTACGACCTGTCCTGCATCGACGTCATCTTCTCGGGTGCCGCCCCACTCGACGCCGAACTCGGCCACGCGGTCGCCGCCCGCCTCGGCTGCACCGTGCTGCAGGGCTACGGGATGACGGAGCTGTCCCCGGTCAGCCACTGCATGCCCGACGACCGCCAGGACATGGACCTCAACAGCTCCGGTTTCGCCCTTCCCAACATCGAGTGCAAGCTCGTCGACCCGGATACCGGCCGGGAGGTTGGTCCCGGTGAGCGGGGCGAGCTGTGGGTCAAGGGCCCGAACGTGATGAGCGGCTACCTGAACAACCCCGAGGCCACCGCGATCACGTTGGACGACGAGGGCTACCTGCACACCGGGGACGTCGCCACGGTCACCGAGGAGGGCGTGTTCTCGATCGTCGACCGGGTCAAGGAGCTGATCAAGTACAAGGGCTACCAGGTGCCGCCGGCCGAACTCGAGGCGTTGCTGCTGACGCACGACAAGATCGCCGATGCCGCGGTCATCGGGGTGCGGGACGCCGATGGCGAGGAGGTGCCCAAGGCGTTCGTCGTCCGCCAGGCGTCCGGGGCCGACCTCACCGCCGAGGACGTCATGACCTTCGTCGCGGAGCGCATCGCGCCGCACAAGAAGGTGCGCGTGGTGGAGTTCATCGAGGAGATCCCGAAGTCCGCCTCGGGCAAGATCCTGCGCAAGGACCTGCGTGCCCGCGAGGCCGCATCGACCTGAACCGCCGGACCGGCGGCGCCGGCGGGGCGGTCCGCGGATTGCTCCGCCGACGCCGATGAGTTCGTGGCTTGCGCCGGGTCGTAACCGGCATGAGCGATACGGATGCCGGCCTGGGCAAGGTCGTCGTGAACAGGTCGATGTCGCTGGACGGCTTCATCGCCGGCCCCGACCACGCGATGGACTGGGTGATCGAGTACTTCAGAGAGGACCCGTTTCCCGAGGTCATGGCGGCCACCGGCGCCATGCTCATCGGCCGGCGCACCCACGAGGTCGCCAAGCGGATGTCCGACGAGAACACCGGCTACGACGGGGGGCCGGTGTTCGTCCTGACGCACCAGCCGCCGGACGAGCCGGAGCAAGGCGTCACGTTCCTCACCTGCGACCTCGCGGAGGCCGTCGCCAAGGCGCGCGCCGCCGCGGGCGGGAAGAACCTGGAGATCCTCGGTGCCGACGTGGCCAGCCAGTGCCTGCAGCGAGGGCTCGTCGACGAGGTTCTGGTGTACGTACTGCCAGTGCTGCTCGGTGACGGCGTGCGCTTCTCGACCTCCGGGCTCGGCCGGATCGACCTGGAACCGTTCAGCAACACGCAGGCGGGTCCCGTGACGATGCTCCGCTTCCGCGTGCGGAAGTAGGCCGCACTGGTTCTCCTTGCCCCACCGCTCCGACGAGCAGTGCGGCCAGGAGGCGCGCTGGATGGATGACACGGACGATGGCCCCGCCCCCTTCACGCGCACTGTCCACCGTGGAGGCCGACGCCAGATTCGATCCGCACCGCTTCCGTGCTGGGACGTCACGCCGAATCCAGGACCCGTCGGCCCAGCTCCAGCGCCGCCTCGGCGTGCTCGCGCGTCAGCAACACAGCCGGATCTCGCCGGGCCGCGGCCACCTCGCCCAGTGGAGCGGCGAGATCTGGCCAATGAGCACCAGCCAGATGCAGCGCTTGGCTTTTACCGACGATCGCACCGGTGTTGATCGTGTGCCACAACCGCGCGGGTCCCGGAGCGACCCAGAGGATGGCGTCGCGGCCGATCGCGCCGTCGCCGATCCCGGACCGCCGAGCCTGCACTTGCTGTAAGAGCGGCTTCCAGTACTCGACGAGGTTCTCCCGGCAGTAGGTGACGACCTCTGCGGGCGTGACGGGTGGGTTGGGAGGCTCCCCGCGAACGGTGATCGCGTAGGCACGCAGCTGCTCCCAGAGCACCGGAACCAGGTCGCCCCTCCGCTCCGTGTGGAGGACGCCCTCCCGTCCCCAGGCGAAGCTCCGTGCCTCGTGGACCGGCTTCTCCAGCTCGCCACGAAGCACGTAGATGACATCGAGGTCCTGGCTCTGTGCGTCGGCGAGCACCCTCGGGTCGGGCGGAGCCGCCAGCTCGCAGACCAGATCCAGATCTGACACCCCGGATACGAAGTCGTTCAACGCCACCGAGCCGACGATGTGAGCTCCGACCACGAGCCCGGGCGCAGCAACATCCAGGACAGTGAGGTGATCGGTTGCGGATGCCACGTGGTCACATCGAATCGAGCCCCGCTTTCCGTTAGTCGCCGACGGAGGCGGTGGTGCCGTCGTCGTTCAACGGGCACGCTCCGGCGAGGAAGATCAGCCGGGCGTCAGCAAGCGGTTGCGGCGTAGGCGTACTCGGCGGTGCCGGAGAGGGACTTCGAGCGGATCAGGGTCACGGCCTTGATCATCGGTTCCCAAGCTAGCCGATCTTCACGACGTGGACTGACGATGAGCAGGGCACGCACCGCGCTCGAATCGTGCTGCCACTGGTCAAGTCGACCTCGACAAGGGCAGCTCCATGAGGGTGGCGCTGCACCCGGGGAAGTCCTTCCGGCCCACCTCGGTGAACCCGTAGCTCCGATACATCGTCTTGAGTCGCTCGTTGTCCGCCGAACAATCCAGGCGGAAGTACTCGGCTCCTGCGTCCAGCCCTATGCGTCGAGCAGCGTCGAGCATCATTCGGCCCAGGCCCTTGCGGCTGTGCTCGGGCCCCACCATGAGACCGTGGACATACACCGACTTCCCTGGCGTGTCGTTCCAGAACTCCTCGTCCGACCAGATCACGCGCATCGCTGCGAGAGGCTCGGCGGTAGGCGGGGCAAGCACCCACCACTGTCCGCTCCGCACCTGCGCGATGACGTGATCGATGCCGACCATGCCGATCGGCCACTGCCGGATGCCGCGCGTAGCCAACCAAACCTCGCGCGCACGACGCATGGAGAAGATCGGGCCGACGTCAGCCTCGGTGGCGAGGCGCACGGGGAACGGCATCTCGTGACCGTATGGCGTTCGCGAGGGCTCGGACGAGTGGGCGGATGATCTCGTAGCCGCGGCCGTCACACGCGGGGTACGGAGCAGGAGTGGTGTCGTTCGGACTCGTCGCACAGGCCGCGGGCATGTTCGCGGTGACCAACATCGACGACATCCTGATCCTGGCGCTGTTCTTCGCCCAGGTCCGGCACCGTCCGCGCGGAGTGGCGATCGTGGTGCTGGGCCAGTACGCCGGATTCGCAGCCATCCTTGCCGCTGCCGTCGTCGGTGCCCTCGGCGCCGGTCTCCTCCCGGAATCGGTGCTCCCTTACCTCGGCCTGCTGCCGATGATCTTGGGTGTCCGGGCGGGGTGGACGGCGTGGCGAGAACGTCACGCCGCCGACGGGGACTCAGCAGTGGGCGAGGGCAGCGACGTCGGCATTCTGACCGTCGCTGCCGTCACGCTGGCCAACGGTGGCGACAACATCGGTGTCTACGTCCCCGTGTTCGCCAACGCGGGCACGAGCGCCATGGTCGTCTACCTCGTGGTGTTCCTGGCGCTCGTCGGCGTCTGGTGTGCCGCTGGGCGGTTCTTCGCCACGCGGCCGCCCGTGGCCCGTGCACTCTCTCGATGGGGCCATGTCCTGCTGCCGGTCGTCCTGATCGCCATCGGCCTGCTCATCCTGATCGAAGGCGGAGCGTTCGGCCTGTAGATCCCGAAACGGGGAGCCTGGTCACGGCTCGATGGCGGGGCGGGCGCCGGGGCGTTCCATGTAGCCGCTGTCGGGCGGGGCGAAGCCGAACCGCTTGTAGAGGGAGTGTGCATCCCGCGTGTGCAGGGCCCAGCGGAAGATGTGCCCCGGGCCCTCGTCGACCATGAACCGGACCAGTTCGACGCCGAGACCCTTGCCGCGCACCGACGGATCGATGTAGACGTCGGCCAGATAGGCGAGCGAGACGCCGTCGGAGATCGCCCGGGCGAAGCCCACCGTGGCGCCGGACGCCGTGTCGTAGACCGCGACCACGCGCCACGCGCCGTCGATCTGCTTCTCCACGTCGTCCCGCTGGCGCCACCGGGCCCAGTACGCCTCGGTCGACAGGAACCGCCACACGGCATCCCGGTCGATCCGGCGAGGGTCGTCATCAAGCTCGAAAGAACCGAACACGGAGATCACGGGGCGACCCTGCCATCCGGTCGACCACTCGGCCATCCGATAACAGGTCGTGCACACGTCAGGCGCGAAGTGTGCCGAAGCGGTTACGGTGGTCGGCGATCGATTCGTGACCAACCCCGGAGGTCGCTGTGCCGCAGCCCCTCTCGTTGCTGGACTTCCTACGCGGGTTGCAGACCGACGCGGACTTCCGTTCCGCGTTCACGGCCGACCCCGACGCAACCATCGTCGAGCACGGATTGGACGGGCTCAGCCCCGACGACATCCACGACGCATTGGTGCTGGTAGAGGACAATGAGACCGCCGACTTCGACCACGACTACGCCGCCGCGGCGAATGCGGTCCACCCCGCGCCGCCGCCGGCCGAGGGCGAGGACGGGCCTGCCTCGCAGTACCTCAGCGAGTACCTCGCCACCGTCTTCCCCGGCGCGGATGCCCCTGTCGCCGACGGATGGAGCACCGCGGACCCGGACCTCGACGTCGATCTCGGCCCGTTCGCGTCCGGCGACACAGCCGGAGCCACCCATGACGGGATCGGCTTCGGGGATGGGGCAGACGGCCTCGCTGCCGATGTCGACCTCGACGCCGACTCGGGATCCGGCCCCGAGGTCGGAGATCAGTTCGCGAGCCACTTCAGTGACGCGTTCGGCGGTGGCTCAGAGGCCTTCGACGGTCCCGCATTCGACGACGACGGACCTGACGACGTGATCGAACCGCATCACGCCGCCCCCGACGAACCACACCATCCGATCGACTGAGCGCGGAGCTCGGCTACCGTGCCGGGTCGCGCCCGCGTTTGGGCGTGACGCTGCTGATCCGGTCGGCCAGCTCGGCCGGCACCTGCCAGTCCCCGGGAGTTCCGGACGTGCACGCGTCGTGTGCCGCGGCCGCGGCGACCATGGCCGCCGCATGGCCTGCGTCCAGCCGCGAGAACCGGACGCGGGCCTTGCCGGGCGCGTCGACAGCGGCGACACCGTCGTCGGGGCAGCCGCCGAGGCACTGCACCTTCCGGACCGTCACGGCCGCCCCGCCCGGGTGCTCAGCGATCGCGGCCGCCAGTGCGCGTCCGAACTCGCCCGAGCTGCGGGTGTCGTAGCGGGGGCAGGTGCGACAGATCAACAGCGTCACGGCCGTCGCCCGGGCCGCGTATGAACGTGAGAGCCGGCCTCGTTCGTCAGGGCGCCATCTCCTTCCTGGTGGCGATGCGCGAGACCGACCGTGGCCCGTGGGGCCGGGCCACGGTCGGACGTGCCGCCGGGAGAGTCATCCGGCAGGCCTGCGCGGCGCCGTCGTCAGACGGATGCGGGTGCCGCGTTGCGGTCGCTGCTGCCCGGGTTGGGTGGCGTCGGCGCGGGCTCGTCGGCCGCCTCCTTGTGGAAGCGCCCGTCCTTCATGATGTAGTCGAGCTTGTCGCGGTCCTGCAGCACCGTGATGTCGGCGAGCGGGTCGCCGTCCACGAGGAGCAGGTCGGCGAGGTAGCCGGGCTGCACCTTCCCGAGCTCGTCGGGCCGGAGCATGATCTCGCCGCCCCACGCGGTGGCGGCGATGATCGCCTCCATCGGCGTGAACCCGAGGAGCTCGACGAAATGCTCCAGGTCGCGGGCGTAGGTGCCGTGTGGGGTCCAGGCGAAGCCGTAGTCGCCGCCGGGCAGGATCTTGACGCCGCGCCGGTGCATCTCGCGCAGGCCCTGGATGGCGGTCTCCAGCTCCTTCTTGTAGCCGACGGCCTCGGCGGCTTCCTGTGGGAACCCGAACGACTCGGCCTCGTAGAGCGTGGCGACGAGCCAGTTGATGCCGGGCGCCACGAACACCCAGTCCTTGTTGGCCTCGAGCATGTCCATGCCCTCGGCGTCGGTGAAGCTGGCGTGATAGATGATGTCGACCTTGTTCCGGACGCACATCTTCACGCTCTCGGCGCTCCGGGCGTGTGCGCAGACCCGCTTGCCACGGCGGTGCGCCTCCGTCACGGCGGCGGCCGTCTCCTCGTCGGAGAAGTAGGTGTCCTCGGCCCGCTGCGTGCCGGTGATCTCCTCGCCGGTCATCGACAGTTTGATCTGGTCGACGCCGATGTCGATCAGCTCGCGCACGGCCTTGCGCATGCCCTCGGGGCCGTCGGCGAACTTCGTGATCGACTTGATCAGCGCCCCGCCGGTGACCGCGATCTCCGGGCCGTTGGCCAGGTAACGCGGACCGGGGATGCGACCGGCATTGATGGCATCGCGGCAGACCACGTCGAGGCGTTCCTTCGCCGCCGCGGCCCCGAGGCACATCGTGTAGCCGGAGTCGATGTAGGTCCTGGCCGACTCGATGCAGAACAGGAGGTGTTCCTCGACCGGCAGCGTGCCCAGGCCGTCGAGGTCGGCGCTGTTGTTCCAGCTGAAGTGGGTGTGGGCGTCGCAGAGCCCGGACATCAGGGTGCGTCCACGGCCCTCGATCACCCGGGCGCCGTCGGCGGCCCCGGGATCGACGTCGCCGACGGCGGCGATGCGGTCGTTCACGACCAGCACGTCGCCGGGATAGGGATCGGCTCCGGTGGAGTCGAGGATGCTGACGCCGCGGAACAGGATCTTGGTCGTCGGGACGGGCACGGTGGGTCTCCTCGTCACTGAGGGTGGAACTACAGGAACTTGAGCAGGAGGTCGGTGGTGGCGCGGGCCGCCTCGAGCGCGGTCCAGTGCCCGACGCCCGGCAGGATCTCCACGGTCGCCGAGCCGTGCGCGGTGGCGAGCTCCTGGCTCGCTTCGGGCGGCCCCACCTTGTCGTCGGAACCGGTGACGAGCAGCAGGGGGAGCTTGGGGTCGATGGGGCCGGGGTCGGTGGCGGCGGCGAGTGCCTCGCAGTTGCGGGCGTAGCCCTCCGGGTCCTGGCGCATCACGAGCTCGCGGACGAAGGCCGCCACCTCGGGCCGCTCGCGACGGGTGGTCTCGGAGAGCGCGTTGGCCACGACGCCGGGAGCGACGGCCGCCGTGCCCTCCGCCCGCAGGACCGCGGCGCGGTCACGCTGGGCCTGCCTGCCGGCCTCGGCCGGCTCCCGCACCGCGCCGAGCAGCGCGAGCCCGGACACGGTGCCGGGGTGGCGGGCGGCGAGCGCGCGCACGACGAGCGTGCCCATCGAGTGCCCGACCACCTTGGCGCTGTCGACGCCGAGCTCGGCGAGCACGGCGGCCAGGTCGTCGGCGTGGGATTCCACGCCGATCCCGTCGGCGACCGGTGAGCGGCCCGCCCCGGCGGAGTCGACCCGGATCACGCGGAAGCGGTCGATCAGGGCGTCGGTCTGGACCTGGTAGAAGTTCGACGTGCCCCCGAGCCCGTGCACGAGCAGCACGGCCGGGCCGTCCCCCTCGACCTCGACGGCGAGTTCCTTACCGTTGACCTGCACAGTGGTCCTCTCTCAGCGGATGCGGTTGGACAGCGTGCCCAGGCCGGTGATCGTGATCTCGACGACGTCGCCGCTGGTGAGGAAGCGCGGCGGGTCGAAACCGAGGCCGACCCCCGCGGGCGTGCCCGTGGCGATGAGGTCTCCGGGCAGCAGCGTGGTGCCGGCCGAGATCGTGGCGATCAGCTCCGGCACATCGAAGATCAGGTCCTTGACCGGCGCGAACTGGCGGCGCTCCCCGTTGACGGTGGTCTCCAGCTCGAGCGCGGTGACGTCGCCGATCTCGTCGGCGGTGACGGCGTAGGGCCCCATCGGGCAGTGGGTGTCGAACGACTTGCCGAGCAGCCACTGCTTGTGGTCGCGCTGCACGTCCCGCGCCGTGACGTCGTTGATGATCGTGTAGCCCCACACGTGGCTGTAGGCGTCCTCGCGGGAGATCCCGCGGCCGCCCGTGCCGATGATGACGGTGAGCTCGCCCTCGTAGTCGAGCTCGGTGGTGGGGCCGGGGTCGACGAGAGCGCCCGGACCGGTCACGGCCGTGGTGGCCTTCGTGAACATGATCGGCTTGTCCGGGATGGCCTCGGAGCGGCTCGGGGTGTCGTAGCCGCTGCGGCCGAACTCCGCGGCATGTTCGCTGTAGTTCTTGCCGACGCACCAGATGTTGCGCCGCGGTTCGGGGATCGGGGCCAGCAGCTCGACGGATGCCAGCGGCACCGACGTCAGCTCGGCCGACCGCTCACCCAGGAGCGGGCCCAGCTCGTCCCACGCGCCGATCACGTCGAGGACGCCGGCTCCCGGTGGGAGCAACTCCTGGACGTCGTGGACCGCGTCCCCGTCGGCGCTGACCACGCCGACCCTCGGCGCGGCCCCGGCGGAGAAGGTCACCAGCTTCATTGCTCACACCAATCTCAACCAATTGAACCAATCGGAACCTGATCGACCGTACGGTGTCCCGGCTCTGCTGTCGATAGCGGGCAGGAGAACGATCCGCGACGGACCAATTGGTCACGATTGGTTCAGCGTGCTGTAGGGTACGGACGTGCTGGCCGTGGAGAGGTCCCTGCGTGCGCTGCTGGAGCAGGGCACCCAGGACGGCACGCTCGGCCCCGGCTCGAAGCTCCCCACGGAGCGCGACCTGGTGGAGCGGCTGTCCGCGCCGCGCAGCGCGATCCGTCGTGCGCTCGAGGTCCTCGAGCGCGACGGGGTGGTGATCCGCCACGTCGGACGGGGCACGTTCCTCACCGAGGCGGCGCTTCCGCCGGCCGACGGTGCGCCGCCCGACACCAGTCCGGCCGAGATCATGCAGGTGCGGCTGCTGATCGAACCGCCGGTTGCGGAGCTCGCCGCCCGGGTGGCCACCCAGGCCGATCTCGACCGGATCGCCGAATGCCTGCACGGCGGTGAGGGCAGCGAGGGTTTCGAGGACTTCGAGGCCTGGGACGCCCGGCTCCATCGGGCCATCGCGCTCGCCGTGCACAACGGCCTGCTGATCAGCATGTTCGACGTGATGAACACCGCGCGCAGCCTGCCGGTGTGGGGCAGCCTCAAGCGGCGCACCTCCAGCCCCGAGCGGCGGTTGCGCTACCACGAGGAGCACGCCGCGATCGTCGAGGCGCTTCGTGACCGCGATCCCACCGGTGCTCGCGACTGCATGCGCCAGCACCTGCAGAACGTCTCCGACAACCTGCTGGGCCGCCACTAGTGTCGCGGAAACGGGGTTCCTTGCCCGGATCCGGTGACCCAGGTGGATGGATCGCAAGGCGGAGGAGGGGCCGATACCGCTGTTGTATCGGCGCCGACGACAACGCCGCGAGGCGCCGCCTGGGCGCCGGAGGCGGGTAAGACGACCTCGTTTCCTCGACACTAGCCCGAATCGCGCCGCTCGGGCGGGTGCGGGGTGCCGGAGCCGGGCGCGGCAACATACGGTGGGACGTATGGCGCAGCAGGCACAGATGCGGTCCTCACCGGTCGACGAGCAGCTGTGCTTCGCCATCTACGCTGCCTCCCGGGCGATGACCGGCTACTACCGCCCCCTGCTGGACGCGATCGGGCTGACCTACCCCCAGTACCTGGTGATGCTCGTGCTCTGGGAGCGAGGGGAAGCCACCGTCACGGGGATCGGGCAGGCCCTGCAGCTGGAGACGGGCACGCTCTCGCCGCTGCTGCGGCGGCTGGAGGCACTCGGGCTCGTGCGCCGCAATCGCCAGGTGGACGACCAGCGTTCCGTTCTGGTGTCCCTGACCTCGGCGGGCCGTGCGTTGGAGCGCGACGTCATCAGCACGCAGAATCGGGTGGGGGAGGCCACCGGGCTCAGCCGCGCCGAGAGTGTCCAGCTCCGCGAAGCGCTGCACGGGCTCACCGGCCGGCTCCGCGCGGCCGCAGGCTGACCGCGGGCTTCCGGAGACCACTGTGATGATCACCTATCTACACGCTGCGCGCCCGAGCACCTGCCCGCCGTCCGCAACCAGGAGGACGGCATGACGGCGCGCACGCTCGACCGCCTCGCCGGCGAGCCCCTGTGGGCTCAGCTGCTGGCCGACCTGCGTCGCCGACTGGAGCACGACGAGTTCGGCGTGGCCTTCCCTGGCGAGCTCGCTCTGGTGGCCGAGTACGGCGTCAGTCGCCACACCGTGCGTGAGGCGGTGCGGCGGTTGCGGGACGAGGGCCTGGTCATCGCCGGCCGCGGCCGCACCCCGCGCAGGGCCGAGCCCGCGGAGATCGAGCAGCCACTCGGTGAGATCTTCAGCCTGTTCTCGGCGGTGGAGGCCACCGGTCAGGTGCAGCGGAGCGTTGTGCGCACCCTCGATGTCCGTGCCGACGGCGTGGTCGCGGCCCGGCTCGGGCTGGAGGAGTCGACGCCGCTGGTGCACCTCGAGCGGCTGCGCTTCGCCGACGCCGACCCGCTCGCGGTCGACCGTGTCTGGCTGCCCGAGCGGCTCGCTGCGCCACTGCTCGACGTCGACTTCAGCCGCACCGCGCTCTACACGGTGTACGCCGCCAAGTGCGGCGTGCGCGTGACCGGTGGGAGCGAGCGGGTGCGGGCCGTGGTGCCCAACGACGCTGAGCGCGAACTGCTGGGCATCGGCGCCGGTGTGGCCGCTTTCGCGATCGACCGGCTCGGCTGCGCGGGCGAGCTGCCCGTCGAGTGGCGGCAGACGCTCGTGCGTGCCGACCGGTTCAGCGTGACCGCGCGGTTCTCGGCGCGGGACGGCTACCGCATGGGTGGAGGGGTCTGAGCTCGAGCTCCGGCTCAGCTCGCGGCGATCGAGACGCCGATACCGCCCGGAGTGTCGGCGCCGAACCGCTCGATCTCGGCGTCGATGTCCAGCGCGACGGTTCGGATCGTCTCGTCGCCGGTGAGCAGGTGAGCCGGTACGAGCCAGCTGACCTCGAACTCGAGGCCGTCGGGGTCATGGGCGTACAGGGCCTTGGTGGATCCGTGGTCGGAGGCGCCCACGAGTGAGCCGCGATCGGCGAGCACGGCCGCGATGCGCTTGAGCTCGGTGAGCGTGTCGACTTCCCAGGCAAGGTGGTAGAGCCCCACCGTGCTGCGGCCGGCCTGTGACGCCCCGGCGGAACTCCCGATCACGAAGAGGCCGAGGTCGTGGTCGTTCGTCGACCCCTCCGCCTGCAGGAAGCACGCGCGTCCCGGCATGTTGTGAACGACCCGGAAACCGAGTGCCTCGGTGTAGAAGGCCACGCTCCGGTCGAGGTTGCGGACGTAGAGCACGGCGTGGTTGAGACGTTGGACGGGCATCCGGTCCTCCGACGAGTCTGTGTCGAACACGACGGTACGTCAGAAAATGTGAGGGTTCAACTTCTAGGTACCCTGAGGCTGTGGATGGTGACGAGGAGCGCTGGCTGACGCCCGATGAGCTGCAGACGTGGTTGTCCTACGTGGCCACGACCACACTTCTGGAGGCCGCGCTGGATCGCCAATTGCAGCGCGAGGCGTCGATGTCGCACGCCTACTACCAGATC
Organism: Pseudonocardia yunnanensis; assembly: GCF_039534065.1. NCBI lineage: Bacteria > Bacillati > Actinomycetota > Actinomycetes > Pseudonocardiales > Pseudonocardiaceae > Pseudonocardia > Pseudonocardia yunnanensis. The sequence goes on along the minus strand of NZ_BAAAUS010000036.1, from coordinate 88,902 downwards.
CTGGCCATGCTCTCGGACTCTCCGCGGCGGACGCTGCGGATGAGCGACCTCGCCGCCCTCACGCAGAGCTCGCAGAGCCGGCTCTCCCATGCCGTGGCCCGCCTCGAGGGCAACGGCTGGATCCGCCGGGTGCCCTGTCTCGACGATCGGCGCAGCACACTCGCCCAGCTCACCGACGACGGCTTCGCGGCGTTGGCGGAGGCCGCACCGGGCCACGTCCGGACCGTGCGCGAGCTCATGTTCGACCGCCTGACGCCGGAGCAGGTGTCGCAGCTCCGGGAGATCTGCACCGTAGTGCTCGGCGGGCTCACGGTGGAGAACCGGGGCAAGGCGCTGCTGGAGAGCATCATCGAGCGCCTGGGCAAGGTCGCGGATGAGGCCGAGCACCCCTGTCCCGACTCGCGCAGTTCGTAGCCGCTGATCCCGTCCGTCCGGCTATAGGTGATCATGTGCCCCCTCGGTCGGAAGGGGGCGGTATGTGGGGCACACGCTGCGGCCTGGCGCTGGTGCTGGTGACGGGAATGGCGCTCGCCGGTTGCTCGACCACTGTTGCGGGCGTCGCTGCTCCCGAGCGGAGCGGCTCGTCGTCCGCCGCCCCGGCCTCGGCGCCGTCGGGCAAGCCCTTCGACGATGCGCAGGGCCGCTTCAGGCTCATCCCGCCTTCCGGGTGGGTGGCCGACGACAGCGGGGAGCAGGGAACGGCGGCGTTGTTCCTGGAACCCCGGTCGGCGGCCACTGAGACACGAGGGTTCAGTGCCAACATCAACTTGCTCGTCGTCCCGTCACCGGTGGACCTTTCCACCGCCGTCACCGGCGCCAGGAAGGAGTTGACGAGCCTCGACGGCTACGCCTCCACCGCCGACGAGTCGCTCGTGCTGCGCGACGGAACGCCTGCACACCTGCTCGGCGGGACGTTCGTCGATCCCGGGTCGGGGCTCGAACTGCGCAACGAGCAGCTGTTCGCCGTGCACGGCGGCTCCGCGATCGTCGCGACGGGTACGTCGCTGGCGGGCTCCTGGGAGACCTATGAGCCCGTGCTCGACGCCGCACTCCGGAGCCTGACGGTCAACGCATGATCTACCCCTGCGCCTGGCAGAGTTGCCGCCATGGGAACACTGGTGCTGCTGCGACACGGCCAGAGCGTCTGGAACGCCGAGAACCTGTTCACCGGGTGGGTGGACGTGCCGCTGTCCGAGACGGGAGAGCAGGAGGCCCGCCGGGGCGGTGAGCTGCTGCGCGAGGCGGATCTGCTGCCCGACGTCGTCCACACCTCCGTGCTCCGCAGGGCGATCTCCACGGCGAACCTGGCCCTCGACGCGTGCGACCGGCACTGGATCCCCGTTCGCCGCGACTGGCGGCTCAACGAGCGGCACTACGGCGCGCTGCAGGGCAAGAACAAGAAGCAGACGCTGGAGGAGTTCGGCGAAGAGCAGTTCATGGAGTGGCGGCGCTCCTACGACGTCCCGCCGCCTCCCATCGAGCTCGGCTCCGAGTTCAGCCAGGACGGCGACCCCCGCTACCACGACATCGAGGTTCCGCGCACGGAGTGCCTCGCCGACGTGGTCGAGCGCTTCCTGCCGTACTGGGAGTCGGCGATCGTGCCCGACCTGCGGGCCGGCAAGGTCGTGTTGCTCGCCGCGCACGGCAACTCGCTGCGCGCGCTGGTCAAGCACCTCGATGGGATCTCCGACAGCGACATCGTCGGGCTCAACATCCCCACGGGCATCCCGCTGCGCTACGAGCTCGACGACGACCTTCGGCCCAAGGAGCCGGGCGGCACCTACCTGGATCCCGAGGCCGCCCTCACGGCCGCTGCGGCGGTGGCGGCACAGGGGCGCTGAGGCCTGTCCGTTCGCGGCCGTCCTGTGCGCATTACGGGTCGGGTGAACGTGCTGTGAACTGCGGTCGAAATCTGGCGTTCTGCGACGTCATCAGGATCACGACCTGCACATGAACTGGCCCTTACCGTGGCCGTGCTGCCTACGATGCGGTCTGTGAACCCGCTGGTGTGCGTGGCGATCGCCGTCGGCGCGCTCGTGCTCGGCCTCGTAGTCGGGGCCTGGCTGGCTCGTCGTCGGGCTGATGCCACGCCGGTCGGCGTTGCACCCTCACCCGGCCCGCCCATGGCGGACCTCCTCCAACGGGTGTTCCGCTCGGCCGACGAGGGCCTGGTGGTGCTGAACCGTGGTGGTGAGGTGGTGCTGCACAACGCACGCGCCGTAGAGCTCGGGGTCGTCCGTCTCGGTCGGCCCGACTCCCGCGCCGCCGCCGTCTGCCAGCAGGTACTGGAGACCGGGGCGTCGATCGCCGTGGACCTCTCGCCCGTCGACCACCGTGGACGCCAGCCCGCCGCCGTGCTGGCTCACGTCCGCCCCCTCGGCGACGGCTTCACCATGGTGGAGGCGGGTGACACGTCGGACGCCGTGCGGCTGGAGGCCACCAGGCGCGACTTCGTGGCCAACGTGAGCCACGAGCTCAAGACGCCCGTGGGGGCGGTCGGGCTGCTGGCCGAGGCCGTGCTCGACTGCGCCGACGACCCGGTCGAGGTGCGCCGCTTCGGCACCAAGATCCTCAACGAGGCCACGCGGCTGGGCAACCTCGTCACGGAGCTGATCGCGCTCTCCCGGCTCACCGGGGCCGAGCGGCTGCCGGAGATGGGCGTCGTCGACGTCGACGAGGTGGTGCGCGAGGCGCTCGCCCGCTCGCGGCTCTCCGCCGAGTCCGCGCATATCGAGATCATCGTGGACAGCCCCACCGGGCTGGAGGTCGAGGGCGACCTGACCTTGCTGGTCACCGCCCTGTCCAACCTCGTAGAGAACGCGATCGCGTACTCGCCGCCCGAGGCATCGGTGTCGGTCTCACGGCGCCTCGCGGGTGAATGGGTGGAGATCGCCGTCACCGATCGCGGCATCGGTATCGCACCCGAGCACCAGAAGCGGGTCTTCGAGCGGTTCTTCCGGGTCGACCCGGCGCGGTCGCGCGCCACCGGGGGCACCGGGCTCGGGCTCGCGATCGTCAAGCACGTCCTCGCCAACCACGGCGGCGAAGTCCGGCTGTGGAGCAGCCCGGGCACCGGATCGACATTCACCATGCGGCTGCCGGCCCACGCGGAGCCCGACGACGAGTCCGGCGCCGACAGCGCCGGCAGCGCCCCGGCCGACCTCGTCCGGCGGCCAGAACTACCCGATCGAGTCGGGTGAGCTGGAGGAAGCCATGACCAGAGTGCTCATCGTGGAGGACGAGGAGTCCTTCGCCGACCCCCTCGCGTTCCTGCTCCGCAAGGAGGGGTTCACCACCGCCGTGGCAGCCACGGGGCAGGACGCGCTCGAGGAGTTCGACCGCAACGGCGCCGACATCGTGCTGCTCGACCTCATGCTCCCCGGCATGAGCGGCACCGATGTCTGCAAGGCGCTGCGCTCCCGCTCCACCGTGCCGGTGATCATGGTGACGGCCCGCGACAGCGAGATCGACAAGGTCGTCGGGCTCGAGCTCGGCGCCGACGACTACGTCACCAAGCCCTACTCGGCACGCGAGCTCATCGCGCGCGTCCGCGCCGTCCTGCGCCGCGGCGGCGACGGCGTCACCGAGACCGACGGGCTGCCCGGCGTGCTGGAGGCCGGCCCGGTGCGGATGGACGTGGAGCGGCACGTCGTGTCGGTCAACGGCGACGACGTGGCGTTGCCGCTCAAGGAGTTCGACCTGCTCGAGTACCTGCTGCGCAACGTGGGCCGGGTGCTCACCCGTGGGCAGCTGATCGACCGGGTCTGGGGAGCCGACTACGTCGGCGACACCAAGACCCTCGACGTCCACGTCAAGCGGCTGCGGTCGAAGGTCGAGGCCGACCCCTCCGCGCCCAAGCACCTGGTCACCGTGCGGGGCCTGGGCTACAAGTTCGAGAGCTGACTCCGGAGAGGTCTTGTATGCGAGGTCGGTGCGCGCTCCACGGCCCGGCCGCTGCAGGGATTCGACGGACTCCCGGGGGTAGCCCCGGAGCTCGGTGATGCCGCAGCGCGCAGATGCTCCCGAAGAGCATGTGGCGGGTCATCGGCGACAACATGCAGCACACCGAGCTCTACGCGCCGCTGGACGGCTCGAAGCGGTCGCCGGCCTTCATCAAGAAGGGCCTGGCCGCTCCCGGGACGTCCTCAGGGGCTCGATCAGTCGGTACCGGCCGGCCGCGGGACCACCACGAGACGATGCAGTGCCTGCGCGGCTCGCAGAGAACGCTCTGCGTCGTAAAGGTGCTGGCGGATGTCGCTACCGGCCGTGCTGTCGTCGTCGTACTGGACGACCTCCAGATTCATGCTCAACTCGTCGAGTTCATCGAAACTCACGGCGATGTCCGCCAGCGCCTTGGCCACGTTGGCGCTGAACTCTGTGCGTGCGTGCTCGACGCGCTCCTCGCGATCCGCGATCTCGTCGGCGAGACCCGTGGTGGGCCGGCCTGTGGTGTCAAGATTCGTCATGCTGCGATCTCCTCCGCCTCGGAGACTGGATCTTCGCGGATCGGGCACCATCGCCGAGAAGCGGGACAGCTGCCCGCTGACACCCGATCCCACCTCAGGCAGTGCGGCCCCGGAAGCCCAGCTGCCCTCGTGCGAGGGCCGGTGCGTCCCGGTGTTCCCGGGTGAGGAGGCCGTCGCTGTAGTCAGCTGTGTGGGTCTCGGCCAGGAACGGCAGGCACACCAGGGAGAGCAGCGCGATCCCGACGATGTACCAGGAGATCCCGGTCGTCGAGTGGGTGCCGGCGAGTATGTCGGTGGCCACCAGGGGGCTGATGCCGCCGCCGACGATCCCGGCCACGCCGTAGACGAACGAGGCCCCCGTGTAGCGGTAGCGCACGCGGAACAGCTCGGGGCACCAGGCGCCGAGCGGCCCGTAGATCAGGCCGAAGCAGAGCAGCCCGACGACCATGGCGACCCCGATCAGCAACGGCCGGTGGGACTGCATCAGCCAGAAGAGCGGGAAGGCCCACACGGCGGACAGCACCGCCGCCGCAATGCACACCGGGCGCCGTCCGACCCGGTCCGAGAGTGCCGCGAATCCGAGCGTCGAGGCGGCCATCACCGGCGCCGCCACGATCTCCTCGATCAGCATCGTGGTCTTGTCGATGTGCAGTGTTCCTGTCGCGTAGGACAGGCAGAACGTCGTGATGACGTAGAACAGCATGATCGCCAGCACGAATCCCAGCGTGGCCAGCACGAGCACGCCCGGCTGCCGCCGCCACACCTCGACGAATGGCACACGAACCCGCTGGCCGGCCTCCAGTGCCGCGCGGAACACCGGCGTCTCGGCAATTCGTATCCGGATGTAGTAGCCGATGACGAGAAGTACGGCCGAGGCCCAGAACGGAATGCGCCAGCCCCACGAGACGAACGCCGCTGGACTCATGACCGCGCCCATCACCAGGTACAACAGGTTGCCGAGCACGAGCCCGATCGCCGGCCCGATCTGCGGATAGGCGGAGTACAGGCCCCGGCTGCGCGACGGGGCGTACTCGGTGGCCAGAAGCACGGCGCCACCCCATTCGCCACCGAGTCCGATGCCTTGGAGGAAACGCAGAACCGCCAGCAGGACCGGAGCCGCCACGCCGATCGAGGCGTAGGAGGGCACGCAGCCGATCAGCACCGTCGAGAGTCCCATCAGCAGTAACGAGACGATCAGCATCCGCTTGCGGCCCAGCCGGTCACCGAAATGGCCGAAGACCACAGCGCCGAGCGGACGGGCGATGAAACCCACTGCGAACGTGGCCAGCGCGGCCAGCGTGCCGGCCGTCGCGGAGAACGACGGGAAGAACAGCGTGCCGAACACCAGCGCGGCCGCGGTTCCGTAGATGTAGAAGTCGTAGAACTCGATCGCCGTGCCGATACAGCTCGCGACCGCGATCCGGGCGCGCGAAGGCGCCCCGGTGGCGACCGCCGTCATGCCGGCCGGGGAGCGTGGAGCGGCCCGTGGCGGCCCCGGTTCCCGAGGTGCTCTCCCGGCTCATCACTCATCGCTGTGTCCTGTTCCTCCCGGAACCGGTGCAGCGCGTAGAACACGCCGAAGTCCGTGCTTTCTCGCGATGCGCCCAGTATCCGAGATTCTCGGATGTGTTCCCTGTCGTGGACCGGGATCGAGTATCAGCCGACCTTCGGCCGAGTCACAGTGGCTGTATCTCAGCTCACTCGTGCGTCGGGTCGTATTCGATCCGGGGTCACGGCATGGTCCGACCGACACATCGTGGTGCGGCTCCGATTTTCCGGGTTCGGTGCACGGCTACTTTCGACGTACCGTGAACGATTCGCTCACCGTGTGCTCGGCGAGGTCGAGCCGCCATTCGTAGCGGCCGGGCGGCAATGGCATCGGCGGAATGGAGATCGCGAGCACGGCGTCCAGCATGCTGCCCGCGGCGACTCCTGGTGGCCTGCCGGCCTCGATCTCGCCCGCATGGCCGATCGCCAGCGGGTTGCCGTCCATTCCCGGCAAGGTCACCTGGTGACCGTCGGGATCGAGCAGCTTCAACTCGAGGCGCAGCCTCTGGTTCGCGCGGTCCCACGGAATCTTGATCAACAGCGCCACTGCCTGCGGTGCGGTCGGTGAACTGGTGACCGACCAGCCCGCGCCGAGCATATGCAGCTTCCCCGAATGGTCCGCCACGGCGGCGTCGCAGAGGATCAGCTTGATGTCGAGCGGTGATGCCATCAGTTGGCGCGCCCGATGGCGGCCAGGTTCTTTCCGGCGGGGAGGCCACCGAACGGCAGCTCCAGGTGCACGTTCTCGGAGTAGGCGGGGGCCATGGCCGCGCTCGGGCTCGTCGATGTCGTGTACTCGGCCCGGCTCCCGACGAGCCGTGCGAGGTCTCCTCCTGCCTGCGCCGCCGCGCGGAACGCGGCCGCTGTCCTGTCGTTGTCGTCCATCTCGGGCCCGTCAGCCATGACCACCATCCTGTCCCCACGAACCGGCGATGTCAGCACCCGACGCGCGCAGCGATCAACGCTCGGGTCGACCGAAACCCGACGTCAGATGTGCAACCGGGCGTTCGGGCGGCCGAGGACCGGTGGCAGTACGTGATCGGCCGTCGCTGGTTGTCACGGGATCGGTCACGAGCACGTCACGGGCGAGCAGTAGCCTGATCACGTGCGCCTTGGTGTGCTCGACGTCGGTTCCAACACCGTCCACCTCCTTGTGGTGGACGCCCACCGTGGCGGGCACCCGACGCCGATGATGTCCGACAAGGTCGAGCTACGGCTCGCCGAGCACCTCGACCCATCGGGGGCGCTGACCTTGGCCGGTGCGCAGGCGCTCGTCCGGGCCGTGCAGCGAGCACGTGCCACGGCGGCGGAGGCAGGCTGCGCCGACCTGCTCGCCTTCGCCACCTCCGCGCTGCGCGACGCCACGAACTCCGTGGCGGTGCTGGCCGAGGTGCGCGAGCGCACAGGGGTGGCGCTGGAGATCCTCCCGGGCCCCGACGAGGCCCGCTACACCTTCCTCGCGGTCCGCCGCTGGTACGGCTGGTCGGCCGGGCGGCTGCTCGTGCTCGACATCGGAGGCGGCTCGCTGGAGCTCGCGGCCGGGCTCGACGAGCTGCCCGCTGTCGCCGAGTCGCTGCCGCTCGGCGCCGGGCGGCTCACCCGCGAGTGGTTCCGCAGCGACCCACCGCCGCGTACCGAGATCGACCGGCTGCGCGAGCACCTCGACGATCGGCTCGCGCCCGTGGCCAGCAGCCTGCGCCTCGCCGGCGTCCCCGATCTCGCGGTCGGCACGTCCAAGACGTTCCGTTCACTTGCCCGGCTCACGGGTGCTGCGCCCGCAGGGGCGGGCCCGCGGGCGCGCCGGGTGCTCACCCACGTCGGGCTGCGCCAGCTGTCCGCGTTCATCACGCGGATGTCCTCCGGCGACCTCGCAGAGCTCGACGGCGTGAGCCCCAGCCGGGCCCACCAACTCGTCGCGGGAGCACTGGTCGCGGAGGCCGCGATGCGGGCTCTGGAGGTGGTCCAGCTCGAGCTCTGCCCCTGGGCGTTGCGCGAAGGGGTGATCCTCAGAAGGCTGGACACGCTCGATGGAATGGCCCAAACAGACCGCTCGGCGCAGGACGCCCTGAGTGGACTTGGATGCTTGACCTCGTACGAGGCACGGTGTACTGGATGAGTTCCGATACCGACCACCCGCGTCAGCGCACTGTCGCCGAGCTGCTTGCAGCCCACGGCGATTCCGGTGCGACCGGCCGACGCCGTCGCCGGCGGGCAGCCGACGACGTGCCGGGTGAGGACGACGCGCCGCCGCCCGGCCATGTGACCGGGACGTTCGGGCCGCAGTGGCAACCCACAGCGGAGCCCGACCGGTCGATGCTGCGCGAGCGCGTGCCACCGGCCCAGTCGCCGCCGCTCCGGCAGCCGGAGCGGGAGCCACAGCCGTGGGAGTCGGACCAGGAGCCGCGTGAGCGGAGGGCGCGGGAGGCGCCGCCGTGGGAGCCGCAGCCACGCGAGCCGTTGCCGCGCGAGTCCTGGGAGTCCCGCACCCGGGACGCACAGCCCCAGAAGCCGCAGCCGCGCGAACCGCAGCAGCCGCGGATGCGGGAGGCCCCGCCCTGGGAGTCGATCAAGCGCGACACGCCGCCGAGGGAGCCTCGGCCCCGTGAGCCGCAGCCCTGGGAGGCGCAGTCCCCGGGACCGCAGGCACGGGTGCGCGAACCGCAGCCGCGCGATCCGCTCGCCCTCGACCCTCTTTCGCCGCGCGAACCCCGTCAGCCGGAAGCGGCTCCGTGGCAGCCCGGCTCGCGGGATCCACTGTCGCGGGAGTTCCCGCCACGCGAGCCCCAGCGCGACAGCCGCCCGCGCGAGGGCGTGACATGGGAGCCCCGGAAGCAGCGTGATCCACTGCCGCCGCCCCGCGTCGACCGTGACTCCGAGCCCCGTCAGGCCCCGCCGGTCGTCCGCGACCGGCCTGCGCCCGTGGTGCGCGAACGTCCCACCGAGCTGATCGCGCCGGTCCGGGATGCGCGCTCCGGTGTGCTGGACGCCCCGGCCCCCGGCCGTGGTGCGCCCCGCCCGGGTGCTCGGCCGGAGTTCGGCGCCGAGGGCGACTCCGGGCCGGCCACCGAGATCGGGATTGCTCCTGCCGGCGCTGAGGCGTGGCACCACGATCGCACGCTCGAGCGGCGGGGGGCCCCCGCCGACGACGGCGGGCCGCCTACCGAGGCGGCCGCGCCGCTGGACTTCGACCACCCGGCAGGCCTCGGTCGCACTGATCGCGAGGACTTCGACGGCGACCCGGACTACCACGGCGAGCTGGAGGACGACCACGACCACGACGACCAGGACGGCGAGCCGGACGGTGCCGACGAGCGGGCCGGCCGGCGTCAGCGCCTGCCCAAGCTGGCCGACTCGGCGGGCCAGGTGTGGGCCGCCGTGGTTGCACAGTGGATCGTCGGCGCGATCGGTGGCGCCGCCCTTTGGGTCGGCTTCCGCTTCCTGTGGCGCGGCCTCCCCGTGGTGGCGCTCGCAGCGGCGGTGCTGGTCACCGCCGGTCTGGTCGTGATCGTGCGGGCGCTCCTGCGCAACAACGACATGCGCACCACCCTGTTCGCGGTTCTGGTGGGCCTGCTCCTCACCGTCTCGCCGGCGCTCCTCGTACTCCTCGGGAGATGACCCCCGTGCAGCCCGCGGTCCGGCCTGCCGCGCCCGTTGCCCTCTCCACCGCCTCGGTCTACCCGGAGCGGGCGGCGGCGGCGTTCGAGCTGGCCGCGGAACTCGGGTACGACGGCGTCGAGCTGATGGTCTGGACCGACCCGGTGAGCCAGGACGTCGCCGCGATCGACCGGCTCGCCGAGCGCCACGGTGTGCCGGTGCTGGCCGTGCACTCGCCCTGCCTGGCCATCTCGCAGCGTGTGTGGCACTCCGACCCGATCGTCCGCATCCGTCGGTCGGTGGCGGCCGCGGCCACCCTCGGGGCGCGCACGGTGGTCGTCCACCCGCCGTTCCGCTGGCAGCGCAAGTACGCGGCGCAGTTCGCCGACGAGGTGGCACGCGCGGGGGAGCATGTCGGCGTCGCACTCGCGGTGGAGAACATGTACCCGGTCATGCGTTCCACGGTGCGCACGGTGCCCTACAGCCCTGGCTACGACCCCACCGACGTCGGGTACGCGCACTACACGCTCGATCTGTCGCACACCGCGGCCGCGGGCTCCGACGCACTCGCCATGCTGGAGCGGATGGGCAGCGCGCTCACCCACGTCCACCTGGCCGACGGCAGCGGGAGCGCCCGCGACGAGCATCTCGTGCCGGGACGCGGCACCCAGCCCTGCGCCGAGGTCTGCGAGAAGCTCACCGCGAGCGGGTTCGGCGGGGTGGTCGTCGTCGAGGTCAGCACGAGGCGTTGCCGCACCCGGCAGGACCGCACGGAGCTGCTGGCCGAGTCGTTGTTGTTCGCGCGGCTGCACCTGCAGCCCACGGCCGAGGCCACGCGGGCGCAGAAGGCCGCGCACACCGGCTGGTAGACAACGTCACATCGCAACTGCTGGGGTCTGGCCCCCTCGCGGTGATAGTTCTGGTAAGTGCATCTTCCCGATCGACATCCTGCCCGCGGTGGCGGCGCGCGGTGACGGCCGGCGCTGAGGTCCGCTCGCCGGCCATGCCGTTCAGTGAGGCCACCGCCCTCGAGGCCCTCGGCGAGGGCCGGTACAAGGCGGAGCTCGGACGGGACTGGTCCTTCGGCCCCAAGGCACACGGTGGCTTTCTGCTCGCGCTGCTCGTGAAGGCCGGTTTGGCGCGGCTCGAGGCGGAGACGCCCGGAGCAGCCCCCGACCCACTGTCGGTGTCGGCGGACTTCCTGCGCGCTCCGGAGCTCAGCCCCGTGGAGCTGGGCACCGAGGTGCTCAAGATGGGCCGCACCGCCTCGGTGGTGGCGGTCCGGATGATCCAGGACGGCAGGACGATGCTGGCGGCCACGCTGACCGCAGGCCGGCTTCCCAGTGACGAACCGCGCTGGGCCGACCTGCCCGACCTGCCCGCCGAACCGCCTGCGGACGCCACCGACCCGAGCGCCGGGCGCGCGTCGAGCTCCCTCCACCATGCGTGCGATCTGCGACTCGACACCCCCACGCTCGCGTACCTCCGCGGACAGCGGGGCCGGCCGGTGCTCCGCGGCTGGGCCCGCCCTCACGGGGAGCCGACGGACGTCCTCTTCGCCCTCCTGGCCGGCGACATCCTGCCGCCGTCGGTGTTCAACCTGGGCGAGTCGGGCTGGGCGCCCACGGTGCAGCTCACGGCCCTCCTGCGGGCCCGTCCTGCTCCGGGGTGGCTGCGCATCGAGGCGCGGTCGAGCGCCGTTCTCGGCCCCTGGTTCGACGAGGACGTCACCGTGATCGACTCGGCGGGCCGGCTCGTCTGCCAGGCGAGGCAGCTGGCTCTCGCTCCGCTCGCGCGCTGACCGGGAGCGGCCGAGGAAGGCGTCGGCGCGGCGCGGGCTACCGTCACGTGCATGACACGGATCGCGGTGCTCGGAGCGGGGAAGATCGGAGAAGCGCTGCTGGCAGGCCTGCTCGCCGCCGGCCACGGTGCCGACCAACTCGTGTTCACCGAGCGACACCCGGAGCGGGCCGAGGAGCTCACCGCGCGTCTCGGAGTGGCAGCCGCCGACGTGGCAGCCGCCGCTGAGATCGCCGACATCATCGTCGTGGCCGTCAAGCCTCAGGACATTGCGCCCGTCCTGACGGAGCTGAGGCCGGCTCTGCGACCCGGCACACTGGTGGTCTCGCTGTGCGCGGGGCTGCCGACGGCGCTCTTCGAAGGCGCGCTGCCGGCTGGCACCCCTGTCGTCCGGGTCATGCCGAACACACCGATGCTGGTGGGGGAGGCGATGAGCGCCATCTCCCCGGGCAGCCACGCGGCCGACCACCATCTCGCCACTGTCGAGAAGCTGCTCACGTCCGTGGGGCGGGTCGTTCGCGTGCCGGAGTCGCAGCAGGATGCCGTCACGGCGCTGTCTGGCTCCGGGCCGGCGTACTTCTTCTTCCTCGTCGAGGCGATGATCGACGCCGGGATCCTGCTCGGCCTGCCCAGGGCGGTGGCGGCCGACCTGATCATCCAGTCGGCGTTCGGGGCGGCCCGCATGCTGCGCGAGTCCGACGACCACCCGGTGATCCTCCGCGAGGCCGTCACCTCCCCGGCGGGCACGACGATCGCGGCCATCCGGGAGCTCGAGCGGCACGGGGTGCGGGCGGCGCTCATCGCGGCGATCGAGGCGGCCCGCGACCGGTCGGTGGAGCTGGGCAGGGCGGCGGAGCAACGCTGATCATCCCTCCGAGGGGGTGCGGCCGGGTGGTGCTGACCCTTCGGACGGGCATAAGGCCCGAACGGCCTAGTGAGGTCACCCTGACGCGGGGCTGAATTCCGCCCTGGAGTGCCCTGGGGGTGTCGAAGCCGTCACAAGGGCACCGCTAAGCTCACGAGGAACATCTGGAGCCGTACCCGGCCGCAGCCGGGGACGTCCGGTGCGACCACGAAAGCGGTGATCGGATGCCGTCCGAGCCCCCTGAGATCCACCTTGCGCAGGTGCAATTCCTGACGGTGGCCGAGGTCGCGGCGATGATGCGGGTCTCGAAGATGACGGTGTACCGCCTGGTGCACGGTGGGGACCTGCCTGCCGCACGTGTCGGCCGCTCGTTCCGGGTGCCCAAGCGCGCCGTCGAGGAGTACCTCCGCACCGCGTACTTCGACGCGGGTTGAGGACGCAGTAGAGCTGACGTACGGCTGGCGGGCGCGAAGCGGTGTCAACTGCCCGGTAGAGTGGGCGCCCGGTCATCGCCCGGCCAGACGCGCGCCCGTCGCGCGGTAGCCGTCCGGGCACACCGCACATATCAGTGGCCCTCCTCGGGGCCGCGCCACGACCAGGAAGGGTCGCCACGCATGGGTTCAGTCATCAAGAAGCGCCGCAAGCGGATGTCGAAGAAGAAGCACCGCAAGCTTCTGCGCAAGACCCGCGTGCAGCGTCGCAAGCTCGGCAAGTGATGGCAGCGGCCGGCGCACGTGTCGCCGGCCGCGCCGCGGTTCACCCGCTGGTGGTGCGATTGTCGCCCGCACCGGTGTGCCCGCTCACCTCGTGCCCTTTGGAGCCCCCAGGGGTCTAGCATCGGTCACTCGATGCATCCGATCGCAAGCCTGGGGTAGAGCCGATGACGCCATCCGTCGTGCTCGTCACCGGGGTCAGCCGTTTTCTGGGCGGTCACCTTGCCGCCCGTCTCGCGGCCAACCCCGCTATCGAGCGGGTTCTTGCCGTCGATACCGTGCCGCCCCCGCGAGATCTGCTGCGCCGGATGGGGCGTGCCGAGTTCGTGCGCGCCGACATCCGCAACCCTCTGATCTCGAAGGTCATCTCGCAAGCCTCGGTCGACACCGTCGTCCACGCATCGCTCTCGGCCAACCCCGGCTCGTCCGGCGGCCGCACGACGATGAAGGAGATGAACGTCATCGGCACGATGCAGCTTCTCGCTGCGTGCCAGAAGGCGCCCACGGTGCAGCGGATGGTGCTCAAGTCCACCACCGCCGTGTACGGCTCGAGCCCGCGCGATCCCGCGATCTTCGACGAGTCGATGACGCCGAAGGACCTCCCGTCCGGCGGCTACGCGAAGGACGCCGCGGAGATCGAGGGCTACCTGCGCGGGTTCGCGCGTCGCCGTCCTGACGTCTCGGTCACGGTCCTGCGGTTCACCAACTTCATCGGGCCCCGCATCGACACCGTGTTCACCCGCTACTTCTCGCTGCCTGCCGTCCCCACCGTTCTCGGCTACGACGCGCGGGTACAGCTGCTCCACGAGGAGGACGCTCTCGCTGTGCTCGAACGAGCGGCCAGCGAGGACATCCCCGGCGTCTTCAACGTGGCCGCCGACGGCGTGCTGCTGCTGTCGCAGGCCATTCGCAGGGCCGGCCGCATCCCCGTCCCCGTCCCGAGCCCCGCGGTCGGGCCGGTCAGCCGTGTCTTCCGCAGCGCGCGGCTGGTCGACTTCTCACCGGAGCAGATGCGGCTGCTGAACTTCGGCCGGGTGGTCGACAACGGCAGGCTCAAGCGCCAGTTCGGATTCAGTCCGCGCTGGACCACCGGCCAGGCCTTCGACGACTACGTGCGTGGTCGTGCGCTTCGCCCCGTGCTGGGTCCGAAGCAGGTCGAGTCGCTCGAGCGACGGGTACTCGCCGCCGCGAGGACTCTGCGATGACAGAGGACGTGCGGTGAGCGAGCTTGCGAGTGAATCAGTGTCACAGCGCCTGCGCGCAGCGCCGACCGAGCGCAGCGAGGGAGTGCGATGAGTGAGGACATAGCGATGACGCAGCGGCGCAGGGCCATCCGGCGTGAGGGATTTCCGCCGCCAGGTACTCGCGCCACGGCATCCGCAGGGGAGGGAGTCGTGTCCGAGGCCCGCATCATCCCGCTGCACGCCACCGACGACGAGGCGCTTCCGCGGTGGCGCCCCAGCGAGTCGAGCGGCCGCTCCGGCACCTCTGCTGCGGATGACGACGCCGATCTCGGCCTGCCGCCCGAGCCGGACACCGAGCCCGAACCGGCAGCGTGGGAGGAGGCGCTCGGCGAGACGCTCGCGTTCCTCCGGCGCCGGCTCTCCGGTGACTACGCGGTCGACGACTTCGGCTTCGACGCCGACCTCACTGACAACCTGCTGCTCCCCGCGCTGCGGCCGCTGTACCAGAAGTGGTTCCGCGTGGAGACGATCGGCATGCGGAACGTGCCGGACATCGGTGGTGCGCTGGTGGTGGCCAACCACTCGGGCACGTTGCCGCTCGACGCGCTGATGACGGCTGTGGCCCTGCACGACGACCATCCGGCCCGCCGCCACCTGCGGATGCTCGGCGCGGACCTGATGTTCCGGCTTCCTGTGGCCGGGTCGCTCGCCCGCAAGCAGGGCAGCACCCTGGCGTGCTCGCCGGACGCGGAGCGGCTGATGTCCTCGGGCGAGCTCGTCGGCGTGTGGCCGGAGGGTTTCAAGGGCATCGGCAAGCCGTTCCGGGACAGGTACAAGCTGCAGCGGTTCGGACGAGGCGGCTTCGTGTCGGCCGCGCTCCGCACCGGTGTGCCGATCGTGCCGTGCTCGATCGTCGGCGCCGAGGAGATCTACCCCAAGATCGGTGACCTGAAGCCGCTGGCCCGGCTTTTCGGAGCTCCGTACTTCCCGGTCACGCCGCTCTTCCCGCTGTTCGGCCCGATCGGCCTGATCCCGCTCCCGTCGAAGTGGTACATCGAGTTCGGCGAGCCGATCCAGACCGACACGATCGATCCCGCGGATGCCGACGATCCGATGACGGTGTTCAACCTGACCGACCAGGTGCGCGAGACGATCCAGCACACCCTCTACCGGCTCCTGAGCCAGCGCCGCAACGCCTTCCTCGGCTAGCGCTTGCGGGCCGCGAGACCCGCCGCCACGGCCCCGGCGATGGCACCGACACCGATCACCGACGGCACACCGATGCGAGCCGCCTTGCGCCCCGTACGGAAGTCGCGGATCTGCCAGCCACGTTCCTTCGCGACGTCCCGCAGCTCCGAGTCGGGGTTGACGGCGACGGCGGTGCCGACGGCCGAGAGCATCGGCACGTCGTTGACCGAGTCGGAGTAGGCCGTGCAGCGGCGCAGGTCGAGACCTTCCGTGACGGCGAGAGCGCGTACCGCGTGCGCCTTCGCCGGGCCGTGCAGGATCTCGCCGACCAGACGTCCGGTGTAGATCCCGTCGACGCTCTCGGCCACCGTGCCGAGAGCGCCGGTGAGCCCGAGCCTGCGCGCGATGATCAGCGCAAGCTCGACGGGCGTGGCCGTGACGAGCCAGACCCGCTGCCCGGCGTCGAGGTGCATCTGGGCCAGCGCCCGCGTGCCGGCCCAGATCCGGTCGGCCATCAGCTCGTCGTAGATCTCCTCGCCCAGCTCGGTGATCTCCGAGACCGCACGCCCGGCGACGAACGACAGCGCGGTGTCGCGGCCGGTGGTGGTGGAATAGGCCGTCTCGCGGCCGCCCACCCGGAACTTGAGCTGCTGCCACGCGAAACCGGCGAGGTCGGCGGTGGTGAAGAACTTCCGAGCGGCGAGCCCGCGCGCGAAATGGAAGATCGACGCGCCGACCATCATCGTGTTGTCGACGTCGAAGAAGGCGGCCGCGGTGAGGTCGGTGAGCGGAACGTCGGGCGGACCGCCGTCGCCTGCCGCAACAGCGGCCGCCGCCGCGGCCTCGCCTGCGCGCACTGCGGGGTCGGCCGAGTGGGCGGCCTCGAGCACACCAGGCGTCTCAGCGGCACCAGCCAGCTCACCGGAACCGATGGGCGAGAGGGGCTCGTCGGGTTCGTCTTCTGCAACCACGTGCGAGGCCTCCGGGTGCGGTTCGGGTCCCTCCCCAGCCTACTGGGCGGGTCCGGTCGGACAGTGCGTATCGGGCGGCGGGACCGACGACGAGACCGCCGCAGAGGGTCTCTCCGCGGCGGTCTCGTGGGTGTCTCCGGTTGATCGGCAGGTCAGCCGATGGTGATTCCCGGCATGCCCGGAAGCAGCGGGGGCAGCGTGACCGGCGGCAGCAGCCGCGGCAGGCCCGGCTTGTCGTCGTCGTCGCGGTTGCCGTTGCCGTCGTTGCTGTCCGGGGTGTGTGACCGTGTGGCCGTGGACGTGTCGTCCCCGTCCGACCCCTCGTGCGACCCGTCGTCGAGCAGGTTGCCGTCGGAATCGAGATCAGGCAGCAGCGAGGGCAACTCGTCGGCCCCAGGCGTCTGCGTCACGTCGCTGGTGGGGTCGTCGCTCTCGCCCGTGGTGGTCGAGGACGGGTTCTGGTCGGTCTGGTGGCGCCCGTTGCCGCCGGTGGTGTCCGTCTCCGGGGCGTCCGAGTCGTGCGGCCGCGGTGCGCACGCGCCCGCGGCGGGCAGCGGACCGAGGTCGTCGGTGCCGGAGGTGACCTCCGAGCAGGACGAACGGGCGGTCAGCGCCGTTGTGCGTCCGACGAGCCGATCGAGCAGCTTGATGGCGCCTTCGGCATCGGCGGCCGCGGTGTCCGGCAGGGCGGGACGCAGCGTGGTGAGCCGGTCCGCCTCTTGCGTAGCCCAGCTCCGCAGGTCACCGAGAGCCGCGGTGTCGGCGGTGCTGCTCTCGTCGGACGCGAGCAGGAGTCGTGAACCCTCGCCCGCCGCGGCGTCGAACTCCTGGATCGCGGACGCGTACACGTCGGGGGCGACGGGCGCCTGCGGAGTGCGATCGACCAGCTTCTGCACCTCGTCGAGCCTGGTGGTGGCGATGTCGAGGTGGCGCCGGGCCTTGGCTGCTTCGTCGAACGTGAGGGCGAGACCGGCGGTCTCGGCCACCCGCTTCAGCGCGTAGAGGTTGTCGCCGGGAAGCGAGTCGCGGCTGGCGAAGACGCCGCCGCCGGCCACGGCGAGCAGCATGACCAGCGCCGCCGAACCCACGAACACCGCCCTGCGGCGCAGACCGCTGCCTGCCGGAGTGGTGGCGGGGCCGCGCGAGCCGCGGGCGCGGCCGGCGGGCCGGCTCACGGTGCGCCGCGAACTGTGCCGTCCGGGCCGGCCGGCCGGTGTGGACGGTGGCGTCCCCTCGGTCGTGGTGGGTTCGGTCGTCGTGGCCTCGACCGTGGCGCCGCCGCCCTTGTCGCTGCCTCCGGTGTAGGCCGGCAGCTTGTTGGTGACCGCGGAGGCGTTGACACCCTCCTGTGGTGCGGGGAAGGACGGCTCCTGGACCCGGCCGAGCGGAGCGGTCAGCTCCTCGGCCGAAGGTGGTGGCACCGGTGGCTGGGGGCCTCTCGGCCTCCGGTCACCCTGCTCTGCCGCGAGCACCGCCATGAGCCGCTGCTTCGCGCGCGCCTTGGCGTCAGGGTCCGGCGCGAAGGCCGCCCCTCGGGATCGCAGCATCGCCACGATCTCCAGCTCGCGGGCGAGGTCGCCGTCACCCGCGAAGCCGGGGGGTGTCCCCTGCTCCACGGCGGCGGCGAACCGCTCTGCGTCCTTGCCCTGTCCGGCGGGCATGTTGGCCGTCCTCACTGCATCCCTGCGCTGTCAGTCTGCGCGCCGTGGTGGTACCTCGTGGCGCGACGTTCAGCTGTACAACGAGCCCTCGCCCGGCCGGTTACGGGAGCGGGACCGTTCACCGCATTGAGTCGTTCATTCGCCGCACCCGTAACAACCTGGATGACCTGTGCGATATCGCGCCCACTCATCGGATGCCCTCCGGTAGCAGCTGGGCGAGTCTGCGGACCGCGCGGTGCTGGAGCGCTTTGACGGCCCCTTCGTTGCGATCCATGATCTCTGCCGTCTCGGCCACCGACAGGCCCTGCAGGAACCGGAGCTGGATGCATTCCTGCTGGTCAGGGTTGAGCTTCTTGACGCAGCGCAGCAGCTCGTCGTTGGTGGCGCCGTCCAGCACCTGCTGCTCGGGCCCGCTGGTGCTGGGAGAGAGCTCGATGATCTCGTTGGTGGTCTGCTCCAGTCGGTACCGGCTGGACTTCACGTGGTCGAAGATCAGGTTGCGGGCGATCGTGACGAACCACGCGCCGATGTCCCGACCCTGGTAGCTCACCGAGCTGATGCGGCGCAGGGCCCGGACGAACGTCTCCTGGGTGATGTCCTCGGCGAGGGTGCGATCGCCCATCCGGAACAGGACGTAGCGGAAGACGACCTCGTAGTACCGGTCGAACAGCTCACCGAAGGCGACCATGTCGCCGTTCTGGGACGCCTTGACCAGTGCCCAGGCCCCGGTCTCGTCGGGATGTCCGTGCGGCTCCGCTGACTGCGCCGAGTGCGCGCTCGCGGTCACGGAATGGTCCGAGCCGTCGGCATCGTCGGAACCGTCGGCGCGCTCGCCGGGGCCCGCGGGGTGCCCGGACGGTGTGAGTAGCGCACCGGCCGAGCCGGGCTCGGAGCTGTACGGCCGCTGCCTGGGGAGCGGTGGGCCGTCAGGGGGAGCCGGACGCGACGGTCTGCGGGGGGCGCCGACGCGGGGAGCGGTGGTCGGGGGCATTTCTACCTCTCCAGCCGCCGGGGGACGGGCGGTCTCAGTGGGGAGCAACCGGGGCTGACGCGAGGACCGGGTCATGACTCCCGGCTGGTCCTGCAGCCGTGACTGACAGGACGCCGCGGGACGACCCGCGGTGTGCTGGCGGCAACGGTTCGCATGCCACTCCCTTGGGTGAGTCTCGCGGCGATCACTGAGTGTCGGAACGTCGAGTCGGGTGTAGCGGCGGAGCATACGACCGGCAAAGTGGGGCGAAGCAGGCACCACCGCTTGCCGTGGCTACGTTCCGGTGAGCGGACGACTACCGGCGGTCAGCGTCACTGGTCGCTGCGTGTCGGTCAGGGACAAGGGTTGCGCGTTTGCGATGAGCGTCGTCACGGCCGCGCCGCGCGGTTCGTGCCAGACTTCGCCGCAGGCTCCCCCGCCCGCAGCGTCGACCCCTGGAGAACCGTGTACAGCCCCACCAACCGCCGCGAGGAGCGGGCGCCGGCCCACGTCGCCGATCTGGTGACCCGGGCGGCGGCCCGAGTGCCGAAGCACCCCGCGATTGTGGACGTGACCAGCGGAATCACCATGACGTGGGCCGAGTTGGACGGTGCCGTCTCCGCGGAGGCCGCCCGCCTGCGCGGTGCCGGGGTCGTCGCGGGTGATCGAGTGCTCGTCCGGCTCGGTAACGAAATGGGTTTCTGCGTGGCGCTGCTCGGTGCGCTGCGCGCCGGAGCCGTGACCGTGCCGTTCGGCCCGATCGGCGTGGCCAGGGAGCTCGAGGTCGTGCTCACCGACTGCCGTCCTGCCGTCGTGGTGGCTGCGGAGGGTGACGACACTGCCCGGACCTGTGCCGCTGCCACGGGCGCCACGGTGATCGCGCCGCCCGATCTCGGAGCCCGGGCCGAGGTTCTCCCTGCCGACATCGGCGGGGACGGCGAGGAGATCGCCCTCCTCGTCTACACATCGGGCACCACGGGCAGCCCGCGCGGCGTCCGGCTCTCGCACCGCGCCCTGCTCGCCAACCGGGAGCAGACGGCGGCGCTGCGGCCGTCACCGGTCATCCCCGTGGACCGCGTGCTGCTCTCGCTCCCGCTGTTCCACATCTTCGGCCTGGCCGCGGGCCTCCTGCAGGTCTGCTGGGCCGGCGCCACCCTCGTCCTCGTGGAGCGGTTCGATCCCGCCCACGTCGCCGAGGTGCTCGTCGAGCAGCGGGTGAGCGTGCTCGCGGGCGTGCCGTCGATGTTCCGGGCGCTTCTGGACCTCCCGCCGGACGAGCTGCGCGCGGTCAGTGCCGGCATCCGGCTGTGCACCTCGGGAGGCGCGCCGCTGCCCGCGGAGTGGTTCGCGGACTTCCGGTCGGCCACCGGGCTGACGATCGTGGAGGGGTACGGCCTCACCGAGGGAGGGCCCGTGCTGACCACCACGGCGGTCGACGGCGGCGGGAAGCCCGGCTCGGTGGGCACTCCGCTGCCCGGCGTCGAGCTGCGGCTCGTCGACAAGGACGGCGTCCCGCTCGACGGCGAACCCGAGCCCGACCTCGGCGACCTCGACGACCTCGATCTGGACCACTTCGACACCCACGACACCGGCTTGGTCGCCGTACGGGGGCCGAACCTGTTCTCCGGGTACTGGCCCGACGGCGCGGGTGGCCCGGACGAGGAGGGCTGGTTCCACACAGCCGACGTCGGCTTCTTCGACGCCGACGGCGACCTGTGCCTCGTCGACCGTTCGTCCGACGTCGTGGTCGTCAACGGCTTCAACGTCTACCCGCGCGAGGTGGAGCAGGTGCTCGAGGAGCTCTCGGGCGTGGCGGAGGGCGCGGTCGTCGGGGTGCCGCACGACGTCACCGGTGAAGAGGTCAAGGCAGTCGTGGTGCGGGCCCAGGGCGCCGAGCTCACCGAGGAGGACGTGCGCGCCCACTGCGCCGAGCGCCTGGCCCGGTTCAAGGTCCCCACGGTCATCGAGTTCGTCGACGCGCTTCCGCGGACCCCCACCGGCAAGGTGGCCAGGCGGCAGCTGGCGGGTCAGCCGTGACGGCGGCGGACGGGACCGCGGTGCCGAGGGTCGTGCTGTACACGCGGGAGGGGTGCACGGCCTGTGCCGCGGCCGAGGCCGACGTGGCCCGGATCTGCGGCGAGCTCGGCCACAGCTGGGCGGCCGTCGACGTCGACTCCGACGCGGAGCTGCGCGCCGAGTACGGCGACCGGGTGCCGGTGATCGTGATCGACGGCAAGGAGCACGGGTTCTGGAGGGTCGAGGAGGCGCGGTTCCGCGCCGCGCTGTCCTGAGTGGAGCGGCGTGACCGGAGGACCGTCCGCGAATCGTCATGATTCGGGCGGCCATTCACCGGCCCGCAGGGTGACACTGCCTCTGTGAGCACGACGACCACGGTGCCGCCCCGGTCCGCCGGGCCGACCGGCGCCCGTATCCCGCGCGGCTACGCCGTGCTCGTCGGCGTGCTGGCCGTCGGCGCGGCGATCGGCATCGGGCACCTGGTGGCCGGCCTCGTCTCGCCCTCGTCATCGCCGTACCTGGCGGTCGGGGACACGGTGATCCGGTACGCGCCGCAGCCCGTCACCGAGTTCGCGAAGACCGCCTTCGGCACCTCGGACAAGGCCGTTCTGCTGAGCGTCATGGGGGTGATCCTGCTGGCCGTGGCAGCGGCAGCAGGTCTGCTCTCACGGCGCAGCCGCAGCCCGGGTGTGCGCGTGGTCGTCGTCCTGGGCGTGCTCGGGCTCCTCGCCGTGGCCACCGCGCCCGTCTTCTCCCCGCTCGACGTCCTCGCGCCGCTCGCGTCGATGGCCGCCGGTGTCGGGGCGTTCCGACTACTGCACAACCTCGCTCTGTCGCTCGACGATCCGCCCGCCGCGTCCGGGGCGGCGGCCGGGGTGTCGCGCCGGGCGCTCCTCATCGGGGCCTCCGCCGCCGTGGGCGCCGTCTCGATCGGAGCGGGCATCGGTGGCCAGGTGCTCGGCCGCGGTGTCGCCGACTCCCGGCGGGCCGTCACTGCTTCACTTGCGAGGCTCCGGCCGGCCCGGCCCGCTCCCGCGATCCCGCCTGGCGCGGCCTTTCCACAGCTGGGCACCCCGACCTTCCTCACGGCGCCCGCGGACTTCTACCGGATCGACGTGGCGCTGCGGCTCCCGCGGCTGCTCGCCGATGACTGGTCGATGCGCATCCACGGGATGGTCGACAACGAGCTCACGCTGCGGTTCCAGGACCTGCTCGACCGGCCGCTGGTCGAGCGCACGATCACGATGACATGTGTTTCCAACCCGGTCGGCGGCGACCTGATCTCGACGGCGAACTTCATCGGTGTCGACCTGCGCGACCTCTTGCTGCAGGCGGGCGTCCGGCCGGGCGCCGACCAGCTGCTCAGCACCAGCACGGACGGTTTCACGGTCGGCACGCCCATGTCCGTGTTGCTGGAGGAGGGCCGGGGTGCGCTGCTCGCGATCGGCATGAACGGCGAGGCCCTGCCGCAGGAGCACGGCTTCCCGGTGCGCATGGTCGTCCCCGGTCTCTACGGCTACGTGTCGGCGACGAAATGGGTCACCGACATGGAGGCCACGACGTTCGCCGCCCGGAGCAGCTACTGGGTCGACCGCGGGTGGGCCGAGCAGGGGCCGATCAAGACCGAGGCGCGGATCGACGCGCCGCGCTCGTCCGCGTCCGTGCCGGGCGGGAGGGTGACGCTGGCCGGCATCGCCTGGTCGCAGCCGAGGGGGATCAGCAAGGTCGAGGTCCGGGTGGACGGCGGCGCGTGGCAGGAGGCCCAGCTGGCCGCCGATGTCAGCGGGGACACCTGGCGCATGTGGCGCGCCGACGTCGATCTCGCGCCGGGCCGCCACACCGCACAGGCCCGGGCCACCGACGCCGCCGGCAACACCCAGACAGAGACCGTCGCCGACACGGTTCCGGACGGGGCGACGGGATGGCCCGGCACGACCTTCAGCGTCACCTGAGCCGGATCCGGACCCTCGGTGGTGGGCAGCTGTGCGGCGGCGATCTGCCGTCGGCCGCGCCTTTCCTGCCGCTCGGCCGATTCGACCGCCGCTCGCCGGGTGACGCGCGATGGGGGAGGCGCTGTGCCGTGACGGCAGCGTGACGCGCAGGATGTGAACCACATTCGGCGAAGCAGACCGTGGTGGCGACGCGTCCGGGGCGACCGGAGTGCCCGAGGAGGAACATCCGTGCGACAGACCCGGCGCCTGGCAGCCCTCGGAGCCATGACGGTCCTGGTCGTGGCGCTGGCAGGTTGCAGCGCCTCCGAGGTGCCGCCCGCGCCCACTCCGACCAGCGCGCCGGACGCCGCCGCACCGACGTCCGGCGCGGCCACGCCCGACGACGGCGTGACCACTGTGGACGAGGTGTTCGGTCCGGGCTGCAGCGCGCTGCCGCAGGGGGACGCGCCGGGGTCGGCGGCCGCCATGGCGGGCCTGCCCGTGGCCGCAGCCGTCGGCTCCAACCCGTCGCTCACCACGCTGGCTCGCGCGATCTCCGCGGTCCCCGGCCTGGCCGAGACCCTGAACGCGCAGCAGGACATCACCCTCTTCGCCCCGTCCAACGCCGCGTTCGACGCGACGAGAGCCGCGCTCGGTGACGAGGCCTACAACGCCCTGCTGGACGACCCGCAGCAGCTCAGCACGCTGCTGTCGTACCACGTCGTCGCACAGCGTTTCGACGCCGCAGGGCTCGTCCAGGCGGGGACGACCACCGAGCTCACGGGCGGTGAGATCACCATCGGCGGCACCGCCGGGGCCCCGACGCTGACGGGCGGCGACGGCACGGAGGCCACGGTGCTGTGCGGTGATCTCCCCACGAAGAACGCGACGTTGTTCGTGATCGACAAGGTTCTCCGGCCGGCCGGTTGACCCCGGTGGTGCCCGGTTCGACCTCGCGGAATACGACGGACACCGTCTCGTCGCCGGCTCCGCTGGGCGGCCCATTCCGGATGCTGCACACGATGAGCGGGCGTCGTGGGGCGACTACCGGTCGTGATGTGCCGAACACCCACCCGAGCACGACCAGGTTCAAGATCGCAACTTTGTGCGTGCCTTCACAAGCGACTACCGTGTATTCCAGTCGCCGTCAACGCCCGATCCCGGGGTACTCGGCCGGGTGCATCGGCCCGTGGGTGTGTGGTTCGGTCGCCCGAGTACGCAGCAGGAAATCCGAGTACAGCACCATCGAGGAGACGTGAGCGTGACGAAGCCGCCGCAGGCCGGCTCCGAGGACGCAGCCGCCGCGGGACTGCGAGCCATTCCCGAGGCCAGTGTCGCCCGGCTCGCCCTCTATCTCCGGATGCTCGGCGAGCTCGCCGAGCAGGGCGCGGAGACAGTGTCCAGCGACGAGCTGGCGGGCGTCACCGGGGTGAACCCGGCCAAGCTGCGCAAAGACCTCTCCTACATCGGCTCCTACGGCATCCGCGGTGTCGGCTACGAGATCTCCGCGCTGATCCGCCAGCTCGAGCGCACGCTCGGGCTGGACCATCTGCAGGCCGTCGCGCTGGTCGGGGTGGGAAACCTCGGCCACGCGCTTGCGGGCTACACCGGATTCGGCGGCCGCGGGTTCCCGGTCACGGCGCTGTTCGATGTGGATCCCGACCTCGTCGGGATCCACATCAACGGCATCATCGTCGAGCACGTCCGGTCGATCCCGCAGATCTGTGCCGAACGCGGGGTCACCATCGGCATGATCGCCACGCCCGGCCCCGCCGCCCAGGGTGTGTGCGACCTGCTCGTCGGCAGCGGCGTCCGCTGCATCCTCAACTTCGCCCCGGTGGTGCTGCAGGCGCCGCCGGAGGTCGAGATCCGCAAGGTCGATCTGGCCGTCGAGCTCCAGATCCTGGCGTTCCACGTGGCACGCAGGCGCCTGGCCCAGCAGAACGGGGTCGTGCTCGACGGCCAGGTCAACGGACACGCGACGAACGGTTCCGGGGGGATGCTCACGTGAGCGTCTTGGTAGTTGGTCTCTCGCACCGCAGCGCGCCGGTGGAGGTGCTGGAGAGAGCCGCTGTGGTGGCGGACGAGGTACCCAAGCTGCTCGACGAGATGCTGCGCGCCACGCACGTGTCCGAGGCCGTGCTGCTCTCCACGTGCAACCGCATCGAGGTCTATGCGGTCGTCGACGCGTTCCACGGCGGTCTCGCCGACGTCTCCGCCGTGCTGTCCCGGCACGCCGGGATGCCGTTGCCGGAGCTCACCGAGCACGTGTACGTGCACTACGCGGGGTCGGCCGTCCAGCATCTGTTCGCCGTGTCATCGGGGCTCGACTCCATGGTGGTCGGCGAGGCGCAGATCCTCGGACAGCTGCGCAACGCGTACGCCGCCGCCGACAAGGCCGGCACCGTCGGCCGGGTGCTGCACGAGCTCGCCCAGCAGGCGCTCCGTGTCGGCAAGCGAGTGCACGCGAGCACGGGCATCGACTCGGCGGGCGCCTCCGTCGTGTCCGAGGCTCTCGCCGACGCCGCTGCCGCGCTCGGCGGGAGCCTGGCGGGACGCCGGGCGGTCGTCGTCGGCGCGGGCGCGATGGGCTCGCTGGCCGCTGCCCACCTGCGGCGCGCGGAGGCCGCCGAGATCGTCGTGCTGAACCGCTCGCCGCAGCGCGCCGGCCGTCTCGCGGAGAACACCGCCGCGCAGGGCACCCCGGCCCGGGCCGGCGGGCTGGACGCCCTCGCCGATGAGCTGGTGGACGCCGACCTGATGATCGCCTGCACCGGCGCCGTCGGCACCGTGGTCGACGAGGCCACCGTGGCTGACGCCGTCGCCGGCCGGTCCGCGCGCCCGCTCGTCGTCTGCGACCTCGGCCTGCCCCGCGACGTGGACGCGGCTGTCGCCGCTCTCCCCGGCGTCACGGTGATCGACCTGGTCGCCCTGCAGCGCAGGCTCTCCGACGGCCCGCGCGGCGCGGCCGTTGCCGCCGCCCAAGAACTCGTGGCCGAGGAGGCGCAGGCCTACCTGGCCGCACAGCGCTCCGCCGAGGTCACCCCCACCGTCACGGCACTGCGCAGGCGCGCATCGGAAGTGATCGACGCCGAACTGCTGCGGCTGGACTCCCGCCTCCCCGACCTGGACGCCCGGGTGCGCGATGAGTTCACCAGGAGCGTGCGGCGTGTCGTGGACAAGCTCCTGCACACCCCGACGGTGCAGGTGAAGCGGTTGGCCGAGGGCCCGGACGGCGACAGTTACGCCGCCGCGCTGCGCGCTCTGTTCGAGCTCGACCCGCAGACGCCTGCCGCCGTCGCCCTCCAGCGCAGTGGTGACGTGATCGCCGCGCTGGAGGCTCGTACCGAGCCGGCAGGTCCGGAGGAGGCGACCGGATGACTCTTCGCATCGGTACGCGGCCCAGCACTCTCGCACTGGCGCAGACCAACCTGGTCGCGGAGCGGCTGCGCTCGGCCGGGCACGCCGTCGAGCTGGTGGAGGTGTCCACGTCGGGCGACCGGTCGATGGTCCCGGTCGCCGAGCTCGGCGTGGGTGTGTTCGTCTCCGCGCTGCGCGAGGCGCTGGTGAGCGGCCAGGTCGACGTGGCCGTGCACTCCTACAAGGACCTGCCGACCGCGCCCGACCCCCGGCTGCACCTGGCGGCCGTGCCGCCGCGGGAGGACCCCCGCGACGCGCTGGTCGCCCGCGACGGGATGGTGCTCGGTGAGCTGCCGCCCGGGGCGAGGGTGGGCACGGGGGCGGCGCGGCGGCGGGCGCAGCTCGACGCGCTGGGTCTCGGCATCGAGGTCGTGCCGATCCGTGGCAACGTCGACACGCGCGTCGGCAAGGTGCATTCGGGCGAGCTCGACGCCGTGGTCGTGGCCGCGGCCGGGCTACGCAGGCTCGGTCGCATCGACGAGGCCACCGAGCTGCTCGATCCACTGCAGATGCTCCCCGCCCCGGCCCAAGGTGCACTCGCGGTCGAGTGCCGGGCCGACGACCTGGAGCTTGGTCGCGCGCTCTCACTGGCGCTCGACGACGAGTTCACCCGGGCCGCCGTCATCGCGGAGCGCGCGGTGCTCGCCACGCTGGAAGCAGGCTGTAGCGCGCCGATAGGCGCGCTGGCCGACGTGGTGTCCGACTGGGAACCGATCGCCGGCCCGAACGGCGAGGAAGAGGACGGACGCGCGGTAGACCGCCTGTCGCTGCGGGCCGTCATCGGCACGACCGACGGAGGGCTGTTGCGCGCCTCCGTCACCGGAAACATGGACGACGCCGAGAAGCTCGGAGCGGCCCTGGCCGCCGAGCTCCTCGACATGGGGGGCTTCTCCGCCCTCGGAGAACAGCTGGATCGGGAGATCTGATGAACCGAGCACCGAGTACCCCGGGACGGGTCGCCTTCGTGGGCAGTGGCCCCGGCGATCCCGGCCTGCTGACCGTCCGCGCGCGCGAGGCTCTCGCGAATGCGCCGTTGGTCATCACCGATCCGGATGTCCCCGAGGTCATCCTGGGCCTGGTCGCCGACGGCGCCGAGGTGCGCCCGGCGGTCGGCCAACCCGCCGACGTCGCCCGCGACCTGGTCTCCGAGGCCCGCTCCGGGCGTACCGTCACACGGCTGGTCAGCGGCGACCCGCTGACCGTCGACTCGGTGGTGCAGGAGGCCATCGCGGTGGCCGCCGCCGACGTGCCGTTCGACGTCGTGCCCGGTGTTCCTGCCGGCACCGCCGTTCCGGCCTACGCCGGCGTGCCGCTGGGGTCGGCGCACATCGAGGCCGACGTCCGCGCGGGCGTCGACTGGCCCCGGCTCGCCGCGGCGCCGGGCACCCTGGTGCTGCACGCCTCCCCGTCGCACCTGTCGGAGGTGGTGGGCGCCCTCACCGAGAACGGGATCGCCGCACAGACCCCGGTGGCCGTCACCGCGGGAGGCACCGCCACCACCCAGCGGACGGTGCAGGCGACCCTGGCCACGATGGCTGCCGAGGCGGCCGATCTCGAGGGCCAGCTGGTGGTCACCGTCGGCCCCGAGGTCGGGCTGCGCAACGAGCTGTCCTGGTGGGAGTCGCGTGCGCTGTACGGGTGGCGCGTGCTGGTGCCTCGCACCAAGGACCAGGCCGGAGCGATGAGCGACCGGCTGGCCGTGCACGGTGCCACCGCGGAGGAGGTGCCGACGATCGCCGTCGAGCCTCCGCGTTCGCCCACGCAGATGGAGCGGGCGGTCAAGGGGCTGGTGGACGGCCGCTACCAGTGGGTGGTGTTCACCTCCACCAACGCCGTGCGCGCGGTGTGGGAGAAGTTCGCGGAGTTCGGTCTCGACGCCCGCGCCTTCTCCGGGGTCAAGATCGCCTGCGTCGGCGCGGCCACTGCCGAGAAGGTTCGCAGCTTCGGCATCGTGCCCGAGCTGGTGCCGTCGGTGGAGGAGTCGCAGGAGTCCTCGTCCGAGGGGCTGCTGTCGATCTTCCCGCCCTACGACGACGTGCTCGACCCGGTCGACCGCGTGCTGCTGCCGCGCGCCGACATCGCCACCGAGACGCTCGCCGCCGGTCTGCGCGACCGTGGATGGGAGATCGACGACGTCACCGCGTACCGCACGGTCCGCGCGGCGCCGCCGCCCGCCCCGATCCGCGAGGCGATCAAGACCGGCGGGTTCGACGCGGTGTGCTTCACCTCGTCGTCCACGGTGCGCAACCTGGTGGGTATCGCCGGCAAGCCGCACGCCCGCACGATCGTCGCGTGCATCGGCCCGCAGACGGCCGAGACGGCCCGCGAGTTCGGACTGCGCGTCGACGTGCAGCCCGACGAGGCGCGCGTGCCCGCACTGGTCGACGCCCTGGCGGCGCACGCGGCCCGACTCCGTGCCGAGGGCGCCCTGCCGCCCCCGAAGAAGGCGAAGGCCCGCCGCCGCTGACACCGAGCGAGCGGCACTTCCGTCCGACCTGTCGGGCGGAAGTGCCGCTCGCTCGCGATCACATCAGCTCGATATCCAGGACGATGTCCGAGTCGGGCTCACCAGTTACCCGTGCACCTGCCCGCTGTAGCGGCGCGCCCGCACTTGCCGGCCCGACTCGAGCGAGCAGGTCGGCACAACCATCGGGACGGGCACTCAGTAGTTCTTGACCACCGACCGCGGGACGGTCCGCCACCGCCTGCGCCCGTCCGGGTCGATGACCGGTGGCTCCAACAGCAGGACCGCCCGGCCGTCGAGCAGGACGGGGCGTACCCAGTCGCCGAGCTCGATGAGTTCGCCCGCCGTGGGTTCCTGCCGCTGGTGGTCGCGGACCTGGTCGATCGAGACGAGGTCGAGCAGCCTGCCGGCGGTCATGTCGCCGCTGATCTCGCGGATCCCCGGCATGAACAGAAACAGCCCGTCGCCACCGGAGAGGTGCAGGCCCACGGCGGCGAGCGCACCCAGGACGCCGTCCTGCGTGCCGCCGTGACCGCTCAGGTGCACGCCCGTCTCCGCCGCCAGCGTCCGCGCGGTCGCCGTCACCAGCACCTCGCGCTTCGCTCGTCGTCCGAACTCGACGAGCCGCTCCCGCCGGCCGCTGCCCTCGGGTAGGTCCGGCAGCACCGCCACGGCCAGCCCTGGGTCGGCAGCGGGTGGGCAGACTCGCTCGAGGAACCTCGCGGCGAGCTCGACGACAGCGGGCACCACCGCCGTGGGATCAGCGGCCGGGCTGCGCCATGCGATGCACGCGCTGGAGTTGTGGGACGTGTAGGGGATACGCGGGTCGACCAGGAGCTGATGACGGGTGGCGCCCGCCCGCGCTGCCGAGCTCCGCCTCCTCCAGCTCCGCGATCAGCTGCCGGCAACGCCGGCCGGTACCCGGGCTCGTGGGGTCGTCGGTGTCGTCGATGCCGATGAGCAGGTCGACGCCATGCAGCGCCCTGCCGATGGTCACGGGTTCGCCACCAAAGCGGTCACGTCGCGCACCCATCGGTTCGTGGGCAGGTCTGCGCCCGTGAGCTTGACGGTGCCGCGGTTGGTCACGGCGAGGATCGGCCGGGCGGAGAGGTCCGCTGCGGACAGGGTCTGTGCGGGATCGCGACCCTCCACCCGCAGCGCGGTCACGTCCACCACTCCGGCCTTGTCGAGAACGCTACGGATGGTCGGGCCGGTCTGGACCTGGTCGCCCGCCGACTGGGGCGTGTCCACGTCCACCTGCGGCAATGTCTGCAGCGCGGCGAGATCGAACCGGGCGAGCTCCCGGTCGCCGTCCCGGATCACCACGGCGCTGCCGCTCGACTCGCCGCCACCGGCACCTCCACCGGTGCCGGCCGATCCGCACGCGACCAGGGCTGCTGCCAGAAGAAGGCCGACCACCGCTGGCCAACTCCGCCGCATCCGCGACTCCTTCGGAGCTTGATCCTCAGATATAAGGAGATATGAGTGAGGTGAACTCGCAGATGCGTTTTTATCATGGTCATCGGGAGCTATGCTGCCGACATGAAGTCCTGGGCTCTGCCGGCCGTCTCGAGCGGTAGCCGGGCAGCGGATCAGGCGCGAGACCTCGCACTGCCACTCGTCGCCGTCGCTGGGATCGTGGCGGTGGCCGACCTGCGCATACCCGTCGGGCTGCCGGGTCATCGAGGGCTGATCTGGCTGACGCTGCTCGTCGCCGTGGCGCTGTCGGTCCGCCGGCCCGGCGTGGTCACCGCCGTCGGCGCGGCCTCGACCGTGCTCGCCCTTGCGCTGGGCAGCACCGTGGGCGACCCGCGGTATCTCGCCGCAGCGATCCTGTTGGACGCGACACTGGCCGTCCCCATCGTTCGGCGCCACCCGGTGCTGCTCGCCCTCGCGGCATCGCCGATCCACCTCGTCGCGCTCGTCGCCCCGTTGCTGGGTGCGGCCGGAGCCGGCGGAGCGCTCGTCGGGTTCGGCCCGGGGCTCGCGACGAAGGCGGGCTTCCACCTCGCCTTCGGCCTCATCGCAGGACTCCTCGGGTGGACGGTCGCAGCCGCCCTGCGGTGCTCCTGGACCGGCCGCGAGGGAGCGCTTACGCGGAGACGAGTTCGTCCCTGATGAGCCGGTGCGCGGCCTGGGTGATGAACGCGGGGACACAGCACTTCTTCTGCCCGCGCTGCCGGCGGTCCGCCGCCGGGTCGTAGCCTGGCTTCATGGCCTTCCCAGCTCATCGGCCGCGGCGACTGCGATCCACTCCGGCCCTGCGCCGGCTCGTCGCCGAGATCGACCTGCGACCACGTCACCTCGTGCTGCCGATGTTCGTCAAGGAGGGCGCGAGCGAGCCGATTCCGATCGCGTCGATGCCCGGAGTCGTCCAGCACACCCGCGACTCGCTGCGGAAGGCGGCCGTCGAGGCCGTGTCCGCCGGGGTGGGCGGGCTGATGCTCTTCGGCGTGCCCGAAAGCCGGGACGCCACGGGTTCCGCGGGCGTCGACCCCGACGGGGTGCTGAACGTGGCGCTGCGCGATCTCCGCGCCGAGGTCGGGGACGCCACCGTGCTGATGGCCGACACGTGTCTCGACGAGTTCACCGACCACGGCCACTGCGGGGTGCTGGACGCCGAGGGCCGTGTGGACAACGACGCCACACTCGCCGTCTACGCGGAGATGGCCGTGGCGCAGGCCGAGGCCGGGGCGCACCTGCTCGGCCCTAGCGGGATGATGGACGGCCAGGTCGGGGCCATCCGCGAGGCGCTCGACGCCGCAGGCCACGTCGACACCGGCATCCTCGCCTACACGGCGAAGTACTCCTCGGCGTTCTTCGGCCCGTTCCGCGAGGCGGTCGAGTCCCAGCTGCGGGGCGACCGCAAGACGTACCAGCAGGACTCCGCCAACGTGCGGGAGGCGCTGCGCGAGCTCGCGCTCGACCTCGAGGAGGGCGCCGACATGGTGATGGTCAAGCCCGCGCTCGCCTACCTCGACGTGCTGCGCGCCGTGGCCGAGACGGCCGACGTGCCCGTGGCCGCCTACCAGGTGTCCGGGGAGTACGCGATGGTGGAGGCCGCCGCGGCGAACGGCTGGCTCGACCGCGACCGCACCGTGCTCGAGACGCTCACCGGGATCCGCCGGGCGGGTGCCGACATCGTGCTCACCTACTGGGCCACCGAGGTGGCGCAGCGTCTCACCACGGAGTGAACTTGCGCGGCCGTGACCGCTTCGCAACGCTCAATACGGCCGATAGAAACCTGAATGCGACCAAGCGGGCGATACGATCGCGAACCTCGTGATCGATCGTGGAGGCTTGCAATGACGTACGACCCCGGCAACCCCGGCGACCAGCCGCAGCCGCCCGGCGGCCAGGGCTGGTCCGGGGGGCAGCAGCCGCCGTACCCGGGAGGGTATGGCCAGCAGCCTCCGCAGGGCTGGGGTCCGCCTCCCGGTCAGCAGCCCCCGTACGGCGACCCGTCGGCATACGGGCCGGGGCCAGGACCTGGGCCCGGGCCCGGCAACGGCCCGCAGGCGCAGGCCAAGGGGTTCTTCTCGGCGTTGTTCGACTTCGGGTTCAACCACTTCGCCACGCCGTCGGTCGTGAAGATCATCTATGTGGTCGGCCTGGTGCTTCTGGGGCTCGCCTACATCGGCTTCGTCATCGCGGGCTTCGCGCAGGGCGTCGGCCCCGGGCTGCTCGTGCTCATCCTCGGTGCGATCGTCGCGCTGTTCTACCTCACGCTGTTCCGCATCACCCTCGAGTTCTACTACGCCGTGGTCCGGATGTCGGAGGACATCCACCACCGGCGCTGAGACCTGCGTGGACAGCGAATCGGGCCGGCCCTACGGTAACGCCGTGAGCAGCACACCGTCCGATCCCGGGCGTGGGGACCAGAAGCCTGACGGCGGCCCCCACCGCGACGACCGTGCGGACGGCACGCAGCAACCTGCGCCGTCCGAGAGCCAGGCGGAGGGCGCCCAGTACGGCGCGCCCCCCGCCGGCCAGTACGGCGGTCAGCCGGGCCAGTACGACCCGTACGGCCAGCAGGCGGGCCAGCCGGGCCCGTACTACGGGCAGCCCGGCCAGTACGGCGCGCAGCCCGGTCAGTACGGGCAGCCGGGTCAGTACGGGCAGCCTGCTCAGTACAACCCCTACAACCAGCCGGGCCCCTACGGCGGCCAGCCCTACCAGGGCGGGCAGGGCGGCTACGCGTACAACCCGTACAGCACGCCCTACCCGGCCGGGCTCGATCAGGGCGACACCGCTCCCGTCGAGCGCCCCCGGATCATGATCCTGTCGTTGCTGTTCGTGATCCTCAGTGCGCTGCCCTTCCTGGGCATCGGGCTCGTGCTGCTGGTCGCTGCGGAGAACGGGGCGCAGGCGTTCGACCCCGAGCAGCTCCGCCAGATCGAGGAGGCGGGCGTCTCGGTTGCGGAGATCATCCGCGTCGTGGGCGGAGTTCTCCTCGCCGTCGCCGTGCTCTACATCGGGTTCGCCGTACTGGCCTTCATCGGACACAACTGGGCCCGGATCATCCTGACGATCATGACGGTGGGGTTCACGCTCCTGGCGCTGAGCACCGTCTTCTCCGGGCTCGGCGGCGACAACGCCAGCTTGTTGTTCATGCTGGTCGTCACGATCCTGTCGATCGCAGGCACCGTCATCCTGTACCTGCCGGACGCTCGCCAGTTCTTCGCCGGACGCCGCTGACCCGCACCCCTGCCACTTCGAGCACGACGCGGTGCAAGACTGGCGGCCGTGGGAAGCTCGCCTACCTCGTCCATCACCGACACCGGCGCCGGCACCTCAGGCCGCCTCTTCGAGCGGGCCTGCGCCGCGATCCCCGGCGGGGTGAACAGCCCGGTGCGGGCGTTCACGTCGGTCGGCGGCACGCCACGCTTCATGGTGTCCGCCACCGGCCCGTGGCTCACCGACGCCGATGCCAACCGCTACGTCGACCTCGTCAGCTCATGGGGGCCGATGATCCTCGGCCACGCGCATCCGGCCGTGGTCGAGGCCGTCCGCTCCGCGGCGGCCGACGGTCTCTCCTTCGGCGCCCCGACGCCCGCGGAGATCGAGCTCGCCGAGGAGATCATCTCCCGGGTCGACCCGGTGGAGCAGGTGCGGCTGGTCAACTCGGGTACCGAGGCGACGATGAGCGCGA
The DNA here is from genome assembly GCF_039534065.1 of Pseudonocardia yunnanensis. Taxonomy (NCBI): domain Bacteria; kingdom Bacillati; phylum Actinomycetota; class Actinomycetes; order Pseudonocardiales; family Pseudonocardiaceae; genus Pseudonocardia; species Pseudonocardia yunnanensis. Next base: position 54,959 of record NZ_BAAAUS010000036.1, on the reverse strand, counting down.
TCCGGCTCGCGCGCGGCATCACCGGTCGCCGGGTCATCGTGAAGTTCGCAGGCTGCTACCACGGCCACGTCGACGCGCTGCTGGCACAGGCCGGCTCGGGCGTCGCCACGCTGGGCCTGCCGACCAGCCCCGGGGTCACCGGGGCCCAGGCCGCCGACACGGTGGTCCTGCCCTACAACGACCTCGACGCCGTCCGTGCTGTGTTCGCCGAGCGCGGTAGCGACATCGCCTGCGTGATCACCGAGGCCGCGGCCGGGAACATGGGTGCGATCGCGCCGCGTCCGGGCTTCAACGCCGGGCTCCGCGAGATCTGCCACGCCCACGGCGCCCTGCTCGTGGTCGACGAGGTGATGACCGGGTTCCGCGTGTCGCCCGCCGGCTGGTTCGGCCTCGACGGCGTGGCGGGCGACCTCTACACCTTCGGCAAGGTCATGTCGGGCGGGCTGCCCGCGGCCGCGTTCGGCGGCCCGGCCACGCTCATGTCGCACCTCGCGCCCGCCGGGCCCGTGTACCAGGCGGGGACGCTGTCGGGTAACCCCGTCGCCGTCGCTGCCGGTCTGGCCACCCTGCGTCACGCCACCGCCGACGTCTACGCGGCGCTCGACGCCCACGCCGCCCGGCTCGGCGCGATGATCGGTGACGCGCTGCGCGCCGAGGGGGTGCCCCACCGCGTCCAGTTCGCGGGGAACCTGCTCTCGGTGTTCTTCACCGACGACGAGGTGTACGACTACGCAGGCGCGCAGGCCGCAGCCACGTGGCGGTTCCCGGCGTTCTTCCACGCACTGCTGGACCGAGGGGTGTATCCGCCTCCCAGCCCGTTCGAGGCGTGGTTCGTCTCGGCGGCGCTCGACGACGACGCCTTCTCCGTGATCGAGGCAGCCCTGCCGGCGGCGGCCAAGGCAGCGGCGACGGCCACCCCTCCGGCGGAGGCGGCACAGTGAGACACCGCTGCGTCGCCTTCGCGGTCGTGACGGGGCCGGCCGCGGCGAGGGCCGGCGCGTGAGCAGCAGCGATCGCACCGTTGTGCACCTGCTGCGCCACGGCGAGGTGTACAACCCCAGCGGGATCCTCTACGGCCGGCTGCCCGGCTTCCACCTCTCCGAGCACGGTCACAACCAGGCCGAGATCGTGGCCAAAGCGCTCGCCGACGCCGACATCACGGTCGTGCACGCCTCGCCGTTGCAGCGTGCGCAGGAGACCGCCGCGCCGGTCGCGGCCGCCCACGGCCTGCAGGTCATCACCGACGAGAGGCTGATCGAGGCGGACAACCGCTTCGAGGGGAAGACGGTCTCGGTCGGCGGCGGGGCGCTGCGCGCGCCGCAGTACTGGCCGCTTCTGCGCGACCCCTTCAAGCCCTCCTGGGGTGAGCCGTACCTGCGCATCGCCCACCGCATGCTCGCCGCGGTGCACAGCGCGCGGACGGAGGCCGAGGGACACGAGGCGGTGTGCGTCTCGCATCAGCTGCCGATCTGGACGCTGCGCCGGTTCGTCACCGGCCAACGGCTCTGGCACGACCCCCGTCGCCGCCAGTGCGCACTCGCGTCCCTGACGTCGCTGGTGTTCGTCGGCACCGAGCTGACCCAGCTTCAGTACAGCGAGCCTGCCGGCGGCAGCAGCCCAGTGGTGACCGGCGCATGAGACGGATCGCGATCGCCGTGGCCGCAGCCCTGTTGCTGCTGGTGGCCGGGTGTTCCACCACCAAGGACGCGGTGGACGAGGGCACGAACTTCGAGTTCGTCGCACCTGGCGGGCAGACCACGATCCTGTACGACCCGCCGTCGAGCCGCGGCCGGGCGCCCGCGATCAGCGGACCGAGCTTGCTGCACGACGGTCAGACCGTCGGGGTGAGCGACTACCACGGCAAGGTCGTGGTGCTCAACATCTGGGGCTCGTGGTGTGGCCCGTGCCGGGTGGAGGCACCCGAGCTGCAGAGCCTGCAGGAACAGACGGGGGCGGTCGTCCTCGGCATCGACGTGCGGGACGACCGGTCCGCGGCCACCGACTTCGTCCGTGACCGGAGCATCACGTTCGATTCGATCTTCGATCCCCCCGGACGCAGTCTGGCCGCACTGAGCGGCTACCCCCGCAACACCGTGCCGTCCACGATCGTGATCGACCCGCAGGGCAGGGTGGCTGCGGTCTATCTGACGTCGATCCGGGTGAGCGAGCTGGCTCCGCTGGTGAAGCGTCTGCAGGCCGAGCAGGCCTGAACCCGCCACCTGGCGCGGAGGGTTCGAAACCGTTGATTCACTACACGTTGTAGAACCCGGTGCACGCGACACCGGGTGCCGGGCCTACGCTCGTGGTCGATGGACCCCACGACCACCCTCGCGGTCTCCGGCCCGCTGCTGCTCGCGGTCGCCGTCGCCGTGCTGGCGGGGGCCGTGAGCTTTGCGTCTCCGTGCGTCGTGCCCCTGGTGCCCGGCTACCTCGCGTATCTCGCGGGGCTGGTGGGCGCCGACTCCCCGCCTGCCACGCTCGCCGAGGCGCGAGAGCAGCGCAGCGGGCGGTGGCGGGTGGCCGGGGCAGCGGCGCTGTTCGTGGCCGGGTTCACGGTCGTCTTCGGGGCCATTCTGGTGGGCGTCGTGTGGTTGTCCGACGCGCTGGTGGCCAACCAGGGCGTCCTGCAGCGGGTCGGCGGCATCGTCATGATCGTGATGGGGCTGGCGTTCGTCGGGCTCATCCCGGTGCTGCAGAACGAGCGCCGGGTGCACTGGGTGCCGCGGCTCGGGATCTGGGGAGCACCCCTGCTGGGAGCGGTGTTCGGTCTGGGCTGGGTGCCGTGCATCGGCCCGACGCTCGCCGGGGTCGTCGCGGTCGCCGCAGGCACCGGCGGTGGCTCGTTGCGCGGCGTCGTCCTCACGGTGGCCTACTGCGCCGGGCTCGGCGTGCCGTTCGTGCTGATCGCGCTCGGGGCGGCGCGGGCCGTGCGCGCCCTCGGCTGGCTGCGCCGCCACACACGTGCGATCCAGATCGCCGGCGGAGCACTCATGCTGGCGGTCGGGCTTCTCCTCGTCAGCGGTCTGTGGGACGGGCTGCTCGCCCAGCTGCAGACCTCCGTCGCCGGCTTCACCCCGGTGATCTGACGATGGCGGCCTCGACGGAACTGGCGACTCGCCCACCGGAAAAGGGCGACTCGCCGCCGGTGAACGGGTGGGTCGCGATCCTGCGCAACGCCTGGCGGGCGCTCACGTCGATGCGGACGGCGCTCATCCTGCTGTTCCTGCTGGCGCTGGGTGCGCTGCCGGGGGCGCTGCTGCCGCAACGCTCGCTCAACCAGCAGCTCGTCGACCAGTACTTCACCGACCACCCGACGATCGCGCCGCTGCTGTCTCACCTCGGCTTCTTCGACGTCTTCGCGGCGCCGTGGTTCGCCGCGGTCTACCTGCTGCTGATGGTGTCGCTGGTCGGTTGCGTCCTTCCCCGGACCATCGAGCACGCGAAGGGCCTGCGCGCCGCACCCGTCGCGACGCCGCGCAACCTCGCCCGGCTGCCGCACCACGCCACCGCCACGCTCGACCTCTCCCCCGAGGAGGCCGCCGAGCGGGTGCGCGGCCGGCTGCGTGGCTGGCGCCGGACGGAGAAGGAAGCCGGCTCCGGTCGCACGATCTCCGCGGAGAAGGGCTACCTGCGTGAGGCCGGCAACCTGCTGTTCCACCTGAGCCTGATCGGGCTGCTCGTCGGGTTCGCCGGCGGCAAGCTGTACGGGTACGAGGGCCAGGTCATCGTGATGTCGGGCGGCGGGCAGTTCTGCAACACCGGCATCCTCGGCTACGACTCCTTCCAGGCCGGCCTGCGGGTGGACGGCACGAACCTCACGCCGTTCTGCGTGCAGGTGAACGACTTCGACGCCACCTACCAGCCCAACGGGCAAGCCGAGAGCTACCGCGCCGCCATCGGTTACCAGACGACGGCCGACCTGCAGTCCGGCCACGCGAACCAGTGGCGGCCCTACCAGCTCGAGGTCAACCACCCGCTACGCCTGGACGGCAGCCGCGTCTACCTGCTCGGCAACGGCTACGCGCCGAAGTTCACGGTGACGTTCCCCAACGGGCAGCAGCGCACCGGCGAGATCCAGTGGAAGGCCGTCGACCAGAACACGATGCTGTCGGAGGGCGCCACCAAGTTCGAGCCGCCGGGCGTCACCGACGAGCAGCAGCGCCGTTCCGGCCAGCTCGCCATCACGGGATTGCTCGCGCCCACGAGCTCGCGGGGCAACGTCGTCACGTCGGTGTTCCCGGCGCTCGACGACCCCGAGGTCGCGATCGACGTGTACCGCGGGGACCTCGGGCTCGACGACGGGCGTGGTCAGTCGATCTTCGAGGTCGACCAGAGCCAGATCGACTCGGGCGCGCTCAAGCGGATCGTGCGTACGAACCTCGTGCCGGGCCAGTCGGTCACGCTCGACGACGGCACCACCGTGCGCTTCGACAGCGTGCAGAAGTGGGTGTCCCTGCAGGTCAGCCATGACCCGGGCCAGGACGCCGTCCTCGTGTTCGCCATCCTCATGCTCGTCGGGCTGGGGTTGTCGCTGAGCATCCGCAGGCGCCGCTTCTGGGCCCGGCTCGTCCCCACCGCGGACGGCACCCGGACGATCGTGGAGATCGGTGGCCTCGCCCGCACCGACCGGGCGGGCTACGGCGAGGAGTTCGACCGCATCCGCGCGGATCTCCTGGACAGCCCGACCGGTGGCGATTCCCCGGCGGCTGATTCCACGACCGTTGATTCCCCGGCAGCTGATTCCTCGGGCAAGGATTCCCCAGGCAGCGATTCTCCCGACGAGGATCTTCCCGCAGGCGACTCCCGTCAGGACGCCTCCCACAGCGACAGTTCGCCCGGCGACAATTCCGCCGCCGACGGCTCGGTCACGGCAGCGAAGGACGGCTGATGCTCTCCGAAATCGCCCTCTACAGCGATCGCCTCTTCATGGCGGCCGTCAGCGTCTACGTGCTCGCGATGGTCCTGCACGGTGCCGAGTACGCGGTGCAGAGATCCGCGAAGGCGGTGCTGGTGGGTGCGGGCGGTCCGCCGCTCGACACGGGGTCCGACGAGCCCCGGCCGGACGCCCCCGCCGGCCGCAGCCGGGCCGAGCGCTTCGGGCGGATGGGCGTGTCGCTCGTCGTGCTCGGGGCCGTGCTGCACGCCGCCTCGATCGTCCTGCGCGGGCTCGCCGCCCAGCGTTGGCCGCTGGGCAACATGTACGAGTTCACCTCGGCGATCTGCCTCGCGGCGATCGTGGCGTGGCTCGTGATGCTGCGCCGGTCGCCGGCAGCGCGCCCTGTTGGGCTCTTCGTGCTGTTGCCCGTGGTGATCCTGCTGTTCCTCGGTGGCACGGTGTTGTACGCGCCTGCCGCGCCCGTGATGCCCGCGCTGCAGTCGTACTGGCTGGTTGTGCACGTCACCACGGTCAGCATCGCCTCTGGTCTGCTGATGGTCCCCGGTGTGGCCAGCCTGCTGTTCCTGCTGCGGCGGTCAGGTCGTCTGGCCGACTTCGCCGACAAGCTGCCGAGTGCCGACGCACTCGACCGGCTCGCCTACCGCATCACCATCGTCGCTTTCCCGCTCTACACATTCGCGATCATGGCCGGCGCGATCTGGGCGGAGGCGGCATGGGGCCGGTTCTGGGGCTGGGACCCGAAGGAGACCGTGGCATTCGTCGCCTGGGTCATCTACGCCGCGTACCTGCACGCCCGTGCCACCGCGGGCTGGCGTAACGGACCGGCGGCATGGGTGAACGTCGCCGGTTTCGCCGCCATCGTCTTCAACTTCTTCTTCATCAATATGGTGGTTTCCGGCTTGCATTCCTATGCCGGACTCGGCTGATCGGACTCGTAACACTCGCCGTGGCGCGTGTGGCTCGACCGGACGCTTGAGCGCGACTACCGTCGGCCTTTGTGCAGGTGATCAGCGGTCGGCCTGGTGGGATGTCGAATGACGGAGCGTAGCCCCGGGGACGATCGCGACTACCCGGACGGCTCCGTGGGTCGTTATGTACGCGAGCGCTGGGGCACGCTCCCCAGCCGCACGCCTCCCTCCGGCAACCCGCCCGTGCAGGAGCCCTCCCCGACCGGGCCGCCCTCCCCACCGGTGACGCCCTCCGCCCCGTCGGATTCGTCGCCCAACGGGTCCGGCCCCGCGGCCGGGATGCCGTGGGGTCATGCGGTTCCCGGTGGAGACCGGACATCCGACGCGCAGGCCACGCCTCCGCATCCGTGGCGCTCGAGCGGGGCGGGTCCGCGTAGCCGCGGATGGACCGATCCCGCCGCGGTGGCTGCGCAGGAGGCGCAACACGCGCGTAGCGGTTCGGACCAGCGTCATCAGGAGACGACGGACCTCTCGTCGGCCCGCCTGCTGCGCCAGACTCCGCGCCCCCCGCAGTCCGGGTGGCGCCTGGCGGTCTACAAGATGTCCGGGCGCATGATCAACCCGGGTGAGAGTCCCTCCGACGTCCGACGGCGCGAACTCACCGCTCGACTCAACAAGCCTTTACTCGGCTGCTACAAGATCGCGATGCTCAGCCTGAAGGGCGGGGTCGGAAAGACCACCGTGACGGCCACCCTCGGTGCGACGTTCGCCTCACTTCGCGGCGATCGCGTGGTTGCGGTGGACGCCAATCCCGACCGCGGGACGCTCAGTCAGAAGATCCCGCTGGAGACCAGCGCCACCGTGCGCCACCTGTTGCGGGACGCGCAGCGGGTGCGTCGCTACACGGATGTACGCGCATACACGTCGCAAGGACCGTCGCGCCTCGAGGTGCTGGCCAGCGAGCAGGACCCAGCAGTCTCCGAAGCATTCAGCGAGGAGGACTACCGGCGCACCATCGCGCTGCTCGAGCACTTCTACAACATCGTGCTCACCGATTGCGGAACCGGGCTCATGCACTCCGCCATGTACGGCGTGCTGGGCCTGGCCGACCAACTGATCATCGTGTCGTCGGGATCGATCGACGGAGCGCGCAGCGCGTCGGCAACGATGGATTGGCTCGATGCGCACGGGCACGGTGACCTGGTACGGAACTCCGTGGCGGTGCTCAACTCCGTGCACCGGTCCTCGGGCGGCGTCGACCTGGACCGGGTGGCCGAGCACTTTGCGGCACGTTGCCGAGCAGTGGTGCGAGTTCCGTACGACCCTCATCTCGAAGAGGGTGCGGAGGTGGATCTGGACCGTCTGGCGCCTGCGACGCGGCTTGCGCTCCTGCAGCTCGGTGCTGCGGTGGCGGATGCCTTCGAAGGTGCCTCGGTCTGACGGCGGTCCGGTGGCCGCCCTGCCACAGGCCGCCGCCTGATGGGTTTCACCGCCGCTTCATGAGCGGCGTCGTTCGATCGTGGTGAGCCGGAGCGCCCCGGCCGCGAGGGCCGGGGTGCCAGCTCAGGCGCCGGGAGGATCGTCCCGTCGCCGGACTTTCTCGTCGAGTTGACGAAGGAAGTCGGGGTCATCATCAGGTCCGCTGACCCGTGGCCTCCCGGAACCCGTGATGGGCCGGCGAGGGGGCTGCGGGACCTGCGAACTGCTGGTGCTCATCGCTTTCCACAGCACCAGAGCGATGACCGCGGCGCCGACGAACGCGATGAGGAACAACACTCCAACCACCTCCGGCGTCGAGGTTAGCGGAGCAGAGGCGTCAGGGTGGCGGAGAGCCTGAATGCTGTCCGCACCGTCACGCGCATCGTTACTACCAGGGCGCTCAGGGGCGCGACGGCGGTAACGTGGCCTCACTGGTGAGGTCGGCCAGCATGCTCCGCACCTCCGACTCCCGGAAGCGACGGTGTCCGCCGGGAGTGCGGATGGAGCCGATCCGACCGGCGGACGCCCAACGCGTCACGGTCTTGGGATCGACGCGGAAGAGAGCCGCCACCTCGCCAGGGGTGAGCAGGCGCTCGTTGCTGCTGGCCTGAGTCGTCGTGATTGTCATGTGGACCTCCAGAGCCGCGGGGCGTTTCCGGGCCATCGTGACACCTGGGACCCCACGTACTCGAACGGTTGTCCGTAGGTAAAGGGCTCTTCAAGGACGAACCGGACACGAATCGGACACCACGACGCGCTGCCATCCGGCGGACGTAGGCTCACGATATGACCTCGCCACCCACCGGGCACCCCCCCGCGGGGCAGCGACTGGGTCTCGCTGTCACCGTAGGCCTTTACGTGCTGGCCCGGCTCGGTCTCGTTGCCATCGTGACGGCGCTCATGCTCCTGACGGGCACGCCGTTCCTGATTGCGCTGCTCATAGGCCTGATCGTCGCCCTGCCGTTGTCCATGGTGCTCTTCCGCGGACTGCGCAGCCGCCTCGACACGGCGCTGTCGGAGAGCCGTAGTCGGCGGTCGAGAGAGCGTTCCGCATTGCGGGCGCGGCTGCGTGGTGAGGGGGATCTCCCCGCCTCACCGAGCTCAGGCGACCTGCCCGAGCGCCAGCCCGATCCCCGTGAGGACTGACCAGGCGAGCAGGAGAATGCCCGTTTGGGACAACACGCGAATCAGTTTACGACCGGATGCCCCGCTCAGGACCTCGCGCGCCAGCATCACAACGAGCGGCAGAGTCAGCAAACCGAGCAGCATCGGCCAGCTGCGCAGGCCCGCTAGCAGCGACAACAGCAGCGGCACGGTCACGAGTGCGACGTACAGGCGGCGGGTGTCGGTGTCGCCCAGCACGACCGCGAGCGTGCGCTTACCCACAACAGTGTCTGTTGGGATATCCCGCAGGTTGTTTGCAACCAGCACCGCACATGTGAGCATGCCCACTCCGACGGCCGTGACGATCGCGAGGGGCCCCGGCGCACCGCTCTGCGTGAGCACCGTGCCCAGTACCCCGATGGGGCCGAAGAACACGAAGACCGCCACCTCGCCCAGGCCGGAGTAGCCGTAGGGCCGCTTCCCGCCGGTGTAGAACCACGCCCCGGCGATGCAGAGGGCGCCGACGGCGATCAGCCACCATTGCCGGCTGAGTGAGACCAGCGTGAGCCCGGCGAGTCCTGCGATCGAGAGAACAACGATCGCGATGGTCCGCACCGCCGCCGGCTCCGCGACCTTCGACCCCACCAGTCGCAGCGGGCCGACACGCTCGTCATCGGTGCCGCGAATGCCGTCGGAGTAGTCGTTCGCGAAGTTCACCCCGACGACCAGCGCCACCGCGACGATCAACGCGAGCAGGGCGCGCCCGGGTGCGACGACACCGGCGCCGATTGCCGCGCCGGTGCCGGCAAGGACGGGGGAGACGGCGGTCGGCAGGGTGCGAGGTCGTGCGCCCTCGATCCATTGCGCGATGGTGGCCACGGGCAAACGTTATCCGGCTGGGGTGCCGGTGCTCGCCGGTGTATCGGCAGCTCCCGTCGTGCAGGCCTTCACCACGCCCAGGTCGGGCACCGCCGCCGCGTCGAGATACTCGCTGGCGCCGACGCGCAGCCACCGGTCCGTCCCCTGGCCGACCGCGCACTGCACGGGCACCATGGCCTGCTCCGCCACGATCCCGGTCACCTCGGCGCCCGCGTGCGGAGCCGCCAGAACGTTCGGGGTGCCGACCACCTTGGACAGCCGCTCGTCGCCGGTCCACAGGTAGTCCACGGTGACCCATGCGTTGTCGTCGAGCTCGAGCGCGTCCCAGAAGAGCCCGTCGGCGAGGTCGATGCCTGCGGGGTTGAGGACCTCCCTGTCGGACTGGTCCTTCCCGTCGTTGTAGTCCTCCTTGTACGCGGCCTGGGCCTGTGGAAGGCCTTGGGGGAGGTCGGTCCACTCCTGGCGGACGTCCTCGGGGTTCCAGTAGTCGTCCCGCGTGTTCCACGGCCCGACGTCCCAGACCGGGGCGAACGCGCAGCGGTCGTTCGGCGCGCAGACCTTGACCGAGTAGTCGCTGGTGTCGCGGGGTGACAAGCCGCGCCGAGACGGCAGGGCCACGAAGTGGTCGCGCTCGGTGATCACGTGCCCGTTCGCCGTCGTGCCGCCGACCAGGCCTTCGCGGGTGGCGAAGACGCGGAACTGGAGCGCGCCGTGCTCCCCGACGGGCGCGGCGAGCGGCCTCGTCGCGGGCCGGGCCGTGAGGGTGACACTGCGAACGGTGGGTCCGGCGCCCGGCGGTCCTGCGAGCACGAGCCTGCCCTGCACCTCGGACGTGGGTTGGGGCAGCTCGGCGACAAGCGCGTCAGGGTCCGGCTGAGCGGGCACCCACTCGGTCCAGCCACCGTTGCTGCGTCGACCCCGCACGTCGACGACGGCCGTGCTGCCGGCGGGCACGTCGCCGATGACGGTGGCGACGACCTGGTCCGTCGGGGCGGGTAGCTGCTGAGCCCGGAGCGTGAGCAGCCCGGTCGGCACGGCGGCGCCCCTGAGCACCGGTGCGTCCTCGACCGGGGCGAGGAAGGCGCCTGTGCCCTCCAGCCGGACGGTGCCGCCGTCGATCCGAACGCCCGCAGGATCGCCGGTGGCGAGGTCGGGCGCCCAGGAGGCGACTGCCACCGGCTGTGCGACCGCCGGTGTCGCCAGACCTGCCGATAGCACGCTGACGAGGACGAGTGATGCCAGTGGTGCTGCCGTCGCGAACAGGCCACGCATGGCGCTCCCTGTTACTCGTGTGACTGGAGTGGTCTACGAGGCGCAGCACATATCAGGAAACTGTAGTGGTCAATCAACGGAGAGTGAGGGCCACGATGGGGTGGTCCTGTCCGGGTCAGTTCCGCGGGACGTACTCCATGGCGAGAAGGGCAGCCACCGCGCGCCGATCGGGCTTGCCCACGCCGCGCAGCGGGATCTCGGCCACGGAGCGCAGCAGCCGCGGTACCGCGGCCCGGCCGAGCTCAACGCGCACCGCGTCCCGGAGCCGGTCGAGGCGTGTCGCTGCCGGTTCGCCGCTGCCTGCGCCGTCCACGACGAACGCCGCCGCCACGACCTCGCCCCACTCCGCGTCCGGCAGCCCGACGACGCACGCTGCGCGCACACCGGGCTGAGCCACCAGCACGCGTTCCACCGCGGCAGGCGCCACGTTCTCCCCGCCGGTGACGATCACGTCGTCGGCGCGGCCGAGCACCTCCAGCCGCCCGTCACGCCACTGGCCGAGGTCGCTCGTGCTGAACCAGCCGTCGCCGAACACCGCTGCGGTCCCTGCAGGGTCGCCGAGGTAGCCCTCGGCGAGGGTGGGGCCGCCGAGGCGGATCCGGCCGCTCTCGTCGATGCCGACCCGGACCCCGTCCAGCGGGACGCCGTCGTAGACGCAGCCGCCCGCCGTCTCGCTCATGCCGTAGGTGGTGACGATCCGTGCACCCACGTCGTGGGCGCGGGAGCGCAGCGCGGGTTCCAAGGCGGCTCCGCCGACGAGCACGGCGTCGTAGCTGCGCAGCGCTTCGAGAGCGGCGCCACCGGCGTCGAGGATCCGGGCGAGCTGGGTGGGCACCAGGCTGGTGCACCGCCTGCCGACGGCGAGCTCTCCGGTGGCAGCCGCGAAGTTGGCCGGCCGGAAACCGTCGCGCAGGTCCTGCAGCACCGGAGCTGATCCGGCGAGCAGGGAGCGCACGATCACCTGCACTCCCGCGACGTGCTCGGCGGGAAGCGCGAGCAGCCACGACGCAGGCCCGCCGAGCCGATCCGCGGTGGCCGTGGCGGACGCATGCAGCGCCGCGGCCGAGAGCACCACGAACTTGGGATCACCCGTGGAACCCGAGGTCGGGATCACCAGCGCCGCACCCGGCCCCGGTGCGGCCGCGGGCGTCGCGGAGGAGCCGGGCGCCCGGGGCAGCAGGGCCGGGCCGCCGTCGAACGCCTCCCGGAGCGCGGCGGCGAGTTCGGCGACCGCGGCGGGCGATCCGTCCACGGGCACGATCCGCAGGTTGTTCACCCGTTTGCCTCGCTATCGCTGTGAACCCGACGGCCGGTACGAGCGTGTGCTCAGTAGTGCCATGGAAACGGGGACCAGTCGGGGTCGCGCTTCTCCAGGAACGCGTCGCGGCCCTCCACAGCCTCGTCGGTCATGTACGCGAGCCGCGTGGCCTCGCCCGCGAAGAGCTGCTGCCCGACCAGCCCGTCGTCCTGCAGGTTGAACGCGTACTTGAGCATCCGCTGCGCGGTGGGCGACTTGCCGTTGATCTCCCGGGCCCACTCCAGCGCCACCTTCTCCAGCTCCGCGTGCGGCACGACCGCGTTGACCATGCCCATCCGGTGAGCGTCGGCCGCCGAGTACTCGCGGCCGAGGAAGAAGATCTCGCGGGCGAACTTCTGGCCCACCATGCGCGCCAGGTACGCCGAGCCGTACCCGCCGTCGAACGAGCCCACGTCGGCGTCGGTCTGCTTGAACCGGGCGTGCTCGGCGCTCGCCAGCGTGAGGTCGGCAGTCACGTGCAACGAGTGACCCCCGCCCGCCGCCCAGCCGGGCACGACCGCGATCACCACCTTCGGCATGAACCGGATCAGGCGCTGGCACTCGAGGATGTGCAGGCGGCCGGCCCGCGCCGGGTCGACGGTGTCGGCCGTGTCCCCCGAGGCGTACTGGTAACCGGTGCGGCCCCGGATGCGCTGGTCGCCGCCGGAACAGAACGCCCAGCCGCCGTCCTTCGGAGAGGGCCCGTTCCCCGTGAGCAGCACACACCCGACGTCCGGGGTGGTGCGAGCGTGGTCGAGCGCGCGGTACAGCTCGTCGACGGTGCCGGGGCGGAAGGCGTTGCGCACCTCGGGCCGGTTGAAGGCGATGCGCACCGTGCCGCCCTCCGGCCCGGCGGCCACGGCCCGGTGGTAGGTGATGTCGGCGAAGTCGAAGCCCTCGACCACCCGCCAGGCGGCGGGGTCGAACAGCTCGGACGGGGCAGCGGTGTTCACGAACGCCGACCCTATGTGGGACGTGGGCGGGCCGGAGCCGCCACCTGCCCGTTCAGGGCGTGCCCGCCGTGATCGGTACCACGTCCAGGCGTCCCACCACCTGCCGAACCTGACGCGGGCCGGCGCCTTGCCGGCCCTGCCGGATCAGGACGGTCAGCCCACCGGACGTTCCAGCGTGACAAGGAGCCCGTCCACCCCGCCGGGGCCCACCCGGCCCTTCACCTCGGTGGATGTGATGGCCTTGAGCTGCCAGCCCTGCGCTGCCTCGTCGTTCAGCAGCTTCTCCAGCTTGTCGGCCGAGAGCTTCCCGCCGATGAGGCTCTCGCGCAGCTGCAGGACCCGGTACTCGTATCGCGCCATGATCCAAGGTTGCCAGCAAACCGTCAGTCGGCGAACGGGCCCCGGGGCGGGCGCCGCCGCTGGCAGGATCCCTCCCGTGCAAACCCTCTCCCAGGCCGCGGACGCGTCCCAACCGTCCCGTCCCGGGGCGGCGGTGTGAAGCAGGTCCGGCAGACGGAGTCGGTCAACGCCCAGGTGCTGGACGCGCTGCGCGCCGCCGTCATCACAGGAGAGCTGCAGCCCGGCACGCTGCACTCGGTGCAGACGCTGGCCACGCAGCTCGGCGTCTCGCGCACGCCTGTGCGGGAGGCGCTGATCAAGCTGTCCCAGCAGGGCATGGTCCGGTTCGAGCGCAACCGCGGGGTGCGGGTGCTGCAGACGTCCTTGCACGACCTGGAGGAGGTCTTCGCGCTGCGTCTGCTGCTGGAGGTGCCGGCCACGCGCCTCGCGTGCCGGCAGATCGACGAGGCGGGCCGCCGGGAGCTGCGCAGGCTCCACCAGGCGATGGAGCGCGCTGCCCGGTCCGGGAACGAGTACCGGATGTGGGAGCACGACCGCCGGTTCCATCTCGTGCTGCTGCAGGCGTCGGGGAACCTGCGGCTCGCCACGTACGTCGACGGGCTGCGGGACATGGTGCTGCGCCGCGGCGTCTCGACGGTGAGCCGGTCGCGCAGCCTCGACGACATCGTGGCCGAGCATCGCGAGGTGCTCGACCGTATCGAGTCCTGTGATGCGGCGGGCGCAGCCGAGGCGATGCGGGCGCACCTCCTGCGCACAGCGGAGCTGCTCATCGCACAGGAGGCGGGGGCGCCTCCGGGCAGCGTCGACGTCGATCTGGGGTGGACCGGACCCTGATCCATGGTCGAGTGCGAATGCATTGACGAGTGGCATGCCACATGCCACGGTCGGCCCTGGAACGCGCTGGGCGCGCGGGCCGTTTCTCGATGCCGAGAGGACCACGATGGCGACTGCGAACAAGGTGAGCGTGATCCCGTGCGGGGCGATGACCGCGGACCTGACCTGGTTGCTGTTGAAGCCGGGGCGCTCGATCGTCGATCGGAGCCACAAGAACAACCCGGCGCCCTGGGTGGACGTCCCTTCCCACTGCGTGCTCGTGGAGACCGACGAGGGCAAGATCCTCTGGGACACCAGTTGCCCGCGTGACTGGGAGGAGCGCTGGGGGCCGACCGGCCTGCAGGAGTTCTTCCCGTACGACAAGGTCTCGGACGACGAGTACCTCGACTCCCGCCTGAACCAGATGGGCGTGGGGCTCGACGAGATCGACTACGTGATCCTGTCGCACCTGCACTTCGACCACGCCGGCAACGCTCAGATGTTCAAGAACACCAACGCGAAGCTCGTCTGCCACGAGAAGGAGCGGGAGTTCGCCTTCGGGTTCGGTGGCCTGTTCAACGGCGCCCACCTCAAGACCGACTACGAGGGACTCGACTTCCAGACGGTCTCCGGCGACACCGAGTTCCTACCCGGGGTGAAGCTCATCGAGACGCCGGGGCACACCGTCGGCACGATGTCGATGCAGGTCACCCTCCCCGACTCCGGCACGATGATCTTCACATCCGACGCGGTCTACATGGGGGAGAGCTACGGCCCGCCCGCCACGCCCGCGGCCATCGTCAACAACCTCGAGCAGTTCTACGCGTCGGTGGAGAAGCTGCGGGGCATCCAGGAGGACACCAACGCCACGATGGTGTTCGGGCACGACGCCGAGCAGATCCACCAGCTGCGCCTGGCACCGGAGAGCTCGTACACGTGACGCCCGTCGACGTACTTCTTCCCGCGGAGGCGAAATAAATGACAGTGCCCGACGTGGAGCTCACCGAGGAGACGATCTTCACCTGGGGTGCGCCACCCTTGAAGTTCGGAGCAGGCGCTTCTGACGAGGTCGGCTTCGAGATGGCCGGTCTCGGCGCGAAGCGCGTGTTGATCGTCACCGACCCGGGGATCCATTCGCTCGGGGCGCCGCAGCGCATCGCCGACAACCTTCGGCGCTACGACATCGAGTCGGAGATCTTCGACGGCGTGCACGTCGAGCCCACCGACGACTCGATGAACAAGGCCACCGAGTACGCCCGCGCGCAGGGGCCGTGGGACGGGTTCATCGCCGTCGGCGGCGGGTCGGCGATCGACACCGCCAAGGCGATCAACCTGCTCACCAGCCACCCCGGCGAGCTGATGGACTACATCAACAAGCCGATCGGCAACGCCAAGATCCCGCCGGGCCAGCTCAAGCCGCTGATCGCGATCCCGACCACGGCGGGGACCGGCTCGGAGTCCACCGCGATGTGCGTCCTGGACATCCTGTCGATGAAGGTCAAGACCGGGATCAGCCACTGGCGGCTGCGCCCGACCCTCGCCGTGATCGACCCGCTGCTGACGATGAGCCTGCCCGCCCAGGTCACCGCTGCGTCGGGGATGGACATCGTCTGTCACGCGGTGGAGAGCTACACCGCGCGCTGGTACACCACGTTCGACCGCAAGAAGCCCGAGGAGCGGGTCACCTACTGCGGTTCCAACCCGGTGTCGGACCTGTGGTGCGAGAAGGCGATGAACCTCATCGCGCAGTCGTTCCGCAAGGCGGTGCACGAAGGCGCCGACAACATCGAGGCGCGCTCGAACATGATGATGGCCGCCACCTTCGCCGGAATGGGATTCGGGAACTCGGGCGTGCACATCCCGCACGCCAACGCCTACCCCATCGCCGGAATGGTGAAGGACTACCACCCCGCGGGCTATCCGGAGGAGGAGCCGATGGTGCCGCACGGGCAGTCGGTGTCGCTCACCGCGCCCGAGGCGTTCCGGTTCTCCTTCGAGAGCGCACCGGAACGCCACCTGCGGGCGGCCGAGCTGATGGATCCGCGCGCGGACAAGGTGAACGACCCGCGCGAGCAGCTTCCTTCGGTGCTGATCTCGCTCATGCGTGACATCGACATCCCCAACGGGATCGGCGCCGTCGGCTACACCGAGTCGGACGTGCCCGATCTCGTGCCGGGCACGATGAAGCAGCAGCGGCTCCTGGCCACGTGCCCGAAGACGCCGACCGAGGACGACATCGCCGACATCCTGACGAAGTCGATCCAGAACTGGTGAGGGTGGTGGCGGTCGACCGACCAGGTCGACCGCCACCGTTCCGCCCGGAGGGGCACATGCCGATCTACGTTTTCAAGTGCGAGTGCGGGATGCGCTTCGAGCACCTCGCTTCGTTCGGCGCGGCTGCTCCGGCCTGCCCGTCCTGCGGCGGGGAGACGCGCAAGATCCCGGCGGGGTTCAGCCTCGGCGGCCAGGCCGACACGGGCCTCGCGAAGGAGCAGATGCCCCAGACCTGGCGCGGCACCTACGAGGGCAACCGCGAGTACGTCACCGGGCTGCGCCGTCAGTGGGAGCGGCGCCAGCGGCTCGAGGCCAAGCACCCGGAGCTGGCCGGTGACCAGCGGCCGATCATCGCCCACGAGGGCCGCTACCACGACGCACCGCTGAGGGCGGGCGACCTGGCGCCGGGCGCGGCGAGCGGACACGGCCATGGACATGGCCACGGCCACGGTCATGGGCACGGCGACAAACCGGCCCCGTCCCCTGCGGCCAAGCCCACGTCCGGCTCGGACAGTGCGTCGTCGTCGAACACCCCAGACTGAACCCCGTGAGCACGCCCCATCCCACCTCCTCCGACACCACCGACCTGCACGCCGACCTCGCCAAGGCCGTCCGTGGGCCCGTCCGGTTCGACACCGCTACCCGCGCGATGTACTCCGCCGACGCCTCGAACTACCGGCGGGTGCCGATCGGGCTGGTCACCCCGCTCGACCCCGACGACGTCGAGGCCGCTGTGTCGGTCTGCAGCACCCACGGGGTGCCGGTGCTCCCGCGTGGCGCAGGCACGAGCATCGCCGGACAGGCCGTCAACACGGCCGTGGTGCTGGACTTCACCAAGCACCTGAACCGGGTGCTGGAGATCGATCCCGAGGCCCGCACGGCGCGCGTCCAGCCCGGTCTCGTGCTCGACGCGCTGCGCGACGCGGCCCGCCCGCACGGCCTGACGTTCGGGCCCGACCCGTCCACGCACAACCGCTGCACGCTGGGCGGGATGATCGGCAACAACGCGTGCGGCTCGCACTCGGTGGCCTGGGGCAAGACGGTCGACAACGTCCACGCGCTCGATGTGCTCACCTACCGCGGGGAGTACCTGCAGCTGGGCCCTGGCGTGCCCGCCACCGGACGCGTCCCGGACGCGCTCCGCAAGCTCGCAGAACGCGTCGGCGACGGCGTTCGCGCGTCGTTCCCGGATCTCACCCGGCGGGTTTCGGGGTACAACCTCGACCGGCTGCTCCCGGAGAACGGGTTCGACCTGGCCAGGGCCGTCGTCGGCACCGAGGGCACCTGCGCCACGGTGCTCGAGGCGACGGTCCGGCTCGTCGAGTCGCCTGCGGTGCGTGCGCTCGCGGTGCTCGGCTTCCCCGACGCCTACCTGGCTGCCGACCACGTCACCGTGGTGCGTGATCTCGGTCCGTTGACGATCGAGGGCATGGACGCCGGGCTGATCGCGGCGCTGCGCGCGCACAACCCGGCCGAGACGGCATCGCGCACGCTCCCCGAGGGCGGCGGCTGGCTCTACGTCGAGACCGGCGGGGCCACCCGGGCCGAGGCCGAGGCCGCGGCGCACGCCGTCGTCACGGCGATGAAGCCGTACGGGGCGACGAGCGTGGTCGTCTCCGATCCGGCGGCGATGAAGGCGCTGTGGCGTATCCGCGAGGACGGCGCCGGCATCGTCACGCGCTCGCCCGACGGCGGCGAGGCCTGGCCCGGCTGGGAGGACGCGGCCGTGCCGCCGGAGCGGTTCGGTGCCTACCTGCGCGAGTTCGACGCCCTGCTCAGCCAGCACCGGCGGCGGGGTGCGTACTACGGGCACTTCGGGGACGGCTGCCTGCACATCCGCATCGACTTCGACCTCGCGAGCCGCTCGGGCATCGCCGATTTCCGCAGCTTCATGGAGGACGCGGCCGACCTCGCCGTCGCGCACGGTGGCTCGCTCTCGGGGGAGCACGGCGACGGTGCCGCGCGCGCCGAGTTGCTCCCGCGCATGTACCCGCCGGAGATCATCGCGGCGTTCGAGGAGTTCAAGGGGATCTGGGACCCCGACGACCGGATGAACCCCGGCCGGGTCGTCCGCCCCGCGAAGCTCGACGAGGACCTGCGCGTGTTCGTCGGCATGCCGACCCTTCCCGACGAGCCCGTTCTGGCGTTCGGGCACGACCGTGGTTCGTTCACCCGCGCCACCCGCCGCTGCCTCGGCGTGGGCAAGTGCATCACCGACCACGGCGGTGTGATGTGCCCGAGCTACCGCGCGACGGGTGAGGAGATGCACTCCACCCGCGGACGCGCCCGGCTGCTGTTCGAGATGGCTTCCGGAGAGGTCATCACCGGCGGCTGGCAGTCACCCGAGGTGGCCGAGGCGCTGGACATGTGCCTGTCCTGCAAGGGCTGCAAGCGCGACTGCCCGGTGGGCGTGGACATGGCCGCCTACAAGACCGAGTTCCTCGCTCAGCGCTACCGGCGCAAGCTGCGGCCGGCGTCGCACTACTCCATGGGCGCCCTGCCGCGATGGCTACGCCTGGTGGGGCGGCTCCCGGCCCGCATGGTCGACGGCCTGAACGCCGCCGGGCGGGGCAGGCTGGGTGCGCTGGCGAAGCGGATGGGCGGGATCGACCCGCAGCGTGCGATCCCGCCGATCGCCCGTCGCCGCTACACGGGCACCCGGCGGAGTCGGCGGCATGCCGGCGTGGCCGACGCATCGCGGGGACGTCTGCTGCTGTGGCCCGACACCTTCACCAACCACTTCGACCCCACGGTCGCGGCCGACGCGGTCGCCGTGCTCGAACGGCTCGGCTATGCCGTGGAGCTGCCGCCACGCGAGGTGTGCTGCGGGCTCACCTGGACCTCCACGGGCCAGGTCGACACCGCGCGCCGTGTGCTGCGCCGCAGCCTGCGCACGGTCGAGCCGTGGCTCCTGGACGGGGTGCCTGTCGTCGGGCTCGAACCGTCGTGCACGGCCGCGCTGCGTGCCGACGCCGCCGAGCTGCTCCCCGGCGACCCGCTCGCCGGGCTCGCGGCCACCGGCGTGCGCACCTTCGCCGAGCTGCTCGCTCAGCACGCCGACGAGCTGCGGGACGGCGTCGTCGCGCCGGGCCTGCGTGCGCTCGTCCAGGTGCACTGTCACCAGCACGCCGAGCTCGGCAACGACGACGACCGCGCGGTCATGGCCGCGCTCGGCGTCGAGGCCGAGGTACTCGACTCGGGATGCTGCGGGCTGGCAGGCAACTTCGGGTTCGAGAAGGGCCACTACGACGTGTCGATGGCATGTGCCGAGCGGGTGCTCCTCCCTGCGGTGCGCGCGGCGGACCCGGCCGTTGCCGTCGTCGCGGACGGCTTCAGCTGCCGCACCCAGCTCCGCCAGGCCGGCACCCGCGAACCGGTCCACCTCGCGCAGCTGGCCGCACAGGCGCTCGGCCTCACCCCGGCCTCCTGACCCGGCCGACCAGGAGCCCGCCAGCGACTCGTGGCGTAACGCACGACGTGGCACAGCGAGCTCACTCCGGGACGCTCGTTCCACCGGGGACGGGAGAGGACGTGACCGGCGACTCAGCGGCAGCACCGACGACCGGCAGCCCGAGTCGCCTCGGGCGGATACTGGACGGACCGCTCACCGGCCTCTCCCCCTGGATCGTGCTGGGCGTCCTGGAGGGGGAGGGCTGGATCGAGTGGGCCGCGGGGATCGCCCTCGCACTGTCCGTGGTCTTCCTTGTCGCCGACCTCGCCCGCGGGCGTTCCCTGAAGCTGCTCACCGTGGTCGACGTGATCTTCTTCGCCGGGCTGCTCATCCTCGTGCTGCTGATCAACCCTGTCGGCAAGGCGTGGCTGGAGACCTGGATCGGGGAGATCAGCAACATCACGCTGGTGCTCATCGCTGTCGGGTCCATGCTCGTGCGGATGCCGTTCACCCTGCAGTACGCCCGTGAGCAGGTCGACCGGAAGTACTGGCACCTGCCGACCTTCCTCCACACCAACTACGTGATCACCGGGGTATGGGCGGGCGCGTTCCTGGTCTCCGCCGTCGCGGGGTTCTACGGCGACGCCGTGCTGCAGAACGGCAACAACATCTGGACGGGCTGGGTCATCCAGATCGGAGCGATCATCGTCGCGCTGCAGTTCTCCGACTGGTACCCCGGCGTCGCACGGGCTCGGGTCGCGCGGGAGCAGGGCCGAGCCACGCCGTCGCCGTCGCTGGTCGCGCTGCTCGACCCACTGGCCAGGTGGCTCGTCCCGATCGGCATCCTCAGCCTCGTCCTCGACGGTGGGCCGACCTGGCTGGGGATCGCCTTCATCGTCGCGGGCGTTGCGATTCCGACGCTGCTGCGTCAGGCAGACCGAACGACCCCGGCAAGTGCCGGATGACCGCAGGTTCCCCAGCTCGGATCTGCCGTGGACCTGGGCGAGCGATCGTGGGGAACGGCGCCGCCCCGGCCGTCGTTCACGGTGCAACCCCCGCTCCCCAGGAGGAAGCCCGTGTCCGCTTCTGCACCACCTGATCCCGCGATGACGCGGACGCTGGCGGCGTTGGGGCTGGTGGGCGCGGGGATCGCGGTGGTGCTGGTGGGGCTGCTGCACGTCGTGGCGGCAGAGCAGGTCAACCCGGTGCGCCGCACGATCAGTGAGTACGCGCTCGGCGATTCCGACTGGATGTTCGACGTCGGTGTGCTGGGGCTCGCGGCGGGTTCGGCGCTGGTGCTGCTGGCCCTGGTGCGGGCCGGGGTCGTGCCGGGGCGCTCGATCGCCGCGGCCCTCCTGGTGGTCTGGACGGTGGCACTCGTGGCCGTCGTCGCGTTCGACAAGGCGAACTGGTCCGTGGGGCCGACGCCGGGCGGGTACGTGCACCGCTTCGCGAGTCTGGCCGCGTTCAGCAGCCTGCCCGTGGCGGCGCTGGCGCTCGGCAGGCGGTGGCGCGCCGATCCGCGGTGGGGTGCGTTCGCGGCCTGGTCGCGGTGGTCGGGCGCGCTCACACTGGGGTGGCTCGGCGTGATCCTCCTGGCCGTCGCGCTGCGCCCCTTCACCGGTGTGCCGTGGTGGCAGCTGGTGCCGCTCGGGCTCGTGGAGCGTGGGTTGGCGATCACCGCGGTCGTCACTGTCGTCGTGCTCGGCCGGTGGGCTGCAAGGGAGGTCACTCCATGACGGATCGGGCGCTCGTACTCGGCGGTGGGGGTATCACCGGAATCGCGTGGGAGCTCGGGCTCCTCGCCGGGCTGGCCGAACGGGGAATCGACCTCACCGGTGCCGACCTCATCGTCGGCACGTCGGCCGGTGCCGTGGTCGGCGCCCAGATCGCCACCGGCGTCGACGTCGAGGATCGGTACGGGGCGCAGCTCGCCCAGCCCACCGGCGAGCTCGCCGCCGCGCTCGACAAGGCCACGATGCTGCGGCTGGGGCTCGCGATGATCGGACGACCCGACGCTCAGCGGGTGCGGGCCCGTATCGGGAAGCTCGCGCTGCGGGCGAGCACCGTCCCCGAGGCCGAACGGATCAGGGTGATCGGGGAGCGGTTGCCGGTGCACGAGTGGCCCGAGCGCGCGCTGCGCATCACCGCCGTCGACGCCCACACCGGCGAGTTCGTCGTGTTCGACCGTGACGCAGGCGCGCCGCTCGTCGAGGCCGTGGCGGCCAGCTGCGCGGTGCCGGGGATCTGGCCGCCGGTGACCACGGCGGGCCGCCGCTTCATCGACGGTGGGGTGCGCTCGCCCGTCAACGCCGACCTCGCCGCAGGGTTCCCCCGGGTCGTCGTCATCGCCCCTGTCGTGCGGGGGATCGGGCCGCTGGTCGGCGTGGACGCACACGTCGCTCCGTTGCGCGCCGACGGCTCCCGGGTCACGGTGGTGAGCCCGGACGCCGCGGCGGTGACGGCGATCGGTCGCAACGTGCTCGACCCCGCGCGCCGGGCCCCCTCGGCACGGGCCGGGCGAGCGCAGGCTGCTGCGGCTGCCGAGGCCGTGGCCGAGGCGTGGAGCAGTTAGCGCAGCGCGCTGCGTGGGTAGCCTGCGGTTCATGTCGCGCGTACCGAAGATTCGACTCAACAACGGCGTCTCGATCCCCCAGCTGGGATTCGGCGTCTTCCAGATCGAGCCGGACCAGACCGCCCCCGCCGTACGCATGGCGTTGGAGGCCGGCTACCGGCACATCGACACCGCGCAGGGCTACAACAACGAAGAAGGCGTCGGGCAGGCGATCCGCGAGTCGGGGTTGCCGCGCGCTGAGGTCTTCGTCACCACCAAGCTGACCAACAGCCGCCACGGCCACGACGAGGCGATCGCTGCCCTCGACGAGAGCCTGGAGCGCCTCGGCCTCGACCACGTCGACCTCTTCCTGATCCACTGGCCGCGTCCGAAGGCGAACCGTTTCGTCGAGACCTGGAGGGCCTTCGAGAAGATCGCGTCGGACGGCAAGGCGCGCGCGATCGGGGTCTCCAACTTCCGTGTCCCCGACCTTCAGCGCCTGGCCGCGGAGACCGACACGGTGCCCGCGCTGAACCAGATCGAGCTGCACCCCTGGCTCCCGCAGACCGAGCTGCGCGCCTACCACCAGAAGCACGGGATCGCGACGGAGGCGTGGAGCCCGCTGGGCAAGGGCGGCGAGCTGCTGGCCGAGCAGGTGATCGTGGCGCTCGCCGAGAAGTACGGGAAGAGCCCCGCCCAGATCGTGCTGCGCTGGCATCTCCAGCTCGGCAACATCGTGATTCCGAAGTCGGTGACGGCCTCGCGCATCAGCGAGAACATCGACGTATTCGACTTCGAGCTGTCCGACGACGATGTGGCGAGCATCAGCGAGCTCGAGAACGGCCGTCGCCTCGGACCGGATCCCGACGTCTTCGGCTGATCGCACTTCGATCGGGCTGCTCCACGCTGCGAGCAGCGCCTCGTCGCTCTAGCGTTGCGCCGATGTTGGCAATCACCGATAACGCGGCCGAAGCCATCAAGTCCCTGACCACCGACGCCGAGCTGCCTGACGGTGGGGGCCTGCGTATCTCCGCCCCCGACCCCGAGCAGGGCCTAGAACTGTCCCTCGCAGGCCAGCCCGGTGCGGAAGACGTGGTCCTCTCCGGTGAGGGGGTGAGCGTCTTCCTCGAACCGACGGCGGCGGAGGTCCTGGACGACAAGGTGCTCGACGTCCAGCCGGTGCCGGGTGCCGACGGCCAGCCCGAGCTCCGCTTCGCCATAGGGCTGCAGGAGGGGCAGCCCGAGGCCTGAGCCTCGCCGCCCGAGTCCCCCAGGGGTGGTACGACCGGTACGTCCAGGTGCCGGCGTGCCACCCCTTTCGACGTCCCACGTGATGTGATCCCGCCCCCGTGGTGCCCCGCTCGCCCTGGACCTAATGTCTGAGCGTGGAATATCGGTATTTGGGCGACTCCGGGTTGAAGATCTCGGAGATCACGTACGGCAACTGGCTCACCCATGGGTCCCAGATCGAGAATGACGCCGCCACCGCGTGCGTTCGCGCTGCTCTCGATGCCGGAATCACCACGTTCGACACCGCTGACGTCTACGCCAACGGCGCGGCCGAGACCGTGCTCGGTGAGGCGCTGAAGGGCGAGCGCAGGGCGTCGCTGGAGATCCTCACGAAGGTCTACTGGCCCACCGGGCCGAAGGGGCCCAACGACAGCGGTCTCTCCCGCAAGCACATCATGGAGTCGATCGACGCGAGCCTGACCAGGCTGCAGACCGACTACGTCGACGTCTACCAGGCCCACCGGTACGACACCGAGACTCCGCTCGAGGAGACGATGCGGGCCTTCGCCGACGTCGTGCGGGCGGGGAAGGCCCACTACATCGGGGTCAGCGAGTGGACGGCCGAGCAGGTGCGGGCAGGCCACGCCCTCGCGACCGAGCTCGGGATCCAGCTCGTCTCGAACCAGCCGCAGTACTCCATGCTCTGGCGGGTGATCGAGGCCGAGGTCGTCCCGACGTCGGCGGAGCTGGGGGTCAGCCAGGTCGTCTTCTCCCCGATCGCGCAGGGCGTGCTCACCGGCAAGTACAAGCCGGGCGCCGAGGTTCCTGCCGGGTCGCGGGCCACGGACGAGAAGGGCGGCGCCAACACGATCAAGCGCTTCCTGAACGACGAGACGCTCACCCGGGTGCAGCAGCTCGAGCCGATCGCTGCCGACCTGGGCCTGTCGATGGCGCAGCTCGCGGTCGCCTGGGTGCTGCAGAACGACAACGTCTCCGCGGCGATCATCGGGGCGAGCCGGCCCGAGCAGGTGGCGGAGAACGTCAAGGCCTCGGGTGTGAAGCTGGAGCCGGAGGTCATGAAGCGCATCGACGAGGCGCTGGCCGACGTCGTGGACCACGACCCCGCCCGCACCGCGATGAACGCGCCGAAGACCCGCCCGAGCTGATCGGCCCGGCCGACGGTTCGCCGGTCGCCTGCGCGCCGGTGCCGGGGCGCCCACCCGCCCCGGCAGCCGGTGTGCCGGCGACCGGGTGGCGGCTCATGACTCCGTGAGCTGTCCGTCCGCCACCGTCCAGCGGCGGGTGGCGCGGACGGTGTCGAGCATGCGCCGGTCGTGGGTGACCAGCAGCACCGTGCCCGGAAACGAGTCGAGCGCCTGCTCCAGCTGCTCGATGGCGGGCAGGTCGAGGTGGTTCGTGGGTTCGTCGAGCACCAGCAGGTTCACCTCACGGGCCTGCAGGAGAGCGAGCGCCGCCCGGGTTCGTTCACCGGGGGAGAGCTCGTTCGCCGGGCGGGGCGCGTGGTCCCCGGTGAGGCCGAACTTGGCCAGGAGCGTGCGGACGTCCGACTCGGGCCAGTCCGGCACCGCCTCGCCGAACGCGCGGGTGAGCGGCTGCGGGCCCAGGAAGAGGCCACGGGCCTGGTCGATCTCCCCGAGCCGGACGCCCGAGCCCAGCCCTGCCGTCCCGGAGTCGACGGGGATGCGGCCCAGCAGCGCGCCGAGCAGCGTGGTCTTGCCCGACCCGTTCGCGCCGGTGATCACGATGCGGTCGGCCCAGTCGACGCGCGCATCGATGGGGCCGAGCGTGAACGAGCCCCGGTGCACGACCGCACCGGACATCGACGCCACGACGGTGCCCGAGCGGGGCGCGGCCGCGATCGTCATGCGCAGCTCCCACTCCTTGCGCGGCTCCTCGACCACCTCCAGCCGCTCGATCAGCCGTTGCGTCTGGCGGGCCTTGGCAGCCTGCTTCTCACTGGCCTCCGCGCGGGTCTTCCGGCTGATCTTGTCGTTGTCGGTCGCCTTGCGCCGCGCATTGCGCACGCCCTGGGCCATCCAGTTGCGCTGCATCTGGGCCCGCTCCTTGAGCCCACCGACGGTGTCGGCGTACTCCTCGTAGGTCTCGCGGGCGTGCCGGCGAGCCACCTCACGCTCGGCGAGGTAGCTGTCGTACCCGCCGTCGTAGACACCCACCTGCTGCTGAGCGAGGTCGAGTTCGACGACGCGGTTGACCGTGCGGGCGAGGAACTCGCGGTCGTGGCTGACGATCACGGCAGGCGACCGCAGCCCTTGGACGAACCGCTCCAGGCGCTCCAGGCCGTCGAGGTCGAGGTCGTTGGTCGGCTCGTCGAGCAGGAGCACGTCGTAGCGCGAGAGCAGCAGCGCGGCGAGCCCCGCGCGGGCGGCCTGCCCCCCGGAGAGGGCGGTCATCGGGGTGCTCAGGTCGACCGCCAGCCCCACCTCGGCGGCGACGTCGGCGGCACGCTCGTCCAGATCGGCCCCGCCGAGGGCGAGCCAGCGGTCCAACGCGGCGGCGTAGGTGTCGTCGGCGCCATCGGTACCCTCGGCGAGCGCTTCGGCCGCCTCGTCCATCGCCGCCTGTGCCCCGCTGACGCCGGTGCGGCGGGCGAGGAACTCGGCCACCGTCTCCCCTGGTCGGCGGTCGGGTTCCTGGGGGAGGTGCCCCACGGTCGCGTCGGGCGGGCTGAGGACGATCTTGCCCTCTTCCGGCTCGAGCTCACCGGCGAGTAGTCGCAGCAGCGTGGATTTGCCGGCACCGTTGGCGCCGACGAGCCCGACGACGTCGCCGGGTGCGACGACCAGGTCGAGACCGGAGAACAGGACGCGGGCGCCGTGGCCGGCGGCGAGATCGGTGGCCTGGAGGGTGGCGCTCATGGCGCCGTCCACGCTACTGCCCGCGACTGCGCAGGCCCGCTGCGGTCAGGTTGTGCCGTCGTCCGGTACCGGTTCGACGCGTCAAATTGTTCGTAAGGGCGAATGATCGTCATTTTTCGTGACTACACTCGGAGTCATGAGCGCGCCGACCGATCGTCCGCCGTGCCCGCCACCACTACCGTTGTCGCGGTCACTCGATGAGCTCGGACTCACGGCCGTGCTGTTGTTCCTGGTGGTCAGCGTCACTCGGTGGCTTCGGGCACCGTCCTCACCGATATACGTGGCTGACCTGGGGATCGCACTCGCCGTCATCGGGGCCTTCAGCGGCCTCCTGCTCGTCGCGTTGATCCTCTCCCCACCGGGGCGCCGCAGCGGTGGGCACATGAACCCGGCCGTGACGGTCGCGTTGTGGCTCATGGACGTCTTCCCCGGCCTGTCCGTGCTCCCCTACGTCGTCGCCCAACTCACGGGGTCGGTTCTGGGGGTCGTCCTCGCACGTCTGACGTGGGGCCCGATCGTCGAGTCCGCGGACATCGGGTACGCCGCGATCCGCCCCGCGCCGACGTGGGATCCGCCCGCGGTCTTTCTCGCCGAGGTCGGCTGCACCCTCGGACTGATCCTGCTTGTCGGGTTCTTCCTGGCGCACCCGCGGTGGCACCGCTTTCTGCCGCCCGCACTCGCTGTCGTGCTCGCAGCGATCATCGCTCTCCTCGGGCCGTTGAGCGGGGGATCCGCGAACCCGGCGCGCCAGTGGGGTCCGGCCCTGCTGAACGCTCAGGGCACGGACCTCTGGATCTATCTCGTCGCCCCGGTCATCGGTGCGGTTCTCGGCGCCGGGCTCCACCACCTCCTGATCCGCCGCTTCCACACACACCAGCCGCTGACGTACAACCTCTCGGGTCCCGAACCCGCGCGAGCCGGAGCTGCCTGAACCGGTGCCCTACTCGCGGGCGCCCAGCAGCGCCACGGGCTGTGTGCGGGTGGCGGAGAGAGAGGTGAGCACGCTCGTCGCGCCCGTCACCAGGAACGCACCGGCGCCGACGGCGAGGACGAACGTCCACGGCAGGGAGAGCGTGGCGACTCCGGCGATCGCGCTCGTCGTCGACAGCACCGCGATGAACGTGGCCGCCGCGGCGAGCGTGCCGAGCAGCAGGCCGATGACCGTGACCGCCCACGACTCCACGAGCGCCGTGCGCACCACCTGACCGCGGGTGAGGCCCCCGGCCCGGGCTGTGGCGAACTCCGCCCGCCGTGCCGACGCCCCGACCACCACGGCGTTGGCCACGCCGATCAGCGCGTACATCCCGCCCAGGCCCATGATCACCAGGAAGACCTTGGCGCTCATGTCGTCCCGTGCCGCGGCGTCACGCGCGAGCCAGTCGTCCACGGTGAGCACCTCGCCGACGGCGCCGAGTGCCGCCGTGACCGTCGCCGGATCGGCCCCGGGCTCGAGCGCGACGAACGTCCGGGAGGGTGCGCCGGCGAGCTCGGGTGTGGGCACGAGTCCCGGCGGGAGCAGCAGCTGCGGGCCGCCGGCGATCCGGGTGGGCACCGCGGCGACCACCGGCAGCGGTCCCAGATCGATCTCGCCCGCGCGGACGGCGACCGTCGCACCCCGCCCCGGCATGTCCCCGGTGGGGCCGCCTGCAACGGCGCGCCCCTGCAGGGTGGCCAGCGTCCCGGTGCCGGGATGGAACCGCTCGTAGGCCTGCGGATCGACGACAAGGCCGGTGCCCGTCCAGGTCTCGGCGTCCTCACCGCTGCCGACGGTGACCGAGATCGGCACCGCGACCTCGGTGGAGGCACCGGCCACGCCGGGAACGCCGTTGATCCGCTCTCCGGCCGGACCGGTGGTCTCGACCACGAGATCACCGGTGGTGCCCCGGCGCTGCTCGATCTCACCGGCCGCTGCGAAGGAGGTGAGCGCCCCGCTCTGTCCCAGCACGATCCCGACCAGCACGATCAGCGGCGCGGCGATCGACGCGCTGCGCCGCACACCGTCGCGCAGGTTCGCCCGGGCCAGCTCGCCGAGCACGCCACCTCCCCGTACGGGGAGCAGCCGGGCGACCCCCGGCACCAGCAGCGGGCTCAGCGCGCTGAAGGCCACCGCCGCGCACAACGCCGCGTTCACGGCCATGGCCTGGCCGCCCCCGGTGCCGCCCACGGGCGCGAGGATCACCAGGCTCACGGCGCCGGCGAGGAACAGGAGTCCGATGCCCCATCGGCCCGCCGTCATCACGCGGGCCGCCTCGCCGGTGTCCCGCAGCGCCTCCAGCGGTCGCACACGGGAAGCGCGCCGCGCCGCGACGAGCACCCCGGCCAGCGCGATGCCGACGCCGACGCCGATCGAGACGCCGAGGATCCAGGTGCGCCACTGGGGCGCGAAGCCGGGCGGCACGAAGCCGAGCGTCTCGAGCAGCCACGTCTGGAACGACATCACAGCCAGCCCCGTCGGGATCCCGGCGGCGGTGCCGATCGCCCCGAGCAGCACGGCCTCGCCGATGAGCAGGCGCCGGAGCTGGCCTCGAGCAGCACCCGCGAGCCGGAGCAGCGCGAGGTCGCGGCGGCGCTGGGCGACGGTGAACGCGAACGTCGACCCGACGATGAACACCGTGAGGAAGGCCGAGAAGCCCAGGGTCAGTGCAGAGAGGGTGATGGCGAGCTCGGTGCCCTCGGTGAAGGCCGCGTACTCGGCCGCGCCGAGCCCGGCCGGGGCGTCGAGGGTTGCGGCGGAGATCAGGACGAGCAGGGACGACTGCACGAGCGCGACGCCGAGGCACACGGTCAGCGCGGCCCCGATGAAGAGCGCCCAGCGCTCGGTGAAGGTGGACCAGGACAGTCGCAGCATCGGTCTCAGCGCTCCAGTGCCACGAGGCGGTCGGCCACGTCCCGGGCGGTGGCACCGACCATCAGGTCGTCCACGCGCCCGTCGCGCAGGAACACGACGGCGTCGGCGTGAGCCGCCGCGGCCGGGTCGTGCGTGACCATCACGATCGTCTGGCCGCCGTCCACCATCGCGCGCAGAAGAGCGAGCACGGTGCGTGCCGACGTGGAGTCGAGAGCGCCGGTCGGCTCGTCGGCGAACAGCACCTCGGGGCGGGTCACCATCGCGCGGGCGATCGCCACGCGCTGCTGCTGGCCGCCGGAGAGCTCACGTGGACGGTGCCGGGCGCGGTCGGCCATGCCGACGGCCGCGAGCACGGCCCGTATCTGCGATCTCGGTGGTCGTCTCCCGGCAAGTCGCAGTGGGAGCGCCACGTTCTGCTCCGCGGTGAGCGCGCCGAGCAGGTTGAAGCTCTGGAAGACGAACCCGATGCGGTCGCGGCGCAGCGCGGTGAGCTCGCCGTCGCTCGCCGCGGTGATGTCGGTGTCGCCGAGCAGCACCTGCCCGGTGTCGATGCGTTCGAGGCCTGCCGCGCAGTGCAGCAGCGTGGACTTCCCCGAACCCGACGGGCCCATCACGGCGGTCCAGGTGCCGCGGGGGAATTCGAGGTCCACGTGGTCGACGGCGCGTACCGCCGCGGGTCCGGTGCCGTAGGTGCGACTCACACCGCGCAGTGCCACGGCCGGGGTGGTGCGGGGGAGCATCGCCGCAGGAATCATCGGCGCCGGAGGCGTAGTCGTCGTCATGGGGAGATTCCATGGGCCCAGGCCCCCATGGGCATTGCGCTGCGCCCCCGAGCGCGAGGTGGGGAACGCCCCACCCGGCGGTGCGACGGGTCGGATGATCGACGCCGCCGTGGGGCGGCAGACTGATGGCGAGAACGCAGAAACCCCGGTGATGTAGCTCGTCGCGGTGGACGGCCAGGGATCGCTCCGGGGTCTTCGTAGGCCAGTTTAGAGGAGCGGCCAGAGGGTGTCGACCTCCCCGCCCGGTGGATGCCGGCCGGCAGTTCCTGTCGTCGACGCCGCGCGCATCCAGGACAGGCTCGCCGTCCCCCGTGTCGCCACCTACGTCGAGGCCTGCCAGGGCGACCTCGACCGCGCTCTGCTCCTCTACAGATGGAACGCGATTCTCGCCGGGGCGCTCTGGGAGACACTCGGCCACACCGAGGTCCTGCTCCGCAACGCGATCCACGACGCCCTCACCACGCGCCACGGGATACGCGGAATCGCCGGATCCTGGTTCGACGACGTCGACGGCGAACTCGACCGGCGTGCACGTGACGAGATCATCACGGCCAAGCGACGCGCACGCCGCAGCGCCGGCATCGGCGTCCCGCCCGGAAAGATCGTCGCGGAACTGCCTTTCGGGTTCTGGCGATATCTGCTCGCCCGCCGGTACAGCGCAACCCTCTGGCCCGCCATACGTCACGCCTTCCCACACCTACCGGGGCGCGATCGGGTGCAGCTGGAAGAACCGGTGATCCGCCTGCACCAGGTCCGCAATCGCATTGCGCACCACGAGCCCCTCATCCGCGAGGACATTCCCGCCCGCGTCGCCGACGTGGAGGCCGTGCTCGAGGCCATCGACCCGGCACTACGCGCATGGGTCCGCGACGACGGTGGGCGACTCGGCGCGATCATCGACCAGCGTCCCTAGTCCGGCTGCACCGGGCAGCGATTGCCGCACGGCAATGTAATGACTGAGCAAAGTGATGCTCATTCGGAGGTTGTGGATCAGCGACCGGGCGGGGTTCACTGGCCGGACTTCACATCGGTCCGACGGGGGAGACGTCCGGATGAGAGGTGTGGCCCGCCGCATCGGGGCGGCTCTGGGTCTCGTGACCGTGCTGCTCCTCTCGGCCTGCGCCGGCGGGGGTGGGGACGACGGCGGCGAGCGGCGCATCACGGTCTGGACCGCCGACACCCTCCCCGACCGCGTGGCGGCCACACAGGCGATCATCGCCCGGTTCACCCAGCAGACCGGGGTGCAGGTGGAGCTGGTCGGCGTCGACGAGGACCAGTTCAACCAGCTGCTCACCAGCTCGGCCGCTGCGGGGGAGCTGCCTGACGTGATCGGATCGATTCCCCTGTCGTCGGTCCGCACGCTCGCGACGAACGACCTCGTGAACGCCGAGGCCACCGCCGCCGTGGTCGACGCGCTCGGCGCCGACACCTTCGACCAGCGCGCCCTGGAGCTCACCCGCGACGGCGACCGTCAGCTCGCGGTGCCGAGCGAGGCGTGGTCTCAGCTCCTCTACTACCGGCGCGACCTGTTCGATGCTGCCGGGCTGCCTGCTCCCACCACCTACGCCGACATCCTGAGCGCCGCGCGCACGCTCACGCGGGACGGCCGTGTGGGCTTCGCCGGAGCCACCGCGCCCGGCGACGCCTTCACCCAGCAGACCTTCGAGCACATGGCCCTCGCCAACGGGTGCGAGCTCGTGAACAGCGCAGGCGAGATCACCATCGCGAGCCCGCAGTGCGTCGCGGCGTTCGAGTTCTACCGCGACCTGATCACGAACTACTCCGTGCCGGGCACCCAGGACGTCGACACCGTGCGCGCCGCCTACTTCTCCGGGCAGGCGGCGATGGCGGTGTGGTCGACGTTCCTGCTCGACGAGCTGGCCGGCCTGCGCAACGACGCCAAACCCAGCTGCCCGGAATGCGTGGCGGACCCGACGTTCCTGGCCCGCAACACCGGTGTGGTCACGGCCCTGCGAGGTCCGGACGGCACCGCTCCTGCCCAGTTCGGCGAGGTGGTCAACTGGGCGATCACCGCGGAGGCCACCAGCGACCTCGCCCAGCAGTTCGTGCAGTTCATGATGAGCGACGGCTACGTCGACTGGCTCGCCTTCGCCCCGGAGGGCAAGTTCCCCGCCCGGTCGGGCAGCACCCCGGGCGGCACGGAGTTCGTCGACCGCTGGAAGACGCTGCCGGTGGGCGTCGACACCGAGGGGCCGCTCACGCAGTTCTACCCACCCGAGGTGCTGAACGTCCTGGCGACCGGACCCGAGGCCTACACGCGGTGGGGGATCACCCAGGGGCAGGGCGACCTGATCGGCGCCTCACTCGGTGAGCTCCCGGTCCCGGCGGCAGTCGCGGCCGTCACGAGCGGAGCCGTCGACGCGCCGGGCGCCGCCGCCCAGGCCGAGGCCGCGCTGAAGTCGATTCAGGACTCGCTGCGGTGAGTGCCGGTGTCGGCCCCGCAGTCGGCACCGCGTCTGCAACGCCGGCCGGCGGCCCCGTCCCGCCCGGGCGCCGCTCCGGGAGCGGGCGCACCCTGCGGCGCGCCGAGGCCCGCGCCGGGCTCGCGCTGATCTCCCCGACGCTGGTCATCGTCCTGGTGATGGTCGTGCTGCCGATCATCTGGACGGTCCTGCTGGCCTTCCAGCGGTTGCGGCTGCTGAACCTGCGCAGCTCGGGCCTGTTCGGCAACTTCACCCTCGCCAACTTCGCCACCGTGTTCGGCTCGTCCGGTTTCTGGGGAAACCTCGCGACCACGCTCGCGTACTCGGTCTTCGGCACGGCGGCGGCGATCGGGGTGGGGCTGGTGGCCGCGCTCGCCTTGCGGCGCAGGTTCCGTTTCCGCGGGCTCGTCCGGGCGGCGATGCTGCTGCCCTACGTGGCGCCGATCGTCGCGGTCACCTACGCCTGGAAGACCATGCTCAACCCCCAGTTCGGGGTGGCCAACCACTGGGGCACCCGGCTACTGGGCTGGGACGAGCCGATCGCGTTCCTGAGCCAGCGCTACAGCGACGTGTCGATCTTCGGCTGGCAGGTGGGGATCCCGACCGCTCTGCTCACCGTGATCGCCTTCGAGGCATGGCGGTCGTTCCCGTTCGCGTTCCTGTTCCTCACCGCGCGGTTGCAGGCCGTGCCGTCCATGCTCGAGGAAGCCGCCAGGGTGGACGGCGCCACGCTCTCGCAGCGCTTCCGGTACATCGTGTTCCCGCAGCTACTGCCGACGATCGCGGTGCTGTCGGTGCTCCGGTTCATCTGGACGTTCAACAGCTTCGACGACATCTACCTGCTGACGGGCGGTGGCGCCGGCACCGAGGTCATCAGCGTCGCGGTGTTCAACTCGCTCACCGCCCGTGGCGACATCGGCGGGGCGGCCGCCCAGTCGCTGGTGCTCGCCGCGATCCTCGCCGTCCTCATCGGCCTCTACCTGTGGCGGATGGCGCCGCGAGAGGAGCAGTCCTGATGGCCGGCACCGAGGTGGGCCTGCCGTCGTCCGCGCCCGCACCGCGACGTTTCAGCCGTGACGAGGTGGAGACCCGCGTGTTCGGCGTGCTGCGGGTGGTGGTGATCGTGGGGCTGCTGGTCGTCACCCTGTTCCCCTTCTACTACATGGTGTTGCTGTCGTTCCGTCCGCTCGACCGGGTGCTGCAGGACCCCGGGGCGCTCTGGGTGGGGCCGTCCGAGTGGGACCTCGGCAGCTACCTCACCGTGCTCGCGTCCAGCGCGTCCGGGGGCCAGGGCTTCCCGCAGTTCATGGCCAACAGCGCGCTGGTCTCGTTCGGCACGGTGGCGCTCACGCTGCTGATCGCGTTGCCGGGCGCGTATGCCGTGAGCAGATTGCAGTTCTTCGGCAGGCGGCAGGTCGGCGTGCTCTTCCTCGCCGTCTATCTGTTCCCGAGCATCCTGCTGGCGGTGCCGCTGTTCGTGTTCTTCAGCCGGATCGGGCTGCGTGGCTCGCTCGTCGGCCTGCTGATCGTCTACGTCTCCCAGATCGTGGCCGTGTCGATCTACATGCTGCGCAACTACTTCGACACGGTTCCGGTGAGCCTGGAGGAGGCCGCCGCGATCGACGGGTGCAGCAGGCTCGGCGTGATGCGCCGGATCAGCCTGCCTCTGGCGATGCCGGCGATCGTCGCGAACGCCCTGTTCGTCTTCATGATCGCGTGGAACGAGTTCCTGTTCGCGCTGCTGTTCCTCGTCGAGGACCGTGACCGCTGGACGGTGTCGCTCGGGCTCTCCCAGCTCGCGGGCGGCATCGAGATCCCCACCACCGTGCTGATGGCGGGTTCGGTGATCGTGACGATCCCGATCATCGTGGTCTTCTTCGCCAGCGAGCGGCTCCTCACCGAAGGCCTCACCGCCGGTGCGGAGAAGGGCTGAGGCCCGGGTTCGGAGGATCGGAGAGCTCGTCGACCCACCTGACGCACGGCGAGACGAGGCTCGGCTGAGCGAACGGCCGATGGGGCCGTTCGGGTGAACAGGACAAGTCGGGACGACTACCGTCCGCAGCACGACTCGCCCCGTTCACCGACCGGGCGAAATTCCCGCACCAGGAGGGGTGACACCCGACCGAGGCGGCGAGACGCCGGCACACCCGGGACGAACGCCCGCGGCGCGGCCGAGTGCCGGCTCGGGCTGTAAGCCGTCCGGAGATCCGACCTCCGCGGAGGTCAGTATCCGGTGTGATCAGGGAAAACGGGCCGGAGCAGCACCTTTGTCCGGTTGCGCCCGGCGCCCCGTGATCGTCCGTACAGCCCACGACGTCGTCTCCCGGTCTGCTCTGATCGGCCGGTTCGGGCGATTAGTACTATCACGACTAGTACTATCGCGATTCCCGCTTCTGCCACGAATGGGCCGGTCGCTTAGCGTCTGTCGCAGGTTTCCGTGCGATCCCTCGAATGGGTTAGCCTTCCCGGCCTCCCCAGCGTTTGACAGCCCCCGACAGGAGTGGCACATGCAGGCCCCGTACGACTTCATCATCGTGGGTGGCGGCTCTGCCGGCAGCGTGCTGGCCAACCGGCTGAGCGTCGATCCCGGCGTCCGCGTACTGGTGCTCGAGGCCGGTCGGCCGGACCACAAGTGGGATGTCCTGATCCACATGCCGGCCGCGCTCCCGTTTCCGATGGGTCGCTCCTTCTACGACTGGCGGCACCAGACCGAGCCCGAGCCGTTCCTGCGGGGACGCCGGCTGAAGGTGCCTGCGGGGCGTCTCCTCGGTGGCACGAGCAGCATGAACGGGATGATCTTCCAGCGCGGCAACCCGCTGGACTACGAGCGCTGGGCTGCCGACCCGGGCATGGACAACTGGGACTACGCCCACGTCCTGCCGTACTTCCGGCGTAGCGAGGACTCCCTCACCGACACTCCGTTCCGGGGCCGCGGCGGCCCGATCACGCTGGAGCGCGGCCGCGCGGCCAACCCGCTTTTCGGAGCGTTCCTCCAGGCCACGGAGCAGGCCGGATACCCGACCACGGAGGACGTCAACGGCCAGCGGCAAGAGGGCTTCGGCCGGTTCGACCGCAACATCCGCGGCACCCGCCGGTGGTCGGCGGCACGGGCCTACCTGCACCCCGCCATGGGCCGGCCGAACCTCGAGGTGCGCACCGGCGCCAACGTCACGCGCGTGCTCTTCGACGGCACCCGCGCCATCGGCGTCGAGTACACCGACCGCCACGGCAACCGCGAGCAGGTCATGGGCGGCGAGACGGTGGTCTGCGGGGGCACGGTGAAGTCCCCCCAGATCCTGCAGCTGTCCGGGATCGGCGACGCCGACCGGCTCCGCACTCTCGGTGTGCCGGTCGTTCACCACCTGCCGGGGGTGGGCGAGAACCTGCAGGACCACCTCGAGGTGATGGTGCAGCACGTGTGCACCCAGCCCGTGTCGCTCGGTCCGACGTCGTCGCTGAAGAACGCGCCGTCGATCGGTTTCCAGTGGCTGTTCCTGAAGAGCGGGCCCGGGGCCACCAACCACTTCGAGGCCGGCGGCTTCGTGCGGAGCAACTCGGACGTCCCCTACCCGAACGTGATGTTCCAGTTCCTCCCCATCGCCTCGCGCAGCTACGAGTCCTCGCCCACGGACCGCCACGGGTACCAGCTGCACGTCGGTCCGGTCTCCTCCGATGCGCGCGGCTACGTCCGGATCCGCTCGGCCAACCCGACCGCCACCCCGTCGATCCGGTTCAACTTCCTGTCCACCGAGTTGGACCGCCGCGAGTGGATCGAGTCGGTGCGGATCGCCAGGGAGATCCTCTCCCAGCCCGCGTTCGCGCAGTACGACGGCGGCGAGGCCGCTCCTGGGCCCGCCGTCCGCAGCGACGACGAGGTGCTGGCCTGGGTGGCCGAGCACGCGGTCTCGGCGATGCACTACGCGGGCTCCTGCCGGATGGGCACGAACGACGACGCCGTGGTCGACCCGTCCTCGATGCGGGTGCACGGCACCGAGGGTCTGCGTGTGGTGGACGCCTCGGTCATGCCGTACGTCACCAACGCCAACACCTTCTCGCCGGTCGCCATGATCGCGGAGAAGGCGTCTGACCTGATCCTCGGCCGTAAGCCGCTGGCCCCGCAGTACGAGCAGTTCCACCGCCACACACCCGCACATGCGGGGACGACGTCGATCAGCTAGCACCGTCCCCGAACGGGAATTGCGGCGCGCGCATAGGCTCGACCTCGTGAATCCGTCGACGATGCAGGCCCAGGTGATCGTCGACGAGCTGATCCGGTGCGGTGTCACGGACGCGGTGCTGTGCGCGGGTTCGCGCAATGCACCGCTCTCGTTCGCGCTCCACGCGGCCGACACGAGCGGCCGGCTGCGGTTGCATGTGCGGATCGACGAGCGCACGGCCGGCTTCCTGGCGCTCGGGCTCGCGCTGCGATCCCGTCGTCCGGTGCCGGTGTGCACCACCTCGGGCACGGCGGTCGCGAACCTGCACCCGGCGGTGCTCGAGGCGTCCTACTCGGGCGTGCCGCTGGTGGTGCTCAGCGCCGACCGTCCTCAGGAGATGGTCGGCACGGGGGCCAGCCAGACGATCTCGCAGGCAGGGATCTTCGGCCCCGCCGTCCGGCTCGCGCTGAGCGGCGGCGCCGGAGGAGGCCCGGAGGACAACGGCCGCTGGCGCTCGCTCGTGGACCGTGCCGTCGCCGCGGCCAGCGGTGCACTCGGCGGGCAGCCGGGGCCGGTCCAGCTCAACCTGCCCTTCGCCGAGCCCCTGGTGCCCGACGGCTCCGGCGTCGCCCCGGAAGGCCGGAGCGGCGGCGAGCCGTGGACCTCGGTGTCTCCCGTCGTGCGGGAGGCGCCTGCGCTCCCGCTCGACCCGTCCGCGCCGACGATCGTCGTCGCCGGGAGCAACGCCCCGGACGGTCTGCGTGACCTGCCGGTCCCGGTCATCGCGGAGCCCTCGTCGGCGCCGTGGCCGGAGTCCGTACGCACCGGTCCCTGGCTGCTCGGAACGCCGGCGGCAGCGGCGCTGAAGCCGGCCCAGGTGGTGGTGGCGGGCCGTCCCACACTGCACCGGCCGGTCCAGCGACTGCTCGCCGACCCGTCCGTCGCCACGTATGTGCTCGCCGATCCCGACGGGGCGCCGTGGACCGACGTGGCGGGCACGGTCCGGGCCGTCGGTTCGCTGCCGAGCCTCACGCCCGACGGGTCCTGGATGCACCTCTGGCAGACAGCCGACACCGCCGCCGCGAAGGCGCTGGACCATGCCTTGGACGCGGGCGTCGCGCCCGTCGGGCTGCGGCTGGCCCGGTCGGTGCTCGCCGCTCTGCCCGACGGTGGTCAGCTTCTGCTCGGCTCGTCGAACCCCGTGCGGGACGTCTCGCTCGCAGCGGCTCCTCGACACGGGCTCACGGTGCTGAGCAACCGTGGCGTCGCGGGAATCGACGGCACCGTGTCGACGGCGCTCGGCGCGGCTCTGGTCCACGACGGACCGGCGTACGCGCTGGTCGGCGACCTGACGCTGCTGCACGACGCCACCGGGTTCGTCATCGGCCCGGACGAGCCGCGGCCCGATCTCACCGTCGTCGTCCTCAACGACGGGGGTGGCGGGATCTTCGGGCTGCTGGAGCAGGGGGCGCCCGAGCACGCGGCGGCGTTCGAGCGGGTCTTCGGCACGCCGCACCAGGTCGACCTGGCTGCGCTGTGCGCCGCCACCGGTGTCGGTCACGTCCGGGTGGACGTCGCCGACGTCGCAGCCGCCCTCGCGCCCGCTCCCGGCCTGCGGGTGGTGGAGGTGGCTGCCGAGCGCCCCACGCTCCGGGCGGGGCATGCGGCGCTGCGGGCCGCGGTGGCCGCAGCGGTGGCTGCGGCCTGATCGGCTGCGACACGACGGGTGCCACGGCCGCGGACCGCGGTCGTCAGTTGCCTGCCTGCAGCGCGTCGCGCACCGCCACCATCTTGGCCGCGGCTTCCCGCGCCTCCTTGTGGGGATCGGAGTCGGCCACGATCCCGCAGCCGGCGAACAGCCGCGCGACCTGACCGTCGAGCTGGGCGCAGCGCAGCGCGATGCCGAGCTCGCCGTCGCCGCTGCTGTCGACCCAGCCCACGGGCCCGGCGTAGCGGCCGCGGTCCATCCCTTCGAGCTCGGTGATCAGGCGGAGCGCGGCCTCGCGGGGCGTGCCGCCGACAGCGGCTGTCGGGTGCACCGCCTCGGCCAGCTCCAAGATCGATGCGGGGTCGGTGGGGTCGAGGGTGCCGCGCACGTCGCTGGAGAGGTGGGACACGTTGTGCAGCGCGATCACCCCTGGCTGCTCCGGCACGTCGAGCGTGGTGCAGAGCGGGCGGAGGGCGTCGGCCAGCGAGTCGACGGCGAGTGCGTGCTCGTGCCGGTCCTTGGCCGAACCGAGCAGCTGGCCCGAGAGGTTGTCGCCCGAGCCCGGCCAGATCGTCCCGGCGAGCACGCGGGACTCGACGACACCCGCGGTGCGCCGCACCAGCAACTCGGGTGTGGCTCCCACCAGCCTGTCCACCGCGTACGACCAGCAGGTCGGATACCGCTCGGCCAGCCCACCGAGCAGGAACCGGGGATCGAAGGGTTCGTCGCCGACCGCCAGCAGGTCATGGGCGAGGCACGCCTTCTCGAGTTCACCCGCCCGCATCCGGCGCACCGCCTCGGCCACGGCCGTCCGGTATCCGGCGACGGGGAGCATGCCGTCGGCGAAGCGCAGGGTGCCGGTGGGGCGCACCGGGCTGACCGCCCGGACGGCCGGAGGGCCGTCCCCGAACTCGGTGACCCACGACTGCCCATCGCGCCGCCCGACCAGCACGCGAGGCACCACGAGCGTCGAGCCCTGGGACGAGGCGGCGAAGGTGAAGCTGGCGAAGGCCACAGGTCCCGTGCCGGGCACCTGGACGTCGTCGGTCACGCGCAGCCGGCTGGTGAACGACTGCCACCAGGCGTCCGCCTCGGTGAAGCGCTGGGGCCCGGTGCCGGTGAACCGGGCAACTTCCCCCCAGCCGACGAGGCCGTCGGAGCCGCGCACCCAGGACAGCGGGTTCTGGTCGTCGGGGAGGAGGTCGATCAGCCGGCCCGGGTCGTCGATGAGCCGCGTTCGCACGCCCAACCCGCCGGACAGCGGGGCGATTGTCACGAGCCCGAGAGTAGGAGCACGCGACCTGCGGTGCGCGGCGGGTCGGCGAGGTGCCGCCCACAGCGGGGTTCGACCAGCCAATAGAATGCCCGCTGTGACGACTGGCACGGGGCGTGGCGACACCCGGGCCGTCGACGAACTCGCGGCACTGGTGCGCCCCGCCATTCGGGGGATCGCACGGCTGCTCCCCGAGATCGTCGCCGGGCTGGCAGTGGTTGCCACCGTGCTGGCCGTGCTCGCGCTCGCGGGTGCCGCCGTCGACGACCGCGCGATCGATGCCAACCCGGCCGTTGCCCAGGCAGAGGTGCTGCCCGGCTCGTCGTTCTCGCGCACGCTCGTCCGGTTCACCGTGGCCAACGGGGAGGCGGTCGTGCCGGAGCACGGGGTCTTCTACCCGTGGGGTCTGCAGGCGGGCGCGGAAGTCGCGGTCGAGTACGACGTGACCAAGCCCGAGCTCGTACGGGTGGCCGGTCGCTCCGCGATCGACGGGGTGCTTCCGCTGGGGATCGGCGTGGTCGTGCTGTGGGCGGTGCTGGGCCCGCTCGCCGTGTGGCTGCGCCGTCGCCGCGCCGGCGCCTGAGGGGTCACAACCGAGCGGACCGGGCCCGTGAGCCCGCGCGGGTGGCGAACGCCACCCCGAGCACCGCCACCACCATGCCTGCGATGGCGATCGGTCCGAGGGTCTCGCCGAACATCGCCCACGCCATCAGGGCGGTGATGCCCGGGACGAGATAGAAGTAGCTGGTCACCTGGGATGCCGCGCCGCGGCGCAACATCAGGAACAGCAGCGAGATCCCGCCGCCGGTGAGCACCAGCACCGACCAGGCGAGCGCGCCGATCAACTGGGGCGTCCAGTCGAACCGGAAGTGCTCGAACGCCAGCGTGAACGGCAGGGTCACCAGGAGCGAGGCCGCGAACTGGACGACCTGCCCGGTGCGCAGATCGAACTCGGGGCAGAACCGCTTCTGGTACAGCGTGCCTGCGGTGATCGCGAGCAGTGCCATCGTGGTCAGTCCGAGCGTCAGCGGCGTCAGGCCCGAGGTGGTGAGCTTGCTCGAGACGACGAGGGTGACCCCCGCGAAACCGAGCAGCAGCCCCACCGCCTGCAGCCGCCCGAGCCGCTCGCCGAGCAGCGCCGCGAACACAGCGGTCAGCACCGGCTGCAGGTTCACCACCAGCGCCGTGACACCGGCCGGCATCCCGGCTGCGACCGCCGCCCACACACCGCCGAGGTAGCCGGCCTGGATGCCCACACCCGCCACGGCGATGTGCCCGGCCTGCCGCCAGCCCGGCCAGGGCGCCCGCGCGACGAGCGCGAGAAAGAGCATCAGCACGACGACCCCGCCGTAGCGCAGGATCAGGAAGCTCAGCGGTTCGGCGTAGGGGGCCGCGTACTTGGCCACCACGAAACCCGACGCCCAGATCACGACGAACACGAACGGGGTGGCACGTACGGCGAGCGTGGCGGAGGACTCCGGCTTCGAGATGGTGGCGATACGGCGACCCTAACCCGCGGCCGCCGCCGCCCGAGCCGCCCGCCATTCCCGCGAGTTGCCCTGTTCGGCTCGGTCGCCCGGCCCTATCGCTCCGCGTGCCACCAGCCGAGCACCTCGTCCAGCGATCCCGGCACGGCGACGACCATCGCGCCGGTGGGGAGCGGGTTCGGCCGCCCCTCTCCGTCGACGATGAGCGCGCCGGCCTCCGCCGCGAGGCACGCGGCGCCGGCGACGTCCCACTCCCGGTAGCCGTCCAGCACCGCTGCGACGGCGTGCCCGAGCGCGACCTGCGTGATCGCGAGCGCCGACGACCCGAGCACCCGCACCCCCGCGTGACCGGCGGCGGCCTGGCGGGTGAAGCCCGGCGCGCGTTCCAGCGAGAGTTCCGCACAGATCAGGCCGCCGGTGGGGGACCGCGGCGTCACCGTGACCGCCACGCCGTTCGCACGCACGCCCCGTCCACGGGCGGCGGCGTAGATCTGGGCCCGGCTGGGGTCGGCGATCACCCCGACCACGGGCCCGTAGGCGTCGACGAGAGCGAGGCTGTAGGCGCACCACGGGAAGCCGGCGACGTAGTTGGCCGTGCCGTCGACGGGGTCGACCACCCACCGGTAGGGCGCGGTCGCGGCGTCGACGTCGCTCCCGAACTCCTCGCCGACCACCGGCACCCCGGGGAACTCCGATGCCAGCACCCGGCGGGTGTGCCGTTCCAGGGTCCGGTCGGTGTCGGTGACCCAGTCGAACGGGTTCGCTTTGTGGGTGGCACCCGGCTGTTGGCCGCGGCCCGCGGTGGCCGTGATCACCTCCGCGGCGTCATTGGCCAAGCGCCCGGCCACCTCCAGGGCCTTCGAGAGCAACCCCGCCTCGACGGTGAGCGGTGTCGAGGGTGCACTCGGGTGCGGCTGGACGGTCATGTGGCCCGAGAGTCGGCGTGTCCGGTGTCTCCGGTGCGTCGCTCAGGTGTCGTGTCATGGATCACCCGGCCAACTGTGTGCCCGACATGGGCTGTTGGCCGTACGTTCGGTGGCTCGTCAACACTTCGCCCCTCGGGCAGGCAACGGTGCCTCCGTGCGAGTCGCCATCGTCTCCGAGTGCTTCCTGCCTGTTGTCAACGGCGTGACGAACTCCGTGCTCCGGGTGGTCGAGCACCTGACGGAGGCGGGACACGAGGCGTTGGTGATCGCGCCCGGGATGGACGGTCCCATGGAGTACGCGGGTGCCCGGGTGGTGCGGGTCCCGGCGGTGGATCTGCCGGTCGTCTCGTCGATGCCGGTCGGGGTGCCCAGCAGGCGCGTGCTGACCGCGCTGCGCGAGTTCGCGCCCCATGTCGTCCACCTGGCTGCGCCGTTCGTCGTCGGGTATCGCGGGCTGGCCGCCGCCCGCCGGCTCGGCATCCCGACGGTCGCGGTCTACCAGACCGACGTGGCCGGTTTCGCCTCCTCCTACGGCCTCGGCCTGACGGCACGTGCGGCGTGGCGCTGGACGTGCCGGCTGCACGGCCAGGCCGACCGCACCCTCGCCCCGTCGAGCTGGGCCACGGAGGCGCTGCGGGCGCGTGGTGTTCCGCGGGTGCACCAGTGGGCGCGCGGCGTCGACACCGGGCGGTTCACCCCGCACAAGCGCGACGACAGCCTGCGCGCCCAGCTGGCCCCGGGCGGCGAGTTGCTCGTCGGCTACGTGGGAAGGCTCGCGCCGGAGAAGCAGGTCGAGCGGCTCACCGCGCTGGCCGACGTGCCCGGCATCAGGCTCGTGGTGGTGGGCGACGGCCCGAGCCGGGACCGCCTCGCGGCGGCGTTGCCAACCGCGGCGTTCCTCGGTTTCCGTGGCGGCGACGAGCTGGCCAGGATCTACGCCTCGCTCGACGTCTTCGTGCACACCGGCCCGTCGGAGACCTTCTGCCAGGCCGTGCAGGAGGCACTCGCCTCGGGCCTGCCCGTCGTCGCGCCGGACGCGGGCGGGCCCCGTGACCTCGTGCTCCCCGGCCGCACCGGCTACCTCGTGCCGCCTCACCCCGACGGTTCCGAGGGCCCTCACGACCCGCGGTCGATCGCGGCCGACGCCGAGCTCCGTGCCGCGGTCGTGGCGCTCACCGACCCGGCGACCCGAGCCCGCTTCGGCGCAGCAGCCCGGCAGTCGGTGTTGCGTCGTACCTGGTCCACGGTCTGCGACGAGCTGCTCGCGCACTACGCCGACGTCATCGGCGCCACAGCCGCGGCTGCCTGACGGTGCGCATCGTCCAGCTGGCCAACTTCTACGGTCCGCGCTCGGGCGGTCTCCGCACGGCCTTGCACCACCTCGGTGCGGGGTACGTGGGCCGCGGCCACGAGGTGGTGCTCGTGGTGCCCGGCCGG
The DNA here is from genome assembly GCF_039534065.1 of Pseudonocardia yunnanensis. Classification (NCBI taxonomy): domain Bacteria; kingdom Bacillati; phylum Actinomycetota; class Actinomycetes; order Pseudonocardiales; family Pseudonocardiaceae; genus Pseudonocardia; species Pseudonocardia yunnanensis. Next base: position 11,589 of record NZ_BAAAUS010000036.1, on the reverse strand, counting down.
CGGTCGGCAGACGAGCGGCTGCCGGCCGGCATCCGCCGCATCACCGTCGCCGCGCCCCGGCTGCCCGGCACCGGCGGCTATCGCGCCGTCGACCCGTGGCGCGTGCAGCGGCTGCTCGAGCGGCTGCGGCCGGACGCCATCGAGGTGTCCGACCGGCTGACGTTGCGCGGGCTGGGTGCGTGGGCGTCGCGGCGCGGGGTGCCGAGCATCGTGATCTCCCACGAGCGTCTCGACCGGTTGCTCGCGCAGTTCCTGATGCCCGAACCGGCGGCGCGGCGAGTGGCCGACATCGCGAATGCCCGGATGGCGGCGGCCTACGACACCGTGGTGTGCACCACGTCGTTCGCGCGCGCCGAGTTCGACCGCATCGGCGTGACCAACGTGGCCCAGGTGCCGCTGGGAGTGGATCTCCGGACGTTCTCGCCGCTGCACCGGGACACCGCGCTGCGCAGCACGCTGGCCCACCGCTCCGAGACCCTGCTCGTCCACTGCGGGCGCCTCTCGCCGGAGAAGCACCCGGAGCGCAGCATCGACACGGTGGCTGCGCTGCGCGACGCGGGGCACCGGGTACGGCTGGTCGTCGCCGGTGACGGGCCGCGCCGCCCGGTGCTGGAGAGGCGGGCCGCCGGGCTGCCGGTGACGTTCCTCGGCTTCGTGCCCGACCGCTCCCGGCTGGCCCGGCTGCTCGCGTCCGCCGACGTCTCGCTGGCCCCCGGTCCGCACGAGACGTTCGGCTTGTCGGCGCTGGAGGCGCTGGCGAGCGGTACTCCCGTGGTCGTCTCGGCCTCGTCGGCGCTGCCGGAGATCGTCGGACCCTCGGGGGCCGCTGCGCTGGACCGGCCCGAGGCCTTCGCCGCGGGCGTCACCACCGTCCTCGCCGCGGACGAGGGCGTACGCCGGGCTGCAGCGCGGGCCCGTGCCGAGCAGTTCGGCTGGCCGGAGTCCGTCGGACGGATGCTCGCCACGCTGACCGTCTGAGCGCCCGCGGGGGTGGGGAGGGTGGCTCAACCGGCAAGTAGCGTTCCCGGTGTGAGCCGCGCCGACCTCGACAAAGACCCGCACGACGTCGCTGTGATGTTCGACGCCGTCGCGCGCCGCTACGACCTGACCAACACCGTGCTCACCGCCGGGCAGGACCGGCGCTGGCGGGCGCTCACGCGCGAGGCGCTGCAGCTTCGCCCCGGGGAGAAGGTGCTCGACCTCGCCGCCGGCACCGCGGTCTCCACGGTCGAGCTGTCGCGATCGGGTGCGTGGTGCGTGGCGGCGGACTTCTCGCTCGGGATGCTCCGCGCGGGCGCCCACCGGGCGGTGCCGAAGGTGGCGGCCGACGCGTTGCACCTGCCGTTCCGCGACGCTGTCTTCGACGCGGTGACGATCTCGTTCGGGCTGCGCAACGTCGCCGACCCTGACCTCGCCCTGCGCGAGATGGCGCGCGTCACCCGTCCGGGCGGCCGCCTGGTGGTGTGTGAGTTCGGCCGTCCGACGTTCGCGCCGTTCCGTGTCGCCTACCACCTGGGCCTGGAGAAGGTGCTCCCTGCGGTCGCTGACCGCGTGTCGAGCAACCCAGCGGCGTACCGCTATCTGGGTGAATCGATCCGTGATTGGCCTGCTCAACCCGTGTTGGCGCGCCGCGTCGCGGCGGCGGGCTGGAGCGACGTCGCGTGGCGCGACCTGGCGTTCGGCGCAGTTGCTCTGCACCGCGCCCGCCGTCCGTAGGGCGCCAAGGGGCCAGTCGGGTGACGCTGCGCCCGGGTGGCGGGCGCGCGGGCGTGGACGAGGGTGCATAGACTCGTACCGACTTCGTGAATCTGTTCACAAGGAGCCGTTTTGGTCGCGCCCGAACCCACCACCGTCGGCGGGCGACCGGACGCCGACGCCGACGTCATCGTCGTCGGTGCCGGTCCCGCCGGGTCCACCGCCGCTGCGTACTTGGCACGTGCCGGTCTTGACGTACTCCTGTTGGAGAAGTCGACGTTCCCGCGGCCCAAGGTGTGCGGCGACGGCTTCACCCCCCGCGGCATGAAGCAGCTGATCGATCTAGGAATCGACTGCTCGGAGCAGAACGGCTGGCTGCACAACCGGGGCCTGCGGGTCGTCGGCGGCGGCGTCACGCTCGAGTTGGAGTGGCCCACCCTCGCGAGTTTTCCGAACTTCGGGGCCGTCCGGCCCCGTCAGGACTTCGACGAGCTCCTGGTGCGCCACGCCGAGAAGTCCGGTGCGCGGCTGCGCGAGGAGACCACGGTCACCGAGGCCCTCACCGACGAGCGGACGGGCCGGGTCACCGGTGTGGCCGGCACCACGGGGAAGGGCAAGGACAAGCGCCCGGTCTCCTTTCGCGCGCCCCTCACTCTCGCGTGCGACGGCGTGAGCGCCCGGCTCGCGCTGAGCCTGGGGATGGCCAAGCGCGACGACCGGCCGATGGGCGTGGCGGTGCGCCGGTACTACAACAGCCCCCGCACGCACGACGACTTCCTGGAGAGCCACCTCGAGCTGTGGGACCGGTCGAACCCCTCCGACCCGAAGCTGCTGCCCGGCTACGGCTGGATCTTCGGGATGGGCGACGGCACGTCGAACGTGGGACTCGGGATCCTGTCCACGAGCAAGGCCTACGGATCCACCGACTACCGCGCGCTGCTGAAGTCGTGGCTCGACGGCACTCCGGAGGAGTGGGGCTACCGCGACGAGAACGCGGTGGGCACCGTCGGCGGGGCCGCCCTGCCGATGGGCTTCAACCGCACCCCTCACTACCGGCCGGGCCTGCTGCTCGTGGGTGACGCCGGAGGGATGGTCAACCCGTTCAACGGGGAGGGCATCGCCTACGCGATGGAGTCCGCGGCGATCGCGTCGCGCTGCACAGTGCAGGCGCTGGCGCGTTCGGGCGCGTCGGCCGAGGCCGCTCTGGCCGGTTACCCCACGGCCATGAGCCAGGCACTCGGCGGCTACTACCGAATAGGCAACGTTTTCTCGAAGCTCATCGGCAACCCGACCGTGATGGGCATGGCCACGAAGTACGGTCTCCCACGCGTGACGCTGATGCGGTTCATCCTCAAACTGCTCGCCAACCTCTACGACCCGAGGGACGGGGGGGTGAGCGACCGCGTCATCACAGCGATGACGAGAGTCGCACCGAGCTTGTAGTTACTAAGGCTTGCCTGGCTCCGGCCAGGGCCGCCGACCGACTTAGTGTCGGCGAGCGGTGCCATCGAATCAGGAAGACTCCGCTACTAGTAGACGACAGGGCTGACGGATGCTCGATCCCTACCTCCCGCTGGTGCTGCTGTTCGCGCTGGCCGGTGCGTTCGCACTGTTCTCGGTGACGGCCGCGCCGTACGTCGGACCCCGGCGCTACAACAGGGCGAAGCTCGACGCCTATGAGTGCGGCATCGAGCCTTCGCCCCAACCCGTCGTGGGCGGCGGCCGCATGCCGGTCGCCTACTACCTCACGGCGATGCTGTTCATCCTGTTCGACATCGAGATGGTCTTCCTCTACCCGTTCGCGGTGAGTGCCGACGCGCTCGGCCTCTTCGGGCTGGTGGAGATCGTGCTGTTCATCGTCACGGTCGGCTTCGCCTACATCTACGTGTGGCGGCGCGGCGGGCTGGATTGGAACTGAGATGGGTCTGGAAGAGCATCTGCCCAGCGGCGTCCTGCTGACCAGCGTCGAGAAGCTGGTCAACTGGACGCGTAAGTCCTCGCTGTGGCCCGCCACCTTCGGGCTGGCCTGCTGCGCGATCGAGATGATGACCACAGGCGCGCCGCGCTACGACCTCGCGCGCTTCGGCATGGAGGTCTTCCGGGCCTCGCCCCGCCAGGCCGACCTGATGATCGTCGCCGGCCGGGTGAGCAACAAGATGGCCCCGGTACTGCGTCAGATCTACGACCAGATGCCCGAGCCGCGCTGGGTGCTGGCGATGGGTGTCTGCGCCTCGTCCGGCGGCATGTTCAACAACTACGCGATCGTGCAGGGCGTCGACCACGTCGTCCCCGTCGACATGTACCTGCCCGGCTGCCCGCCGCGGCCGGAGATGCTGATGGACGCGATCCTCAAGATCCACGCCAAGATCATGGACGAGCCGCTGGGTGCCAAGCGGGCCGCGGCGCTCGCGGCGAGCGGCCACAAGACCGAGCTCGTCCCGTCCTCGATCAAGTTCGCGAAGAAGAAGTGACCGGGAATGGCTGACGAACAGAACGGCACGTCCGGCACGTCGAAGGAGAAGGCCGAGGCGACCGGAGGGCCGCAGTCCTCCGCCGAGTCGAGCGGGCCCGACACCGCCGCCCAGCGGGCCGCGGGTGGTGAGCCGCCTGCCGGCGGTGAACCCGAGCAGACCGAAACCGCGATCGACGCGCACGTCAACGGGCAGACGCCCGAGGGTGGCACGCGGATCCCGGCCGGGGGCACCCGCGAGCGTCACGGGATGTTCGGCGTCAGCGGCTCGGGCGACACGTCGGGCTTCGGTGGCCTGCGGTTGCCCGGGCACGTCCCGGCTCCGGCCGAGCGACCGTTCGGTGGCTGGTTCGACGAGTTCGCCGACGACTTCGGCGATGCGCTCGCCGAGCGCGGCATCCCGCGGGGCGCCGTGCAGCAGATCACGATCGACCGCGGCGAGATCACGTTCTACGTGCGGCCCGACCACATCCGCGAGCTCTGCCGCACGCTCCGCGACGACGAGGGCCTGCGCTTCGAGCTGTGCTCCTCGGTCTCCGGTGTCGACTACGGCGAGGGTGTGGCCCAGCGACTTCACGTCGTCTACCACCTGACGTCGATGACCTACCGGCGCCGCATCCGGCTCGAGGTCGCTCTCGACGTGGACGACCCGCACGTGCAGAGCGTCGTCGACGTCTACCCGACGGCCGACTGGCACGAGCGCGAGACGTGGGACATGTTCGGTGTGATCTTCGACGGTCATCCGGCGCTCACCCGGATCCTGATGCCGGACGACTGGGAAGGCCATCCCCAGCGCAAGGACTACCCGCTCGGCGGGATCCCGGTGGAGTACAAGGGTGCGGAGATCCCGCCCCCGGACCAGCGGCGGTCGTACACGTGACCGCGTACCGACTCTTCTCCGCGGAGGCGGCGACATGACGGACATCCGCGACGACGCTCCAGTTCCGGACGCGTACGCATCGCAGCGCGAGACCACCGAGGGCACGGTCTACACCGTCACCGGTGGCGACTGGGACACGTTCCTCGACGAGGAGCACGACGACCGCATCGTCATCAACATGGGTCCGCAGCACCCGTCCACCCACGGGGTGCTGCGGCTGGTGCTGGAGCTCGAGGGCGAGACGGTGACGCAGGCCCGATCGGTGATCGGCTACCTGCACACGGGTATCGAGAAGAACTGCGAGTACCGCACCTGGACCCAGGGCGTCACGTTCGTGACGCGCATGGACTACCTCGCGCCGCTCTTCACCGAGGCCGCCTACTGCCTCGGCGTGGAGAAGCTGCTGGGCGTCGAGGTTCCGCGCCGCGCCCAGGTTGCCCGCGTGATGCTGATGGAGATCAACCGGATCGGGTCGCACCTGGTCGCCCTCGCCACCGGCGGCATGGAGCTGGGCGCGCTCACCGGTATGACGGCGGGCTTCCGCGAGCGCGAAGAGGTGCTGCACCTCCTCGAGTTCCTCACCGGGCTGCGCATGAACCACGCGTACATCCGGCCCGGCGGTCTCGCCCAAGACTTCCCGGAGGACTGGGCCGAGAAGGTCGCCGGCTTCGTCAAGATCATGAAGCAGCGGCTGCCCGACTACGACAAGCTGCTCACCGGCCAGCCGATCTGGCGCCAGCGCCTGGAGAAGGTCGGCTATCTGCCGGTCGACGGCTGCCTCGCCCTCGGGGCCACCGGGCCGATCCTGCGGGCGGCGGGCCTGCCATGGGACATGCGCAAGGTCGAGCCCTACAGCGGCTACGAGGAGTACGACTTCGAGGTCCCCACAGCCACCGAGGCGGACTGCTACGCGCGCTACCGGCTGCGTGTCGCCGAGATCCACGAGTCGCTGAAGATCATCGAGCAGGCCGCGGCGAAGATGGAGCCGGGGCCCGTCATGGTCGCGGACCGCAAGATCGCCTGGCCCGCGCAGCTGTCGATCGGCTCGGACGGGATGGGCAACAGCCTCGAGCACGTCCGCAAGATCATGGGTCAGTCGATGGAGTCGCTGATCCACCACTTCAAGCTGGTCACCGAGGGCTTCTCCGTGCCGGCCGGGCAGGTCTACTCGGCGGTCGAGTCGCCGCGCGGCGAGATGGGCTGCCACCTGGTGTCGGACGGCGGCACGCGCCCGCTGCGTGTCCACGTCCGTGACCCCAGCTTCGTGAACCTGCAGACGATGCCGGCGATGAGCGAGGGCGGCATGGTTGCCGACGTCATCGCTGCTGTCGCCTCGATCGACCCCGTTATGGGAGGCGTGGACCGATGAGTGAGGTAGCGAGATGACGCTGCCGGAAGGCACCCCGGAGTCGTACGGCGAGCTGACCGCGCCGGGGGAGGTCGTGTGGGAGCCGGTGACGGAGGAGCCGTCGCCGGTGTCCCCGGTCTTCGACGAGCTGACGCGGCAGCGCACCAAGGAAATCATCGGGCGCTACCCCCAGTCACGGTCGGCCCTCCTCCCGCTCCTGCACCTTGTGCAGTCGGTGGAGGGTTTCGTCAGTCAGGATGGGATCCGCTTCTGCGCCGAAGCGTTGGAACTGACCACCGCCGAGGTCTCCGCGGTAGCCACCTTCTACACAATGTACAAGCGCAGGCCATGTGGAGAACACCTGGTCAGCGTGTGTACGAACACACTCTGCGCGGCTCTTGGCGGCGACGCGATCTACAAACGACTCTCCGACAAGCTCGGGGTGGGACACGAGGAGACCGCGGGTGAGCCGGGCACGCCGGGCTCCATCACTCTCGAACACGCAGAGTGTTTGGCCGCATGCGACCTCGCTCCGGTGCTCCAGGTCAACTACGAGTACTTCGACAACCAGACGCCGAAGTCGGCCGAGGAACTGGTGGCCGCGCTGCAGCGTGGCGAGCGGCCCGCTCCCACCCGCGGCGCGCCGCTGACCGACCTCAAGACCGTGGAGCTCGAGCTGGCCGGGATCTTCCCCGACCTCGAGCGCAGCGTCGAGGGCCCGTCGATCGCGCCGGAGACGGTGCGCGGCGCTCAGCTCGCGGCCGACCGCGGCTGGGTCGCCCCGTCGATGCCCGACGCCCCTCCCGCTTTACCGGATCTCCCGGAGAAGAAGTCATGACCACTGCCCAGACGAACCCGCCGGCGCCCGATCCGCTCACCCCGGTGCTCACGCGGCGCTGGCGCTCGCCCCGCTCGTGGTCGATCGACACCTATGAGCAGCTGGAGGGCTACCAGGCGCTGCGCCACGCGCTCACCGCCCAGCCCGACCAGCTCATCCAGCTGGTCAAGGACTCCGGTCTGCGCGGCCGCGGCGGCGCCGGTTTCCCCACGGGCATGAAGTGGAGCTTCATCCCGCAGGGGCCCACCGGTCCGGGCGCCAAGCCCAAGTACCTCGTGGTGAACGCCGACGAGGGCGAGCCGGGCACCTGCAAGGACATCCCGACGATGATGGCCGACCCCCACTCGCTGGTGGAGGGCTGCATCATCACGTGCTACGCGATCCGCTCGAACTTCTGCGCCATCTACATCCGCGGCGAGGCGCTGCACTGCATCCGACGGGTCCGCCGCGCCGTGGAGGAGGCCTACGCCAAGGGCTACCTCGGCACGAACATCCTCGGCTCCGGCTTCGATCTGGACATCGTGGTGCACGCAGGAGCCGGTGCGTACATCTGCGGCGAGGAGACGGCACTGCTCGACTCGCTCGAAGGTCGTCGCGGTCAACCTCGGCTCAAGCCCCCGTTCCCGGCAACATCTGGTCTGTACGCCTCGCCCACTGTGGTCAACAACGTCGAGACGATCGCCTCGGTTCCCGCGATCGTCCAGGGCGGCAGTGACTGGTTCCGGATGATGGGCTCCGAGCGCAGCCCCGGCCCGAAGATCTACTCGGTGTCGGGACACGTGGAGAAGCCCGGCCAGTACGAGGCGCCATTGGGCATCACCCTGCGCCGGCTCCTGGAGCTCGCGGGCGGGATGAAGGACGGGATCCCGCTCAAGTTCTGGACGCCGGGCGGTTCCTCCACCCCGATCTTCACCGCCGAGCACCTCGACGTTCCCCTGGACTTCGAGGGCGCGGCCGCTGCCGGCTCCATGCTCGGCACCACCGCGGTGCAGGTCTTCAACGAGACCGTGTCCGTGCCGTGGGCCGTCATGAAGTGGACGGAGTTCTACAAGCACGAGTCGTGCGGCAAGTGCACCCCGTGCCGCGAGGGCACCTACTGGCTCGTGCAGATCCTCGAGCGCATGGTGCACGGCGAGGGCACCGAGGCGGATGTCGAGACGATGCTCGACATCTGCGACAACATCCTCGGCCGCTCGTTCTGCGCTCTGGGTGACGGTGCGACCAGCCCGATCACGAGCGCCATCAAGTACTTCCGCCAGGAGTTCCTGGACCTGATCGCCGAGCAACCCGCGGTGGCACGTCCGGAGCAGCTGGCCGAGCTGACCGGAGCCACGGCATGACACTCGCTCCCGAGGAGAAGAAGGAGGCGCGGCCCGTACCCGAGGGCCACGTCCGCCTCACGATCGACGGCCTCGAGGTCGACGCGCCCAAGGGCGAGCTGCTGATCCGCACCTGCGAGCGGCTCGGGATCATCGTCCCGCGCTTCTGCGACCATCCCCTGCTCGACCCGGCGGGCGCCTGCCGCCAGTGCCTGGTCGAGGTGGAGATGGGCGGGCGGCCGATGCCGAAGCCGCAGGCCAGCTGCACGATGACCGTGGCCGACGGCATGGTCGTCAAGACCCAGCACTCCTCCCCGGTGGCCAAGAAGGCCCAGGAGGGGGTGATGGAGCTCCTGCTCATCAACCACCCGCTGGACTGCCCGATCTGCGACAAGGGCGGCGAGTGCCCCCTGCAGAACCAGGCGATGAGCACCGGCCGCACCGACTCGCGGTTCGTCGAGACCAAGCGGACGTTCCCGAAGCCGCTCCCGATCTCCACGCAGGTGCTGCTCGACCGCGAGCGCTGCGTGCTCTGCCAGCGCTGCACCCGGTTCTCCGAGGAGATCGGCGGCGATCCGTTCATCGACCTGCTGGAGCGCGGTGCGCACCAGCAGATCGGTGTCGCCGAGGACAAGCCGTTCCAGAGCTACTTCTCCGGCAACACCATCCAGATCTGCCCGGTCGGGGCGCTGACCAGCGCGGCGTACCGGTTCCGCTCCCGCCCCTTCGACCTCGTGTCCACCGACGGGGTCTGCGAGCACTGCGCGTCGGGCTGTGCCCAGCGCGTCGACACCCGGCGCGGCACGGTGCTGCGGCGGCTCGCAGGCAACGACCCGGCGGTCAACGAGGAGTGGAACTGCGACAAGGGGCGGTTCGCGTTCCGCTACCTGCGCTCGCCTCAGCGGATCACCCGGCCGATGGTCCGCGGTGCCGACGGAGTGCTCGCCGAGACGTCGTGGACCGAGGCGCTCACCGCCGCGGCGCAGGGCCTCACCGCCGCCCGTGAGGGTGGTATCGGGGTGCTCGCCGGCGGCCGGCTGACCGTCGAGGACGCCTACGCCTACGGCAAGTTCGCCCGCGTCGCGGCGCACACCAACGACATCGACTTCCGGGCCCGCCCGCACTCGGGTGAGGAGCTGGAGTTCCTCGCCGCGCACGTCGTCGGTCAGGGTCCCGAGACGCTCGACTACGCCCGCCTCGAGGCCGCTCCCGCGGTCCTGTGCGTGGCGTTCGAGCCGGAGGAGGAGTCGCCGATCGTCTTCCTGCGGCTGCGCAAGGCGGCTCGCAAGCACGGTCAGCGGGTGTACCACCTCGGCCAGTGGACCACGCCTGCGGTCGAGCGGACCTCGCTGCAGCTCGGTTCCGCCGCCCCAGCAGCCAAGGACAACCTCGTCCGTTCGGTGCCGGGCGCCGAGGCGGCAGTCCTCGGGGAGCTCCCCGCGGACGTCCTCGAGGCGCTGACCGGCGGCGGCGTGATCCTCGTCGGTGAGCGCGCCGCCGAGGTTCCCGGTCTGTACTCCGCCGTGTCGGCGCTCGCCGCCCGCACCGGTGCCGCCGTCGGCTGGGTGCCGCGCCGGGCCGGTGAGCGGGGTGCGCTCGACGCCGGCGCAGCGCCCACGCTGCTGCCGGGCGGCCGCCCCGTCGCCGACGCGGCCGCGCGCGCCGAGGTCGAGTCGGCATGGGGCCTCGCGGCGGGCACGCTGTCCGCCACCCCGGGCCGCGACACCGACGAGATCCTCGCGGCCGCCGCTCTCGGCGAGCTGGCTGCTCTGGTGGTCGGCGGGCTCGACCCGCACGACCTGGCCGACCCCGCCGCCGCACTCGCCGGGCTGCGGGAGGTCGGGTTCCTGGTCAGCCTGGAGATGCACGCCTCGGCCGTCACGGAGCTGGCCGACGTGGTGCTCCCCGTCGCTCCGGACGCCCAGCGTGCCGGCAGCTACCTCAACTGGGAGGGCAGGCGTCGCGAGTTCGGGCCCGCCCTCGACGCGAGCGGCGTGCTCCCCGACTGCCGCGTGCTCGACACGCTGGCCGTCGAGATGGACGTCGACCTGTTCACGCAGACGCCGTCCGCCGCGGCCGGAGAGCTCGCCCGCCTCGGCCTCGCGACACGGGGCGCCTCCGCTGCTCCGTCGGTGCCGCCGGTCGAGCCGCTGCGCCCCGGCTTCGGTCAGGCGGTGCTCGCCACCTGGCGTCAGCTGGTGGACGAGGCCGCGCTCGCCGTCGACGAGCCCGCGCTGGCGGGCACGGCCCGGCCCGCATACGTGCGGATCAACGCCGCCACGGCCGAGCGGCTCGGGCTCGTGGAGGGTGAGCCGGCCACGGTGCGCACCGACCGCGGTGCGGTCTCGCTACCCGTGGCACTGGCCGACCTGCCCGACGGGGTCGTCTGGCTGCCGGCCAACTCGGCCGGGAGCCACCTGCGCAGTGTTCTCGGAGCCGGTCACGGTGACCTTGTGGGGGTGACGGCATGACCAACCTGCTCGCGCAGGCGCAGCCCGGCATGACGCGCACGCAGCAGCTGCTCGCGGACGACCCGATCTGGCTGATCATCCTGAAGGTCGTGGCGCTGTTCGCGATCGGCGTGGTGCTCACGCTGTTCATGATCAACCTGGAACGCAAGGTGGTGGGCCGGATGCAGCAGCGTCCGGGCCCGAACCGGGTGGGCCCTGGCGGTTGGCTGCAGAGCCTCGCCGACGGGCTCAAGCTGGCGTTCAAGGAAGACATCATGCCGGTGATGGCCGATAAGCGGGTGTATTTCATCGCCCCGGTGATTTCGACGATTCCGGCGTTCGTGGCGTTCTCGGTGATCCCGTTCGGCGGCGAGGTCTCGATCTTCGGCGAGCCGACGGTGCTGCAGCTGGTGGATCTGCCGGTCGGCGTGCTGGTGGTGCTGGCCTGCTCCTCGATCGGCGTCTACGGCATCGTGCTGGGCGGATGGGCGTCCGGGTCGCCGTATCCGCTGCTGGCGGCGTTGCGTAGCGCGGCGCAGGTGATCTCCTATGAGATCGCGCTCGGTCTGTCGATCGTCGGGGTGATCCT